>JAEKNU010000001.1 GCA_016838895.1 Chloroflexota bacterium
GGTTGGAAAAGGCCAATTTCGCTTTGTATGCAAAATTTAGACTGAAAAGTAGCATGTTTTTTCAGTAGAGTCATACTTACAAATTAGTAAGCCATTTATTTAGTTGATATTCATGTTGAGGAGAATCGCTGATATGGATCTTTCATCAGCTGCGAGTGATCAAAACTTTGATGAATACAAAAGTGAATTGCTGAGTGAGATAGAGCGTTCTCGCAATCAGTTGGATGATATAACCAACATGATTGAACAAAGCCAGATTGAATTAAACAAACTGGTTGAAAGAAACGCTTCAATTTCAGGGCATTTGCAACATGTAAAAGGTCAGATTGATGTAATTCCCCGACCAGATATTCGTACTGCCTACAATGCAGCGATGGACGCACAACAGCGTCTGATGGTTATGCGTGGGCAGATCGAAAAACTGCAATGTGAAAAAAACGGTATTGAAACATTTATTAAATTTCTAGACAAAACGAACCAGAATTTTTACAGGGATGCAGAAGGTGGTGGGAGAAAATCCAGCCAGAGTGGCACTGACGTGCTGGAAATGGTGATTAGTTCGCAAGAAGCCGTCAGACAGCGATTATCACGACAAATGCATGATGGTCCGGCTCAAGCGTTATCCAATTTTATTGTCCAGGCTGAAATTGCTGGCAGATTATTTGAGATTGACGCCGATAAAGCACGTGACGAATTAGCGAATCTCAAAGCTGCTGCAATGAGTACTTTTCAGAAAGTCCGTGTTTTTATATTTGAATTGCGTCCAATGATGTTAGATGATCTTGGATTATTCCCCACGATACGACGGTATGTTGATAATTTTAAAGAGGAGATATCCCACGACGTTACTTTGTCCATTAAAGGACAAGAACGGCGGCTTGAAGCCTATTTAGAGGTAATGATTTTCCGTGCATTGCAAGAATTATTGGGAAACGCATCCAGGCATAATAATGAAAAATCCGAAATTGATGTAAAAATATTGATTGAAGATAGCTGGATTCGCGTCTCAGTGAGTGACACCGGGAAAGGATTCGATCCGTTGAAATTAGAGAAATCAGAAGGTTTGGGTTTGAAATTGATCAAGGAACGGGTGGAATTACTTGGCGGCAATATGGATATTGAATCAGCTGTTGGACAAGGAACCAAGATAACATTTAAAGTCCCCAGTCTGGAAGTAAAACAGTAGTACTGTATAGGAATCATAAGACAAACTTATTATTTTTCGGAGGGAAGATGAAGAAGACAATAGGTCTCCTTACTGGCGGAGGTGATGTACCTGGTTTGAACCCATGTATGAAAGCTGTCGTCATGAGCGCATTGGAAGCAGGTTATAACGTAATAGGTATTCGCCGAGGATGGGGAGGGCTACTGGGCTATAATCCTGATAACCCGGAAAGTGCAAAAAAGAATATTCGCCCATTAACGAGTGAAGATGTTCGAATTATTGATCGTACAGGTGGCACATTTTTGCACACATCAAGAACCAACCCACAACGTGTTACCCCCCATATGGTCCCGGATTTTTTGAAAGATTCTCCAATGGGCAAGCCAGTTGATGATAAAGGAACTCTGGACTATACAGAACATATCTTAAAAGTACTGGAGACCCTTGGTATTGATGTGATGGTGACCATTGGTGGTGACGATACACTAAGTTATTCTGTACGACTGCATCAGGAAGGTATTCCGGTTGTTGCTATTCCCAAGACAATGGATAATGATGTATTTGGTACAGATTATTGTATTGGTTTCTCTACTGCGGTTACCCGCAGCGTTGAATTCATCACTAATATGCGTACTTCTGTTGGCTCACATGAGCGTATCGGTGTTGTTGAATTGTTTGGCAGAAATTCCGGTGAAACGAGTTTGATTAGCGCATATTTAGGTTATGTTGATCGTGCGATTATTACTGAAGTTCATTGCAATGTTGATCGTTTAGCTGATTTCTTATTAGAGGATAAAAGAAATAATCCATCCAATTATGCAATCATGACCATATCCGAAGGCGCAATTCTGGAAGGCAGCACTGTTATTGAAACAGGTGAAGAAGATGCTTACGGTCACAAGAAATTAGGTGGTGTTGGTGAATTAGTTTCTGATCAGATCAAGCAGTTGACTGGTGAGAACATCATGTATCAGCAGCTCGCTTACCTGATGCGTTCAGGGGCACCTGATTCTTTGGATCGTATGGTAGCAATGTCCTTTGGGCATCTGGCGATTCAATTGATTAAACGTGGAGACACGGGAAAGATTGTTGGTTTGCATGGTGGAAAATACACTACTATGCCGGTGAGTATTGTATTGGCTGGCAAGAAGAGTGTTGATGTTCCGGCTTTTTATGATATTGAAAATTACAAACCAAAGATTAAAGATTTCATGGGTGTCCCCATGTTCTTAAGTTAAGGCCCGGAATTAATTTTAAGATACCTATAGTGGTATCTCTGGAGGAATGATGATTGTAACAACTGCAAAACTTTTTGAAGCAGCATATGGCAAGTATGCCATTGGTGCCTATAATATCAATAATCTTGAGCAAGCAATGGGTTTGTTTCGAGGCAATCTACAGAGCAAGGCTCCATTTATTATACAAATCAGTAAAGGCGCACGAAAATTCACGCATAAATTGATGCTGGAAGGTTTAATCCGTAGTGCTGACGAAGTATTCCCGGAAGCCATTTTCGCTGTCCATCTTGATCATGGTGATGAAGAAACCTGTTATGACTGCATTAACTCGGGTTTTTATAGCTCGGTGATGATTGATGCCAGCCATCATTCTTTTGATGAGAATATCGCCATTACCAAACGTGTCGTGGATGCAGCTCATGCCAAAGGGCTGGTAGTTGAAGCGGAATTGGGCCAGTTAGGCGGCGTTGAAGAAGATGTGAAAGTTAGCGAAGCAGACGCAAAATTGACTGATCCCGATCAGGCAAAAGAATTTGTTGATCGTACCGGTGTAGATTCATTAGCATGTGCAATCGGTACAAGCCACGGTGCGTTCAAGTTTTCTGGCAGCCAATCCTTACATTTTGATGTACTGGAAGGTATTCAGAAGAATTTGCCAGGTTTTCCCATGGTTATGCATGGCAGCAGCTCTGTTCCTCAGGAAGAAGTACGACGGATTAATGAAGCTGGTGGAAAAATTGCTGGTGCAAAAGGTGTGGATGCTTCCCAATTCAAACGTGCCGCTGAATTAGGTGTAACCAAAATTAATATTGACACCGATGGTCGTTTGGTTTGGACTCGCGTACATCGTGAATTCTTCCGCGATTTTCCTGAGAAATTTGATCTGCGTGATCCTGGTGTCATCTTCATGAATGAATACGCAAATTTCATCGCTGCCAAGAACGAAAAACTTGGTAGTGCAGGTCATTTGGACGAAATCCGCAAACTCTTAGTATAAGATCATAAAATAGCTATTTAGACATCTACCTGACTGATCAAGGTAGATGTCTTCTTATTTCAGGTGAATTATGGGAAAAGAAGATCAAGGTGTATTTTCGGACCGCTACCAGATTATTCCACGAACATTGATATTTATCACAAAACAAGATGAAATATTATTGCTCAAAGGTGCACCAGACAAGCGCCTCTGGGCAAATTGCTACAATGGTATTGGGGGACATATTGAACAAGGTGAGGACATTTATTCGGCTGCAAAACGGGAATTGGATGAAGAAACTGGACTGAAAATCGATCAGCTTAAGCTGTGCGCAATTGTCATGATTGATACAGACAAGGCAATTGGTATTGGAATGTTTGTATTTCGCGGGAAATATACAGAGGGTGTATTGAAGGAATCCTCTGAGGGAAAATTAGAATGGATCAATATTGAAGCGGTGTCAAAGTTTGATCTGGTAGAGGATTTACCAATTCTGATTCCGTCTGTATTGGCATTGGGTGACGATGCAGAACCATTATCGATACTATATTGTTATGATGAGAATGACCAATTAAATATTGTGATCAAGTAGCCTTTCTTTCATAAAAAATCAATAATGTGCTGCCGTATTTGCGTTCTTCTATCTGTTCAAGATTTTTGAAGGCAAGTTCTTTATATTCAATGGGGTGGATTTGGACAATAACCCATGCATCTTCCACCAACCAGTGCGGATTTTCGTCAATGTACTTTATGGCATCAATCCACATCTGTTTGTATTGAGGAGGGGCAATATAAATATAGTCGAATGGTTCAGCAACCTTTACTTGTAAATATCGAAATGCATCCGTATTAATCACATTTGCATTTTCAGCAAGTCTAGTATGTTGGAGATTTTCTTTGATGACAGTGACAGCTTTATTGCATTTATCCAGAAATTGACAAAATGCAGCACCTCGACTGAGTGCTTCAATACCAACACTGCCTGTTCCTCCAAAAAGATCTAGAAAGCGACTATCTCGAATATCCGCACCAATAATATTGAAAAGTGATTCTTTTACTCGATCCGTAATCGGGCGAGTAGTATCTCCTGGCACAGCCGCAATACGCATTCCTTTTGCTGTACCAGATATAATTCGTAATGGTTTCAATATTTATCCCTTAGTTGAAAATTTCCTGCATGGCTGTTTTTATTTTTTGGTCTTCCTCTTCAAGGGAAGCATCATCATTCATTTTAGAATGAGAATTCCGCATACGCAGGGCGATAATTGCCACAGCCTGCAGATCATCTTTGGTAACTTTATCCCGATTATCAGCAGCTGCATGCGCTTTGGCTGCTTCAAACAAACTGATTTCAGCGCGTATCGAAGGAATCTTTAATTGAGTAATTAGTGATATGCCTAGCTTTGCAATCGGATTAGGAATTTCCATTTGACGGACAAGATGCTGTGCATTCTCAATATCAGCAGCCATTTTTGTTGTTTCTTCTTCGAATTCCGCAATAATGTGATGCGGGTATGATTTATATATCTGTGTGCGCTGATATGCCAATAATCGTTCATCTACAGAGGATAAAGAGCGTGCAAAAACACGCAATCCAAAGCGATCCAGAATTTGCGGACGCAAAACGCCTTCTTGTGGATTCATTGTACCAACCATAGAAAAACGGGATTTTAATGTGGCAGAAAGTGAGCTGCGCCTAACCGTATATGACCCATACGCACTGGCGTCCAAGATGGCATCCAAAATCTCATTTTGTAGTAAATTTATCTCGTCGACCAGAAGAATATTCTTATCCGCACGGGACAAAATACCCCGTTTAAAGCGCATTGGATGGTTATTGGATAAGTTATCATCTAATTGACCGATAACATCGTCTATGGTTGCGTTTAGTGGCAATTCTACTAAGCGAGTGGGTTCAAGATGGGTTAAAGGTTCATTGCGCGCGTACTTCTGAGCACAGTCTTCACAGACGGCGTCTGTTCCCCCTGAGAGCAAATCATCCTCTGTACAACCGTAAAAACACGAACTTTTTTCTACCATCGGCAATAATGGTATAAGACTGCGCACGGAGGTTGTTTTGCCTGTTCCTCTTGGACCAATAAGCAATACACCGCCAATTAATGGATTGATCAGAGAGAGTACCAAAGCCAGTTTCATTTCCTGCTGGCCTACAATTGCTGAAAAAGGAAAAGGTAATTTTTCAGCAAATCCATAATCAGCCGTACGATCAGTTTCATCAATATCTTTACCAGTGACGACTTTGATTAAATCTTTAATCGATGCAATAGAAGATACTGCAATCGGATCAGGAAGACTGCTTTCACTTGAAGTTATTTCAGGTTTAGGATTTGATGTTTCTTGATCAGCCATAGTCTTGTTTAGGTGTTTATTTAATCCTCAACATCATTATACGTCCAAATACGATTGATGAAAAAATTCCAGATCATAACAATTCCGATGGCGCCAGCCAAAGCAAGATTTTTACTGATGGTTTCCGCTGAAAGCGGCAGTGCAGTCATTGGTGTAAAAATATTGAGGAATAGTTTTTCAAATCCGGAGTATATTAGCGTACGTATACCTAAACCAATCAGGTTCACCACAAAAAACTGAGTGAGTTGACTTGATATTTGTTTGCTGCGGGAATCAGGATATGTCCAGAATCGATTCCATAAGAAATTACTAATAACAGCCGCAGTAAACGAAATGGACTGAAAAATAATATTCTTGCCATCTGGAAAGATAACAGCCAAGAGATTAAATATTGCAAAGTCTACTACAGCACCGATAGCGCCAACAATTGCAAATCGGATAAAGCGGGTTTGTTCTTTTTTATTGGTTAATAGTTGATTAATCATGCGATTGGCAAGTTTTCCTTGAAGTAGGGGATGGATAGTTCAATGCCTTCTCTTAATGAAATTTTAGGCTGCCATTCCAATATCTCATTAGCACGGGAAATATCGGGGCGTCGTCGACTGGGGTCATCGCCTAAACGAGAATCCGGTTTATAGATGATGCCCGATTTATTCGCGGTCATTTGATTGATTAATTGTGCAAATTCAAGAATGGTAAACTCGCCTGAATTCCCAACATTGACTGGCAGGTTTTCATTTGATAAAAGTAAACGGTAAATTCCCTCAATTAGATCACTGACGTAACAGAAACTGCGCGTCTGTGATCCATCTCCATAGACAGTGAGAGGCTCTTTTTGCAATGCTTGTTGAATAAAATTTGGTACAACACGCCCATCATCAAGACGCATTCGTGGACCATAGGTGTTGAAGATACGTACGATGCGTGTATCAATGTTATGATAGCGATGATAAGCCATAGTGAGTGCTTCTGCAAAGCGTTTTGCTTCATCGTAAACAGAACGGAAACCGATAGGGTCAGCATGTCCCCAGTAGGTTTCTTTTTGAGGATGTTCCTGTGGATCTCCATAAATTTCACTGGTTGAAGCTAAGAGGAATTTAGCATTATGAGCTCTGGCAACCCCTAAAGAGTTATGTGTTCCTAATGCACCCGCTTTCATTGTTTGAATAGGAAGGCTTGGGTAGCTGAAAGGAGATTCCGGGTTGGGGCTGGCAGGAGAGGCAAAATGTAAAACTGCATCTACTTTGCCTGGCACAAAAATGAAATTGGAGACATCGTGTCTGATGAATTCGAAATTTGGATTACCGGCCAGATGGGCCAAATTCTCTTCACGACCACTAACAAAATTATCCATTCCAATAACTTGATGATCTTCTTTGATCAAGCGATCACATAAATGCGAGCCCAGAAATCCGGCAGCGCCAGTAATTAATATTCGCATGATATTCCTCTTTGATGGTTAAAATTTATTTCCAGTCAACTTTTCCAATTGAGCCGTCGCCTGTAATTTGACGAGATTGATTATTGTATACATCGTATAGCCATAAATTTCCTTGATAGTGGAAGGCAAGCCATGGGGAATCATCGGTAGTTTCCATGGGAGACCATGCAACACTTTGCGGATCCATCCCCAGTAATCCTTCATCGGGGAAGATTTTATTTTGATTCGAGCCGTCACGATCCATAAGCATCAAGTGATAGCGACTGGTTTCGCTTTGCTCAGGGAAAATGGCTTGTAAATAGGCGATCATATTTCGATTGCTGCCAAGATCAGGCGATACAACAGGGTAAGAGAACATACCTGCCTGATTGACAATATCAATGATATTGTCAGAACTTAGTGAGAGTACACCAATATTGAAAATGGGTGATTCTTCTTCAGATGTGAGTCCGGACGCAGGACGATGGGAAACCACATACATGAAATTTTCATCTGAAGTCCACGAAATCTGGGAGACCCAGGCCCAATCGGAATGGGTCTGGTAAGGTAGTATCTCAACCAATGGTTCTACAGTTCCGTCTATGAAATTAACCATGCCAATACTTTCGGGTCTAGAATATGCAAACTTATCACCTGATGGTGAAATTGCATATGTTGTTCCCCACCAGCCATAAATACCGCCAGCATTGGTTTCAATGATTTCTTCCTGTGTGCCAAGATTTCCTTCTTTTGTAAGATAAACAATATTCAGATCGTTATTTGCCTGCCAACCAGGTGCTGTTTCCCGGGCTTCGACCGTTGAATATGCGATGGCATAAGTTGATCCCGAAATCCAATCCGCAAAATGAACAACGTTTTCTACGTTTAGCGAAATCGCCTGTGCATTATTATCGGTAATATCTATAACCCATAATGAATTGATAATGCCTTCTTCATTTTCATCAGCAGTTCGACTGAACAACAATAAGGTTTGATCAGGAGAGAGAGCAAATACTTTCCCATCCAGATCGCCGGATGTAAGCACTGGTCGGCGGTTGGCCGTTGTGCCTTCCATAACCCAGGCATTGCCATTGGCAATGTAGGCGATCACACCGTTAAGCGCAATCGGGGAGAATGGGCTTTGAACACCAACCATTACAATTTCTGGTTTGGGATCCACAACATTTACAGTTTTAAATATTGAACGTTGGATTAAATCACCATCTTCATATCGAATGCGGTATGTTACTTGTTGAACCCCATTTTCACCAGGCTGAATAAGCCTGGTTTGGCCTTCGGGGAGTGATTCATTTCGTACAGTCTGACTGCTAAACGGGACAGTATTTTCTTCGACTTCGTATTTTTCTTCGATGCGGGTTACTTTGATTATTTGCTGATCAGTAATCGTAGTAAATGAGGCTGGCTCAATACGATCCAGAGGATTTAGGGTTATGCCAGCTTGTGAGAGCACATTTTGAACGGTACTGTTTGGTGGAACGTCAATTTGAGTTTCAGTCTGGTCTACAAGCAATGTGACATTTATGTTAACTTGAGCTGTTTTCTCCTGAGATAATGGTACACATGAGGTTAAAAATATGGCAATTAAAACAGGTGCGATGAGAAGTCGAATGATAATCTTGTTTCTATGCGTACTTTTGCCTGAGTAACATTGTAAATCCATGGGTAGAAAACCGCCCCTAGGGCACTAAAGTGCCGGAAATAGTTGCCATGCCATCTGCAATATAAATCGTTTCCATACGGAAACCTGTTGATGCTGGCAATAATGTGTTTGTCATTGTGTCATCAATCATCGATGATATCGAATCAAGTAAACCTTCTGATACTGGAATAGGACCTAAATCCGCATTATCAACTGTAATTTCCAATTCATTATTGGGGCTGATTATTGCACTGAGAGTGATATGCATATTGATGTCAAAATATTCCTGCGTGTAAACCGCATAAGCGTCAATTTTTCCGTCCCTCAAATAAATTTGAGGATTTGAGATATCTGAATCGGGATTTTCAGCGAATTTTTGTGCAGCATACGAAGTAACCTGTTCCTCAGTTACTGTAAATGCAATGGTTTGATTCTGTGCATCAGTAATCGTTGCATTGTCAATAATGGATTGCACACTATCAGCAGCATCTGCTGATACCGGTATTGTTTCGGCATTGGGTTCATTTCCGCCGAGGCTAATCTTGCATGCTAAAGATATCAATGATATGATGGTGATCAGTAAAAATATGTGAATCTTTCGATATTTCATTCGCATTTCCAAATTCCATTTTTAAGGATACGCACAATTATAGCATGAGTGATCAAACTTGTAACGTTACGGTAGATAAAGCACAATTGGTAGAAGCAGTAGAAGCTTTATTGTTTGTTGCATCCGGTTCTGTTCAAACATCGCAAATTGCGGTTGCATTAAATGCAAAACAAAAAGAAGTTGATAATGCAGTTCATACATTGGAAGAATTATATGCTGATGGTAGAGGATTGCGCATTCAATGGTTTAAAAACCGTGTTCAGTTAACTACTGCTCCTAAGTTTGCCGTTTTTGTGGAAGGGTTTTTGGGATTGGAAGCAATGGCCAAATTAAGCCGTGCAGCTTTGGAAACGATGGCGATTGTGGCATATCAACAACCGATTACGAGACCGGGCATTGATGCAATTCGTGGAGTAAACAGTGATGGTGTTTTACGCAGCTTGCTGAATAAGGGTATGATTCAGGAAACCGGACGAGCCGAAGGACCAGGCAGGCCCATTTTGTATGGTGTAACAGAGGAATTTTTACAGCATTTTGGATTGAATTCTTTAGAAGAACTTCCAGCTTTCGAGCTTGAGGAAGAGAATTCTGAAGATCAGTTATTAAAGGATTAGAAAGCAAGGATATGGAAGAGCGATTACAAAAAATATTGGCACGAGCTGGATATGGTTCTCGCAGGCGTTGCGAAGAGCTTATTCAATATGGGCAGGTAAAAGTTAATGGAATAGTTGCTCATTTGGGGGCAAAAGCGGATGCCGGACAAGATGCCATCATGGTGGATGGCAAGAAAATTAAACTGGATGAGTTTCGTTTACGGTATGTCGCATTAAATAAACCGAAAAACGTATTATCAGATTGTGATAGTTTTGGGGAAAGAAAAACTGTTCATGATTTGATTGAGACCGACGAACATATGTTTGCAGTCGGTAGATTGGATTTTGATAGTGAAGGCTTAATCTTGATGACCAATGATGGAGATCTGGCAAACAAATTGACCCATCCGCGATATGGTCATGAAAAGGAATACCACGTTAAAGTAAATAAGCGCCCGGACGAAAAACAATTATCCGTTTGGCGGCGCGGTGTGGTGATGGAAGATGGATATCGTACGATGCCAGCCATTGTCCAAGTAACCAAAAGTGATAAGAATTCCGCATGGTTGAAAGTGATTCTAAGAGAAGGCCGCAAACGACAAATTCGAGAGATTGGACAGCTAATTGGTCTTCCGGTAGCGCGCATCATTAGAGTACGAATTGGTACCCTTCAATTGGGGTTGCTAAAACCGGGCACCTGGCGCAATTTGTCTGATAAAGAAATTCATAATTTGAAATCAACTGCAGGTTCATTACGCAGTGACAAAAAGCAGAATGAGACTCCGCGAGGAAAACGAACCAGAGGCAGTTGGTCTAAAGATACCAAAAAGACAAGTGCATCAAGGCGTGAAAAATATTCTGCAATGAGAGCGGTAGATGTCCCTGAGACGGTGGATGGTATTGAAACAACGGAAAAGAAAACCAGCCGGCGTACGACAAGCAGAACAGGGAATAAACCACGCACAAGTCAGGGACGTGGAAGTGGTAATCGCTCAGGAAATTCATCCAATCGGCAAGGTCCTTCTCGTAGCTCAGGTTCTAAACCGGGTCGGGGAAGCTCGCAAGGAAAGCCCTCAAGTGCAAGAGGAACTTCCAAGTCCTCTTCCAGTCAGAGAAGAGAGCGCTAGCAACAGCATAACGTAAAGAATGAAAATGACCTGAGAGCAATTTCAGGTCATTTTTTTGTTCTATCTTATGCTGCTAAATTATTCATCATTTGGATCTGGCAGTGCTGCTTTTAGTTTGGTCAATTGCTCATCGCTTAGCGAGGTATGTTTTGATTGCTGTCTGATGAAATCTTTTAGTTTTTTGATTGGCAGCGTGGGTACTGGGGCGTTCTCTGCGGAAATTTCAATCTTCGGATTGGTAAAGACCAGAATCGCTTTTGCTTTTGGTGCTTCTTCATCAGCAAATGTTTTTTTCAGTGCTTTGTCAATATCCTTTAGATAAGATTTGATCTCCTGATCAGGTCTACCTAACCCTTCTTGCATAAATAATTTGGTAAATAGATTTACACCTTTTTGAGTCCAACGATTTTTCTTTTCGTCATAAGAGATTGATCCTCTTTGAGGATAGGCAATGATTGCCCAGACACCTGATGGTCCAACCAATAGATGTGGCACAACAGCCTCATAATGTACCAGGAGATTTTTGTTTTCAATTCCTTTCAGGCTTTGGGTGATTTGTTCATGCATTTGAGGATGTACGCCAAAACGATTGCCAAAGAAAATGCCAATCTGGGAAAGAATAAAACTGGCAGACATGGTGATTAATCCCCACATCATGGAATTACTCTTTATAAGAAAATAAAATCCTACGCCAATAATAACCAATGAACCAATGAGAGAGAAATTTCCAATTGTCTGATAGCGTTTTACAATTTTTTGATTCGTAACGACATTCATGTGTATATCTATTCCTTTTGGACTTCTATTTGTGCAGCAATTGAGTGTTCCAAATTCTCCAGCAGGTTTGTTTTTCCAAGTTGATGGGCATTACGCAAAGCACCATAAATGGCTTTTGCATCTGAGCGGCCATGACCGATGAAAACAAGTCCATCTACACCTAAAAGGGGAGCAGCACCGATCTCTGCCGGGTCCATCATAGCTTTAAGTGCGCTGAAGGCTGGTTTGGCAAGTAGCGCGCCGATTTTGGTACGCATGGAAGCCATAAATTCTTCTTTTAGTACTTTAATAATCATTCCCGCGACAGCTTCACTGGTTTTAATCAGGACATTGCCGGTAAAACCATCTGTGACAACAACATCTACTTTCCCTTCAAAGATTTCTTTGGATTCAACATTCCCAATAAAATTCAATTGGCTGTTTTGTAATAATTTGAATGACTCTTTTACCAAAGGAGTTCCTTTGGAATCTTCTTCTCCATTGGAAAGTATACCAACACGTGGCGAATCAATATTTAATGCTGTTTTTGCGTATTCACTTCCCAACAATCCGAATTGAAGCAAAAATTCGGGCCTGCATTCCACATTGGCGCCAATATCCAATACAATGCATTTCCCTGAAATGTGTGGAAAAACGGTGGTTAAACCGGGACGCAAGACATTTTGCATACGGCCTAATTTGCGCAGTGCTGTAAACATGGCAGCGCCAGTATTACCTGCTGTAACAAAGGCGTTTGCTTGCTGATTCTTTACCAGTTCCAGCCCAACAGCCATGGAACTATCTGGTTTATTTTTTACACCATCCACAGCTTTATCATCCATGGTGATCGCCTGGGATGCATGAACAATTTCAATGGGTAAATCCTGTCCGTTATATTCAGATAATAATTTGGATAATTGCTCTTGGTTTCCGACTAAAATAATTTTTTCATTGAAATCTTTTGCAGCCTGTATAGCACCCATTATTTCTGGTAATGGGCAATCATCACTACCCATGGCATCTAGTACTATTGTCATAATTCCTCCAAAAGTGATCTATTTAATGATGAATTGACAATCCTTGACATCTCCGTAATGACGGTTATAATAATCACGTCCTATGCGCTGGTGCTGGAATTGGCAGACAGGCATGGTTGAGGGCCATGTGTCGCAAGACGTGGGGGTTCAAGTCCCCCCCAGCGCACTTAAAACAGCTGTTTACAGCTGTTTTTTATTTTAATATCAAAGTATTTATCATACAGTTTCATTACAGTATTCTGGTTAGCGATCCTTGAACAAGTGATTTCAATCCATCTGTATATTCATTTTGGGGAAATGTATCCAGAATGGAACAGCTTTGTTGAATAAACCCTTTTGCTTTTGAAAGAGAGTTTTCAATTGCAGAACCAGAGACAATATTTTTAACAATATCATCCAGAGATGATTTATCTTCAGCTTTTGAGAATTTCTTGAATCGATTAAAATCTGTTTTGTTATGCTGAAAATGGATTATGGCTGGCAATGTGATGATATTGTTTCGTAGGTCACTGCCAATTGGTTTTCCAAGTGTATCTTGATTACCAACATAATCCAGAATATCATCAATAATCTGAAAAGCCATACCAACCTGATGCCCCAGGTTTTCCAGGCTATTTTGTTGATCAATTGGAAGATCAGAAATTATACCGACCGCACTGGTGGTAGTTTGAAATAAAGAAGCGGTTTTGGCAAAAATGCGTTTGTAGTATGCTTCAAGATTTAATGCATTATTTTTCTCAATGAATTGTGTAATTTCGCCGCGTACGATGATCGCTAATGTTTGAGAAAAAAGTTTCATAACTTTCAGCGAATTCGTATTTGCGGCATGTTCTGCCGCTCGGGCAAATAGGTAATCACCAGCCAGTACTGTAGCAGCCGGGGTCCAGATTGCATTGAGGGTTGTATTTCCTCGCCTGAAGATAGCATTGTCTATTAAATCATCATGTACCAGTGTAGCAGTGTGCAACATCTCAATGGCAGCAGATAAGGTAATAATTCTTTTCATATCTGCATCAAATATTTTGCCTAACAATAATGCGATATTTGGACGGATGCGCTTTCCACCGGATGTGAATAACTTTTTTAACAATAAATCAACATCCGGGCGCTCCAGTTGTATTGATTCAACAATTAATTGTTCAACAGACCGGATATCCTTTTGCACTATTTGATAATAAGAAGGTTTCTGATTCAATGAACGGATCTCCAGGAAAATAATCTATCAGCATTAGAGGATGTAATATTGCCAACATCCTCTATTTTACATTGTTTTAGTTCCGAAATTTTCTCAGCGATTATTGGAATATACTCAGGAGAATTACGCTTTCCTCTGTGAGGGTGAGGTGTTAGGTAGGGAGCATCTGTTTCCAACAATAAACTGGTAAGTGGTAATGCAGCGATTACATTCCTTTTTTCGTGAGCAGTTTTGTATGTTATTGGGCCACTAACACCAATCATAAGTTTATTTTCAATGGCTCTCATTGCGAATTCCATTGTGCTACCAAATGAATGGAAAACGCCCCACTCCTTATTAAAAGTTGAAATAAACCGTTCTGTAAAATTTTCCAGTATTTGCCAAATTTCCAATGCCGAGTTGCGTTCATGGAAAATAATGGGTTTTTGAACTTGTAACGCAATTTCCAATTGTGATTGGAATATTTCTTTTTGAATATCAGCAGGTGAATAATTCCTGTAGAAGTCCAATCCAATTTCACCAATGGCCACTACTTTTGGGTGAGCAGAAAGTTGAATCAATTGTTCCTGCCAGTCCGATGGAACGCTATCTGCATCATGAGGATGTATACCAACTGCTGCATAAACATATTCATATTTTTCGGCTAATTTAATCGCTGTTTTGCTTGTTTGAATATCAATACCCGGAACGAGAATGTTACTAACACCCTCGTTCCAGGTATTTTGTACTACTTGATCTACTTCATTACCAAAATGTTTCATATAAAGATGGCAATGGGTATCATAAAACGATGTCATGCTTTGAGACCTGCAATTTTCAAGCAATCTTTCAGAATATCTTGAACACATTCTTCATGTGTTGTTTCGCAATAGGCACGGATAACAGGTTCAGTTCCCGAAAATCGAATTAATGCCCAACCACCATCCTGAAGAAGGAATTTAAAGCCATCTGTATCATTTAAACCCTCTACTTTTAATCCGCCGATGGTTGCCGGATTGGCATTGCGAATTAGCATCTCTTTTTCACTACGATTCCCTGTAAAGGAACGATCAATACGGTCATAATAGTGGGCACCAACTTTTTCAAAGAGTGTTTGTACAAGTTCGGATGGTTTCTTACCTGTTTTCACCATCATATCCAGAATAAAGAACCCTGCCAGAATACCGTCACGTTCGGGGACGTGTCCATGGAAGGCATATCCACCAGATTCTTCACCACCGATCATGGCATCTAATTCCATCATCTTGGGGGCGACGTATTTAAACCCAACACCCGTCTCAACAACTTGAACATCATACAATTTGCCCAGTTTATCCAACATGCTGGTTGTGGAGAGTGTTTTTACGATTGGACCTCGAACTTTACGTATTTCAAGGAAGTAATAAGCTAATAAGGCGTATACCTGGAGTTGATTTACGAATGCTCCGTTTTCATCACCGATGCCAACTCTATCGGCATCTCCATCCATGATTACCAAAACATCAGCTTTTTCATCTATGGTTTTTTGCAAGCCTACATCAATGTTTGGTGGTATGGGTTCAGGGCGTATCATTTCCGGATAAATAGGATTACGAACGTTGTGGATTTCAATAATCTCGGTTTTTCCACCACCCAAAAGGCATTGATACCAGTCAATGCCATTGCCCCACATTGGGTCAACTACAATTTTCAATCCAGCATTACGAATTGGTTCAAGATCAATTAATGATTTGAGATGTTCAATATAAGCAATATCTGCATCAAATTTGACCAGTGCGCCTTTTTCTTCAGCATTTTTGACGCTAATGGCTTGGTCTAATTCAAATGAATCAGGGATAAAGCTTTCGATTTGTAATAAACCTTCAGGATCTATGGCACCACCATTTTTATCACGAACTTTGAAACCATTATCAGTTGCAGGGTTATGAGATGCAGTGATATTTACAGCGCTGCATGCTTTTTTATTGACAACTGAAAATGAAATCACTGGTGTTGGGGTGGCTTTATCGGTCAGGTAAACCTTTAAGCCATTTTGTAATAATACTTCAGAGACTGCTTCTGCGAATTTTTCTGATAAAAACCGTTTATCGTAACCAACGACAACCCATTTCCCTGCATTTCCATTATTTATTAAGTAGGTAGCAAACCCTTGCGTACAACGGCGCACGTTTTCAAAAGTATAGGAATCTGCAATGGCTGCTCGCCACCCATCTGTTCCAAATTTGATTTTCATTGCCATAAAACCTCACCTATATATTATTTCTGACTAAATTTCTATGCGTATTATATCAAGGAATTTATGACGACAACAATTTGCAATTTATTAATATTTATAAATATGGGAGAATACGGACAATATAGGTTTATAATACGGATGAAAAAATGCCAAATCATGTAAGATCAGGAAAATGATGAAAAAACAAGAAAAAGTATTGGTAGGTATGAGTGGAGGGGTTGATAGTTCAGTAACTGTAGCACTGCTTTTAGAAGCAGGTTACCAAGTACGCGGCATTACCCTGATTCCATGGCATGCTTCAGCATTGGGTTTTACTGCTACTGGTACCCCTGATGAGACAGTTAAATCTGCTAAGAAGGTTGCTGATCAACTTGGTATTGATTTGGATGTTGTTGAAGTAAAAGAAGAATTCTATGAAAAAGTTGTCGGATATTTTGTTTCTGGATATCGTGAAGGAAAAACACCAAATCCATGCTATGTATGTAATCGCGTTTTTAAATGGGTAGAATTTCTACGACATGCCGATACAATAGGCTATGATTATGTCTCAACAGGTCATTATGCTCGACTTGAAAAAAAGAAAGATGGCCGTATGCGTTTGTTTCAGGCAGAGGACCCTGCAAAAGATCAATCATATGTGTTAAGTTGCCTGGATCAACAAGTTCTGCAGCGCATTTTATTGCCATTGGGTGAATATAAGAAATCGAAGGTTCGGGAAATGGCATTATCAATGAAAATTGCCTCTGCTGGCAAGTCTGATAGTCAGGATTTATGTTTTGTTCGCAATGAGGATCATAAGGCGCTGGTCAGACAGTTATTAGGATCAACTAGTTCCAGAAATGGTGATATTGTACGTGTGACAGGGGAAATAATTGGCACCCATAATGGTCTTGAGAATTATACATATGGTCAACGGAAAGGCATCCGTATCGCTGCGGTAGAGCCTTATTATGTCATAGGAAAAAATCTTGCGCTAAATCAATTGATTGTTGGACAAAAATTAAGCGGAAATAAATCCGGATTATTAACCAGTGATGTGCATTGGATATCGGGATTTGCACCTGCTGAGTGGTTTCTGGCTGATGTGCAAATTCGCTATCATGCCAAAGCTGCTCCGGCTATAATCAAGTTGTTTGATGATGGCAAAGCTGAAATTGAGTTTTCTGAAAATGTTATAGGCATTACACCGGGACAATTTGCCGTTATATATCAAGGTTCTGAGGTATTGGGTGCGGCAGAAATCCTTAAGGAGATCGATAAAAGATGACATTACCAACAATATTATTTGGATTTATTAGCGCCATTTTAGTGGGTTCTGGATTTCATCTATGGCGCGGAGGATCATTTGGGAAATTGATCTTGTATCTGATTGTTAGTATTGTTGGATTCTGGTTGAGTCAATTGATTGCCATGCTTCTACAGCTAAAATTCTTGTCCATTGGTGCTCTTGAATTTGGTATTAATATTGTTGGCAGTATAGGCTTGCTTTTCCTGACATATCTATTAACAAACAATCCTGAAGAAACCGAAACAAAATCCAAACGAAGGGGTAAGTAGATGAAATTGGAAATCATGCCGGTAAAAGAAGGCGATGTAATTCAATTGGTCGGTATTAAACATAAATATTATTTTGTGAAATTAATTGCTGGCAAAGTTCTACAAACCCACAAAGGCATTATTGAGCATGATGAAATTATTGGTAAACCTTGGGGGTCTCGTGTAAAGAGCCATCTTGGCAATCCTTTTTATGTATTTCAACCCAGTATTGCTGATATGCTTCAGGATATTCCACGTAATACTCAGATTATGTATCCTAAAGATATTGGGTATATCATGCTACGTATGGGTATTGAATATGGGCAGCATGTTGTTGAAGCAGGTACAGGATCTGGGGCATTTACATCCGCATTGGCATTACGGGTTGGAGATCAAGGAAAAGTATATTCTTATGAACAGCGACCTGATGCACAGAATCAGGCGAGAAAAAATCTGAACAAATTTGGCTTATTGGATCGTGTGGACTTAAAATCACGTGATATTGCCGATGGCTTCGATGAAGAAGGCGTAGATGCACTTTTTCTGGATGTGAAAACCCCATATGATTATATCTCTCAGGTGCGTGGTGCATTAAAGATTGGCGGCTATTTCGGAGCAATATTGCCCACAACAAATCAGGTTATTCGATTGATTGATATGTTGCGGCGATATGATTTTGCCTTTATTGAGGTTGTTGAAACTTCGCTGCGGTACTATAAACCAGAACCTGAGCGTTTTAGACCAGTAGACCGTATGGTTGCACATACCGGCTTTTTGTTATTTGCCAGGCCGTTGGATAGAGATTCGATGATAAATGCCGATAAGAATATTGATCAAGATCTTGATGTAGTAGTGTAAAAATTATGATTGAAATCAATGCTAGGAATTTAGCTGAACGATTAATACCCATTGAGAAAAGTATCCCAATAAATTCTTATACCAATGGATATAAACGGGCAGCAGTGCTTGTGCCATTGATATGGCATGAGCATGATTGGCATATTCTATATACAAAGCGGACAGAGACAATACCTCATCATAAAGGGCAAATTTCCTTCCCAGGCGGTATGACCGAAGCTGATGATAAATCCTTCGCGGAAACTGCCTTAAGAGAAACAGAAGAAGAGTTAGGTGTATCTCGAAACTCAATTTTAGTTGTAGGCAGCATGGATGAATTTCTTGCGGTATCCGGGGTAACAATCATGCCATTTGTGGGCATTATGGAATGGCCGCAGAAATTGAACTTATCAGTTGCAGAAGTGAGTCGTGTGATTCTGATTCCAGTTGATTGGTTATCCGATCCAACACATCACAGGGAAGGAGAATATCATGGATACAAGGATGTAGTTTTTTACAACGAATATGAAGGTGATCTCTTATGGGGCATTACAGCTAGATTGACCAAAACCTTTATCAATCAATTGCAATAAAAAAAAATGGCATCCCATGGGGAGCCATTTTTTTTGAATTATATAATGAGCTTTGACTATTCTTCGTCTTCTTCTTTCTTGCCGCGTTCAATAACTTCTGGTTCTGCCAATGTTTCTTCTGTTTCTTCTTCGCCTTCTTCAATTTCATCTTCAGGCAGATCAAGTGAGGCAGCTCTACCAGTGACCAGAACAATTGAAGCACGAGGATCGTTGAGTACTTTCACGCCCTCAGTAACTTCCATTTTGCCAACACTGTATGTATCACCAATTTCTTCCAGCATTGAAATATCAATAACATACTTATCCGGTAAATCTTTTGGTAATGCTTCTACAGAGATGGTTGTCAAACTTTGTACTAATACGCCACTGAAATTCTTTACTGCTGGGGCTTCTCCAACGATTACCACCTGGACGTTAGCCCGAACAAGTTCATCTGCAGAAATCGCCTGAAAATCAACATGACGATAGGTGCCAAGAATGAAATCACGCTGGATTTCACGAACAAGACTCATTGAAATGTCGCCATCAATATCAAGATTAACGACAGTGGATGGTGTAATATTACCGATCGCCTTTGCTGCGTCATGCAGATTTAACAGGATTGGCGTCGATTCTTTGTGTTTACCATAAATAACAGCAGGCAATTTGCCTTCATTGCGAACGTTTTTTACTTTTTTTCCAATTAATTTACGTTTTGATGCCTTTAAAACAATTTCTTTACCCATTCGATTTCCTCCGAGCGCCTCTCACCCCATAGGGTTACCTTCACTCTTTGTAATTTTATCAAGCAGATAATTTTATTCTTGTTTTGAATGCCCGTCAAGGCATACTTATACGCCAATTCCTTTACTGAATATTAAAAACATACCCAGGAAATAAACAATGATAAGAAGGACAGCATCAATTTCAATGAAAAAAATCTTGCGTTCAATCTTCGCTAAATTTCCAATCAGAGCCATACCGGTCATGATTAATCCAATCAATCCGACCATAACAAAATCTTGGCTGATTGTACCCAAAAAACGGCCTTCGGTCATGAAGAAATCTGCTAATGCCAATGAAAAAATATTGAACATATTGCTGCCAAAAAGGTTTCCTATTGCCAAATCAAACACACCCAAACGAATTGCAGTAATTGTTGTGACGAGTTCAGGAAGTGATGTGATTAAAGCAACCAACGCGGTTCCTATGAATCCGGTACCCAAACCCGTAAGTGTGGCAATTTCATTACTAGTACTGACTAACAGGGGCATAATTAATACCAGCGCTAGTGTAGCAATCGAGAAGCCGATAATCCCTTTTTTGAGACTGGGAAAATCGGAGCTGATTGGCTGATCATCTCTCACTGGGGCAGGGTTGGCGCTATGTTGGATAATGCGCATACCGATGATATAAGCTGACAAAATAATCAGGCTGTCAATGCCCACCCAACCTATTTTCGTTTCTATATCTGCCATAATGAAAAAGGTTGCTAATCCAATTAGAAATACTGAAATTGCACCTGAGAGGGCATGCCGATGAGCCACTTTGCGTAAAACCCTTGTTGTACGTGACATCAAGTCGGTTAATCCGAGTAATAGCATGTTTACCATATTGCTGCCAAACATATTGCCTGCGGCTAAATCCGGTTCACCAATGGATATGGAATTGATTGTCGTCAAAAATTCAGGTAATGATGTTGCGCCTGCTAATAATATTAACCCAATAAACATACCGCTGATCTTTGTACGAACAGCAATAACATCTCCATATTCAGCGAGTTTAATGGCAGCTACAACTAAGATTGCGGCACTGAAAGCAAATTTAAGCCAGACGAGGATCATTTGGCACACCTTTTACAAAGTCAAGCGACCAGGCGAACAGGATTCCTGTATCCGGATCATTTAAATCACCAACGATGGATTCTGTAGCTGCTTCGCACTTTTGGATGACTTCTTCATTCGGAACAACGGTTAACAATGTGATATTGCCTTCTTCAATCCCAACCGCTAAAGGCGTGAATTGAAATCGCATAGGTATGCGTTGTTTTTGTATTGCCCGGCGATGAATACCGGTACTTTCAATGATTGTAACGCCGGATATACCGACATTTTCCCAAGCTTCAAGAATTTTATCTAATTGGTTGGGGTCATCCAAAACAAACATAATAGCGTACATCTGTTTCTCCTTGCTCATCTCAATGATTGGGAGTGATGGATAATTGTATCAGAAGTAAATATTAGCTTACCCAATGTAATGAATGATCAATTGCTTTTTTCCACTCTCCATAATATTTCTGGCGAGTTGTTTCATCCATTTTTGGATTCCACTGTACATCTTTTTTCCATTTCTCGCTCAGTTCAAACGTGTTCTTCCAGAAATCCATGGCTAAGCCGGCTGCATAAGCTGCACCCAACGCAGTGGTTTCGGTAATTTTCGGACGGATAATAGGAATATTGAGTATATCTGCCTGAAATTGCATTAATAATTCATTTTGGACCATGCCACCATCAACAGCTAAAGAATGCAATTTTACTTGAGAATCGGCATACATGGCATCCAGTACATCTTTTGTCTGGAATGCAGTTGCCTCAAGGGCAGCTCTGGCGAGATGGCCTGAAGTGGCATAGCGTGTTAATCCTGCGACGATGCCCCTGGCGTCATTTCGCCAATATGGAGCAAATAATCCGGAAAATGCAGGCACAAAGTAGACACCGCCGTTATCCTCAACACTGGCAGCCAGGCTCTCGATTTCACTGGCAGTTTGGATGATTTTCATATTATCGCGCAGCCATTGGATTAATGCACCGGTTATGGCAATGGATCCTTCCAGGCAGTAGATCACTGGTTCAGCAGCAATTTGATAACCAATGGTGGTTAATAGTCCGTGCTTGCTGATTACAGGTTTTTCACCGGTATTTAGCAGCAAGAAACAGCCTGTTCCGTAGGTGTTCTTGGCTTGGCCGGAATTGAAAGCCGTCTGACCAAATAATGCAGCCTGTTGATCTCCGAGTGCTGCACTGATCGCAATGGGTTTATCAAATACATCAATCATATCGCCATAAAATTGAGATGACGGACGAACTTCCGGCATCATTTGTATAGGAATGCCAAAAATCCTGAGTAAATCTTCGTCCCACATTTGGGAAAATATGTTATACAGCAGCGTGCGAGAGGCATTTGTAATATCGGTGATATGTATACCACCCTTAATGCCACCTGTTAGGTTCCAGATCAGCCATGTATCAATTGTGCCAAATAAGACCATGCCTTTGGCTGCATCTGAAGCAATTTGAGGATCATTTTCGAGTAACCATTTTACTTTTGTTGCTGAAAAATAGGGGGAGATCGGTAATCCGGTTTTTTTTCGGAAGAATTCTTCCCCATGAGTTTTGATTAATTGATTACAGATTACATCTGTACGCATATCCTGCCAGACAATGGCATTGCCATAAGGTTGCCCTGTGGTTTTATTCCATAACAGGCAGGTTTCACGTTGATTTGTGATGCCAAGTGCTGCAATTTCATGAATATCAATGTTTTTTTTCGCGATTGCTTCTTTCATCACTTTGATGGATGAGTTGAGAATTTCTATTGGATTATGTTCGACCCAACCAGGTTTGGGGAAAATTTGTTGATGCTCTGCCTGAGAAAGTGATACGATTTCACCGTCATGATTGAAAATAATGCATCGTGAACTGGTGGTACCCTGATCAAGCGCTGCAATATATTTTTTCATCTCTTTTCTCCCTTCAAAGAATTACCTATATTTTAGCGGAGAATATGATCATTTGCATACCTGCAACTATATCCAAATCATACGGAATTAATGTAAAATTACCTGTGGGTTAAAATGAATAGCACACATAGGAGAAAACAAAGTTTTCATGAAAAACTTACTCGTGACAGGTGGATGTGGATTTATTGGATCAAACTTTATCCATTACCTTCATACTATTGAACCATCTTTGAGAATTTACAATATTGATTCTCTTACATATGCAGCTAATCAAGACAATTTGGCAAATCTAAAAGGGAAAGCCAATTATGTGTTTATTCAAGGTGATATTTGCGATTCAGATCTTGTAGAAAGAGTGCTTATTGAGAGTGATATTGATACGGTAGTTCATTTTGCAGCTGAAACCCATGTTGATCGATCTATATATGGACCTGAGGCTTTTATTCATACAAACGTCGTTGGTACTTTTAGGCTATTGGAAGCTGTAAAAAAAGTATGGCTCTCTCAGGAAAATAGCAATTCTGATCAATTTCGTTTTCATCATGTTTCAACTGATGAGGTATATGGATCATTAAGTCCTACGGATCCGGCTTTTAGTGAAAGTACACCATATGCACCAAATTCTCCGTATTCAGCATCCAAGGCAGCCAGTGATCATTTGGTGCGTTCTTATTCCCATACGTATCAGCTACCTATTACGATCAGCAATTGTTCCAATAATTATGGAGCATATCAATATCCTGAAAAATTGATTCCTTTGGTTGTATTAAATGCGATGAAAGGTGATCCTTTGCCGGTTTATGGTGATGGAAGGCAAATACGAGATTGGCTTTATGTTATTGATCATTGCGATGCGATTTATCAAATATTAACTCGTGGGAAACCAGGAGAAACATATAACATCGGTGGCGATACACAATTAACAACAGTTGAAGTGATTACAACAATCTGTGCTATTATGGATGAGTTGCTACCTCAATCAGCAGTATTGCCTCATAATCAACTCATAAAATATGTAAATGATCGTCCTGGTCATGATCGCCGATATGCGATTGATGCAACAAAAATTCAAAATGAATTAAATTGGTGCCCCAAAACAAACTTCCAGGAAGGCATCTTGAAGACAGTCAATTGGTATCTACAAAATTTGGATTGGGTTGAAGAAATGTTATCCCGCAAGGACTATAAAATTTGGCTGGAAAAAAATTACGATCAACGTGGGGAGGATAAGTAATGCGCGGTATAGTTCTGGCTGGAGGAAAAGGAACAAGATTATATCCACTTACATTGACAATCAGTAAACAGTTGTTACCGGTTTACGATAAACCCATGATTTATTATCCTATTTCAATGTTGATGCTGGCAGGCATCAGGGAAGTTCTGATTATTACAACACCGGAGGATACACCAGCGTACAAACAATTGCTAAAAGATGGCAGTCAATGGGGGATGACTTTTGAATATGCAGTTCAGGAAAAGCCAGGAGGTCTGGCTGAAGCATTTATTGTAGGGGAAGCATTTATCAAAAATGAACCTGTTTGCCTCATATTAGGTGACAATATATTCTTTGGGACTGGTTTGTCTACAATACTTCAGCAAGCCGCTGAATTGGTTGATGGTGCAAAGATATTTGCATACGCTGTACGGGATCCACAACGTTATGGGGTTGTGGAATTTGATTATTCTCACAAGGTGCTCTCACTGGAAGAAAAGCCAGAATCACCTAAATCAAATTATGCCGTTCCCGGAATCTATTTTTATGATAAGCAGGTGAGTGAGATTGCCAAAAATTTACGCCCATCTATTCGTGGGGAATTGGAAATTACTGATCTAAATAATATCTACTTATCTATGGAAAAACTATATGTAGGAGTTTTGGGACGAGGTATTGCCTGGCTGGATGCTGGTACGCATGAATCATTATTACAAGCCTCTGAATTTGTTCAGGCAGTAGAAGATCGTCAAGGATTGATGATTGCCTGCCCGGAAGAAATTGCATATCGAATGGGTTTTATCAGTAAAGAACAACTTGCCGAACTGGCAAATGCTTTGAAACAAAACAATTACGGTGAATATTTATTTAGTATCCTTGAAGATGGAATCTATTGATTGTTGTTATTTCTTGGAAAATATCGCAGAAAATACGCGGCGATTCCATAAGCTACAGCAACATTTAATGAATCTTTAAAACCTGACATTGGGATTGATACAATTTGATGGCAATAAGATAAAACCCTGGGATCTAATCCGGAAACTTCACTGCCAAGAACCAGTAGTATAGGTTTTGAAGGCAGGACAGGTATAAGGTTTTGCAGATTAATTGCCTCGTTACCACCTTCAAGGGCAAGAATATGATAGCCTTGCGCATGACGATCACGAATGATTTCAAGGGAATCGGGATAATAATCCCAGGCTAGTGAAAATTCAGCGCCAAGCGCAGTTTTAGAAACTTTAGGATTCTCAGGGGTAGATGTCATCCCGCAAAGGTGTAACATCTTGATGCCTGCACTATCGCTTGTGCGAAAAATAGAACCAACATTGAATGCTGAACGAATATTTTCGAGAACCACTTCAATGGTTTGATCAAAGGATTGATGCACTTGCTTTTGTACTTTTACAGGTTCGTAAAAGGTTTCTTGATCAAATTGATCGCAACCACAGCGTGGACAGGAAGACAGTGGTTGTCGATCCGGTTGATATGGAAATCGAAAACCACAATCTGGGTTTGAACAATGATAAACAACATGATTTTGCATAATATTTCAAGCAAATTATAACGGATGCTTGTGGAGGAGAAAAGGATGAATGTCTTTGGAAGTATTGAAGCCGGGGGAACAAAAATTGTATGTTTGATTGCTAAAAATAGCACAGATATTCTGGATCAATGGGTGATTCAAACAGAAGCACCTGAGATGACATTAAATGCGATTGTATCTTATTTTCGTGATGCTTTATCACAACATGCTAATTGGAATTTACAAGCTGTGGGTATTACTTCATTTGGACCAGTTGATTTGATATTAAATTCAAAGACCTATGGACATATTGAACAAACACCAAAACCAGGTTGGACAGGCACAGATATTTATGGATATATCAAAAATGCGTTAAAGGTGCCGGTATTTCTGGATACTGACGTGGGTGGTGCTGCACTAGCCGAATATACTGTGGGTGCAGGGAAGGGAAAAGAATCCTTGATTTATATCACCATCGGCACAGGTATTGGGGGAGCCTTCATTTTCAAGGGTGAAAATATATACAGCAAGCACCATGCTGAAATTGGGCACATTAAGGTGCCGCGTATTGTCGAGGATACTTTTAAAGGTGTATGCCCGTTTCATGGTGATTGTTTTGAGGGTATGGCCAGTGGCCCATCTATGGAAAAACGCTGGGGTATGCCGGCCAATCAATTGCCAGATGATCATGCAGGTTGGGCATTTGAAGCAGGTTATATCGGGCAGGCCGTGATTAATTTGCTTTACACCCTATCCCCTGAAATGATTGTTTTAGGCGGCGGCGTAATGATGCATGATGGGTTGATTGATCAGATCAGGGATTATGTAGCTTCAAATATGAATGACTATTGCCAACCCGATGCGTATAAGCAGGATATCAAATCCACAATTGTATTGCCCGGTAGCGGGAATATTGCCGGGGCAATTGGCGGCCTTATTTTAGCTGAAAATGGAATGAAATTAAATAAGAAGAAGGAATAAGAATTTATTATTCCTCTTCTTCCAAGTTGCGGATTTTATCAAATCGACGCTGATATTTCTCACCTGAAAAGTATTCAGCAGATAAAAAAGCACTGACAAGGTCTTTTGATAACTCAGTGCCAATAATGCGTCCCCCCAGACAAAGTGTATTCATCTGGTCATGCTCAACACCCTGATGTGCAGAATATACATCATGACAAATTGCAGCATAAATACCTTTCATTTTATTGGCTGCGATGCAGGCACCAACGCCAGAGCCGCACATAACAATCGCCCGATCAGCTGAGCCGTTTTGTACTGCCTGACAGGCTTTTTTGACAAAGTCCGGAAAATCAACAGATGCTTCACTATTTGTTCCAAAATCTAATACTTCATGGTTGAGCGATTCAATGGTTTCAATTACAGATTGTTTTAGTGGGAACCCACCATGATCTGTTGCTACTGCTATTTTCATATTTACCTCAAAATTTTATTAGTAGAGATGAATAACCCAAAATTCCTCTAATATGTCTGTTATAATACGAAAAAATCTTATTTATTCGTGAAAAGACTATGAAAAGAAAAAAATGGCTTACAATCCTGTTTAGCGTCTTAAGTATATATCTTGTTTGGATTCTGACAAGTGCAATACTATATAAACCTGTAAAAGTAGAAAAAATTTACTCGCCCGCCAGAGGGTTTTATGCACCAGCTTTCACATTATCTACTTTAGACGGCAATTCTTTTACTTTATCTGATCATATTGGCAAACCCATGCTGGTAACGCTGTGGGCAAGTTGGTGTGGTCCCTGTAAAGCCGAAATGCCGGATTTTAATCAAGTTTATAAGGAAATGCAGGATGAGATATTGATTGTTGGTGTCAATGTAACCAACCAGGATAGTTTATTAGATGTTACGAATTTTGTTGCCGAAAACGATTTGATTTTTCCAATTTTACTGGATACACAAGGGGAAGTCGCTGATCTATATCAATTACAGGGTCTGCCAATGACATTTGTAATTGATTCAGAGGGCATCATTCAGCAAAGGATTGTCGGTGGTCCTATATCGGCTGCTTCGGTTCGTGGTTTCTTTAGTGAATTAATGAGGGAGGATTAAATGTTTCCGGTTATTAATCTGGGGCCTCTAGCCATTCAATCTTTTGGATTGATTCTCTTGATAAGTATATGGGCAGGATTATCCTGGTCAGAGAAACATGCTGCTCGTCATAATATACAAGCAGATTTGATTTTTACAATTTTCTTTTTGGTGGTGGTGGCTTCATTTTTAGGGGCAAGAATTGGCTATGTATTGCTGCATGTTGAGCTTTTTTCGGCGCAATGGCTGGATGGGCTGGCACTGAATCTGCGCATGATGGATTGGCCAACCGGTATCTTAATCGGTGGATTGACACTTTTGATTTATTTACAACGAAAAAAAATTCCCCTGTGGAATTATCTGGATAGTATGATTCCATTTTTTCTGGTATTTAATGCAGCCTTTGCCTTGGCTACTTTTGCCAATCAAACTGCGATTGGGGCAGAAACCCAGCTACCGTGGGGGATGCTGATTTATGAGAAAATTCGGCATCCGGTTCAGGTGTATCATATGATAATTGCTGCTGCCTTAATCCTAATCTATTGGCCAAATCGTATGAAGGTTCTCGGTATTTCATTAACCGATATGAAGCCGGGCGGATTATTCAACCATTTTTTGATTTTATATACAATGGGAATAACAATTGTACAAACATTTAGAGCGGAGTATCCTGTCGTATTTACAAGAATAAACAGTTATCATTTCATCGGACTATTTGTATTGATATTTGCTTTATGGCAAAGCTATCAAAGAATCAGATTTGTTGGGGAGAATGATTAAATGCAGAAGACGCTTTTGATTACGGGTGCTGCCAGGAGAATTGGTGCATTTCTGGCAAAAGAACTGGCAAAACAAAATTACAATATCGTGCTGCATTATGGCAGTTCAGTTAGGGAAGCAAAGCTGGTTGCGCAAGATATTCGTGATGATGGAGGGACATGTCATATGATTCAGGCAGATCTTTCGGATATAAAATCCTGTGAAAAAATCTTTGATGACCTGGATCAAATGGGTATTGGAATTCAATATTTAATTCATAACGCATCCATTTTTGAAAATACAAAATTTGAAGAGATGAAACCCGATCAGTGGGTAAATGCGATGCAGGTCAATTTAACGACACCAGTGATGATGAATCAGGCGTTTGCCAAACGAATTAACAATAATCAAAAAGGGCGCATTCTTCACTTATTGGATTGGCGTGCCTTGCGACCTGGTGTGGATCATTTCCCATACACGATCAGCAAAGCGGCATTGGCAAGCGTTACAAAATCATTGGCTATTGCACTCGCACCGCGTATTCAGGTTAACGGCATTGCCTTTGGCGCAATTTTACCGCCGGCTGATGGCGGTGATACTAGTTCACTTCTAATGGATATCCCAATGAATCGTTGGGCTAAAATGGAAGAAGTATTGAAAACGGTGCTTTTCTTATTAGAAGGCCCCGACTATATCACTGGGGAGATCATTCATTTGGATGGTGGGCGACATCTGGTATAAAATAAGGAAAAATATTGGAGCAAAAAATGGATCATGTCATAATAAAAAATTTGATGATTCGCGGTGTAATTGGTATATCAGACCATGAAAGAAAAGAGCGCCAGGATATTGTTGTTAATGTGTTGATGAGCGCTGATATTTCGAAAGCCGGACAGAGTGACAATATTGAAGATTGTGTCAATTATCGAACTGTGTCAAAAGAGATTATCAAGCATGTGGAAGAACGTGGCCGTTATACTGTTGAGGCGTTGGCCAGCGATATTGCGGAAATATGCCTGGGGCACAAGGGTGTAACAAAAGCCAAAGTGCGTGTAGAGAAACCTGGAGCAGTACGTTTCTCGGAATCAGTGGGTGTCGAAATTGTCAGGAGAAAAACCAGTACATGACGCATAGCGTGTATTTAGTTCTTGGGACGAACATTGAGCCGGAAAAGAATACCATCAAAGCCATCAAACAATTAACTAGGCATTGTATTATTTTAAAAAGATCATCAACATGGGAAACTATCGCTGTGGGCAGTAAAGGCCCTAATTTTTTAAATACTGCATTACTGATTGAAACTGAATTGAGCGCAGAACAATTTAAAGCTGAAGTCATCAGTGAAATTGAAAACCAGCTTGGTCGTATACGAACAAGTGATAAAAATGCACCACGTACCATGGATATTGACATTGTCCTTTATGATGAACAACTGCTTGATAAAAACCTTTGGAAAAAAGCCTTTGTCGCCATTCCTATGGCTGAACTTATTCCTCAACAAAAACATCCAAGCATGAATCTAACATTAGAAGAATTTATTCGTCAATTTGAGGGGAAGAAGTTAGCGGTTCTTCACCCCTTGCAGGTGGAAGAGCTTTACTGATCAGATTATTTGTACGCATTGCCGCATAGCGCTTGAATAACGGGCGCTGATGAGCAACTATTTCCGGGGTGGCGATGTTTTTTAATACCTGTCGATAAAGAAGCTGCTCATTCATACCGAAGGGGCTGAGAATGGTGGATACGGCACGCAGTAGCAATTTTACATAAATCTGTTGATCCGGTACATATCCTTTGGTGCTTTGCGGAATATCCCAGGCTTGAATACGGGGTGCATTTTGCATATACAGAAATTTGATCATCTGTCCGGGGCGAATGATTTTACCAGTAGAAACAATCTGTGCAGCTGCTCTGGCAGCCGGTGAAGGCGAATGATAACTATCCAACTCACGACTGACCTTTTGAGATACCAGCAGCTTTTCCAGGGGAATTTGTCTGTTTTTTAATTTTTGTATTTCATATTGCAAATAACGAACAATTTTTGGCTGCAGGTGGGGAAAATTATTCAGGTTTTCTAATTCGGCTATTTCTTGCAAAAGCGTTTGCTGGATTTCTGCAATCCAGAGCGGCGTGTCACGCCGGCGCAGTTCAATACCGCGTAATTTCATGCTGCCATCTTCAAACACGCCAAAATAGCGATTTGCTACCGGAACACGTTGATTTGTTTTGGATGGTAGAAAAACAATCCAACGGAAAATGCCATCGGCTGAAATAGGTAATCCTGTTTCTTGCTCTATGGTTTTCAACAGCGGCTTGATACTTTCATTGCTGATGGGCTTTTCAGATTTTACCCATAAGCCATCTACATACATATGCAGAATACTGTAGCCCATATCCTCAGCGATTTCCTTGGCGCGCAGTAAAGCTTCACGTCCATAGGACGTAACGGCCTCATGAGCCTCGATTCTACCGAAACGGGCATTCTTGTACCCAAGATACCCAAAACAGGTCACCAGGAGCCATTTATGTGCCGAGGATTGCGCTTTATATATCTCATACGAAGGGTCCCATTTCTGAAGTGCAGCCAAAGTCTGCTTAATTTTGACTCGTTTTTCCAACAGAGGGGCTAATGTATTGGGAATGAGGCCTTTGGGTTTTTCATGCTGATCGCCCACAAAATCTTTACTGCCGGGTGCGTTTTGAAACGTTTCCGGTGAAATGTTTTCATGTACCATAATGCTGGGATACATAGAGATAAAATCAATGCCGGCTACGTTCTCATGTACGCCAACCGTGGGTTGATAGACCAATCCGCCTAAATCAGTGCGGATCAGATCCAGAGCGGTTTTGGTGTTTTCTGCTTGCTGTTTATGCCAGGGTACCAGAATGTTCTGTCTGAGCGCAGTGGTCATTTGCATAGCGGAAATACCGCTGCCAGGTGATACTCTGGCGACGGTTTGTAGCGGCAAACTGGTGACGCGTGAGAGTTCCAAAATGCCATCAATCTGATAATCGTGGAAAAGTGTGGCATTGTGGATATCAATGTGCCAGCGCCCAAAGAGATGAATTTGCTGGTCACGATAAATGGTTTGTCCGTAGGAGAAATAAACAAGGTCGTTCTTGCGCAGGATATTTTGCTGTGTGTCACGGTTCAGCGGCAGGGGGATATTATGAACGCGGCTTTGTTCCAGTAGATAGGGAAGCAGCCAGCCGTCTCCCCAGGCCGTCAGCAGCATATCCGGATCATATTGCTGTAAGATGCTGTTCAGTGTGATCAGTAAAACGCGTGCCGGTGACAAATTGATTTTACGTTGTTCTCCGTTTTGATGGATGATCAGGCTGGTTGGTTTTTTATGCCTGGGTGGATGATTTGGTTCAATGGTCAGGATGCGGATTGGCGGGCGGGTAACGGAAAGTTCCCAGGGGGTTTCCATCACCTGAATGGTATGCAGGATATTTTGCTGATCATGTTCCACACTGCAATAGCACAACGGGTAAGTATTATGTAAACTGGCATGGCGCAGGAAAAGCGTGATATCGGCATCGTAATAATCCAAATCAGGAAATGTATTGGAAAGGGTCTTGAAAACCTGTGGCTGCTGTGCTGGTGATTCTACTTCAACGGCCAGCACAGCAATAGGCTGCGATTGGAAAATATCCTGTCTTTCGGTACGATATAGTTTTAGTTGATAAGGCAATGTTTTGAGCAGTTTCCAGGCTTCACGAAGCATATGTGTGTCACCGGCAGCATAGAACGTAATGGGAAAGGACTGGAATAATTTAACCCTTTCACCTTCCTGATCGAGAAACCACAACACAATGCCGGCTTTTTCATTGTCCGGATATAAATCCATTAACCAGCCGTTACGCCTGATCATTGAGGTATTCACGAAAGGCTTCCTGCAGTTCTAATACCATTTTATGTTCTTCCAGCAGCATGGCTAACAGGAAAATTTCAAAAGGGAGGGCATGCGTGGCGTAGGCTGCGGCTGCCAGATGTTTCTGGGCTCCCGAGAAGAGGTCATCCAGAATTTGCTGATCTGATTTGCGCAGCGCACGGCGGAATTTGGAAAAGGAACCCTGTTCGTGCAGAAACAGTTGTGTAATGGAAGGTAATGTGCGGCCCATAATATTTCACCTGTAAGATTAAAAGAGACGATAATTTTCAGGCGCAGGCGCCTGTTCAAGATATACGATTTCATCTGCGTATTGGCGAATGTTGGCGATCCAATCTGCATAATTTTCATTTTTGGATTGTGCGCAGCTAATGGCGACGGGCACTTGCAAACTGGTGCGTTTCAGATAGTCCAGCGAGCGAAATAACAAGCGTTCGCGCTCTTTGCTGGAAGTGTGTTCATCGTAGAACATATCCAGCAAGTCCAGCACCAGGACGGGCATTTTGGGGTTATGCAGCGTCTCCAGGCGGGTGAGCACCTGGTAGCAAGTAAATACACGGGATAGTTTAATGTTTTCCAGGCTGATGTTAACGTTTTCCGTGAAGCGCCGGATTTCACGGGCGATGCTGTAAGGGCGGAACGCATTGCCTGCATCTATGATAAAAAGATTGCCTTTAATGGCCATTCTGGCGATAAGCTGCGGCATAACACTGTGCAGATATTTCCTGGGTGCATTGAAAAGCAGGATTTGTTTCTCAGATAATTCGTAAGATTGGATATCATTCATACATTTATCCTATCTGCTTCTCTATGAAATTGTCTATCACGCTTAGGGGGGATGACAGCGGTTAAAAGTGTGCTACCCCGTTCTTATTTCAGAAAATTCCATGCACTGAGGTCCCATCCCTCCAGCTCCATTTTGAGATCATGCTTCCTGCGCAGCTCAAATTTGCCCAGCACATTGCGTACATGGGTCTTGACGGTTTCAGGTGAAATGCCTAATTTGAGCGCAATTTCCTGATTGGTATTGCCCATGCAGATGCAGGCAGCAACTTCCTGCTCGCGGGGGGAAAGCTTTTGCCAGTTTTTCGAGTTGTATTGGATTTTTTTACGCTCTCCAATGGCAAAGAGCAGTAATTTTGCAGCGATTTCATTGGGTGAACAATTTTCCTGCCTGGCCAATGAAAGCAGCATTTGATTCAATTCCTTATCAAATTGATAAGGTGTGCCTTGCGGCTTGCCAAAAAAGTTTTGTGTTAGATTTGTCCAATCGCTCATAATTCGTATCACCATCAGAAGGGATACTTAAATTATATAGAACAAATGTTCAAGTGTCAATAGAAAAGAGACGATTTAATTTGAGAGCGGTTTTAACAGGGCTTTATTCGCAATCCTTATTTGTTTAGCAAAGATAACACAAATTGAATCTTGATTGGTTATCTAGGTTTTGAACGCGAGAATTGTTTCAAGTACCTGTTCAACATCATCTAATCCCATGCTGTTGTTCAATGGCAATCGAACCAGTTGATCACTAACTTTTTCAGTGATAGGGCAATCGCCTGCTTTTCCACCTAATTTAACGCCCATGGATGATAAATGCAAGGGCAAGTAATGGAAAACACTGTACACATCTTCTTCCCGCAAGGTCTGAATAAAGCGAGTTCGTGTATTTAAATCTGGTGCAAGCATGTAAAACATATGGTAAGACTGTTCGCAATCTTGAGGGACAACTGGTAAGCGGAATCCATTTTCTACAGACCAATCTGGAAGAATTTTATTGTACTGATCCCAGATTATTTTGCGGCGTTGTTGGATGAGATCGCGTTTTTCAAATTGAGCAAACAAAACTGCGGATAATATATCCGATGGAATATAACTGGAGCCGATATCCACCCAGGTATATTTATCGATCATGCCGCGGAAAAATCGGCTGCGATCAGTGCCTTTTTCTCGAATGATTTCTGCGCGTTCATAGAAATTGGGGTTATTAATCAGCAGTGCACCGCCTTCACCACAGGTGAAGTTTTTCGTCTCATGAAAACTTTGTGCTGCAAATGTTCCGAAGGTGCCGGTAAATTTGCCTTTGAATTTACTAAAGAGACCATGCGCGTTGTCTTCGATAATATGTAAATTATGTTTATTGGCAATGGTTTGAATTTTATCCATTTCACAGGAGACACCGGCATAATGAACTGGCACAATGGCTTTTGTATGCTCAGAGATATGCTCTTCAATCAGATTTTCATCCAGATTGAGTGTATCCGGCCTAACATCAACAATGATCGGTTTTGCGCCGTGCAATAAAAAAGCATTCAAGGTGGATACAAAGGTAAAGGAGGGGGCTATGATTTCATCGCCGGGCTGCAGGTTAATTAGTAGGGCTGCCATTTCCAGAGCATGTGTACAGGAGGTGGTCAGCAGGGCTTTTTCCACACCTAATGAACTTTCAAGAAAGGCATGACACTTTTTTGTAAATTCACCATCACCAGACAGGTGATTGTTTTGAAAAGTTTTTTGAATATATTCGAGTTCATTGCCAAGTACGGCGACTTTGTTGAAATCAATCATTTGGATTTTTCCGTACCAGGATTGTGAAATCATACACTTCATAGTCATGCAGTAAGGCTACATTACGTGAAAAATTATTTTTACAGTAATCAAATAGATAGCATGGGTCAGCGTAATAAAGATCCTCGCGCATTCGATCATCATCTGAGTATTTAGTAAGGAAGTTAACTGAGAAACCCTTAATGGCTAATTTATCGATTTCATGCAAGCATTTTACGACATATTTTGTCCACTGATCATAATCTGCGTTGAGTTTCATATTGAAAACACCACAAGCGCTGACGTAATCAACCGGGGGGCATTCTGATAAATCAGCGGTAAAAATAACATTGGGATCGGCGCCGTGTTGTTTACGTGCTTCCTGCACCATGGATTCGAGAAGATCATACCCGTAAAATAATCTAACTTTATGGTTTTTTTGGATCAAGTAATCGTAATAAGCACCATAGCCAGCACCATAATCCAGCAATGAAAAGGAAGTATCTGGTTCCACAATTTTTACCAACTGATCAAAGCGGATTTCTCGGGCCTGATTCGAATTCCAATCCACACCTTTTGCCTCGGTGCCGTGGGTTTTCAGTTTTTCATCGAAGTATTGATTTACATGTTCAAGAACTTTTTTTAATTCCATTTTGCAACCCTTTCATTAGAAATAGTCCAATGCTTGTGGACCGTGCATGAACAAAAGATCGAGCACACTGACCTGCGCCGAATATGGTGGATACAATTGATTATACTCAGGATAGTCGTAGTTGATAAAGGATAGTTCAATATTTGCCTGAGAAAATTTTTGTGGTTCTATGTAATCTTTTGCGGATGGACCGGATAAATATGAGGTAGCACCAACTTTGGACAGAATCTGGATTAATCGATCTGTTTTTGTGCCATTGATTCCAGCAATCTGCGAAGACCGTATAAATTTTGTGTCACCGATACCCAGTAAATGGCTCAGGGCAATTGTTAAATCGATCGTAAAATCAGATAAAAACTCATCGTGACGATCATAGAATGCTGATAAAACATCTTCATATGTTGAAAAAAAAGGTGCTTTGCTATAGGTTTGATTTAGTGCGTTCCAATGCTTGCGATGCCAATTTTGAGCCCAATTGATTTTAATTTCATTAATTGGTGTTCGATTTTCTTCTACACCTTTATTAAATACAGGGATGGTCAGCCATTGCAGACCTGATTGTGTTTTGATGCGATTTCGATTACGCCAACCGTTTTTATCATATTTCATATCATCATAGAAGATAAATAAATCAGACTGACGAATTTGATCAAAATAACCGCGCCAGGGAATATATGATGGTTGTAAAATGACACATTTCATAAAGGTTGAATTGACCTCAATTCGTGATAGGATTTTGGTTTGTGGAACGTTCCTCTTTGATGATGTATGCAGGACGTTTCATGGAAGCATCAAAAATTCGTGCCAGATACTCACCAAAAATGCCCAAGGCAAACAATTGAGCACCACTGAAAATGGATATGATAGAGGATAAGAAGGGGAATCCGGGAATACTGCCCACTGTCCAGTAAATAATAATGACATAGACAAAGATGACAAAACCTACCAGCGTAAGGCAGAATCCTAACCAACTTGCGAAACGCAAAGGAAAGGTACTGAATCCTGTCAGAATGAGAAAAGCCTGAGAGGTGAGTTTGAAGAAATTATAGTTGGATTTACCAATTGTTCTGGGGTCTTCGTGAACGGTTATGGCAGCAAATCGGGTAGTGCCCCAGGCGAGAAGGGCATCAATGATAACTCCCGGATTGTTGTAATTTTGAAAGGCTTTACGTATATCCGTTCGTATCGCGCGGAACGCAGACAGTTCCTTAACTGTTTTAACACCCATTACTGAGGCAAGTAATTTTTTTGTGAAACGGGAGAAAAAATTTCGCCAGATAGAATGTGGCATTTTTTTTGGGCATCCATATACAACATCATACCCTTCCTGCAATTTGGCAATCAGTTTGGGTATTTCCCGAGGAGGATGCTGTAAATCATCATCCATCGTGATAACAACTTCCATTTTTGCTTCACGAATACCACAAAGCAAAGCATTATGTTGACCATAATTACGCATCATATTGATGCCGCGGATTTTCGTATTCTTTTTTGCCAATGCTTGAATAACCTGCCAGGAATGATCCGGACTACCATCATTAATTAACAGGATTTCGAATTCCTTGGTTAGCGAAGGTAGAACAGCCATTAACTGATCCAGTAATAACGGTAGTGTATCACTCCCGTTGTAAACCGGAATAACCAGAGAGATTGAAGATATAGGTTCCATTGTGTACCAACTAGATTCTTTATTTTGTACTTACAGCATTATATCATTGGATAATATCAGCACAACCGATGATATTCATCTCTGTTTCGATCGCCTGCATACTTGATTTGGTGTCCGCATATTCGGATTGATACCGTTCAAGTTCACGACACAATAATTTTTCATTGTTCTTATTACGATCATATGCTTTGTGTACATAACTGAAAGCTTTATCCCAATCACCCGTAGCAGCAAGTGCTTCAATAAATGGGAGATATTCAGATCCAATTTGGGTACTCTTCATATTTGCTGCGGCTAGTTTTTCAATATCAAGAACCATTTGCCAATCCTGATATTGTCGTGCCAGATCAGCTTTTTCATAATAATAACACCAACTATACTCAGGTTCTTTTCCAAAGATTGATTCATCTATGAGTTCTATTTCAGGGTGAGCAGCCGGTAATATGCGAGCAGGATCTGACAATGTGATAATTTCATTCATAGTCTTTGGAATAAGTGGATCATCATGACTCAGTTTAGGATCAAGAATACGAAGACAGGCATCAGTTGAATAAAAGAATCCCACAGTTTGATCAGTGGTTCCCTCAAAATAAGTGCTGCGGTAATTTTTATAAAATTCAGTACCTGGATTAAGATCAGGCAAGGAACCGCCCAGGCGAATATCCGTAAATACCATCATATATTTCAGCGGAATATGCTGATCAGATGAATCATATATCCAGTTGAGTGGGGCGGTTAATGAATTGTCTGAATAGAATTCGAGCGGAAAAGTATCCGAGAGCAACATTGTATTTTCTTCCAATGCAGGAACTCTCCATGAGAGCTGCCAGAAGAATTGATTATGAACGTTCCATTCCCTGCGATATGAATTGGCGTTATCAATATGTGAACCAATTGAAAAACTTATTAATAAAGAAAGGACGACAATTTTTGTTATTTCGCCGTTGAATATCCTTTCAATTAGATAAACTACCAACAATGAACTGCCAAACATCAGTGAGAGGAAAAATCTGTCATATGGGTATACCAGTTGAATAGGTAAATTGGTTATCCAGAAGGGTAAAGCACCTAGAATAATTGCCGCAATAGCGAAAATTATTATCTGAGTTTGCGAGATTTGATATTTAGGATTATTTTGTGATGAAATCGAAGTATTCTTTGATATTTGATTTAGAAGAATAATTAGTAATGGAATGAGCAGAATAACCACTGCCCAATAGAATATATTTGATGAGCCATGAATATTATTCAAATTTGGAAATTGGAAAATCTCGGACCAGGTTTTCCATACCGTCAGGTATATATCCTGAGCCATTCGATTTACATAGGTGACAATTTCCGGATATTCACTGCCAGAAAACTCTGCCATGGATACTGGCTTATAAGTGGGAAATTTGAAAATATAGACACGCCAAATAATGAAAAACAATAAACCTATGCCATAGGGGAAATACTCACGAAACATATTAAGGAACCAGGCTTTAAAACTGCGTATAACCAGTCCATGTTTATACCAGATTATAAAAATTCGCAATATTTCGAGTCCGGCATAGTATTCTGTTGAGAAAATGGTAAAACATTGCAGAAAAACACTGGCAATAATGGAGAATACTTTATTTCGTCCGGTTTGGTTGATCGCTTTTACCATTAATCCAAGAGAGAGGAAAAACGATGTCAGAAGAATGAACCCGTTGCCATATATTATGGCGATAGGTTGTTGTTTAAATCCTGGAAATACGGCAAATAATAGACTCACCCATAGCATTTGTTTTTTTAAGTCAGGCCATATTTTTGTTAATGCCCAATAAACAGAAAGACTGCATACCCAACGTGATAGTAATGCAAATACTTGCCAGTATATTGGTTTGATTGGCAAGAGACTGGTGGTCAGCATATAAATACCGGTAAGGAAAGGCCGATCAATAGCGAGTGCTTCTTTGAAACCAGCCGGTCCCAATGTATTGGCAAACCATGCCATGGGCCAATCATCCCAATAGAATCCTAACCAGGGAATCATTAAACCATATGCAAGGGTAGATAAAAACAATAAGATAATAGCAGGTGTGTATTTATTAATAAAAGCTTTCATGAAGGAAATTGTTTTCTCCTACAAGATTTTTAAATGTAAATCGATTTTACCACTAAAGATTGTACTTAAAACAAAAGCGGGTTCTCAATTAGAACCCGCTTTTATGAAAATCAGAGAATTATTTTGCTTTCAGGATGATGCGAGCATCAACAACTTTCAGCCCTGCACCTTCTTCGTAGACCAATACCGGATTGGCATCAGTCTCACTAATTTCTTCCTCTAGATCTAGTACCATTTGAGAATACAAGGAAAGAATTTCTGCTAATCTATCCTGATCGCGTGGTGATTCACCACGAACGCCTGCCAGAATAGGCGCGCCTTTAATTTCACCAAACATACGGTGTGCCTGACCTTTGGCGATCGGAGCAACACGGAAAGTAACATCCTTGAGGACTTCCACGAAGATACCACCCAAGCCAAACATAACGGTTGGGCCAAATGTTGCATCGTTGACAGAGCCGATGATCACCTCGGTACCCCAAGGGGCCATTTCCTGAATCAATACACCATGTACATCTGCATCGGGCTTATAAGATTTACAGTTTCCAGTTATTGTTTTATAGGCTTCGCGGATGCCATCAGCATCTTTGATATTAACTTTTACGCCGCCTGCATCGGATTTATGAAGGATGTCAGGGGAGACGATTTTCATAACGATCGGGTAACCAATCTCTTCGGCATATTTTACTGCTTCGGCTTCGTCACGAGCCAGACGATGGTTGGTAACTGGCAAACCATAGGCATCAAAAATTGATTTTGCTTCTACCTCAGTTAAGTTTTCACGTCCATCTGCACGTGCATCATTAATAATTTTCAAAGCTTTATCGCGTTGAATATTTTTTGCAGGAATAATTTTTTCCGCTGAATATTCTTTCATCAGTGCAGATTCTCTAAGTGCGGCCATTACATTCAAAGCAACATCGGGGGCACCATAGGCAGGAATGCCATTTTCAGAAAGCCAGCGCATGGCACTATCAGAACGTTCACCACCAACATAAGAGATGGCAACTGGTTTGTCTTTGATACCAGAATCAATAACAGCTTGTTTGATGCCTTCGGCGATGCCCTGTGGATCTGAAGTGGCAGTTTCACAGAAAAGAATCACAACGCCATCAACCCAGGGATGTGCAAAGGCAGCTTTGAATGAGTCAACATACCAATCTGTGCTTGCCATACCGGTAATATCAACCGGATTTTTCGCGGAACCAAATGATGGCATATGTTTCTTTAATTCTGTTTGCAATTCAGCAGGCGCAAAATGCAAAGGTAGGCCATTCTTTTCTGCTGCATCAGTAGCTAAAACACCTACGCCACCACCATTTGTGAGAATTAATAAATTATCTCCCTTCAACGGGGGCTGGAGGGAGAGAGCAAGACCACGATCAAACAGGTTGTCCAGGTCTGATGCTTCTACAACACCCGCCTGGAAAAAGGCTGATCCATAAACTTTTGCCGCTCCAGCTAATGATCCTGTATGGGAAGCTGCGGCTGCAGCGCCGTGCTCTGACACACCAGATTTAAGGGCAATAATTGGCTTATGTGCTTTTTTGCTGATCTCCATGAATCTGCGGCCTTCTTTGAGGCCTTCCACATACAGAGAGATACAACTTGTGTTTTCATCGCTATCAAGCCATTCGACGGTATCAGCAAAACTGACATCTGACATATTGCCAATAGAAATTAATTTATCAAATCCGATACGACGTGTGTATGTTGATGCATCCATGGCGATAAGTAATGCACCACTCTGAGATACGAGGGATGATTTGCCGGGTAATGGCAGGAAAGGAGCGAAAGATGCATTTAAAGAATCTGAATTGGAAAGGACACCGACGATGTTTGGACCTAGAACACGCATCCCAAAGGAATGGGCTATTTCAACAATTTCATTCTCAAGCTCGATTTCACCTACTTCACTAAAACCAGATGAAATGATCATTAATCCTTTTACGCCTTTTTCTCCACATTCAATAACTGCGGCTTTTACGTATTTTGCTGGAATGGTTATTGCTGCTGCATCAACAGGACCTGGTACATCTTTAATTGAGGTATAAACCTTTAAACCTAAAATTTCATCTGCTTTGGGGTTGATCGGGTAAATTTTGCCTTTGTAATTGCTTTTGAGCAAATTATCTACAACCGTGTGTCCGATCTTTCCTGCCTGAGATGATGCACCCACCACAGCCACAGATTTTGGTCGGAATAGTCCGTTAAGAATATCACTATCCACTTGAATCCTCCTAAGAGTGTATTTACAATGTGTAATTTGTTACATAGATTACCAGTTAACAAGTATACCATTTCCTGAATTTTGAGATTGCGTAAAATGTACTACCTTTGTAAGATTTTGATCATATTATTTCCAGTAAGATGGGTGATGTAATCAAAGTGCAGTAGAATTATGTATCAAGTATATTAGGGAGAAAAAATGAATCTTTCCCAACTAATTGAATGGCAAAAAGAGATTATAGATGCGGCATTAGATGCCGCAAACCCTGTAAAAAGTGTGGAATATCTATTTTCAAGTGGGGCAGTACAGGACATATTACTAGAAAAATTAATGAAAAAGCATTACAAACGCTTTCATCTAATTAGTATTGGGAAAGCTGCAGTAACGATGGCTTCTGGATTAATTAATCACTATGGGGATGAAATTAATGGTGGCATTATTGTTCCAAAATCTGACTTTGCTTATGAAAGTGAGCTTTGGCATGATCGATTTATCATTCTTCCATCATCACATCCAATTCCGGATCAATGCAGTGTAGAAGCGGCAAATGAAATTGTTCACTATTTGAATTTACTTGATGAAGATGATTTTGTATATTTTTTAATTTCCGGCGGCGGTTCAGCCCTAATCACTTTGCCTGAAGCTGATATAAAATTAACTGAAATAATGGCAATGAATCAATTATTATTAGCATGCGGAGCAACAATTAATGAAATTAATTGCATTCGCAAGCATATTGATCAGGTAAAAGGTGGAAAACTAATACAAAAAACGCTACCGGCAGGGTTCTGTACTTTAATCCTATCCGATGTTATCGGTGATCCTGTGGATGTTATTGCATCCGGACCTACCGTTTATGATGAGAGTACATTTGAGGATGCCTTAGAGATTTTAAAGAAATATCAACTGAGAGAGAAAGCACCGGACACTATATTGAGGTATTTAGAGAATGGATTATCTGGTATGGTTTTTGAGACCGCAAAAAAGAGCCAATCAGAAATCAATATTTCAGCACCGTATATTATTGGGGGAAACAAAAATTCATTGAATGCTGCTGCTGTTTGTGCGGCTAACCTTGGTATGAAAGTACAAATTCTTTCAGAAACCCTTGTAGGGGAGGCCAGTCTGGCTGCTAACTGGGTCATTCGTCATGCTTCAGAAGTATTACAAAACGATCATAATGATCATGACATATGGTGTTTTTTATGTGGTGGGGAAACCACTGTTACGATAAAAGGAGACGGATTGGGCGGTAGGAATCTTGAACTGGCGTTGGCAACAGTTGAACCCCTATCCGCTATAAAGAATGCTTTTTTTGTGAGTTTTGCAACGGATGGCGAAGATGGACCCACTAATGCTGCGGGCGCCTGGGTTACATCAGAAACATTAAACCAGGCGTTGGCAATGGATTTGCTACCTGAACAATATTTGAATCGCAATGATTCGTATCATTTCTTTGAAGCGATAGATCAACTTATTGTGACTGGCTCAACCGGGACCAATGTAAATGATATTTGTTTTTTGATTATTGGAGAATGATCTGATTATAAAAAAAACTGCCTGGTGCTGGTAAACACACAGGCAGTTATATTAAAAAACAGGCAAAAGTTAATTTGCAGGATCAATAGATAGTACAGCATCAAATGCATTGGTTGTCAGTATCCAGTTTGATCCCGGTGTGCAGGCAGAGAACTCGCTCTGATTCGTTGTTTCATATTCATACGATGAGGATCCTGAAGAGAAGGTTATAACATATTGCTCAATTTCTTCAGCGACCCGTTGATCGGAGGATAGTGAATAGGCCGGCCAGGAGGGATTCATATTAGAGCCATTTGCGCTATAGGAAGTATCGTATGCCCAATCCATGGTCTCAAACTTACAATAAGGCTCATATACCTGATATACACAATCCTGAACAACTTCTGCATAACCATTGCCTTCATCAACTGTATACGGCGTACCACAGACTTCTTTTGCACCGGCAATAAATTCGCTTTCTTCAGATCTTAATTGATCTTCACAAGATATAACATATGCATCCGCTGGAATATTCGCCTGCCAATCCTTACTTTCCGTGGGGCCATAACGTTCAATATTTACTGTATATTGCCACTGAGTACTTTGTACAGTTGCTTCAATTTCTTCTTTGGAGAGTAAACCGGATAAACCCCAAATGGCGAATCCACAAAACAAAGCAACAAAAAGGACAAGAAATATAATACCCACAGTGCCCATTTTCTTCTTTGGGGCTTGCTCAGCGCTTTTGGGAATATCCTTTTTGGCCGCCTTTGATACTAGACCAGCACCACATTGATGGCAGGTTGTTCTATCAAACGCATTTTCGGCGCTACAAGTTGAACATGCTACAGTTTGTTTTTTGCCCTTCTGAAAAGCGCCAACTTTTTGACCGCTTTGACGCCGTTTTCCTTCAGCGATATCACCACCGCATTGAACACATATTTGACTATCTGCTGTATTTCTGCTGCCGCAGTAGGGGCAATATATGTCAGGCCCGGAAGAGGCTCGTTTGATTTCATTCTCATCTGTAATGACTTGAGATGCTTCTAGGTGAAAAAATTCAACATTTTCCGGTTGTGGTGAACCACATTGAACACAAACATTTTGTTTGCCAATATTTTGCGCTTTACAATGCGGACAACTCCAATAAAGATGAACAAAGCCTTTTGATTTTTGAGCCATTCTTCTACTCCTCCATGAATGTTGGACTTCACCTATTGATAAACTATTGGATTAACGCAATATGGTATGGGGTTGTTTTGTAGTGCGAACAGAATATTTTCTACTGCCATCTCAGCCATTTTTTTTCTGACTGGGATACTTGCACTGGCGATGTGCGGCGTAATGATAACATTTGGACAGGATAATAATGGATGATTTTGTTGAATGGGTTCAGGATCAAAAACATCCAACGCTGCACCAGCTATTTGTTTATTGTGGATTGCCTGTGTAAGTGCTTTAGGATCAATGATTTTTCCTCTGGCGATATTAATCAGATAAGCACTCTTTTTCATAAATTTTATTGTATCAGTATTGATTAAATGATGGGTACTCTGATTAAGGTTAACATGCAGAGATACAAAATCAGAGATAGATAGCAATTCTTCCATAGATCGATATTGAAGATTATATTTAGTTTCGAGATCCGGTTTACGCGTTTTACTAAAATACAACACCTTCATATTGAAACCCAGTGCTCTGCGGGCTACAGCTAACCCAATACGGCCTAATCCGATGATACCTAAGGTTGCCCCAAAAAGATCCGCGCCTAGTAATACATCAGGACCCCAGGGAAGCCAGATACCTTGCCTCACTTCCTGATGAGATTCTGAAACACGGCGGGCTATTGCTGTTATTAATGCCCAGGTAAAATCAGCACACGATTCAGTGAGGACGTCTGGCGTGTGGCCGATTGGAATTTTTCGTTTTGTAGCGCTTGTAACATCGATATTATCTGTACCAACTGCCATTTGGCTGATGATTTTGAAGTTTGAAGGTGCGCGATTAATAACTTCATGATCAACAGAATCTGTTAACATGGTTAATACTGCCTGAGTGGCAGCAAACTTCTCAAGCAATATCTCTTTGGGTGGGGGATTTTCATTTGGCCAGATTTCCGCATCTGCAATAGATTGTAATTTTTCTATTGCAGATGGATTAATTTTCCTGGTGACAAACACTTTTGGTTTGGGCATATCTTATTTTTTGGTTAATAAAGTAGTCAAAATATTTAAATAACGTTTGGAGTACTCTGCCTGATTAATTTGATTGCCATCCAGAAGCATTCCGGTTTCGTATAGATATTCTATGATCTCATCAGTCAATGAATCATTATTAATATCCGGTATTTGTTGGATAATCGGATGGGATAAATTAACTTCCAGTACTTTTTCTGCTTCGGGCATTTCCTGTTTCATCAAACGGTAGGCTGATTGTAATTCCTGAGGCAGGGAACCCTCTTTCACAGTTATCCTGACAGGGGAATCAACTAAAACCTTCGAAGATCGAATTTCGGATATTTTTCCTTCTAATGATTTTCGGAAAATGGATAAAATTTCTTCTTCATTCGTTGGCGTTTCGCTATCAGCCTGATCATCTTCTTTTTGTTCAATGATCTCTTCAATATCTTCCAGGCTTTGTGGATTGGCAACGTTAATGAGTTCCAGATCATCCACTGCGGGGATTCTCAAAACCATAAAGGGATCAATCATTGTTTTAAAATGAATAACATCAAGATCATATTTTTTAAAAATATCGAGATGCGGGCTGGCATCCATCTGGTTATTTTCATTATCTAGAAAATAATAAATTTTCTTCTGCTTGTCAGTTTTTTGATCTACATAATCCTGAAAGGAAATCGTCTCAGCAGGGTACTTACGGGTGTTAAACCTGATCAGCTTTATTAAGCGTTCCTGGTCCTCAGGATTGGTTGTAATGCCTTCTTTTAGAAAATCACCGTAATTATTCCAAAAAACAAGATAATTTTCAGTATCTTTTTCTGCCATATCTGCCAATTTATCAAGAATTTTCCCTGTTAAAATCTTTCGTATCTGCGTAACAACTTTATTGGATTGAATTGTTTCACGAGATACATTTATGGGAATATCTTCAGAATCAACAACACCCTGAATGAATCGCAGGTAATCTGGCAACAAGTCTCGACTGAACTCCTGTAACAGTATATTTCTGCAATAAAGTTGCAAACCATCTTGTTTCCGCAATGAAAATGATGGATTGTAGGATAAGGATGGCACATATAATAAGGCAAAGAGTTGGATTGGTGCGTCAATGGCTAATTGCAGATACTGCATTGGTTCACTGAAATCGAGGGTATATTGTTTGTAAAAATCATTGATTTTTTCTTTTTCTACAGACGCAGGTTGTTGACGCCAAATAGCGGTTTGCTCATTGGCTGGTTCTGTCTCTTCACCAATATATACGGGATAAGGAATGTAATTCGAGTGTTTTTGGATGATACGTTTGATTTTTTGAATATCCGTATACTCTTTCGCATCTTCTTTCAGATGTACAATAATTTCTGTACCACGTTCTTGTTTTTTGGATTCAGATACCTGATAGGATTTTTCACCTTGCGATAACCAGCTTACAGAGGTTTCACTCGTATCCCAGGATGAGGAGACCACTTCGATAGATTCAGCAACCATGAAAGCAGCATAAAACCCCACGCCAAATTGTCCAATGATGTGCTGTGCTTCACTGGCAGATGTGTCTTTGATTTGTTCAAGGAAAGCTGCAGCTCCTGAGTGGGCAATGGTTCCTAAATTCTCTATGATTTCGTCTTTACTCATACCAATACCGGTATCACGAATAATAAGCATATTTTGATCCGGGATTGTTTTAATCCAAATTCCTAATTCAACTTCTGGAGATTTTACTTCAGTCGTTATTAGTGATTTATAGTGGAATTTTGTTAATGCATCGGCCGCATTAGAAATTAATTCCCGTAGAAAAACGTCTCTGTCTGAATACAAAGAATGAATGAGAATATTTAGTAGTTGTTGGGTTTCGGCTTTATATTCAAATGTGTTGATAGTATTTTTTTTAGTCATTGTAAAACCTCATCATTTGTAATAAAAACACGGATTAAGTCATGGTGCTAATCCGTGTTTTTTTGTTGATAAAATAAAAAAAACTATTCAGCAAATATTGTTTTTGCTTGGCGAACTAATACCATTGGAACAGTAACAATTCCTAAAGCGGGCATGACAGGGCAATAGATACTTGCATCATAAATGGATTTGAATTCTTCGCGTGATATCTCCAGGGCTTTTTTAAGATCAACTTGTTGAGACATGCGGGTCTTTCCGTCTATACGGAATTTTCCCAGCAATGCAGAAATCGGAACCATGCGGCGATTGGGTTCTTCAGCGTCAAAATCCAAAGGTTCCGTTGCAGGTGGCATGATGTGATAGGCAAGTATATCGGTGGTTGTGACAAACATCTCGTCAAAAGTCATCGATTTAGGTTTTGAATCTACAGCAATATAAATCATTTTTGCTTTTCGCAAATATACAGATTCAGGTGCAGCATTTGTCCTTAGCCAAGTACTTATGAATCGGATAGATTCTTTGAGAACAACCTCCCCAATAATTATTGCCTGGTCAAGATACACAATGATTGAACCGCTCTTCTCATCGGCAGAAAGAGTGTAGTCTTTAGATGTATTGTCAGTCATCAACTTTATACCCTCCTCATTTCAAATTCTTGAGTTAATTATACCGATTTTTTACGCCTGGAATAATATATTCCTTGAAGGATTGAATCATATCGAAATCAGGCTTCCAATTCCAATCTTTTCGAGCTGCTTTGTCATCTATTTCTGCTGGCCAAGTATCAACGATATGCTGACGTTTTTGGTCAACTGCGAAAGAGATTTCAGCATTTGGAAAAGCATCAAGCGTAATTTCTTTTAATTTTTCTGCTGATGCAGAGAAGCTGGTTACATTATACACTAGCTGTGATAATTGGTTTCTTTCAATTTCTTCTAAAAGTAAAATCGATTTTACGGCATCAGGCATAACCATAAACGGCATTACTGAATCAGGCCGCACAAAACAGGCATAAGGTATATTTTGCGCTGCGTGGTGCAACATATCGGGGCCATAATCGCTGGTGCCGCCAGTTGGCACAGTGACTGCACTGATTAATCCGGGGAAACGCAGGCCACGAAAATCAATTGTGTACTTTGTTTGGTCGGCAGCTAATTGCTTATAAAAATTGGAATAGTATCTACCTAAATGTTCACAGTAGAGTTTGTTACATCCATAAATCGTCGTAGGCATTAACCATTGATCTTCTGTTACAGGACCTAGTTGTTGTTTGATTTCAAGAGATGGAATGCCGTATGCAGCGATAGAACTAGGATAAATGAATTTAACTGATTTGCCTTGCCAGGTTGCTTGTTCAACTGCCAGACGCAAGAGATTTAATGTGCCCTCAACATTGACACGATGCGCTGTTTCAGGATTGTATTCAGCTTTGGTGGATAGAATGGATGCTAAATGTATTATGCTGCGAATTTCATATTCTGCTACCAGACGTCCCAGCAACATTTGATCGAGAATATCCCCTTGAATAAATTTAAACAGATATTGTTGAATACTATCATCAATGGGCATGACATCCAGGCCAATAACATCACAATTATCATTTTCTGCCAGATGAGCAACCAAGCTGTGCCCAATTTCACCATTTACCCCAGTAACCAAGACCACCTGTTTTCTCATGAATTATTTTCCTTTTGTGGAAGTGATTATGATTTATTTATTATTACTTTAACAAGGTTCAATAAAAAAGGTTTGGCACTTGCCAAACCTTTTTTAACTTTTGATTATGCAATGGCTGATTCTTTTTTAAACCAGGTCTCCCATTCTTTATTTTCCCAGATCACCAAAATTGGTGCTGCAATGAAAATAGAGGAATAGGTACCGCTGAGTAGACCAACCAACAAAATAATGGCAAATTCACGCAATGTAACACCGCCTAGCAAGGCCAGGGCCAGTAACATGAACTCGGAAGTCATCAACTGCGTATTGATTGAACGACCCAGGGTTTGAACGATGGAATGGTTGGCCAATTTTTCGAAAGAAATCTTGCGGTGAATGCTTGTATTCTCTCGAATCCGATCAAAGACAACAATTTTATCCTGAACGGAAAAACCAATTACGGTTAGTAATGCCGTCAAGGTCAATGAATCAAATTGCCAGCCGAGAAAGGTGCCGCCGATAGCGCTAACGCTAACTACAATCAAGACATCATGAAGCATGGCAACAATCGCACAAACACCAAAACGGGTTGCATGGGCAATACCACGGAAAGCAAAGGTGATGTAAATAATTACGCCCAATGCAGCCACACCGACAGCCTGTGCTGCGCGGCTAGCAACTTCACTACCAATGGCAGGACCAACACTATCTGCGCTGAGTACCTCAGTAGATATTGAGAATTCATCATTAATACCCTTAATGATTACAGCACGCTCATCGTCAGGAATATACTGGCTTTGAATGATCAAAGTATCAGTTGATGTTTTTACTTGTAGGTCGGTTACACCATAATCTTCAAATAAGGCTACAACATCCTCTGTGTTTGGCATGCTACCTTCGGTAATACGAAGTTCAAGCAGGCTACCACCAGTGAAATCAATGGAAAAAGGTAATCCGCCACCCACAATTAATAAGACCATACCAGTGATGATGATAACTAATGAAATACCGAAGAAAAGGTATCGTTTTCCTAAAATATCAATCATGATTCACTCCTCTATGCTCCAAACCATTTCTTCTGGTCTACATTTTTAAAGAAATTGGGAATTAAGTCAAGCAAGGCACGTGTGATAACACTGGCGCAGAACAAGCTGACAAATACACCAATAGCAAGGGTTAAGGCAAAACCTTTAACCAGGCTTGCGCCATAAGCGGAACCAAACCAGAAAAGAATACCGCTTGTAATCAAAGTTGCGAAGTTTGAGTCACGAATTGATGGCCAGGCGCGCGTCCATGATAGGTGAACGGCGTCACGCAATTTTCGGCCACTACGCAATTCTTCTTTCAAACGTTCAAACATAAGGATATTGGCATCCAGACCGCCACCAGTACTAAGCAATAGACCGGCAATACCAGGTAATGTGAGCGTCACTGGAATCAGTTTGAATAATGCGAGGGTAATTGCTGCATATGAAGCAATAGATATCATGGCCATTACACCTGGAAGGCGATAATATAGCGTCATGAATAATGTGACAATAATCAAGCCAACGATACCGGCAAGTATACTTTTCTGTAACGAATCCTGACCCAGTGTCGGGCCAACAATACGGCTTTCAACTACTTTCAATGGAATTGGCAGAGAACCATAGCGTAATTGAATGGCTAAATTGTTTGAGGAATCAAAGTCAAAATCTCCGCTAATAACGCCACTACCCCCAGTGATAGGGTTTTCGATGATTGGACAAGAAATAACTTTTTTATCAAGTACAATTCCTAAGTATTTACCTTTACTAACAGTGGTATGATCGGCAAAAATATCAGCGCCCTCATCTTTTAGGCTGAATTGAATTTGAAAAATTCCAGTGCTTGCATCAACAGAAACTGCATCAAGTTGATCACCTGTGAGCACTGTATGCCATACACTACTTTCGAGATTTACTGACCCATCTTCATTTGTGACTATTTCTGTAGTTAAATCGTTTGAAAGATAATCAGTAACTACTTCAGTGCCTTCAATAAAGCGATTCGTACCAAAATCGACAAATTCTAATTGCCCTGTCTCTTTCAATGTGGCAATTACTTCATCAGTATTTGTTAGACCTGGAAATTCACCGACAATACGATTTTCACCAGCAACCTGGAAAACAACCTCACTGACGCCTAATCCATTTGTACGATTTTCAAGAATTGTTTTAGCTGTTTCCATTTCGGTAGCTGTTACTTCAGTACCTTCTGGAAGATCGGCTTCAAGCAAAACCTGCATACCGCCACGAAGATCAAGACCCAAAGCAGTATCAAGGGAGCGAGAAAACTCTCCGATCTCAATTCCTGGATTACTGGGTAAGTCGATCCATACAACAACTGCAATTAAGATAATAAGTAAAAATATTTTTACAAAGCGTTGATTCATTCGAGCTTGGCCTCCAATTCATGCAAATACCGGCAGAAATCGCCGGATACTGACCGATTATACACCACTCTATGATGTCTGTGCAGATACGGATAATATTTGAGTAAAATTATTAATTTAATCAATTTGGGATTCGTCTATTTTGTTAGAAAATGGAAAAAAAACTGACATTTTTCGTATTTTAGCACCTGAATCTGGTAGGATACGCGCTGCAACAATGGTCATGTCTTCTTTCGGCGTATTTTGATCCATACGGATCGCTTCCTGTAAAAGTGTATTTGTTATTTCCTGTGCGGTTGGTTCCTGCTCATCTAATAATGATCTGATGATCATACAGCCATCAAATGTTTGGTGAATACTTTTGCCGGCATTTTCCACGCCGATAGAATAAAGAACTAGCAGGGTGTTTGCAGCAAGAGGAATTTCAGAGATGAGCGGACGAATGTTTAGTGTACTGCCAATACAATCGCTTTGACCTGAGAGGGTGTTTAATTCTTCACCGCGATAGATAAATATAGGTGATGGATTGTTTCTGGTAACAACAATCGTATCGCTTTGTTTATCAAATGAAACAATATTCAAACAGGCATTGATTGCACCTTTGTGCTCTGTAAATAAATAATCTGATGCGGCTCGCGCCGCCGCACCATCCCGGACACCTTCGCCGATCCAACTGATTACTTTTCGCACAACCGTCGCGGATATTGATTTTTTTTCCATTCCCTGACCAATAACATTGGCCATCACAACGGATAGCCCACCAAGTGGTCGTTCGATGAATTCAATCGTATCGCTACTTTCAGGTGTTCCTGTTTTATTAATTTTGGAGACAGCAACATCAATTTCCATATATTGATTTTAATACAAAAATCGGGTTTTTAAACATCGAATATATTCAGATTATGCCGATCTATTCATAATAAAACGTAAAATGACTTAAATATGATAGGATTATGGGATAAAACAATCAGGAATACTCATAACCGCTCCGGTATACAAGATTGAAACGTATCCTTGACAATGTGGCTGGTCTTTTATATAATTCGTTGCTGGTATTATAAGTGAGTGGTTTGATAGGAGATAATAATGGGTCCACAACCAAAACGAAAAATTTCAAGCGGACGAAGAGATCGCCGTCGTGCACACGACGCCTTAAGTCCGAACGCCTTGGTTCAATGCAGTAACTGCAATGAAATGCGATTACCTCACAAAGTATGCCCAAGCTGCGGTTATTATCGTGGACGGGAAGTAATCAAAGTTTCAAAAGAATCATAAGAGAAAATAAAAAAAGGGCTTAGCCCTTTTTTTGTTTAAAGCACCCAGTAAAGCATCAATCCAATGATCGATAAAATCAAACCAAAATGAAGAAATAGATGGGATGAGCTTACCCATCCCAATGGAATGATTTGGAAAAGAAAATTTACCAGGATGAAAGCGATGCCAATTAATGGCAGAAGACCTTTTCGTGGTGCCAGAAAATTGGAGATTTGATCAATTAATTGAGATAGTTTAAGTTTCATTCTCTTCTGTTTCCCTGCTTTGTTGTATTACAAAATTTGAAAATAATGAAATATATCGTAGTGGCAGTTTGCCAATGATATGAACTTCTTTTCTACCATGTTCTATGAAATCAATTTGGCCATGTTGATGAAAGGTTGCCGTAAGTTTACCTTCTTCATAGGGCAACTTGACTTCAACAGGTTCAAAGGATTCAAATAACTGTATTTCAATATTGCTTAGCAATTGGTCAATTCCATCCTTTTGCAATGCCGAGATTGGCAAGGCATCCGGAAACATGGCAAGAATTGTATCTAATTCTACCTTATTCTCTATTTTATCAACTTTATTGAGTACAGTAATAACCGGAATATGATCTGCATTAATTTCTTCCAGTGTGTTTTGTACGGATTGCCATTGTTCGTTAACTAAAGCATGACTGCAATCCAGTACATGCAATAAACAATTTGCTTCACTAATTTCTTCGAGAGTGGCACGAAAAGCTGCAACCAATTGAGTGGGTAATTTCTGGATAAATCCTACTGTATCTGAAATTAATGCAAAATTGCCGCCTGGCAGCCGAACCTTACGCGTTGTCGGGTCCAGCGTTGCAAAAAGTTTATCCGCTACAAGAACATCTGATGATGAGATCGTATTCAAAAGTGTTGATTTGCCAGCATTAGTATAACCAACCAGCGAAATTACCGGAATCTGCGACTTTGTGCGTTGTGAACGATGCCGCATGCGGTGTGCACGGACTTTTTCAAGTTCTGATTTCAATTTACTAATCCGGCGACTAATTTCACGTCGGTCAACTTCGAGTTGTGTTTCACCAGGTCCACGTAGACCAACACCGCCAACCCCGCCAGATCGTCCGCCACCACCGCCAGCCTGTCTGGCCAAATGCGTCCAGGCTCGGGTTAACCGTGGAAGACGGTATTCGTATTGGGCCAGTTCTACTTGGAGTTTCCCTTCCCGGGTTTGTGCATGTTGTGCAAATATATCCAGAATAAGCGCAGTTCGATCAACGACATTAATGTTCTCACCAAATAATTTTTCTAGTTCCCTCAAATGTCGTGGTGATAATTCTGCATCAAAAATTACAACATCCGCTTCACTGTCTTCGAGCAACAAGCGCACTTCTTCTGCTTTACCGCTACCGATCAGGGTTACAGGATTGGGTCTGGATAGTTTCTGGGTTGCTTCACCGACAACCATCAAGCCGGCAGTCGTGGCAAGCAGATAGAGTTCTTCTAAAGAATCTTCCATGGAAATTAAGGAATTATTGGAAGGAAGATCAATCCCGACAAGAAAAGCTTGCTCTTTTTTTTCTTGTGTTTGATGTGAGTTCAATGGATTCATGAATACCAAGCCTTTAATCGTTTTACCGCTATATTAATGGTTTCTTCAGGTTGACAAATACAAATACGAATAAAATGTTTTCCGTTCGAGCCATAAATACTTCCAGGCGTCAGGCTGACGCCTGCCTGTGTGAGTGCTTTTTCACAGAATTCAAAATCAGAGTTAAATACAGAAGGAATTTTTGCCCATAAATAATACCCTGCTTGTGGAATTGCAAAATAGGGTGAGATGCCTTTTAAATATTCTACGATAATATCTCTTCTATTTTTCATAAGTTGATTTCGTTCAAAAAGCCATGTTCTATCCATGTTGAGCGCAGTGGTAGCAGCGTGAAAGATGGGCAAAGCCGTACTATTATCGACTTTTGATTTTATGATTCTGATGGATTTGATCACATCTTCATGTCCACACATCATACCAATACGCCATCCAGCCATATGATACGTTTTGGATAATGAATTAATTTCAACAGCAACTTCTCTGGCATTGGGCACAGAAAGAATGGATGGTGGCATGAAGGTATCAAAATACACATCCGTGTAAGGCGCATCATTAATAATGAGAAATTGATGTTTGATTGCTAGATTTACCAAAGCCTGTAAGGTGTCCAGATCAATATTACTGCCCGTAGGATTATTTGGAAAATTTATCCAGAGCATTTTTGTTCTGGGTGTAATCAACGCCATGATTCGATTCAAATTAATTTGAAAGCCATTTTGAGGATCTAAATCATATGGAATGGGTATACCACCGGCATACATTGCTGCAAATTCATAGGAAGGGTATCCGGGATTCGGGACAAGAATTTCATCTCCAGGATCAATGAATATCTGATGGAGGTTTACAATGCCTTCTTTGGAGCCTAATAGAGGGGTAATTTCGCTCTCAGGGTTTAATGTTACGTTGAAGCGCTTTTGGTAATAGCTTGCAACAGCCCTGCGAAATACATCTGGTCCTTTGGTGGATGTATAACCATGAACATCGTTTTTTTGAATGTTTGATTGAAAAGCATCAATAACCGAAGCTGGCGGAGGCAAATCGGGTGAGCCGATATCCAGACGGATAACTTCTTTTCCATTTCTATTAAGATTGTCAATTTTGTTTTGTAAATTTAAAAAGAAATATGGTTGAATAGCAGAAATCTTTTTTGATTGGGTAATCATAAAACCAACTTATGAAGTAGTGGTTTACTTAATAGGCAGAAGGATATTAAACCTTTTTCCAGCCTGGTCAATTGATTCGTATATTGGAGAATCAACCCACAATGAACCAAGGTGGTTTTGAATAATACCTTTAACTATATATAAACCGTTTCCGGAAATATTCGAAAATTTTCGCACAACTTGATTGGATGTATCGGATTTTTTTAGCTTATTGAATAACTCACTTTTTTGTTGTGTAGATAATCCGTATCCATTATCAATAATTTGTACCTGAAGTTTATCCTGAATTGTATCTGTGATGATTTCAATAGCACCTTTATCAGGAGTTGTACTGATTGTGTAGTGAATAAGAATATTCAATGCATACAACATTTTTTCAACATCAATGTTGATCATTTGATCTGTGTTATTAATTTGAAAACTAAGACTTAAATCACGTTTTGCCAATGTAGATTGAAAGTCGCGGTCTAATTTCTGCAGAAATTGATTGATAATAATGGGTTGTTTTGATATATCCAGGCGTTTTTGATCAATTAGTGCCAGATAGGACATTTCATTAACCAGGTTTGTAAGGCGTGAAATGCCATTTTTCATACCCTTGATGAGCATCTCCAATTCACTGTTTTTTTCCGGCAGCATATCAATTTGTGATTCAATCATGGTGGCATAGCCTTCAATCAATGTTACAGGTGTAACCAGGGTCTCGCTGGTTAGCTGAAAAAATTCACTTTGCATTGTATTCATACGCAATGTGACTTCATCACTACCTTTATGATCAGTTTTGCTGGTTTTTGCGACGGCTTCTAATTCAATATCATGGGCAATTTCAATGCAACGCATCAAAAATGGGGAGAGCATTTCAAAATAGCGGAAAGCATCTTTTTCTCTGATCTCTGTTTTACAAAGTTCAGCTGTGGCTTGATAAAGCTCATTAATTAATTTTAATAACAATGCTTCGGATAATGCATCTTGATGCTCACTTAGGATATTAGCATTCCAATTGGAAAGTAAACGGCGAACAGGTTCATCCATACTTTCCATGGGCTCATTAACCAAAAGATGATAAAAATCCTGCAATTGATCCTGTAAATTGCCATCCAGCGTGGAAATTGGTGAGATGCGTTGAATGCTATCTTCCAACCACTGAGGATATAGAGATTCTAATTTCACTCGTTCTCGATCGTTCATAGCTGTTTTCTTTGCCAATTAATTAATAGATTTTGATAACCAGTATAGCAAGGTTTCACCGATAATACCAAGACTTTTTGATGAGATATTTTCTGCTACATCTTGGGTTGTATGCCAATAGGGATAATCAAAATCGATGATATCTATAGCCGGGATACCTTTCTCTTTGAATGGGACGTGATCATCGTACATGCTGTATTTTGTTTCGGGGATAAGAAACGACTGATAATCAAGGTCCGCCGCCGCAGCCCAAATCTCCTGTGATAAGACTTCATCAGAATTATGGTCCATATAGATATTAAGATCCGCGTCGCCAATCATATCAACGATGATAACCTGATCTGGCAAGGCAAAGATTGGATCATTTGCCAATGCGTTTGAACCTGCTATCCATTGGTATTGACCGATATTTCCCTGATCCTCAAAGTCAAAAAAAGCCAGTGAGATTTCATTGGAAATAGATTGTGGCAATACGCGGGATAATTCGAGCAAGACAGCCACTCCGGAGGCCCCATCATTTGCGCCCATAACAGGTGTTTGCGGTTGATCCTTGTCTTGATCGGCTGTTATTCGCGTATCATAATGGGCACCTAACAGGATGTGTGGAGCAGTGCCATCCCGATGGGCAACTACATTGGTGATCACCAGGTCATAGTATGGATATTCATAAAGGGTGACTTTCCAGTTATTATTTTGTAGTTCCTGTTGTAACCAATCAATCGTTTGCGTATGCCCTTCCGAACCGGGATATCGATAACCAAAGGATAATTGGGTTTCAAGATATGAAAGCGCAATTTCTTCATCAAATTGAGCGGGTTCACTTTGCATGGATTGGCAGCCACTGGATAGTAGACAAGAGGCAATGAATATCAATGCAAGTTTATATGAAATGGTTTTCATGATGGCCTTATTTGTTTTGATTAAGATAGGATTGTAAATCTGATAGTCCTCTTTCAGTATATGCTAAAAAACGTTTGCGTTTATCACGAATTCTTTTCGGAAGAGCAGGTATGATACCGAAATTCGCTTTCATGGGTTGAAAATCTTTTTGCGTTGATTGTGTTATGTATTTGACTAATGAACCTAGCATTGTCGTTTCCGGCAATATGAATGGCGCTTGTTGATTCATAACCCGTGCAGCATTGATACCAGCCAACAAGCCTGTCGCAATATTCCCCATATAACCTTCAACGCCGGTTAATTGCCCAGCAATAAACAAGTTAGTCCTTTTTTTTGTTTGCAAACTTGCGTCCAAGATGGCTGGTGCATATAGAAACGTATTGCGGTGCATTTGTCCAAAACGATAGAATTCAGCATTCTGCAGACCAGGAATAAGCCGAAAAACCCTTTGTTGTTCAGGGAATTTCAGATTGGTTTGAAAGCCGACCAGATTGTACAAAGAACCCGCCAAATTATCCCTTCGTAATTGAACAATAGCGTAGGGTCTCTGTTCTGTGTGATGCATTAATCCTTTTGGTGTCATCGGACCGTATGCAAGTGTATCTACACCGCGGGTGGCCAATACCTCAACCGGTAAGCAGCCTTCAAAATAATGTCCGGCACCTGCTTTTACACCGGATTGAATATCAGATTCAAAAGAGCGTAATTTGATCTTTTCTGCCTTTACTAATTCATCGACAAATGAGAAATATTGTTCTTTGTTCATCGGGCAATTGATGTAATCCCCTTCCTCATTGGTTCCCTTATCATAGCGGGAGGCGCGAAAGGCGATTGAAAAGTCAATATTGGATTCATTGACAATGGGGGCAATTGCATCAAAAAAGAATAAATGGTCGCTGCCAGTGAATTCAGACAGAGCTGAAGAGAATGTATCCGAGGTTAGGGGGCCCGTACAAATGATTGCCGGGCCATCAGGAATTGTAGTTGACTCCTGGCGAATAATTTCAATTTTTGGATGTGCTTCAAGTGTTTGGGTAATGCGTTGCGCAAATGCGTGACGGTCAACTGCTAAAGCGCTGCCAGCTGGTAAGGCGGTCTCTTCAGCAATTTGAAGTAATAAGGAATTCATTATGCGTAATTCTTCTTTTAGCATGCCAGAAGCTCGTTCGGGTAAAGAAGAACCTAGAGAATTGGAACAAATCAATTCTCCAAGGTAATCTGTTTCATGAGCCGGACTGGGTACCGTAGGGCGCATTTCAAATAGTTTTACATTGCAACCCGCTTGTGCCGCTTGCCAGGCTGCTTCACTGCCGGATAATCCACCACCGATAACTGTAATTTGCATGAGATCTCCATAGAACGAATAAAATTAGACGTGGCACAGAACTTGCACTATAGATGCCATCAGGATATACTAATTTTATCAGAAGGTGCAGGCTATGTTTCAATATCAATATACAGAAATCAAACCGCTAACTACAGCACATCTCGCTCAGACGATGGCATTGCTTACTTTATCTATTGATGAATTGCAGCAGGAAATTGACGCGCAACTTGCTAAAAATCCCGCCTTGGAAATCATCGAAGAGCGGCGTTGTCCTGCTTGCCATAAGAGATTACCTCCAAAAGGCAAGTGCCCGATATGCTCAAAACCTTCTACAGAGCATCCTGATGAACCTGTTGTATTCCTTTCCCCGCGTGAGGATTTTTATCAGCCATCAGGAGCTACGCATCAGGATGTACCAGAAGATCAATTCTCAGCTGCGGTAGAGGAATTGCCAACCTATGTTTTACGGCAAATCGCACCTGAGTTAAAAGAAAATGAACGCATCATTGCTGCTTATTTATTAACTCATCTGGATGAAGATGGTTTGTTATCCATTCCTTTGATTGAAGCAGCTCAGTATTTCCACGTGCCGATGAGCACAATGAAGGAAATTCAAACAAAAATTAAAAAGGCTGATCCAATTGGGGTGGGTTCTTGTTCAACGCAGGAAGCCATGCTGATTCAATTGGAATTGATTTCTGAACAGAAAAGTATTCCGGAATATGCCACCGAAATTATAACAAACGGAGATCATTTAGCGAGTAAGCGGCATTATCCGGATATCGCCAAAAAATATAACTTACCGGTAAAACAAATTCATGATATTGTCAAATTTGTTGGAGAAAACCTGAATCCATTCCCGGCTCGTTCTTATTGGGGGAATGTACGACAGCCTGCTCCGGAAGCAGTACAGGTGTATCGCCAACCGGATATTATTATCAGCTATTTGAATGAAGATCCGGAAAATCCATTATCTGTTGAAATTATTTTGCCTACATTTGGCACTTTGCAGGTCAATCCATTATTCAAAACTTCAATTAAGGAAGCTGATCAGGAAAAGGTTGACGATTGGAAAAAAGATCTTGATAAGGCATCTTTGTTTGTGAAGTGCATACAACAGCGTTACAATACTATTCAACGTCTGATGCAAAAATTGGTTGTTTATCAGCATGATTTTATTTTATTGGGTGATAAATACATGAAGCCAATCACACGCGCTTCTTTATCAGAAGAGTTGAGTGTGCATGAATCAACCATTTCACGTGCCGTCGCGAATAAAACCATTCAATTGCCCAATAAGAAAATTATTCCACTGGCAGGATTTTTTGATCGAAGCTTGAACGTTAGATCAGTGCTAAAGGAAATTATTGAACAAGAGAAAAAACCATTGAGTGATGCAAAGCTTGTCCAATCATTGCAGGCGCGCGGATACAAAGTGGCAAGGCGTACGATTGCAAAGTACAGAGCAATGGAAGGATTGTTACCTGCTCATCTTCGTCAGCCAAATGCGTGAAACATGGAAATTGTTGAAAAGAATACGTCAATAACATCTACTTCTATTGAGCAAATACAGATTCAATTGATCATGGATCAAATTGAATCTGCTATTGCTTTAATTGATGAAAAAGATGGAAAAACAATTTATGGCAATGCCGCTTTACTAAAAATCACGGCTTTTACGCAAGATGAATTAAGTAATCTTTCCTGGAAACAGTTAATCGATGTTGAAAAGGAAAAAGAATTATCGTTCATTGAAACAAAAATGTTCCCGTTAAAACGGAGAAAGCGCGAAGCACTGCCGGTTATGATTCGAGCGATTCGTCTGGTAAAAGAACAACCTTATGTTCTTCTTATGATTTTCCCCAAAACGCAATTCAGACAACAGAAATATGAAGAATTTGAATTTCTTGAAGAGAATTTGGGAAATTTGCTAAACTTGGCAACGATTGATGATCCATATGAATATCTGAATGAAGTAGCAAAATTACTGACTGTTATTTTTAATACGGATCAAACGGCAATCTATCATGCAGTTACAGATTTTCCGATTTTGAAATGTGTCGCTTTTGACGGGAAAGAACAAACGTTACCGGATACGATTCCGTCCTCAGAATTTAGCCAACTTGAAACTGTAGGATTATGGTTTCAGGGAAAACCAATATTATCGGATATTCATAAAAAAGCGCGTGAAAATCAATTATCCTATCTGGCAAATGCATTAATGGGCGAGAAGGAAGCAGCCTTTGGATTGATTGTATTGGGGGCAGAAGATAGTGAACCGATTCGGAATATAAAAATTCATTTAAGTTTTATCGCCCGGATCATTACTGCAACAATTCAGCAGACGATTTTAGTAAATAATTTAAATCAGCAAATTAAATCACAACGCAATAAGTTAACACTGCATTCCATGCTCTTTGAAAACGTTCATGAAGGAATTGTTGTGCTAGATAAAGAATTACAAATCTCCAAGATCAATCAGACAGCCGAGGTTTTGTTGGGTTATGCAGATCGTGAAGTGATTGGTCAATCGATCGAAAACGTGTTGATTGGGGCAGAGGGTTTTCAGAGTGCGATTGAATCCGCATTGGAAGGTATTGCAACCCATAATTTAGGAAAAGTATCCTTACATCGGCGCAACGGACAGGCCTTTCCATGCCAGATTCAAGTTATTCCAGTTAGCAATGGGGATGAGATTGAGGATGTGTTAATTTTCATTATGGATATCAGTGAAAACGAACAAATCCGATTACACACCCAGCAGCTTGAACATCGTGCCGTGTTAGGCGAAATTACCGCTGTATTTGCGCATGAAGTCCGCAATCCAATCAACAATATATCTACCGGTTTGCAGCTCATGTCTGGCAAATTGGGTGAAGATGATCCCAATCAGGATAATATCCAACGTATGTTGGCGGATTGCACCAGATTAAATCATCTGATGGAATCTGTTCTGGCATTTTCGCGTCCGGCTGAACAAAAAATGCATAATTGCAATTTGGTTTTCTTAATCCAGCGCTTGCTGGATCGCTGGCATCCACGGATGGCACGCGTGAAGGTAAAGCCTTATTTCCAAAAGGAAGATGAGCTACCTGATGCTTATATTGATCAGCGTTCAATTGAGCAGGTATTTACGAATTTAATTAGCAACGCCGTTGAGGCGATGGGAGAAACTGGCGGCACTTTGGCCATCAAAATGAGCAAGAATCTTAGTGTGCCAAAGCGACCTCAATTGGAAATAACGGTATCCGATAATGGGCCAGGCATTCCGGATGAAGTTCGTGATAGAATATTTGAGCCATTTGTAACGACCAATCCAAGGGGAAATGGACTTGGTCTGGCAATTACCAAACGAATTGTTACCGCAAATCGCGGCAGTATCACGTTAGACACATTTCCGGGTGGAACAGTATTCAAAGTGCTTTTACCCATCGCAAGTGGAGAATAACTCATGGCACTCACTATATTGATCGTTGATGATGAAGAAAATGCTCGAAAAAATATTGGTGAATTTCTGGGTAGTAAAGGATTTGGTGTGATTGAAGCACCAACGCTGGCAGATGCAAGAACTGTTTTGCAAAGAGGAGAAGGTGATATTATCCTTTTGGATGTGCAGTTGCCTGATGGGTATGGCCCGAATTTGTTGCTCGAGATCGCGGGTATGCCTGATCGCCCACCGGTGATTTTGATAACTGCATATGGAGATATTGAGATGGCCGTGGAAGCCATGAAAAATGGTGCCCATGATTTTCTAACCAAGCCTGTTGAGTTTGAACAGTTGGAAAAATCCATTCAGCGAGCCACAGAAATGGTAAGTATGCGGCGCGAATTGGATCATTATCGCCAATCCCAACGCCAAAATGCAGAATTTATTGTAGGCAACAGCAAAGCCATGCAGACGCTGGTCAGCTATGCCCAACGTGCCTCGCAGGCTTCTGTTTCTGTGTTGGTCACAGGGGAAACTGGAACTGGCAAGGAAGTGATGGCACGTTTTATTCATGGCAATGGACCGCGTGCATCCAAACCATTTATTGCGATTAACTGTGCTGCCATACAAACCACGATGCTTGAATCTGAATTATTTGGACACGAAGCTGGTTCATTTACAGGTGCTGACCGTAAGAAAATTGGCCTCATGGAAGTTGCCGATGGGGGCGTATTATTCCTGGATGAGATCTCATCCATGCCGCTTGACATTCAGGCAAAATTGCTGAGAGCACTGGAAGAACGCAGTTTTCGTAGGGTAGGGGGAACAAACATGATCAATGTTGATGTACAGATCATTGCTGCAACCAATCGTCCGATGAAGAAATTGATTGAGGATGAAAAATTCCGTGAAGATTTGTACTATCGTTTGAAAGTCGTAGATCTGGATTTACCGGCACTGCGTGATCGAAAAGAAGATATACCTGAATTGATTGGGTTCTTTGTACGAAAAATGAATTCAAAATTGGGTATGAATATCAGGGAAGTCAGCCAACGAGCGATGCAATCACTGGTCGATTATGCGTGGCCTGGCAATATTCGTGAATTAAGCAATGCAATTGAAAGAGCGACATTATTTTGCGACGAAGAAGCGATTGATATTCAACACTTGCCAACAGATATTGCAGGAATTTTCTAAGTAAATAAATTGGCACATAACTTGCAATATATCCTCCTGAAACCATAATTCAGGAGGCTTTGTTTTCCGATGACAATACATGAAATTTATACAATAATGGCTGTCTCACTATTTTTAATGGGTATTATTGCGGTTGGGGCAGGTGTGTTTATTCTGATTTCCCGATCAGTGGGTGAAGATATTCGCGAAATTACCCAGCAAACGGCGAAACTGGCACAAAAGGGAATCACTGATGAAATTGCAGGATTGGTAGGTAATGCTTCAGCATTAATTGATGCATTAAATAACCTCATCCGCACAACCACAGGCATTGGTATTTTCTTGATCATGATCGGGATCATGCTCTTATTGGGTGCATATTATATGATTCGTCAAATTCTCTAATTTATACGTTAACTTACGGAGTATCTTACTCATGAAAAATTTGCTGAATTTACTTGAATCCTATTATGAACCTGAAAAAATAACCGCGATAATCCAGGCGATTACCGTGGACCCATTGATTAACAAAGCTGTTGAAGATAATGAATTCCTCTCGCGGTATTGGGAAGTAAATCAGAATAGTGAATCTGTTTGGACTGCCGCCAATATTGCAGGTTTTGCTGCAATGTTTTACGGCGATAAGCAGGATGCTGAATTGGATTCCATTGAGCATAATGATTTACTGGAAGCAGGAAAGGCCGCGATGCAGCTGCAGAACGTGCTGTCATCCGCTAAAAACACCCAAGTGGGAATTCAAGAATATTTATCCTCGCAAACAGGTCAAAATCAGCAAATACTAATGAATTCACTAATTTATGGATATGGTTTCCATTCGGAAAAGGAAAAATATCTGGAAGCATTAATCAATGTGCTACCAGAGAACGAAGGCTGTTCCGTTGTCGTTCGTACTATTCTGCAAAATTCTAGATCAGTAGATGAAGGTATGAATTCATTTACTGAATTGATTAAATCAAGAAATAGTGTCATTACTGGTCAATTATTAAATGAGTTGAATAGCATGGCTTACGCCACAGAAACCAAGCAACTAGCACAGTCATGGCTAAATGAAAATAACGAGAAAATTGAGCAAAAAAATTCACGTCTCTCCATTGACGAGTTATTTGCTTTAATGGATATCAATCGATTGGCCGGATCATTGGATACTGCTAGTGAATTTTTATCCAAAGCACAAAAGCGATTGGAAAAACGTCATGAACAAGCAGCATATCTCCAATTTTTGACACCTGCCGGTAATCGACAAAAACAGGCAAAAGATATTGTTGTGAAAGACCACTTGCCGACTACATATGTTGTCGACTATGCCTTGTCGGGTGAACAAATCACGTTTGATGATATTGAAGAATTGATGCCGGAAGTGAATGAAAACCCGCTGGTAGCTATACGCCTGGCGGGCTTGTTGCAATCAGGAAAACCTGAACAAGCATTACAAATGGCATTGAACGCTTTTCGGCAATTAAAGCAGCAAAACCTGAATTTAAATGGGTTTCTTCCAAAAATAAAAAGTAATTGGAAGGCTGCACGATTGGTTCGCGTATTAAATGATTTAAAGTTGCCAGCAGAAGCATTGCAATTAGGAGCAGCGATACAGAAAAGCCGACCAAATGACATTGACATATTAAAAGAAATTATTAAGGCAAATCAGCAATTGCAAAATTGGGATCAAGCAGAAGCCCAGGCAAAAACATTGTATTTCAACAACCCTGTGGATATGAATGGGTTGTATACACTTGCTGAAGTATATGAAAAATCCGAAAGCTGGAAAAATGCATATGATTCCTGGAAGCAGTATCAGGCACTCTCAAATGAGTTCAACGTAGATACGGCGCAGCATTTTATGAAGGCTGCAATTAATTCCGGATTTGCAGAGGAAGCATTGAAATATAGTGATGATCCATTGCTGCTAAAAAGTAACCATGCGGGTATTTCATATTTTCGTGGATTAGCCTTTGAAAAAATTGGCGATGTAGAAAAAGCCGAAAAAACTTTTCTGGAAGGTACACGGCAGAATGCCGGTTTCGGAAAAAATTGGCTGGCATTGGCTAATTTGTATATCAACCAAAACAAAAGTAGTAAAAGTGTCGAGACGTTGAAAACTGCTGCAGTACATGCTCCTGAAAATGTAGAGATATTGCTTACATTGTCAAAACTCTATCTGGAAGGAAACGATATTGAAACTGCCAGAAAAATTATGAAACAGGCTGTTGAACATCAGACAGATGATTTTGTAACTGCAGTACAAATGCTGGAAAACCTTTCAAAACTTGATGAAAATGAACTCGTGTATGAGTTTGCATCAAAGATTGTTGGGCATTGGCCAACAAATGGCAAAATAGCCTTTCATATGGCAAGCGCATGCAATAAGCTGGGGAAGAAAAATGACGCCATCCGTGCTTTTGAAATTGCCGTTCAATCAGAAAATCCAAAATCCGAATGGATTCTGGATTATGCTTCTGCACTTGTTGATCATGGAGAAGAAGTATTTGAACTTTCAAAATCAATCCCAGTTGCAAATTATGTCAAAGCGCTGCAACTGGTTGAAACGATTGATAAAGATAATGATCAGAGCCAAATGCAAGCCAACTTGCTGCATGGTGAGTTATTTATGGCACTTGGGCAATATCAGAAAGCATTTGATCATTATCAAAAATTAAGCAATGAATTGGATGGCTTGAATCCGTCAGAGGCAATTCGCTTCCAGATTGGTTTTGGAACCAGCGCGCATCATGTTGGCGAAAATGAAATTGCCGTAGCAGCACTAAAGCAGGCAACCCAAGATGCTGATAAAGCAGCATTTGTATTTCAACACATGGCTGAGGCCTATAAGGATTTGAATTTCCAGGACGAAGCCATGTCAGCTGCAAAATCAGCTTTTTCAGCTGCTCCAACAATTCTGACAAATTTGTCTTGGTTTGCCGATTTTGCGATCTCACTAGATGCAACGGATGAAGCCAAAGAAGCACTTGAAGTTGCGACTGAATTGGCACCAGATGATATTGAGTATTGGATAGCATATGCAGTGATCTTATCTAAACTTGAAGATTGGTCCTCATTCGACAATGTGATGATACGCATCAAGCAATTCCCCAATATGAATCAGGAACAGATACTAAGTATTGCTGATCTGTATTTGCAGCTTGGTGAACTGAATACTGCATTGGATACCTTACAGGATGGTTTATTGAACCTGGATCAAGAGGAAATTACACTGCAATATATGCTAAGCATGGCATTGCTGTCAAATAAAACCGGAAGGATTATCGATGCAGGGCAATTGGTACAGAAAATATTGGAAAAGAGAGACTGGGATGCAGGATTGCACACCTTCTTTGGAGATTTATTGGCCGGCCAGGAGAAATATCGTGCCGCTTCTGCCAGTTATGAGCATGCATGCAAATTAATTGAAATGGAAGATCAGGATCAAATTCTATTTGATACGATTTCTGAACAACTCAAGAAGCAATATTTAGAGGAATGGTTTGCTTCACTTTATGAGATCCCCACTATAAAGTTGCGCTTAAGTTCCCTGGATATTAAGCAAGGTAAGTTTGAAGATGCTGCTTTGCAATATGAAGCTGTATTGAATAGTGAATCTGAATTGAGTGAAACATCATTGCTTCATTTGGCAACAGGTGTTTATGCATTGGAAAATCAATCTCTATTACCTGTTGTGGAACAATTGATTCAAACAAGAAATACCGTACAGGGTATAAAAAATGTGAAATTGGGCAGCCTGGCGGCTGAAATGGCTATGGATATTGATGATACTGTCTTTGCAGGGCAGTTGATTCATCAAATGCTGGAAAGCGGTGTAAAAGATGTTTTATTGTCATCATTGCAAGGGCGGCTTTTGTCTCTGAGTGGCGATTGGCAGCGTGCTGAGGAGATTTTTGAAGATCTTTACAGTCAACTTTCAGATCAGGAATCAGTCATAAAAGAGGGGAGTGAGGTTCATTCAGAAAGTATTTTGCCGATACCTGACTATGTTCAGCGGCAAATTGGCCTATTAAAATATGCAGTTGGTTTACGGAAATGGTCGGCCACTGCAAAATTGAATGCCATGTTGGAGAAGAACAGAAAGTTAGCTCCGGTAATTGGTTTATCGATGATTAATGCTGATTTATTGACAGTGGAATCAAAAAGATTGAGTATCGAATTGGAAATCAGTGATCATGCACCAGTTGAAATGGTTGACAGTGAAGCATCGTATAGCCATTGCATGTCCATGCTTAATGATCTCAAAACACAGATATCAGCCCCAGCATATGATCGTTTATCAAATCGCATTCAATTGGTTTACCGCCCATCGCTACAAACAATTCGGGAAACAGTGCAATTGATCCCTGAGCCAGTGGATATTCGGTTCCTGGTACCAGCGGTTAGGCGTCTGAATCATTGTGATGGTGTCAATCAATTGGCACAAAAGTCTACAAATGATGTTGCTGTTGTTTTGAATCTTAGCCTGTGCTATGTAAAAGAACATCCTGAAAAGGCAATTATTGAGATTGACAAAGCATTGAGCATTAAACCGAATGATCCAATCTTGTTTGCTGTCAAAAGTATTTGCCATGAGAAAACAGGCAATGATCAGGCAGCCTATCAAGCGATTGAGAAAGCATTATCCATCTGGCCTGATGAAGCCATGTGGCATGTTCGTGCTGCAAATCTCTCAAAGAAACTGGTGCAAAGTGGAAAAAGCAAAAAACATTTTGCGACAGCCCATGAAATCGCCCCAGGCAATGATTTGATTACAAACCATTTCATTGGTTCATTGATTGATGAAAAACAATATCAGGAAGCGTTTACGATTATCGATGAGGCAAAACATAAAAATCCATCTGACTGGCAGTGGAATATTTTACTGGCTGATGTATTTGAAAAAAATGGGCAACTAGATGACGCTGAAGTTGAAATATCTGAAGCGATAAGCAAATCAAAAGGGGCGTCTCTGCCGAAAATAAAAATGGCAAACGTGTTGCTAAAACGTCCTGCTTATAAAAAGGCCTACGAAATTATCCAAAAAGTAAAGGAAACACCTGAAAACATTGAGGAGATTGTTTATTTGCGTGCGGCTGCCCTGCATGGTTTGGGTGAATCGGAAAAAGCGATTCAGTTATTGGAATCTTATCTGAATAAAAATGAAATTCAGAACGAAAAGCTGGCACTGGAGCGAACGCGAATTGTGCGGGAATTACAAGGTGACAGAACTGCAATAGCCTACGCAGAAGAATTAACACGTCAATTCCCTGATTGTGCAGAAGGCTACGCACTACTGGCCGATATGCATTATGAATGTGGGGATGTGAATGATGCAGGTAAATACCTTGAAATGGGCCTGGTTCTGAATAGTAGTCATGCAAAGATGAATTTCCTGAACGGTTTGCTTGCGGTACAAAATGGAAATTTGGATCTGGCAGTACATTCATTTTCAAATACGATTAAAGAAGATGCTGCACATATTGAAGCATATAAATCACTCAGTGAAGCCCATTTGCGCAGACGTGAATTTGAAGAAGCCACCCGAACCATGGTTCAAGGGGTTGAAGCAAATCCAAATGATGTCAGTTTGTTGTTGGATGCAGCGAAGATTTTTAAAGATAACAAAGATTATACAGAAGCAGAAAGCATGTTGCGTAAAGCGGCATCCTTAAAACCGGATGATGTAAATATACAGCGGCAACTTGGCGCGATTATTGCACTAAACCTGGTACACAATCATTAGGAGGCAGCACAGGTCCATGAACAACTACCGGATGTTAAAGAATACTGAAGAATATGTGTTAACCAGGCGGAAATTCTTGCTTATTGCCAACGAAGGTGTAGCAGTCAAAGCAAAGCAATTTACGCGTCAGTTACTCAAAAGATGGTTGGATGATTTTCCGTATGACTTAAATGTCAATTTGTTAAATGCGAAAAGCCTCTTATTAGATGGAAAAAATTCTTCGGCCATTGAAGTATTACAAGAAATACTTCGACGTGACCCTGAATACCTGGAAGCTCATGAAATTATGGCACAGGTAGGCCAAGGCAAAGCCAAAGAAGAGTCTGCAGCTGCAGCACGAGTATTACCTGGTATGTTGAAAGATTGTGAGATCGTACCAGAGATTCCCTGGACCAAAGTGTATGTAGACGCACGCAAATTATATGATGCTGGTAGGTCAGATGAAGCTGAGAGTATGTTGTTCCAGGTCATTGCCATGACTGATAATCCGTTACCGGCGGTATTGCATATTCGAATTACAGCGGCAAATCGCGATGCCACCACCGTAAAAAACCTATCTGCGATTTATGCAAATCGCTGGAAAGATGCACTGCAATTTAAACTATTCCTTGCTTCGGCAAAACTGGAACTTGATGAATCTGTAGAAGGCATGTCATTAATGAGAGAATGCGCCACTAAAGATGTCTCTGGGCAGGTTGCCAAACGTGTATGGGGACCGCAGCATGCCTATGCACCGATCTGGTCCGATAGTTTACAGATTAATTTTTCTTTCCCAATCCCTGCTGACATTGCCACTCGTTTAGGCTGGAATCACTTGCCAGCAGAAACAGGCACAGATTCAAATTATCAGGCTCCCGCAAAACAATCTGTTCGGCGTATGCCAGTAAATCAGGCTGTACCAATGCAGAAAAAAGGTGAGAGAAAATTACCGTTGCAGCATGAAGAAATCGGACATAATCCGGCATTCAGATCCGTGGAAGATGCCTTTGCGAAATTATCCAAAAAACTCAAGAAACCATCCATTCAAAAAAGCGACGGACGCTTCCCGGTATATGTCATCTTTTCCAGCTGGAATGGCTTGACGAAAAAATACGGAAATGAAACTGCATTGATGATTGATCAGAAAGCCCGCCAATTAGCTGAATTGATTGGCAAAAAACCTGAATGGAATGCAGTTGTCTATTATCCTGATGATTTAAATAGCATAAAAAACTATGAAGTACCTCAGGTAAATGGCGATGATCCTTGGGAATTAAAACTTTCTCTGGTTGATTTAGATGAGGCTTTGGCAAAAAAGGGGCAACGCATTGGTGCATTATTGATTGTCGGCGGACCAGATGTTGTGCCACATCATAATTTACCAAATCCTACTGATGATAGCGATGCTACGGTGCCATCAGATAATCCTTACAGTACACTAGATGCGAATTATTTTGTACCTGAGTGGCCAATTGGCCGGTTACCTGGTGAAGCAGGTTCTGATGCTGGATTGTTGTTGGAACAAGTTCGGCGTTTATGCCAGTATCATGAGAAATACAAGAAAACTGCCAAAGGTTTACCCGGCTTGAATTTTGATTTCAAATTCCTGGAATTTCTTCGAAACCTGTTTCAAAGTTCAGTCACCAATAAGTTAGAGAAAAATTTTGGCTATTCCGCATCCGTATGGCGGCGTTCGTCCATCGCAGCTTTTCGACCGATTGGTGAAGGTAATGCTTTACTGGTTTCACCACCGGCATATTCCGGGGCATTTGATCTGCAGCGCATACAACAATCGAAGATGGCGTATTTCAATTTACATGGTCTGATTGATTCCGCTGAATGGTACGGGCAAAAAGATTTTTCAGAGAGTTCCTCCGGTCCAGATTATCCTGTGGCACTGAGTCCAAAAGATTTAACGCGAAGCGAAGAGACGCCAAAAATCATTTTTTCCGAAGCCTGTTATGGTGGACACATTGAAGGGAAAACAGAAGATCAATCATTAACATTGAGATTTCTTTCAATTGGTACGCAAGCTGTAGTGGCCTCCTCGGTAATTGCATATGGGTCTGTATCATCGCCATTAATTGGTGCGGATTTGCTGGGATATTTGTTCTGGAAATACATCAAAGAAGGCTATTGTATTGGTGAAGCATTCCTGAAATCAAAATTTGACATGGTTCGTGAAATGAATCGACGTCAGGGATTTCTGGATGGTGAAGATCAAAAGACTTTGTTGTCATTTATTTTATACGGTGATCCATTGATGAATGTGGATGGTGCGAATAAGGCGCAAAGGCAAGTGGATCGTCTGCGAATTCATCCGGTTGTAAAAACTGTTTGTGATCGCTCCGGAAATTGTGTTGAAAAAGTAACTGTTTCAAAGAATATGATTCGCGAAGTACGATCCATTGTTGAACAATATTTGCCAGGTTTGGATGATGCAAAAATCTCTGTCAATCATGAACATCGGGAGTGTACTGGAAAAAATCATGTTTGCCCAACAGCGCAGTTAGGAGCAGATGTGAAAACAAAACGGATTGCCGGACGCACGCTGGTAACATTCAGCAAATCGGTAAAATCAGCGAAGTATACGCATCAGCACTACGCACGGGCCACCTTGTCCGAGGACGGTAAATTAGTAAAGTTAGCGATTTCTCGTTAGCAAAATATGTAGGAACATAAACGCCGGTGATGAACCGGCGTTTTCTTGTTTATCAATACATTCAATAATGGTAAAATTCACCCATATCATTTATTGAATAAGATCAGGAGATTGTATATGAAGTCAAATTCCGGCTCAGAAATTCGAGATACCTTTATCAATTTTTTTGAAGAGAAAGCACATAAGTATGTACCGTCAGCATCTCTTGTACCCGGAGGCGACGCTACATTGCTTTTCACAAATGCCGGAATGGTGCAATTCAAGGATGTGTTCCTGGGAACAGATGAGCGACCTTATATCAGAGCGGTAAATTCACAAAAGTGTATGCGTGTAGCTGGTAAACATAATGATTTGGATGAAGTTGGCCGCGATGATACACATCATACTTTCTTTGAAATGCTTGGTAACTGGTCTTTTGGAGATTATTACAAGGAAGAAGCCATATCATGGGCATGGGAATTGTTAACTGAGGTCTGGGGTTTGGATAAAAGTAAACTATGGGCTTCTTACTTCAAAGATGAATTAGATGAAATTGAGACAGATGATGAAGCCTACCAGATATGGAAAAAACAGCCAGGCATTAATGAAGATCAGATTGTACCGTTTGGACGCGCTGATAATTTATGGGAAATGGCTGAAGTAGGTCCCTGCGGTCCTTCTAGTGAAATCCATTATGATCTTGGTGCAGAAGCATGTAATAAACAAGGGGAGCCAGGGCATATCTGTGGTGTCAACGGGGATTGTGCACGCTATTTAGAAATCTGGAATCTGGTTTTTATACAATACAATCGTATTGATGAGAAAACATTTAAACCGCTTCCTAAACGGCATGTTGATACTGGTATGGGTTTTGAACGTATTGTATCTATATTACAGCAAAAGAAATCTAATTATTTGACAGACTTATTGTATCCATCGATTCAAGCCGTACAGGACATGACAGGCCATACCGATGCGCAAGTGAAAGAGCATTTCACACCGTACCGTGTAATTGCTGATCATGTTCGTGCCACTACATTTTTGATTGGCGATGGTGTTGTGCCTGGCAATATGGGACGGAATTATATCTGTCGGATGATCATTCGACGAGCGTCACGATTTGGCCGTAAATTGGGATTGAATGAACCATTTATGGCGAAAGTTGCTGAAAAAATTGTTGATAGTTATGGCAGTGCATATCCTGAATTGGCGAAAAACAGGGAAACAATTCTGGAAAATTTAACGCATGAGGAAATACGTTTCCACAAAACACTGGATTCCGGCATGAAAGTTCTGGAAGAGCTAATGGAAGAAACCAGGAAGCAAAAGCGAACTGCCATAGATGGTGCAGCAGCTTTTGACTTGTACGCTACCAATGGTTTCCCAATGGAATTAACTCGGGATATTGCTCGAGAAGCAGGTTTGGAAGTGGACGAGAAGGGCTATTTCCAAGCCATGGAAGCACACAGAGTTGCATCAGGTGCCGGGAAAGCCTTTGGGGCAATGATCGGTGATGACGTTGATATATACCGTTCAATTTTTGAGCATTTATCAGAAGAGGGCAAGTTACCTGAAAGTGGCGTGTTGTATGATCCTTATGAAAAAATGGAATGGGCAACAAACATATTGGCGATCGTGAAAGATGGTACATCTGTTCAATCAGCTGCTGAAGGAGATCAGATTGATGTTGTTATACCTGAAACACATTTTTACGTTGAATCGGGTGGACAGGTCAATGATACCGGTACAATTTCTGGCTCTGATTGGGAAATTAGATTAAGCGGACTGCGTAAACCTGCTGCGGGAATTATTGTGCATAGTGGCGCACTTAGCAAAGGATCAGTTACGGTAAATGATTCTGCAATTGCTGCGATTAATAAGGATCGAAGACAGGATATCATGCGGAATCATACTGCAACACATTTGTTGCATGCTGCATTGAAAAAAATACTTGGCGATCATGCTCGGCAGGCAGGTTCTTTGGTTGCACCGGAAAAATTACGTTTTGACTTCAATCATTCTTCCGCAATGAGTGCTGATGAAATTAGCCAGGTTGAAGATTTTGTAAATGAAGCCATTTTGGGAAGTTATTCTCTGCAAAAACAAACCCAATCGCTGGATGAAGCGATCAAGGATGGTGCAACTGCACTATTTGGCGAAAAATATGGGGATGTGGTTCGTTCAGTCTCTATAGGTGAGGGAATACCATTCTCATATGAATTATGTGGTGGTACTCATGTGGATAATACAGCAGATATTGGATTGTTTATTATAACCAGTGAAGGTAGTGCTGCGGCCGGGATTCGGCGTATTGAAGCTGTGACCGGTACAGGTGCCTACCAGGTTTATAAAGATCGTATGAGTCATTTGCGAAATGCTGCGAAGTTACTGGATAGTACGTATGAACAAATCCCATTGAAAATTGAGCAAACACAAACAGCACTGACCCAATTACGTAAAGAAAATCAAAAGTTGGTTCAACATCTGGCGAATGATACTTTCAGCAGCCATCTGGAAGATGTGCGTACAGTCAAGGGTATATCCGTTTTAGCCATGGAAGTGCCTGACTCTGACGTAGATTCTTTGCGCAATTTGACTGATCAATTCAGAGAAAAATATGCGGAAGGTGTTGTGGTTTTAGGCACAGTGAAAGATAATCGTCCACTGTTGATCGCCGCAGTTGGAGAACCTTTGATTAAAAAAGGTATCCATGCTGGTAATATCATCAAAGAAATATCGACATTGATTGGTGGTAGTGGTGGCGGGAGACCGAATCTGGCGCAGGCAGGTGGAAAAGATCCATCCGGTTTGCCAGATGCATTAGAAATGGTTTATAGAATTATTGAAGGTTTGTCCTGATGATAAAAAAAGACCGACATGCGCATGTCGGTCTTTTTTTATTCATACAGTTTCGATAATGGTACTGTACAAATCTCCTATTGAGCCGCCCAGAACATATACGAGAACGATGATAAGCACAGCTACAATGATGATTATCATCGCGTACTCCATTAGTCCTTGGGCTTGTGAATGTTGTTGGCTATCCATGATGAATAAATCCTCCAATGAATGATATTAATATCATAGCAAATCTTCTCGAAAAGTATATTCAAATCTAATAAATAAGTTTGCAATTTTGTTAACTAAAAAAAGCTGATGCATCAGCACCAGCTTTTTAGATCAATAAATGGAAAATTATAGAGGTTTTTCTTTTAGGACAAGTTCCTTAGCTGCTTTTACCTCATCCATACGGCGCATGGGTGCTGTGGTTGGAGCATCATGAAGCAGTTGAGGATCATTTTTTGCCTCTGCAGCGATTTTTTGCATAATATCAATAAACGCATCCAGGGTCTGTTTGCTTTCAGTTTCAGTTGGCTCAATCATTAAAGCTTCCTTCACGACAAGCGGGAAATAATTTGTGGGTGGGTGAACGCCATAGTCAATCATACGTTTGGCGATATCCAATGCGTGAATATCAGGAGCATCATCAAAATGGCCCTCCGCTACAAACTCATGCATACAAATACGATCATAAGGAACACGATATGTTTTTTCAATTTTCTTTTTCAGATAATTGGCGTTTAGCACCGCGTTTTCAGCAATATTGCGAATCCCTTCTGACCCGTGCATTGAAATGTATGTATAGGCACGAATAAACATGCCAAAATGACCATGAAATGCTTTAAATCGACCGATACTACGGGGTGGTGCTACCAAGCCATACAGGGGAGGTGTTTCACTATCACCGGGGTCAATAACATCAACAACGGGACTGGGTAGAAAGTCTGCAAGTTTTTCAGCAACGCCAACCGGTCCAGAGCCAGGGCCACCACCACCATGCGGAGTGGAAAATGTTTTATGCAGGTTAAAGTGCATCACGTCAATACCCAAATCACCAGGACGGGCGATACCCAATAGGGCGTTCATGTTAGCACCATCACCATATACTAATCCACCGGCTTGATGAACGATGTCAATCACTTCCAAAACATGTTCATCAAACAAACCCAAGGTGTTCGGATTTGTGAACATAAGGCCAGCAATATCATCTGTGCAGGCAGCTTTTAATGCTTCCAAATCGATATTTCCACGATCATCACTTGGAATACTTACCACCGAATAACCTGCCATTGCAGAACTGGCGGGATTGGTGCCATGCGCGGAATCTGGGATCAGAATTTTGCTACGATGAGATTCGCCATTCGCCACATGATATGCCCGAATAAGCATGATACCCACCAATTCGCCGTGTGCACCTGCAGCAGGTTGTAACGTTATTGCATCAAACCCACTGATTTCTTTGAGAAGATTCTGCAATTCATACATTATTACCAGATTGCCTTGAATTGTCTCAACTGGTTGGAGTGGGTGGGTAAATGAGAAGCCTGGAAGCCGTGCCATGCTTTCATTGATTTTGGGATTATATTTCATCGTACAGGATCCCAATGGATAAAAACCCTGATCAATGCAGTAGTTTAATTTGGATATGTTTGTAAAATGGCGAACGACATCGAATTCGGATAATTCAGGAAATGGTAAATTTTCCCGCAGTAAATCCTTTGGTAGTGGTGATACAGGAACATCACAATCCGGGAAACGAACGCCCACTCTACCTGGTGAAGACAGCTCATAAATCGTTTTCTCAGTCATTGGCTATCTCCTGTAATACATCACGCAGCATATCAATTTCCTGGCGTGCGTTCACTTCGGTTACTGCGATCAACATGTGGTTTTTTAGACTTGGATAATCCTGACCTAAATCATATCCGCCAATGATGCCGTGATCTAAAAGATGATCATTGATATCCGATACAGGTTTATCGCAGCAAATGACAAACTCATGGAAGAAGGGTGCATCTGAACAAAGTTTGTAACCTTTTGTTGCATTGATTTCTTCAGCAGCATAGTGAGCTTTTTGATAACATAGTTCAGCGACTTTTTTGAAGCCTTGCTTCCCTAACAAACTCATATAGATTGTTGATGCAAGGGCTATGAGACCCTGATTGGTACAAATATTCGATGTGGCTTTTTCGCGGCGAATATGTTGTTCACGGGCTGTGAGGGTAAGAACATAACCACGTTTGCCGTCAATATCTTCTGTTTCACCAACAATGCGACCGGCCATTTTACGAAGATATTTTTCCTTGGCAGTGAATAAGCCAAGGTATGGTCCGCCAAAAGATAATGGAATACCAAGAGGTTGACCTTCACCAACTACAATATCTGCGTCAAATTCTCCAGGCGGTTTCAGTAATCCTAAAGCTGTTGGATTAACAACAACACAAACAAGCGCATCATGTTCATGGGCGATTTTGACCAAATCAGAATAGTCAAATATACGGCCAAAGAAATCCGGATACTGAACAATGACTAGAGCCGCTTCACTATCTATGGTTTTTGAAAATTCTTGCGGATTGATAAATGGATCGCCTGTGATCTCATCACCAGAAATCGTTAAATTTTCATATCCCACCATATAAGAACGAATTGTTTCTCGATAATGGGGATGAACAGATGGTGAGACCAATATCTTATTTCGTTTTCCGCGAAAATGATGATGGGCCATGATAACAGCTTCTGCAGTAGCTGTAGCGCCATCATAATGGGATGCATTACTGACATCCATGCCAGTCAATGAGGCAATCAATGACTGATATTCAAAAATCGCCTGTAGGGTACCCTGGGCAATTTCAGGCTGATACGGCGTATAAGCAGTAAAAAATTCACCGCGTTGAAGAAGTGCATCGACTGCAGCAGGAATGAAATGCTGATAAGCACCAGCGCCCAGAAATGAAACCATGTCCCGGGTTGATGCATTTGCCGCTGCTATTTCCTGCATTTGAGCTGTAATTTCCATCTCTGTCATTGCCGGAGGCAAATTTAAGGTTGGAAACCGATATGAGGCTGGAACAGCAGAAAATAAATCTTCAATTTTTTCCACGCCGATTGCCTTCAACATTTCTTTACGTTCGGCATCGGTATGTGGGGTGAACATGGTTAGCTCCGTTCTTCGCAGTATTTCTCGTAAGCGGAAGCATCAAAGAGACTATCCAAATCGGAGGGATTTGATAACTCAACCTTGATTAACCAGGCTTTATTAAATGGGTCGGAGTTCAATAATTCAGGATTATCAGAAAGACTTTCATTGACTTCAACAACCTTGCCGGAAACCGGGCTGTTAATATCACCGGCTGCTTTTACAGATTCCACAGTGGCGAATTGTATCTCTTTTTCAACGTTATCATCTACAGCAACTTCAATTTCGAGATAAACAATATCTGATAATTGTTCCTGAGCATAATCAGAAATACCGATGGTAGCAATATTTCCTTCGACTTTTACCCATTCATCTGTTTTTGCAAATTTGTAGTTTGATGGCACGCTCATTTTTTCCTCCAAGAAAAATCATAGGTCTGAAAATGTGGTTAAGCCAGAACCCTCTGTCAACGCTTGATTGATGCTGCTATTTGGAAAATAACCAAAGCTGTCTAGATTTTCCAGAGGTTTATACATGCCAAGCTCCTTGTACCTGAGAGTTTCGCGCAAGTTGGCTAAAGACTTACACTTGCCCCTTCGGTGCCGGATCAAGTCCGGTCTCTCACTGGCATTCAAAAAAGGACGGATCAATTGATCCATCCTTGATTGTAATATGTTTTATTTTATTGAGCAATAAGTCACACAAAAATAATTAAACCTGTGCGGCCATTTGAGTGTCAATATCGCTTTTCTTAAGATTTACAGTGATCAATATAATTAATCCAACGAGCAAGAAGACGATGACGGATGCAAGTGCATAACGCTGTCCGGTTTGCTCAGCAATTAATTTTGTCAAACCTGAACGCTCAAAGTACAGTGCGGCTTCTGCTGCCACGATACCATACAGAGTTGGTCCGATGAAAGAAGAAGTACGTCCTGCCACGGCAAAGAAACCGTAAAATTCAGCACTTTTATTTTCAGGGGACAATTGCCCAACCATCGTACGACTTACAGATTGAACGCCTGTTAATGCAAATCCAGCGATACCGCCGATAATAAAGAAAACAGTTAATGAGTAATTGAATATCATCCAAACAACAGCGCCGATCATAATAAATAAAGAAATAACCAATGTGATCTTTCCGCCAAAGTGATCTGCAATATTTCCAAAAAGAAAAGCGCCGACAATGCTGGTGAGTTGGACAACAATCATAAAAATAATGAGTTGTTGTTGATCCATACCAAAAAGTACGGCCCCGAGAATTGCAGCAAAATTCATCGTCATAATGATGCCGTCATTGTAAATAAGGAATGCAATAATGAATTTTACAAATTGTTTGTAATTACGTACTTCTTTGGCAGTTACAGCCAAACGTTTGAAAGCCAAACCAAAAATATTTTCGCCTTTTGGCAGTGTATTGGATTGTCCACGCTCTTTGATAAAAAAGAAAAGCGGCAAACTTGAAAGAATAAAAAATATAGCTGTGATAATAAATGACAGACGTACAACAATGGTTCCGCCAATTGTTTGGATTAATGCAAGAACAATCAGTAAACAAACCACGCCACCAACAGATCCGACAGCCCAGCCATTTCCAGATACATGTCCCATCTCTTCTGGTGTGGCAATATCAGGCAGTAAAGAATTGTAATAGACCTGAGCACTGCGGTAACTGAATTCAGCCACAATAAACAGTAACATGCCCAAGAAAATATCTCCGGCTTGAACAAAAAACAGGCTTGCAGTAGCCAAACAACACATTATGGTATAAAAAAATAATATCTTCTTTTTAATTTTTGAGAAATCGGCTATGGTTCCAAGGACAGGTGAGCTGATGGCGACTAATAGCATTGCAATGCCGATTGCAACACCCCATAACCTGGAGCCTTCAGCTCCGCCAACAACCTGACCTTTAAAATAGGCAGAATATACTGCCAGTAATACAACTGCCGCATAGGCAGAGTTCCCAAAGTCATAAAAGTACCAGGATACTCTTTCTCTTTGGGTGGCTTTTGGAGATATGATTTTCTTAAACATTTCCTTGCTCCTTAATGATTTATATGGTGGAAGTTAAGTAGTGATGGAAAAATCATCAATGCTGATGGAAGTTTGTATTTCTTCGATACTTATATCGAATCTTTTTTGCCAAAGAATCAGGGATTTGGTAAATTCAAGCCATTCTTTTTGAAAACTTGTAAGTTGAGGTAGACAGAGCAGATCATCAATATTACTCAGGCGTTGTTCACCTGTTTGATTTGCTGCTAGTAAAATTTGCTGCCACACGGATATGTTCATCATTCGTGCATTCCCATTACGTTGAAGTATCCATAGATCTGTTTTAGTGTTTTCTATCAATAATATTGGAGATGGATCAAAACCAAATTTCTCATACAGTTTACCAGAAAGTGAATCCACTAGCGATAAAATTCCTTGATCTGTTGCTACAAAAAGTTGTTTTTCATCAATTATTAACAATAATTTAGTAATCTTGCCAGTATTTGACTGATCTGTGTATTGATTTAGCCCCTTCTTACTTAAGAAATTCCATACTGCTATCTGATTTTTAGCTGAATTTATGACGATGATCTGACCGGCAGGATTAGAGAGCCCAGTTATGGGAGTGGATGAAGCAGATAATTCGTGAACCATATCCATGGAATCTGTCGAAAATATGTGCAGGTTACCGGAAATATCGCCAGAAATTAAATAATCACCCGAATTTGTTAACACCATAGCATAGATTTCGTTCTGATCAGAAAAGATCATTTTTTCATGAGTCCCATCAGGAAAGCGCCATGCTTGAATGCTGCCGTCAAATGAAGCACTATAAAGGTGCCGCTGATCCGTTGATAATTTGATATTCCTGATAATATTTTCATGAGCAGGGAAGCGCTTAATGATGCGTTCACGGTTTAGATCATAGATGTTGATATGTTGTTCCACATCAGCCCAGATCAGAAATTTCTTATCATCTGAAAAAGTAATGGCAGGCATCAATGAGCGTGGGGGAATGATTTTGGAAATGTGCGGCTTGGCATCTGCGATGGATTGACAAAATGAAATTGAACTATCGGCAGATGAGTATAATGCAAACATATCAGAATTAAGAGCGGCGTATTGATAGTCTCCTGGAAAATGATGCTGTTTTGATAATATGAAAAGACTTTTATCACAATCAGAGGGCAATTCTGGTCTACTTTTTTGCAATGCATGAAAAAAGATTTTCTCTTCGTCGGAAATGGGTTCAAAGTTAATGGCTTGCAAGACAGTAAGAATATGCTGCGACCAATATGGTGGAGCGATTTGAGCAAGACGCCAAAGTGTTTGTCGTTCTTCATTAGTATTGATTGATTTGAGAATGGATTGCCAATCGGCAACAGAAAGATCCTCGATTTTGATTGCTTTTTTCTGCATGCCAGGGGATGAGAGAATGAAATCAATACCTGCTGTACGGGTTTTCTGCAGAATTTTGACACGTAATGTGTTATCTACTTCCTGATAAATTTGTTGCAGATATTTACTTCCCGGATCAATCTGCTGAAATCTATCCCATTGTTCATCAATCAGGAGAAAGAGAGCCTGCTCCTTGGGCGGGATACTTTTTAATGCGGAAGTATTCAGGAAATGCTTTGTAATGGCATCTTCATTGTGGAAAAACAGATTTAGCAGCAAGGCCAATGCACCAGATGCATTGTGTAGATAGTGATAAATTAATTGCCCAAGGAAAAACTTTTTGCTGGGAGAGGGCAAGCTATTAAAAATATGAATCCCATCATCAACCTGAGCATCTGATAAATTCTGCAGGCATAGAATTGAGCTTGTCCAATCCTTGAGCGCAATTTTATCCGCCATTTGCAGCATTTTTTTCTGCTGGATTTCAGAGGTTTGCCGATAGTAGCTCTGAATTGCGTATAGCGGACGATTTATGGCGTATAACTGTTTTTCTTGCCGGGTAAACAAATAAAAAACAGCATTTATCGCCTTGCTACCAGAAAGGAAATTGTTTTCTTGGATGATTTTTGTGGCTGTTTTATTTTCATGTTCAATGGCAAGATCAAAAAGGCAATCAATGGCGAGATGATCTCCATGTGTACCGGCAAAGGATAGTTCATCAAAGCATGCATTGATAAGGTCAATATCGGTGCTATTTAGGATGATTGTTTTAATTAGTAGATAGGATTCTTGATCTGGTTGAAGGGTGAGCTTTTTGAGCAGGCCATATGAAATGAGTTCATATTGTTCGACATCAGAGAATACATCGTTTAGATCTCCTCCGCGAATAAATTGATTATATTTTTCGAATGTAGCTTCATCCATCATTTGCGTCAATGCCAATAAAAAGATAGGAGAGTTGGAATTTTACATCGTTAATTTTGCCGCTTGGCTATTTCTTTTTCCGGACCGGCAGCACATTATCTTGTTGCGTTGGTTTTTCATAATATTCGTGTTTAAATTTCCGCTCGCTGATTTCATTGCCTAACAGGGCTTCAAGGTCTTTTGTGATTTGAAAACAAACCTCACCTTTAACCCCTTGCAGGGACAGAGAGACTTTTCCGGATTTATCAATATTGATGTGTACTTCTTCGACATTCATTGTTGTTTCACCATTATGGATTTACCCGGCGCAGGACAAGTTGGATTTCACCATTCTCATTGATTATTTCTTTCGCAACAACAAAACCTTGTTCGGTCAGTTTTTTTACTGCCGCCAGATGGGCGTATTTTTGAATCAACTGATCGTGAAACAATTGTTGGTCAAATTTTCGGAATCCCCACCAATCAGCAATAATCTGATAGCCATTTTTGGATGCTGAAAAGCCGATTTCATAGGATTCATGCGGAATAGAAATGCAGATGTCTGCTTTGGATTCTTCGCCTTTGAATCCTTTAACCAGTTTACGATCAGGGATAACTGTATACCCCAATGCCTCTATAGTCTCTAAAAGCAATGCTTTATCCACGATTTTGGTTTTGATTTTCGAAAAATGAGACATGATTCACTCGATGATCAATGTAGTCGAATTACAGGATGATTTTGTACCTGCCATTCATTTTCAATCATATCATAAGAAGAGACCAGCAAGCGTTTCTGATGATCCAGCGAAAATGAGACTTTGAAACATGCCTGACCTAGCGAAACATCATGTTTGCAATACAAAAATGTTGGATTGGCTTCATTCAACCAGGAGGCATTCCTGTTTTCCTGCTCAGATTCTGTGAGAGGCAGAAGTTGAATCGCACCCTGTGGATCAAAAAAAAGTTCAAATTGAGATTGGATTTCAATCGCCTGCTGATTAATTTCATAAATGGGTAATCCAAAGCGCTCTTGTTGGTCATAGGTAGCTTTGATGATAAATTCAGCTAATGATTTTTCACTTGGATAGGGTGTGCCTTTTTTTACCAACTGACGGTAATCGTAACTGTCCTTGGCTGGATCATAATAGCGAATGGCATAATCATGCTGGATATGGTTGAAAAAGGATTCGCCACTGGCAAACAGGGCTGCGCCGCGGCTGACAGCATCCATGGCATGCTCGGTAATTACTTGTTTATCCGGAAAGAATGAAATGATGTAGTCCATAAAAGCTGGCATCTGACTGCTGCCGCCAACACAGATGATATTGTTGATATCGCTATCCACATAGCCTTTAAGTCGCAAGGCTGCCAGGGCGTTATCAAGGGTTCGCATCACAGTCTCAAAGAAATGGGCATTTTCCAATATTTGATGAAACTCGATTTGCGAGAGCGTCAGCGTTTGAAATGGAAACAAGTCAAAGTTAAGATTTGTTATTTGCTGAGTAGCATCTGATAGCTGGATCTTCACAGCTTCACAGGCCTTGAGCAATGCGGCGCTGATGGGTTGAAGGGCAGGGTCATAGCGTTCTATGCCGAATTTATCCAGGAAAAATTCGTATAACCATTGATCGATGTGTAATCCACCCAATGAAACAGCACTTTTTGCCAGTACTGTGCACTTTTGCTGATGGACGTTACTTGAATCTGCAATTTCATCAAATTGGACAATGGAAACATCAAGCGTTCCTGCACCAAAATCGATGACACAGGCGATCTGCCCTGGCAGGCGTTGAATACCACAACCAATCGCAGCGGCAGAGGCTTCATCAATGATGTGTATTTTCTCAAAAGGAAATTGCTCACAAATCTGTAAAAGCCAGTTTTCGTAATGCTCATAGGCATCCACTGGAACACTGATCCCCAAATCAGACGGCAGATATTCCGGAACAGAAATATGCTTTAGCATTGACTGAATGAATGTTTCAGCGGCTTGCATGGATGAAATAGACGTATCCCCACAATGCAGATTGTAAGGATTTTGATTCAGTTGATAGTGTTTCATCCAGCGGAAGGATTGAGTATCAGCAAATGCCTGATTGGCAGAAATTTGCGCACCGACCAGTATATCAGAGTGATTTAGATATTGAATCAAAGATGGAATGATCGGACTGCCGCTATGAGTATCTTCATATTCAAGGATAGAAAAGGATTGGGGTTCAGTCCAATCCTTTTTATAGTGTTGTATTACCGTATTGGCCGTACCAAAGTCCAATCCAAAATAGTGTTTCATATGAGTGAATTTATGATTTTAATTTGACTGACAAGTTTTCGGCGGTTTCTTTTTCAGGATACGAAGCAGAAAGGGCACGACCTTCGTGCAGCCAATTGCGCAGGAACTGAATGGTTTCCTTTTGGGAAATACTCAACGATACCTGATTTTGGAGACTTTGCAGAATATCCTGTGTATGAAAATTACGCATCCCGTCATTGAAGCCGATATACATGGCATCAATAATGGCCTGCTCGATTTCTGAGCCTACATAACCTTCGGCAGCCTCGGCAAGCAATTGGATATCGTATTCAACAGGCAGGCGATTGCGTTTGCTGAGATGTACGGTGAAAATCTCCTTACGCTCATCCAGCGTGGGCAAATCGAGGAAGAAGATTTCATCAAAACGACCTTTGCGCAATAGTTCAGCCGGCATACGCGAGATATCATTGGCTGTGGCTACGGTAAATACGGGTGCCGTTTTCTCCTGCATCCAGGTCAGGATAGAGCCAAAAACCCGGGCACTGGTACCAGAATCGCCGCCGTCCTGAGATAAGCCTTTCTCGATTTCGTCAATCCAAAGGATACATGGGGCGATGGTCTCGGCTAATTTAATAGCGCGGCGGGTACGTTCCTCGGATTCACCAACCAGGCTGCCGAATAGGGCGCCCATATCCAGGCGCAATAGGGGTAACTGCCATAACCCGGCGATCATTTTAGCGGTGAGGCTTTTGCCTGTGCCGGGAATACCGATTAGGGCAATACCTTTTGGAGAAGGCAGACCGTAGGCTTTGGCTTCTTTGGAAAAGGCTTTTTCACGAAGTTTGAGCCAGTTTTTCAGGTTATCCAGCCCGCCGATGTTTTCGACCGTTTCCAGGGTGGAGTAAAACTCCAAGGCCTGGCTTTCACGGATAATTTGTTTCTTCTCCGCAGTGACCAGTTCAATATCATTATGACTTAGTTTGCCATCCTTGATGATGGCGCGTGCAAAAACGCGCTGTGCCTGATCTGCTGTCAGACCCAGTGCTGCCTGAATAATTTTTTCTTTTCCAAGAGCAGAAAGCTCACTGGATACGCCCGGGCTGGCCAGCAGATGATCCAGCACGGCTTCAATATCAGCATAGGCCGGCAACTCAAGCTCGATACTGACGATGCTGTTCTGTAATTCATCAGGTACCTGGGACACCGGCGATAAAATGATAATCGAGGATCGTGTTTGTTTGAGTTTTTCAACCACACTGCGCAATTTGCGTTTGACCTGAGAATTCGTCCATAATTCGTGGAAATCGCGCAATATGTAGACATTGTGCTGTTCTTTTTTACTGGATTCAATTGTTTCCAATGCGGTAATCGGATCCACGGCTGTCACCAAGGGAGACTTGGAATCGGTAATCCATACAAAACCATCAGCCAGATCCCAGGAGATGGCGTTGCGTTTGGTTTTCTCACAATATGCTTTTAATTCACCCAGCACACGCGGTTCTTCACGGGTGATCACATGAATCAGCGTGGCTCTGGAGCGTAGATATTGATCAATTTGAGCAGTAAAAGTCATCCTAATTTTCCCTGTATGTTCAAAATAAATACCACTTGCGTGACCTGCCAACCCTTGACGGGAATAACATTAATGATATAACATTCTGTTAATGCATGATTCTAATGCAAATTTGAGTATAATACAAAACGCTGGAGGTGAATTCTAAAACATTTGTATTGAAAGAAACAGCGCATGGGCCTGAAAGTGGGGGAAACAAGTTCAGGTTGACGAGGAGAGGGTTCCCTGTTGCAGAACAGGGTTAACCGGATCAACACCAGGGTAGATACCTGTGGATTCGGGAAAATCGAGAGATCAGCGGATGCCCTCCGGATTATAAAATCCGATTTCTTTCCAAACATTGATAACAACTTAGCTTTCATGTCCGATTGGACTGAATGACGTACATCCATGCTGGAGGAAATATGTGTGGTATTGTAGCTTATATCGGTGAGCAGAATGCAACCCCGATTATCTTGAACGGCCTGAAAAAACTGGAATATCGCGGCTATGACTCAGCCGGTTTAGCCGTTGTGCAGAATGATAAAATCAAAATTCGCCGCAAATCAGGCAAAATTGCCGAATTGGAAAAAGTTTTACTTGAGGATACCGTTGCCGGGAATATCGGCATTGGGCATACCCGCTGGGCAACACACGGTGAACCGATTACGAAGAACGCGCATCCGCATGTGGGTATGACTGGCGATGTGGTGATTGTGCATAACGGTATCGTGGAAAACTTCCTTGAGATTCGCGAGCATTTGCAGGAATCCGGTTGTAAATTCAACTCGGATACGGATACAGAATCGATCGTACATTTGCTTGAGCATGAATTGGCAAGCGGATGCAGCCTGGAAGATGCGGTCGTCAATACACTGAAACTGATTCGCGGCGCACACGGCATCGTGGTCCTCTCCAACAAAGAACCTGACAAAATCATTTGTGCGCGCCTGGGGAATGCCGGCGGCGTGGTTGTAGGTGTGGGCGATGGTGAAATGTTTGTCGCCTCGGACTTACCCGCCATTCTGGAACACACACGCAAGGTGGGTTTCCTGGAATCAGGTCAGTATGCCATTATTCAGAAAGACGGCTTTGAAGTGAAGAATCTGGGTGGAGAAACCTGCGAATTTGAAGTTCAGACCATCTCATGGGACCCGGTTTCGGCTGAGAAGGGCGAATATCGGCACTTCATGCAGAAAGAAATTCATGAGCAGGTACGCTCGCTGAACGATACCCTGGCCGGACGGGTGGATTTTGAAAAAGGAAAAATCCGTCTGGATAATATGAATTTAACACCTGAGTTCGTAAAAGATCTTAAGCGTATCTATATCACTGCCTGCGGCACGGCTGCCTATGCCGGGATGATAGGAGAGATGTATATTGAACATTTCGCCCGTATTCCGGTGGAAGTGGACGTGGCTTCAGAATTCCGCTATCGTAACCCGATTGTGGATGAAAACACGGCCGTGTTGGCCATCAGCCAATCCGGGGAAACCGCGGATACCCTGGCGGCCATGGAAGAAGCGCGCAGTAAAGGCGGCAAATTATGGTCAATCGTCAATGCGATCGGCACACAGGTCATGCGTATTGCGGACGGCACCATCTCCATGCAAACCGGACCTGAAATTGGCGTGGCTTCCACCAAGGCCTTCACTGCACCGATTGTAGACCAGTATCTGCTGGGCATACTATTGGGTCAGATGAACGGTAAATTAAGTGATGCGGATGCCAACCAGGCCATTCAGGATTTACGCTTGCTGCCTGATATTGTTGGTCGTTTACTGGATCGTGAAGAGGACGTCAGCGCCGTGGCAGAGGAACTGCGCGATATTGAGAATGCACTCTATCTGGGACGTGGGATCAATATGCCGATTGCTTATGAAGGTGCGCTAAAGTTGAAAGAAATCACCTATATTCACGCAGAGGCCTATCCGGCCGGCGAAATGAAGCATGGACCCATTGCCCTGATCGACGAGAGCATGCCGGTGATTGCCATTGCACCACGCGACCCCTGGTATGAGAAGATGATCAGTCAGATTGAGCAGGTCAAGGCGCGCGGCGGTATCGTCATTGCCGTGGCAACCGACGGTGACGAGCGTATCGCTTCCCTGGCCGATCATGTGTTGTGGATACCGGAAATTCCCTGGCTGCTTTCCCCGATCGCCTGTGTGATTCCGCTGCAATTGCTGGCCTATCACATCGCCACCATTCGCGGCCTGGATGTGGACCAGCCCAGGAATCTAGCTAAGTCTGTGACGGTTGAGTAATATTACTAATTAATCCTCACAGGTTTTTGAAACCAGTGAGGATTGTGAGTTAAAAGATGTAGGTTGGATTGAAGCGGAAACTACCGCTGAAATCCGACATTTCCGGGAACGACAAAGGGAAAACGGATTGATGTCGTCGGTTTTCGGAGCAAGGGTAGCCTTTACCAACAATCTTTTTATGCTCCTCAACACCGAACTACGCAGAGATGTAATCCCTATGAAGAAAAGTTAGTGGTATTGGGTTTCAAAAACCTGTGAGGATTGTATGTTTACGGAGACTGTTCTTTCGGACAGTCTCTTTTTGTTTGCATCGCGTGTAGAATAAAAACATCATAATACAGGGAGAAACAACGGCAATGAAAATTGAACGCTTCACTGAATCCCATTTGAAGGAAGCTGCAAAGGTACTGGCGCAGTCCATTCAACGATTACGCAGTATAAATCCTGCTATATCGGCAAAATTTGAGCAAATTTCTATGACCCATACTCATTTGCAGGTTTTGCAACAAAATGGTGCTATTGGCATGGTTGCTATAGACAATGGAAAAATACTCGGATTCCTGTTAGGTGAGACACGTGAGGATGAGTACTTCGGGCGCAGCGTATGGGCAAAGCTGAGTTCACATGCCCTGGCTGAAGGTGTTGATTCGGTACTGTACAGACAGCTGTATGCCGCTGCCGGCGAGCAATGGATGGCTCAGGGCTACCCCAACCATTATGTGGAAGTCCCTGCCGCGGATGAAGCGGCGCTTTGGACCTGGTTTGGCCTGGGATTCGGACAGCAGCAGGTGTACGGCGTGTTGGATTTATCTGCGCATAGCCACTGCATGTTTTCCAATGATACAAAAGTCAGCATCCGACGGGCAAAACCCGGGGATGAGGACATCCTGAAATCCTTTGCCTGGAATATCGCCGGTTATCAGACAGGTGCGCCGGTGTGGGCGCCGACAGAAAAGAACGAGAAAACCGAACTGGAAGAAGGCTATGCCGAACTGGCCTCGGATGAGGAATGTGTTACTTGGTTGGCCTTTGAGGGGGAACAGGCAATGGGTATGCAAATGTATAGGCCACTAACCGATGCTGACAAAGAAGTAATGCACTCGAAAAACAGTATTGAATTAGCTGTCGGCTCCACCATGCCGAAAGCACGCGGAAAGGGTGTTGCCAGCGTGCTAACCCAACATGGGCTGGCGTATGCAAGGGAGCAGGGCTTTGAGTGGTGTATAACGGATTGGCGTACTACGAATTTACTATCGGCAGCTTTCTGGCCGAAGATGGGTTTTGTGCCGGTGGCGCATCGGCTGGAGCGCAGGGTGGATGAGAGGGGATGTATGGTAAGGTAGAAATGGTATATCGGATGTGTAGGGGTTTATCATCCGGTAATGTATTTCATGTTTTAATCCTGTTTGGATACTAAACCCTTACAGCATGACTGGCTAGCGATGAATTTTTTATCGGCGACTTTCTGGTTGAAAATGGGATTTGTGCCAATAGTCTATCGGCTGGATAAAAGAGTGGATGAAAGGGTTGATAATAATATCTTGAAAGATAAAGTTAACTACAGATGTTGTCCAGATAAACACTATGAGAATATGTATAGACAACCTATTGTAAAGCATGATCGTTTATGCGATAATATAAATACGCACTCCGAAAAGGTAAACCAGATCGAAAGACTGGGGCGCAAAGTCATGGGTCTACAGCGAAGTAAATAGGATGCTCGATAACTGATGGGCAAGATTGAAAAGCCAGGACAGCCAGACAACCGAAAAAGGCGAATCTGATGAAAGTCAGGTGAGCAAAGTGTTGGGTCTACAGTGTCGAAGATAAAAAAAGGTAAAGCCAGTTAAATTTTTATCCAGGCACCATGATTACAAACTGCCGAAAAGGTAAACCAGACCGAAAGGCTGGGGCACAAAGTGATGGATCTACCGTCATCCTAATAATAACAACCTGTACATCAGGTGAAGATATTTGGTTATTCGATGACAAGGATTGCCATACTCCCGAAGAGTGCGATGCCTTAACCAAAATTTAGTCAACGCTGACAGCCCAGAAGGGCTGTTTTTTTGTTCCAGAATCAGGAAACCTCACAGGTTTTGTCAACAGTTTATGAGCATCGCCTATTAAAACCAGTGAGGTTTTGGAATTAATGTCCATTTGCGGGCGTTTGACTTGCCTATATATCAGCGCTACAATGTTATCAACGCCATCGGAAAATCAAAAAATGGCTAAACTTGGGGGCGTAAACATCATCACCGACTCGTTAACGAAAACATCCATCCGATGAAAATCCTGATCGTAAAATTATATATTTTATATGGAGGAGGTGAATAAATATGCCGAAATTCGAACGTGAAGTGGAAATTGATGCATCTGTCGAAGATGTCTGGAAAATCATGATTGATCCGCAAAATTGGCCCAATTGGTTTCCGGGAATGGAAAGTGTAGCGAATGTTAGTGCGCTGAGTGTTGGCGGCACTTTTGAATGGGCCAAAGAGGGTAAAACCGGCCAGGGAACGATTGAAGAACTGGTGCCATTGAAACGCCTAAAAATTATCACACTGCTAGAAAAAGATAAAGATGCACATGTTTTTGAGTTAAAGCCAAGCGGCGGTTTTTTAGGGTTGAAAGATGATGAGTGCAAGGTCAATTACATGCTGGATACCTTAATGGGTGGTGGTATCCTTGGCAATTTTATTGCCGGTGGAAATCCAAAAGACATGCTGCAAGTGAAGAAATCCATGCATCAATTAAGAAAGCTGATTGAAAGTAAAACATCCTGATTTCTCAGCATTTGCAACATGAAAGAAGCGCGCTAAAATTTTTTTGGTATTAAGAAATAATATAAAGTTAGGAGAAAATATCATGGGTCTTATTGCATCAATTGTGGTTGGTTTGATTGCCGGTTTGCTGGCTTCTCGGATTATGAAAGCGAAAACAGGCGTATTGATGGATATCATTCTGGGCATTGTCGGTGGTGTTTTGGGTGGTTGGCTGACAGGCCTGTTCCTGGGTCAAAATTTAATGACCGGGTTTAACCTGACCAGTATCGTTGTTGCTTTAATTGGCGCGATTATTGTTATCGCAATATACCGGGTTATCAAACGCAAATAAATATTTGTAAGAAAAATAAAAGTATCTATTGCAGTAATATTAAAACCCTCATAGACAACTAGTCTGTGAGGGTTTTCTATATTGAATTGCGGTTATAGGTTTAGGTATTTTCCCAACGGCGATACACAATGTAATTCACTACAAAAGAACAACAGAGATCGCAGCGCCGAATCAAGACCAGCGCCGAATCAAGACCACCGTTGATAAGGACTAATTGAATACTGATAGCTGCTTCAATAGAGTACTGATAGTACACCTTGTATTACACAACAATATGAGATAATATTGGAGTATATGATGTAGATATAATTGGAGGTTGAAATGAGCGTACTAGTTCGCACACAATTAATGTTATTAAGGGAACAGCGTGATCGTTTGAATGAGATTGCTGCTCAAAGTAACCGTTCGATTTCTGATGTTGTTAGAAAAATGATTAGTGCTCAGTTACGTCAACACCGTTATGAAAAAATGCAGATTGCTGCTGAGTTACTTAAAAGCGAGTATGAACTGGGCGGTTTAATGGATATGTCTGACCTGGATGGGGAGGATATTCTGGATGAATAGAGGGGAAATATGGAGGGTTAATTTTGATCCAACTGTAGGAGCAGAAATTAAAAAAACACGCCCTGCTGTAATCATCAGCAGTGATTACATTCGTGCTTTACCAATAAGAATTATTGTGCCAATCACTGAATGGAAAGAACATTATCAAAATGCTGAATGGAAAGTAAAATTTCGGTCGACAGATTCAAATGGATTAACCAAGACATCATGTGCGGATTGTTTTCAAGTTCGATCTATGTCAACGCAACGGTTTATTTCGAAAATTGGAGAGTTGAAATCTTCAGAATTGGATGAGATAACACAAGGCATTGGTTTTGTGATTGAAATACCAGAAGAATGATGGTAATAGATAAATAAAAATAGTTCCATCTTCAATGGATGGAACTATTTTATTTATTAAAGTAAACCCGTGATTTTTTTTACTTTTTACCAGCCCCGCTGAGCAATCAACTCATCCTGCGGAATGGAAGTTACTTGCCGTCCGACCATAGCTTCGCCTAAATTTCGCGAAACCTTGGCGATAATTTTGGCATCCATGTAATGGGTGGTGGCTTCGACGATAGCTTTGGCGCGTTTGGCGGGATCGCCGGATTTGAAGATGCCGGAACCTACAAAGACGCCATCCACGCCGAGCTGCATCATCAGGGCCGCATCGGCCGGGGTGGCGATACCACCGGCAGCAAAATTAACCACAGGCAGGCGTCCCAGGTCACGGACTTCTTTGATTAGGGCAATAGGTGCGCCGATATTCTTGGCGAAGGTCATTAATTCTTCTTCAGGCAGGTTCTGCAGGTGGCGAATTTCACCGAGTACGCTGCGGGCATGCAGGACGGCCTCAACCACATCACCGGTACCGGCTTCGCCTTTGGTACGGATCATGGCGGCACCTTCACCGATGCGGCGCAGAGCTTCGCCCAAATTGCGGCAGCCGCATACGAAAGGCACTTTGAAATCGTGTTTGTTGATATGGAAGGCGTTATCAGCCGGCGTAAGCACCTCGGATTCGTCGATGTAATCGATGCCGATGGCTTCCAGCACCTGCGCTTCGACGAAATGGCCGATACGGCATTTGGCCATCACTGGAATACTAACCGCTTTCATGATGCTTTCGATCATGTCAGGGTCGCTCATGCGCGCCACGCCGCCGTCAGCACGGATATCGGCGGGTACGCGTTCCAGGGCCATCACGGCGCAAGCACCGGCGTCCTCGGCAATTTTGGCATGCTCGGGATTGACCACGTCCATAATCACGCCGCCCTTGAGCATTTGGGCCAGTCCTCTGTTTAATCCTACGGATCCTAATTCTTTTTCCATTTTTGTTTATCCTTTTTTAGGTATTGCTGTGCCTGTATCCTCAGGCTGGGAGATTTTTTGTAGACATGCTTGCAAGGCATTCAGTAATGCCTGAATTTGTTCTGTTTTAATATTGAGCGGTGGGAAAAAACGTAAGGTCGTTTGTCCGGGTTTGTAACCCGTCAGGAAACCACGCTGCACCAATTGGCTGTGGATATCGCTGGCAATCTGGCTGTCAATGAATTCCAGCGCAATAAAAAGACCCTTACCGCGTACATCAACGATGATCGGAAAGGAATGCTGGATCTGCTTGAGCTGATTCAGAAAGAATTGTCCGTTTTCCTGGCACTGTTGAAGTACTTTTTCTTCGCGGATCGTGGTGATAACGGTTTTCGCGACTGCTGCGCCGATTGGGTCATTTTGATGGGATTGAGCGTGTGACATGTTCGTTTGACATAATTTAGTGGCGGCTGCGCAAGTCATGGCCACGGCACTGACAGGGTATCCGTTTCCCAGACCTTTGCCCATGGCGACAATATCGGGCTGCACGCCGTAATGTTGAAAACCGAACCATTTTCCAGTGCGTCCGATACCGGTGGTGATTTCATTGGCAACCAGATACCCACCATTCTCACGTACCCGAACCGTAAGCGTTTGGATAAGCTCAGCAGGCGGGAACTTCACTTGAGCACTGAAACTGCCCGGCTCAAAAATGAAGGCACCGATCTGATCAAAGGGGATTTCGGCTACAGCAGGGCAGTCCTGACAATTATTGTGGCTGCACTGCTCGCAAGACTGCCAGTCAAAAGTGATCCATTCCTGTGGGGAACGCTCTTTGGAGGTGCCAAACGCAGCCAGATAGGTCTGGGAAAGGCATAGCAGCATAGGCTGTGTGGTGATCTTTTTAGCGCATTGAACAGCAAACTCAACCGCCTCGCTGCCCGAGGAGAGAAAGATACATTTGCCATCTGGCATATCCAGCAGATTGAGCACGGCCTGAGCAGCTTCTTCCGTCGTATGGTTGGGATAACGTGTGCCCACATGCATGACCTGATCAAGCTGAGTGTGCAGCACCTGATTGATAACAGGATGAGCATGCCCCAGTGAGGTCGCCCAGCAACCGGATTCAAAATCGATATACGTTTTCCCCTGGCTGTCGGTAATCCGGCAGCCTTCGGCTTTGATGATATCTATGAATGAATCATCTATAAAATCAAGTACATGGCTCATATGCACTCCAAATGCGCTGTGTTTGGTTTTTTGTGAAAAGTGCATAACGAGTGTACCTCGCAGGATGTAGGCCGGGAAGAGCCGGATTCAACCAGTTTGTGATAGGCCAATTGATTGGTATATGTGCTAATGAGCATAATTGGTCTATAATTGGCGTAGGACAATCGTTATAGGATATTAGCAAATATGCGTATACCAATTGATCGAGAAAATACCACGCCTATTTACCGTCAGGTGGAACAATTTATCCGCGAAGGCATCCTGAGTGGCAGTCTGGCTGCCGAACAACGCCTGCCAGCCAGCCGACAATTAGGCGCGGATTTGGGTATCAATCGGCTGACCATTGAAAAAGCCTATGGCGAGTTGGAAGCAAAAGGCTTGATTTATACCAGAATAGGCAGCGGCACATTTGTCTCGGCTCAGCATTATACCGAGGAAAACACCCAATCTGAGAACGGCAGCATCTCATTACCCAAATGGCAGGATGATCTGGGACAGTTTATGCCGCTGGTATTATTCAAAGATGAAGATGAACTGTTGCTGGAGATGAATCATCCAGATCCGATTTCATTTTCGAGTGGGATTGGCGATGCCAATTTATTTCCTGTGGATGAGTTTCGCAAGGTAATTCATGGTGTTTTAAAACGCGATGGTATGACAGCTCTGGATTATGGCGATAAGGAAGGATATTTACCTTTACGTCAAATGATCGTGCAGATTTTGGGCAGTCAGGGGTTACATACGAAAGTTGAGCATGTCATGATTACCGCTGGATCACAGCAGGCTATCTCATTAATTTCACAGATTTTACTGAAACCGGGAGATACCGTGTTGGTAGAAAAGCCGACTTATAGCGGTGCTTTGAATCTTTTCCGATCCATTGGGGTGAAAATTGTATCCATCCCTGTGGATGAAAAGGGCATGCTAGTTGAGCAACTGGAGGACACATTGAGAGCGCATCGACCCCAGTTGATTTACACCATACCGAATTTTCAGAATCCGACCGGTGCCTGTATGAACGGCAGCCGGCGACGGCATCTGGTGGCACTGGCCGATCAATACAATGTCCCCATTCTGGAAGATGATTTTGTGGGAGATCTACGCTATGATGGCTTTGCCAACCCCAGCCTAAAAGCACTGGATTCGGGTGGACGGGTGATTTACGTGAGCACATTCTCCAAAATGCTTATGCCCGGGCTGCGCATGGGTTATATTGTGACGGAGGGACCGTTATTTGAACGCCTGGTGGAATGGAAAGTGGTTAATGATCTGGCAACATCCAGTTTACTTCAGCGTGCCTTAGAATCTTATGTAACCGTAGGCCGCTATCAAGCACATTTACGCCGGGCTACATTGATGTATGGCAAACGCTGTGAAGCAATGATCAAGGCCATTCATAATCATTTGCCTGTGGATATACGTTTTACGCGTCCACAGGGCGGTTTGTTTATCTGGCTGCAATTGCCCGAGTCAATTGAGGCCGAGGAATTGCTAGCGATTGCCTGTCAGCAAGGTGTCGGATTTACTGTTGGCAATCAGTTTTTCGTGGACCCTGATGAAGGGAGGCATTGTCTGCGCCTCAATTTTGTTGCACAAACCCCTGATCGAATTGAATTGGGTATTATTCGGCTGAGTGAATCGATACAGCAGGTTTTGCATCAGAAAAATGGCTCTTACTGAACCGAAATATGCAGATTGCGCATAGCCACTACAGATTTTTATATTGAGTAATGATTTCTCCCGTATGCCATTAGATTTCCTGCATATGGTTCCAATAGGTATAATCTTCTGGTACACAATAATTTATTGGATTTGTGTCGACGATACTATGCCAACACAATGCTAAGCACATGAGTGCTTTACCTAACGCAATGAGTTGACCATAATGGAATGAAAGAGGACCAATGCTGCATATATTAGTCGTTGAAGACAATGAAAAACTTAGAAATGCCATGGTAAAAGGTCTGCATGATACCGGAAAAATCGTTGTAGACTTTCATTGTGATTCCGGAGAAGCATCGCTGAATTATTTTTCAATATTAAACGAACAAAGCCAATCTCCAGCAGGGATATTGATGGATGTGCAGCTTGCTGGTGCTATGAATGGTATACAAGCCGCGATTGAAATTCGGCGAGAAAATCCACGTCTACCGGTTGTGTTTTACTCTATTCAAGATGATGATGGATATTATCGAGATTTTCGCAATTCGGGCATTCTTAGCCATTATGCATATGTTAAAAAATCAAATTACTTGTTGCCGCAAATGATTCTCCCCTTATTGCAGGACGCGGTTCAAGGGAGAAGTTTTATCGATCCTGAAATTGAAGAACGCGTGAAAGAAGTCTGGCATCGTGATGAAAATTCCCCAATGAGTTTACTGGAACCCAATGAACAAAAGGTTGCACAAATGCTGGTGAAAGGCATGACCAACGAACATATAGCAACCGTGATGGGATTCCGGGATAAACGTACCATCAGCCGGATTAACGGACAGATTTACAGCTCATGGGGATTGAACAACTCGACCAGTGATGAAAAAGTAGCGCGCACAAGAGCGGTTATTATTGCACAACAGGACAAAATGATCATCTGGGATGAACAAGGCAATGCATTTCTGCTGGATGACAATGGGGAGCAAAATCCATGGCATTGACGCATAATCTGATCCTTGATTTCGGTGTTACCGTATTATCAATCTACAACGGCGTTTTACTGCTATGGTTAGGACTTACCGTCATACTTAATGCGCAGAGGCGCACATGGGGATTGTGGATCGCCGGAATTGGCTTACTCTCTGGCAGCATATTTTTTATGCTGCATTCTATGGTGGTCGGCATATATCCGGATATATTTTCCATGGATCGCGGGTATTGGTGGCAAATAGGGTGGGTTTTGGTAATTATGTTACCGTTTGCCTGGTATGTGGATATCCTCTGGTATACAGGATTTACGGAAAAAAAAGTGATCAAGAATGAATACCTCAGCAAGGCCAAGAGAATTCATCGAAATGGTGTTCGCGCCCTATTAGGCATGGTGATTATTATGGGCGCTGTTGTTTTTTTGACAACGCCTATGAGTCAAATCCGCGATATAAAAACATTAAATATTTTGTATTTTCTTTCATATGGAGGCACACATGCTTTTATGTGGATGTATGCATTATTTATTATCATTTGTATGGCACTATCCATTTATGCTTTACGTACACCGGTGCCGTCTGGTCGATTAATGGGCGATGAAGCACGCAGTCGGGCACTACCGTATCTTTTTGGTGCTACGATCTCGTTATTTGTCGTTTCAGTAGTGATTATTTTCGTATTCCTTTGGGTAGAGTCGGAAATTCGGTATCCCGGATTTTGGGGTGTTCGAATTAATACCATAGCCTATTTTGATATTATTCTGAACCTTTTGATTTTAATATCAGTCTTTCTGATTGGACAAGCTGTCTGTTCGTATGAAGTCTATACGGGAGAAACTCTACCTCGCAGGGGACTAATGCGGTATTGGAATCGGATTATTATCCTGGGTGCTGGTTTCAGTGGTGTGGCAGCATTGTCTTTGATTCTGCGTATCCGAACAGTTTATATCGTTTTATTCTTTTCTGTGTTGATCATTTCATTCTTTGCGATTCTAACCTGGCGGTTATTTATTGAACGGGAAACATTTATGCGGCAACTACGGCCATTTGTAACCAGCCAACGTCTTTACCAACAAGCGATACAAGGTCATTTGATTGATGATCAATCCATCAATCATCAGGCCACTGATGATGAAGCCTTGACATCAATTTTTGATCATTTATGCCAATCCATCCTGCTCTCCAAAAGAGCGATTCTATCAGGAAGCAATCACATGCTTCCTATTCATAATTTTTATATAACATACCCAGATATGGATGATGCTGGCGATGAAATTGTGAGCCAATTGAATTCACATGCCATGAACGTAACCAATGATACGCTGATTCTTCCGATATCTATTGAAGAAGAACCTGAGATCCATTGGTTTGTACCATTGTGGGGTGAAATCGGACGAATCGGGACGCTCTATTTGGGAAAGAAAATTGATAATAGTCTTTATACACTTGAAGAAATAGAAATCGCCAGATCAGCATGCGAAAGATTATTGGACACAAAAGCAAGCATTCAAATGACCAAACATTTGATGGATTTGCAGCGTGAACGATTGGTTCAATCGCAATTACTGGATCAGCGCTCTAGAAGAATGCTACATGATGAAGTATTACCGGATATGCATGCCTTAATGATTGATTTGAACAGTCCAAAAGCAAAAGATATTGAGCCAGTTGAAATTATTAAATCCCTGGAAAAAATACACAAACAATTATCAGAACTTTTGCATGCAATCCCTGAAAGTTTCTCACCGGAAATTTCAAGATTTACATTGATAGATGCAATCAAGAAATTACCAGAATTAAAGGAGGCTGATTGCTTTAGTGAGATCAACTGGAAAATTGCGTCTGATGCCAACGAAGTTTCTGAAAATTTACCCATTCAAATACGTGAAATCTTGTATTTTGCAATTAGAGAGGTTATTCGAAACGCTGCTAGCCATGGTAGCACAGTGGAAAAATCACACACACACAGAATTGATATCGGAATATCAGCATCAAACAATTTGCAAATATCCATAAAGGATTTTGGGTGTGGGGTGGATGTGGATCATTATATTAGTAGAATTACAATGGGCGGAGGAAAAGGTTTACTGATACATCAAACCATGATGGCAATCATTGGCGGAAACATGCTAATCGAAAGCGTTCCAGGGCAGTTCACCAAAGTGGAATTTCAATTACCTATTGAGAAAATGGAAAATGCAGTGGTTGATCAATGATTTTCTTGAGATATCTTTGAATATAAAAAATTCAATAGGGTTGTGAACGTACTATGGTTAAAGATGTCTGATGGCAGAACCCTGATCTGTAAGGCTTCAGAAAGGTGTAAAGCCAGTTGCATAATCATCATTGAATCCGCTGCTGATTGAAAAATACTAACTGATGGATCATCAATTTCGTCGGTATCAAAAAGTTCACACCAGACTATTTGTAAGGTGTTTTGGATTTCTTCTTTGTTTTGAATTGATAGTTTTGATGTGTTTTTGGTATATTCAAATAATTTTTCAATATCAATTTTGAAGTTCGGCAACAAGGGCAATTGTTCCAGAAAATAAAATCTGGATGGAATTTTATGGTCTGATAAATAATTCTGAAGAAAAGCGACTACATCATGAATCTGCAATTGAACATCGCTGACAATAAATGCACAAATATCATCTCCAAAAACATCATCAAGTATTGGTAATACTACACAATCGGAAACTTGTGAATGGCTAATCAGGATATTTTCAATTTCTTTGGCAGAAATTAATTCACCGCCGCGATTAATGATTTCTATCGATCTGCCAAGCAGGATTAATTCATTTAATACATTCCAATAACCGACATCCTCACTGATATACCAGTTTTCTGCATTGGTGATTTTGTTGGCGTTTTCAAGATCAAAAGCATATTTTGCTACCTGATTTCCACGATAGGCAACTTTTCCTGGAATATTTGGATTTGAAATAGATAGCAGATCATCATCCAGAATATCAATTTCCATTGAAACTGGATGTCCGACATTGTTTTCTGTTGAAGTCTGATCATCAGATTCAATTTTGTTGATCTGCTTAAGTGTAATTTGACCAGCAGCTTCCGTTGCACCGTAGGCACTAATAATAGGTACATTATAAAAAGATAACATTTCTTTTATCGATTTCTGATCAAGAAAAGCAGAAGATGTTCGTACAAAGCGAAACGATTTGCTGCCAATCATATTCGAAGAAGCCTGTCTGAGAATCATTTTATGAATTGCCGGGGAGGATGTGAACCAGGTGGGTTTGAACACAGCAATGACCTCTTGAAAGGGAATAGAAGAAAATGGACTCCAGAAAATGCTTGTACAACCTGAGACAAATGAGGTCATCAAGCTTTGGATGATGCCGCCAACATGAAAAATAGGCAAGGTATGTAAATTGATATCCTTTTCAGTAATCTGAAGTTTATCGCGCATTGCAATTGCATTCGTGAAAACATTTTCATGGGTCAAGAAGATGGCTTTTGGTAAACCAGAAGAGCCGCTTGTATGGAAGACCCACCCAGGTGTCTCATCAAGAATTACGGCATTATTTTTTGATTTATCAAGATGTGTTGGTTCATCTCCAAATAAAAAGTGATCAATTTCAGCGGAAAAACGTACCATCGGAATATTATTTTCATCACAATAACTGGTAATTGCAGCAATATCTCCCTGTGATGGGTGTGTAAAAAAAATATCTGGTTGTAAATTCTTCGAAACTTGATGAAGTTCGTGGGTTGTCGTTCCAGGATTTATTGGAACACATTTAACGAATAAACTTAAGCCCAACAATAATGCAATTGTATCGGGATGATTTTCAGAAGAGACATAACATACTGATTTTGAGGATAAGCTAACCCTGTTCACATGCTCGGATAGTGAAGATATCAATTTTCCAAACTGATTATAAGATATCGTATAGCCATCGCATGTTTTCCACAAAACGCGTGCAGAATAGAGTTGAATAATATTCCGATATTCATGAATGGGTGATGGGATATCAGATTTCATGAGTCACTTGTTGGCAGAAAAATTTTATGAATCCATTTTGAATGAGATATGAAGTAAAACACTGCAAAAGTAAAAATTAGCCTTCCTAAAAGAATTCCAGACAGGTCAGCGCCAATTGTTGTCATTACAATTGTATCTTCAAATAGGCTGTGCAGAAGACACATCAAGGCTAAAACCAGAAAAATATCCTTTTTGGACAATTTACCATTTTGCGATTCATCAATAATCAATCCACCACCAACTGATAATCCAAGTGTCATACCGATGATGGCGATGGGGGCAGCTTTTTTGCTCATACCAAAGAAGTTTAATAATGGCTCAGTCGTATTGTATAGCCATTCCAAAATATGGAATTTCTCCAATAATCGTAAAAATGAAATCAAACCGATAAGTATGATGAACATCATCATATAGTTTTCTAATGTTGATATTCCCCAGCTTATTAGCGTGTCATTTTCAACATTTTTTGTCCAAATTGAGACTGCATTTTTTTGAAAATACGGTATTAATGCATAGATCTGATTCAAAATTGCACCAAATAAAAAAGCACTCAAAAAACGCAAAACGATTTGAAACCAAATGCTAACCCCAATTTTCTTCCCTATGGTTATTTCTACAATCATATTATGAGCAATGAGCACCATTCCGGATAAAACGGTTGCCTGACCAATGGAAAGGGGAACGGATTTGGCTATTTCTGTATAGGCAATAATCGCTCCATATGGGCTGGTTACCAATCCGGTAGCCCAAACAAGTCCCATTTCTCCTGGAAGACCCACAAGATTCATTAAGGGCATTATCCCTTTACCGATGATGCTAACCAAACCGAATTCATTAAGTATTTTTACAACGATCGTTACGGGTATGATAAGTTTCATTAATTCAAGATAAATATTTATTGAACGCTTGAAGATATAGCGGATTTCATGAAAAATAGTAATTAGTATTGTATTCATAGTTAACCAGCAAAGATAATTGCAACACCTATGATCGTAAGAAAAGTACCAATGACTGATGCACGACTAATGTTTTCTTTGTAAAACCATTTGGATATGGGCAACAATACTACGGGTGCGAGTGCCATTAATGTAGAGGCTGTCCCCACATATGCTGACTGAACAGCAATCAGGGAAAGCCATACGCCAACAAAGGGTCCGATGATACTCCCATAAAAAATATTTGCCAGGGATTTAGGATTGTTCTTAACAATTGAGATTGTATGTTTAATCTTCCCTTGGAATAACGCCAAAATCAAAATGGCAGCCAGCGATGGTAACATACGCATTAGCGTTGCTGAAAGAACCGGCAAATCATTTTGTAAGCCAAATTTAGCAAAAATTAAGCCACCAGCCTGACCAAGTGCGCCGCCAAAAGCAAAAAGAATACCCAGCGCATAACGCTTGCGATCAATTGGTGTTTTGTTTTTTGCAGGTACTCTACGATCGTTAATGACCAATATAATGCCAATTATCGTAATTAGAATGCCAAAAAGCGCAATAAGGTGCAAATTCTCGTTGAGAAAAATCCAGGCAAACAGGGTGCTTATCATGGGGACTGACGCCATAACCAACATCGGAATACGAACATCCAGATAAACAAAAGCCTGATATAAAAAGGAATCTCCAATTACAAGCCCAATAATGCCAGATAATGCCAGCCATAACCACTGCGATTGTGTTGCATGGATTGGAATAAAGGTTTTATAAATGAGAAGATGCGTTATAAAGAAAAGAATAACTGCAAATGTTAACCGAATAAGATTAACTGAAAATGCACCGATTTTTTTTCCGGCCGAGGTGAAGAAAATACCGCAAAAGGCCCAACATACCGATGTTAACAAAGCTGCGATTTCGCCCATGATGTTTTCCCTGAATGCTTCTGTGTGTGGGTTAAGATAAGCATAGATTATACACCACACGAACCATTCGAAAAGATATGAAATAAATAAATAAAATTAAAAAATATTATAATAAAAGAAAATAAATGCTTGACAAGATCGGATGCAATGATAGAATGGTAAACAAATAGGATTCACTATGAACAATACAGATACAGAAACTTTATATCCATTCAGGGTGACGCCCCAACTCAGAAATTTTCGAACAAAAGTTTGGAAAGAGATAATTGATTCCGTTTTGGACGCCCAGGCAGATGATGAAGAAAAAATCGGTTTTTCTATGATGATGGTCAAACTTGGTGGCTGTATAACGTGCAGCGCTGATAGTTTTAGAGCAATGCGAGGTTGTACACATTGCGCAAGCCAGACGGTACGCCGTTTTAGAGGACCTGACGAAGAACTAAAAGAACTATTTCTTGAAAATGTTGCTGAAGTTAATAAATATTCAGAAAAGAAAGAATTCATTGTGAAAGGTTGAATTTGATAATGGTAATCACAGAAAAGCAAATATTGGAAAAATTATCCCAGGTTATGGATCCTGAATTGCATCGTGATCTAGTTACCCTGGGAATGATAAAAAATATACAGATAAATCAGAATAAAGTTTCTTTGACCGTAGAGTTAACAACACCAGCGTGTCCATTAAAAGATAAAATCAGAGCTGATGTAAATGATGCATTAAATACAATTGAAGGCATTGGTGAAATTAGTATTGAAATGACCGGCAAAGTTCGATCAGATGGTCTGAAACGTGATTTGATGAGTAGTCCGGTTAAAAATATTATCGCCGTTGCTTCGGGTAAAGGTGGGGTCGGAAAATCAACAGTGTCTGTGAATTTAGCTATTGCATTAGCGCAATCAGGTGCCAAAGTTGGTTTGTTGGATGCCGATATTTATGGTCCCAATGTGCCTACAATGATGGGCGTAACAGAACTGCCACCCAGCAAATCAAATAAGATTCCTCCTGCGGAAGCGTATGGCGTAAAAGTGATGTCTATCGGATTTTTGGTGAAACCCGGTCAGGCACTCATTTGGCGCGGACCAATGTTGCATTCTGCAATTCAGCAATTTTTAAGAGATGTTGAATGGGAAGAATTAGATTATTTGGTGGTAGATTTACCACCTGGAACCGGTGATGCACAATTGAGCCTGGCACAGTCAATTTCGATTAGCGGTGGTGTAATTGTCACCTTGCCACAACAAGTTTCCCTTGATGATGCAGAACGCGGCATGCAAATGTTTGAACAATTAAACATCCCTATTTTGGGAGTTGTTGAGAATATGAGCTACCTTGTACTACCTGATGGAACACAGATGGATGTGTTCGGAAAAGGTGGTGGAAAGAAATTAGCAGAAAAAATGCAGGTTCCTTTTATTGGAACAATTCCTATGGAACCAGAGGTGCGTATAGGAAGCGATACCGGTGTACCAATATTAATTTCAAATCCGGAATCAGAAGCCGCAAAATCAATGCAGCATATTGCCACAGATGTGGCGGCAAAACTAAGCGTTGCATACATCAATAAACCATCAATCGAGATAAAGATCTCGGAATAAACCTATGACAGATCAAATTAATTTCCCAATCGTTGGCGTAAATTTTGGCGCAGTTGGCAAAGTGTATCACTTTGATACCAATCGCATTGAGGATTTAAATAAAGGGGACTACGTTATTGTTGAAACCTCGCGTGGTTTGCAAATTGGAAAAGTGATTCAACTTTACACAGTTGACCAGATTAATACCAGCGGCGATTCCCGTAAACCGGTCATGCGTAAAGCAACACCTCGAGACCTGATGCTAAGAAAATATTGGGAAATCCGTGAGCAAGAAATATTCGAGTTTGCATTATCCAGAGCCAGGAATTTAAATCTGGAAGGCGTAAAAATTGTTGCTGCCGAATATAGTTTTGATGGATCCAGAATTTCCATTTTATTTAGCAATGAGGCAGAAGAGAAAATTGATCTGAAAGTTCTTAGAAAAGAACTTCAGCGAAAATATAATTCAATAAACATTGAAATGCGACAAATTGGCCCACGCGACGTTGCAAAAATCATTGGTGGTATGGGCGCTTGTGGACTTGAAAAAAGATGCTGCTCAATGTATTTGACAGAATTTAAATCAATCTCTATTCGAATGGCAAAAAACCAAGGTATATCGTTGACACCCACTGAAATCACCGGCATGTGCGGTAGATTGCGATGCTGCTTGGATTATGAACATGATCAATATGTTGAAGCTTTATCAAAGATGCCTAAGCGAAATAAACGCGTAATCACACCTATGGGGCGGGGAAAAGTAATTGGGTTGAATCCATTGCAGGAAAAAGTATTGGTCGATGTTCAGGAAGTCGGACCACGTGAATTTGATGCAGAGTCTGTTAGCAGAATTGATGAAAACGAACAAAAAGGTAAAAATCCCTGAAAAGGGATTTTTTTACCAACATAATTAATCGGATTAATATGATTATAAAGCGAATGATTACCAATTATTATAAAATAATGGATGTCACTTTCATTTTATGATTGTGAATAAGAAAATAGTGACGTAAATCTCTTACAGCTGTGCGAAATATCAGGCAAAATTAATCAAGAATTGAAAACAAACATTCAATTAAACGGATTAATAGAATAATATGAAAAAACAAAACAATGGACATTCCGCATTAATTCAGTATCTAATTAAACAAAATACTTCCGGTAAACAAAATCTACCTTCTTTGGAACAGTTGCGACAAGAGTTAGGCGTAAGTCTTTCATCATTAAGAGAACAATTAGAAGTTGCTCGGATTATGGGTTTTGTTGATATCAAACCTAAGACTGGTACAAAGATTAAGAATTACTCATTTACTCCGGCAGTTTTGAAATCCGCATCCTACGCAGTTGATATTGATCCATCATTGTTTAAAGCCTATGCAGATTTGAGGAATCATATTGAATCATCTTATTGGGTTCAATCTGTAAGTTTGCTAACAACGGCCGATTACCAGCGATTACAAGAGTTAGTAACACAAGCAAATGGCAAGTTAAATGGCAAACCCATTAGCATTCCCCATTATGAGCATCGAGAATTGCATATGTTGTTATACAGCCGTTTGGATAATCCATTTGTTTATGGCATTCTGGAAGCTTATTGGGAATTGTATGAAGCAAAAGGATTGAATATTTATACTGATCTATCCTATCTAAAACAAGTATGGAAATACCATGAGCGTCTGGTAAATGCCATTATTCATGGAGAATTTGAATTGGGCTACAAGATGTTAACCGAACACCGCGGATTACTATTACAACGAAAACAACGCGTTCCAAGCCAAATATTTGAATAACACAAAAGACGAAACGCTACTTAGAGGAGCAATAAATGTCAATGCAGGAATATGGTGAGACGCTTATGTCTGCCACTTGCGAAGAATGCATTAATAATTTTTCGATAACATTTTCAACCATTAATGGTTCAGGCAGTGCTACAGCGAATACAACAATATTGAAATCCTTATTCAAAATGGGCATACCCGTTTCTGGAAGGAATATTTTTCCATCCAATATAAAAGGTCTGGCAACATGGTATACCATTCGACTAAATGAAAGTGGTTATCTTGGCCGAACTGAAAATTCAGAAATCGTCGTTGTGATGAACCCTTCCACTTTGAAGGAAGATTTACGTACGATGCCGAGTGGCGGCGTTCTATTTTATGAGGAACAATTTTCAGCAAATATTGATCGTGATGATATTATTGCATATCCAATGCCTGCCAAAAAAATAATAAAAGATTTTGGCATAACGCCAACGATGCGCGAATATGTGAAGAACATGGTTTATGTTGGTGTAATTGCAGCGATGATAGACATTGATCTTGATATGATACATGCTGCATTGAATGATCATTTCAAAGATCGAAGTGATGTTGTCGCATCGAATTATTCTGTAATAACAACTGCATTTGATTGGGCAAAAGAGAATCTTAAAAAGAAAGATCCATATCGTGTGGAAAAACGGGATTTTACAAAAGACAAAATATTGACAGATGGAAATACCGCAGCGGCAATAGGTTCAATTTTTGGCGGGGTTCAGTTTACTGCATGGTATCCTATCACACCTGCCAGCAGCCTTCCTGAAGCATTACATGAATATTTACCACTATTGCGCAAAAATGAGGATGGAAAAGCAACATTTGCGATTGTTCAGGCAGAAGATGAATTAGCCTCTATTGGTATGTCTATTGGGGCTGGCTGGGCTGGTTTACGCGCTGTAACTGCCACATCCGGACCCGGTATCTGTTTGATGTCAGAATATCTTGGATTAGCCTATTTTGCTGAAGTACCGGTTGTGGTTTGGAACGTACAGCGGGTTGGCCCCAGCACCGGATTACCAACAAGAACTGCTCAGTGCGATATTACATTTTGCTATTTTTTGAGTCACGGCGATACACGTTTCGTTATGCTTTTTCCAAGTTCCATCAATGAATGTTTTGAGTTTGGTTGGAAATCCTTTGATGTCGCAGAAAAATTACAAACGCCAGTACAGATTCTTTCCGACTTGGATTTGGGAATGAATCAATGGATGGGGGATGATTTTGACTACCCGGACCAAGCAATGGATCGCGGAAAAGTTTTATGGGAAGATGAGTTAGATAAATTTATCGTGAATCATGAAAAATGGGGCCGTTATCGGGATGTTGACAATGATGGTATATCTTATCGAACATGCATGGGAAATCAAAATCTGAAAAGTGCCTATTTTTCACGCGGTACGGGGCATACCGTAGATGGAACGTATAGTGAACGTCCAGATACATATGAAGAGACCATAAAACGGTTAAATCGGAAATTTGAATCAGCCAGAGAATATGTTCCAAAATCCATTATTAAACAGGTTGAGAATGCAAAAATCGGTATCATTGCATATGGATCAACAAATTTGGCAGTTTTAGAAGCACAGGATATCTTAACCAAGAAAGGGTTAGCAGTAGATTACTTAAGGATTCGCGCACTTCCATATCAAGATGAGGTACGCAAATTTATAGAGAATCATGAGAGATGTTATGTTGTTGAGTTAAATGATCAGGGCCAAATGCGACAAATATTGACTGTTGAATTACAGGATTTGGCAACAAAACTGAAATCAGCCGCGCACATTAACGGACTGCCGATCACTGCAGAATGGATTGTAAATAAAATCAGCGCAATGGAAGGTGAATTATGAAATACGACGCTGGTAGAGACAAGAAGAAATTTAACGCTTTGGGCTATGAACGAAAAGAATATGGTGGATCCGCCAGCACTTTGTGTCAGGGATGTGGACATAATTCAATCGCCAGTCAAATCATTGCTGCTTGTTATGAATTAGATATTATCCCCGAAAAATTGGCCAAATTTAGCGGTATTGGTTGTTCATCTAAAAGTCCAAATTATTTTTTGAACCGCTCATTTGGTTTTAATGGTTTACATGGGCGTATGCCTTCTCTCGCTTTAGGAGCATTATTTGCCGATACAACTGTAAAAGGCATTGGAGTAAGTGGTGATGGTGATACGGCATCTATTGGAATGGGGCAGTTCAAACACCTGGGACGAAGGAATTTGCCGTTGGTTTATATCGTTGAGAATAACGGTGTGTACGGGCTTACAAAAGGTCAGTTTTCGGCAACATCCGAGAAGGATTTGGAACTGAAGCATCAAGGTGTCAATCAATATATTCCGGTGGATATCTGCATGGAAGCTTTAATTGGCCAGGCAACTTTTGTTGCCCGTACTTTTGCAGGGGATCCCAAACAGGTTAAAGAGCTAATAAAAGCTGCCCTTGTTCATAATGGTTTGGCTGTTCTTGATATTATCAGTCCATGTGTAACTTTTCATAACAAGGATGAATATTTACATTCATACATGTGGGGAAGACAACATGAGCTGCCCCTGCATGACCTTGCATATATTCCTCCTCAAGAAGAAATTATTATTGAGGAATTTGAGGAAGGCAGCATTAAAGAAGTGAAGATGCATGATGGCTCTCACCTGTATATCAAAAAATTAGGCAGAGATTATGATCCGACCAGTAAATCACAGGCAATTAATCTTTTACATGAAGCACAAGTAAATGGATTGTTGTTAACTGGATTATTGTATATGGATACAAGCCAACCAACCACTTTTGATTTACATAATTTGGTTGATGTTCCCTTAAACCGACTGAAAGAAGAAAGTTTAAGACCCAAAGAAGTAAAGCTAGTTGAATTAAATAACTCATTCAAATAAAAAAATAACAGGGTTTTTCCCAGTTTATTTTTTTATTATCGGATTTTCTGGATCCTTTATCCATTCACTCCAAGAGCCGGCAAAAAGCCTTGAATTGGAAAAATTTATATATTCCAGGGCAACAAGATGTGCACATGAAGTAACACCAGAACCGCAGTAGACGATAACATGATCTAACGGGTAATCACCAATGAGTGCCTTGAATCCTGCGAGAAGATCTGATCGCGGTTTGAATAAACTTTGTTGATCAAAGTTCTCACCATGAAAACGATTAACAGCACTTGGAATATGACCAGCGATTGGATCAATGGGTTCAACGTGGCCGGCATAGCGTTCCGCTGCACGCGCATCAATAATTAAATACTCAGAATCATTGATATATTGCTTCATTTGATCCATTGAAACATAATCCCATTGTTGAACACAGATATCAGTTGGTCCTGACTGAATGGAAGGGCAGATATTAGATACAGGAAAACCTGATTCATGCCAGTTATTAAAACCGCCACTCAATACTGCAACAGCATTAAGTCCAATATTTTTTAGCATCCACCATAATCTCGCTGCAATGGCGCCAGTACTGGCATCATAGACAACAACCTGACTGTTTTTCGTAATGCCCCATTTTGCTATAGTATTTAAAAAAGAGAAAACAGCAGGTAGAGGGTGGCGGCTGCTTTTATCCGTAATTGGGCCAGAACAGTCCTCATCCAAATGGCAATAATAGGCGCTTGTCAGATGACTGACATTATAAGCCTTGCGGCCTGCTTCTGTATCCGCTAACTGAAAGCGACAGTCAATAATGACCAAATTATCATGTTTGATTGAGTTTAGCTGTTGGGCAGTGATTACAGATGTATACATATGAAACCCTGTGTACTAAAGATCATATCTATAGGTTCGATTCGTTTTGTACCATGTTGTACCGAGTTCAAGCGCACCATTGAAACTATCAATATTACGTTCATCGATCTGTGAAATTTCGGCTTTATTGAAATGCATGGAACGCAGTGTATTGTTCATCTCTACATAAAGTAAAATATTGCCGCCAACACCCTGATACTTAGGCATTAATCCAATCACACTACCAATTACCCATTCTGTTCGTTTTTTTTCTGCGAGTAAATGCAGCCAACCAAACGGATATATGTTTCCTTTGCAACGCCGTAATCCATTCGATATTTCTGGATAGGCAAGGATAAATCCTGCAATTTCATCACCTTTTAAAATCAATTTCGCAATTTGCGGTTCAATCACTGCAATTAAATTTTCGGCCAGTAGTTGGAATTCTTCTTTTGTTGAGGGGTAATATCCTATATTGTTTTCAAATGCTAAATGATGAATCTCTTCAAGCTGAGGAATCCACTCGCGCATTTCATCTTTGTTGGAAAATGATTTAATTGTAAATCCGTTGCGTTTCAAAACACGGTCAGCAGCGCGATGGAATTTTTCCGGCATTTCAGATGATCTTTCAATGTAACCGGTATAATGATCGGTTTCTTTCACAAAACCAGCATTCTCAATTAATTTTTGATAATAAGGGAAATTGTAAATCATGCCCATGGTTGCATATTGCTCAAAGCCATCAACTAATAGGCCAACAGCGTCAGAACGAGCAAATCCTTTTGGACCATAAACCGTTTTTATATTTTCTTTGCGATACCAATCAAGTGCGGTATTGAACAAGAGGTGACTGGCTTGATCATCATCATATGAATCAAAATAATAGAACATACCTGTAGGATGATTATGAAATTTACTATAATTACGGTGATTGAGAACAGCTAGTCTGGAAATAACTTGTTTTCCATCCTCGATAATGTAGAAATCGGCATTTGAATGATGATAAAATGGATGCTTTTCAGCATCCATAATAAAATGCATTTGATTTTTAATTGGCGGAACCCACTGGGGACATTCTTTATAAATATCGAAAGGTAAATTAATGAATTTATTTCGATCCTTTTTATTTGTAGGATCGATCTTTCGTACTCTCATGAAAATCTCCTCAGCATATGTGATATGAATTTAAATTGGATTTCCAATGGTATGAAGAAGCACAAAGTTCGGTTTTCCGGTTCTGCCGATCGGGAAGGTTGAAACTAAAACGATTTGTTGTCCAATCTCTAGTTTTGTAAATGTCAACATTGCCTTTTCTACCTCACTAACCATTTTCTCAGCTGTATTTGCGAATGGGATCTGAACAGGGATGATTCCCCAGATGAGATTCAATCGCTGATATGTATTTTGATGAGGTGTAAATGCGATAATTGGACAGCTAGGACGCATTTTTGACATTAAAATTGCGGTCCGTCCGGATTGGGTAAAGACAGCAATGCTGGCTACATCTAAAGCATCTGATATTGTATAGGCAGCTTGTGCCATAGATAGTGAATCGCTATGGAGTTTTGTGAAACGCGTGTTAGTGTGATGCCCCCAACTTTCATAGTTCTTTTCTGCTTCAAGAATAATCGCATGCATCATCTGGATTGTTTTGATGGGATATTTACCGATAGCCGTCTCACCGGAGAGCATCACCGCGTCCGACCCATCCAGAATTGCATTGGCAACATCTGAAGCCTCTGCACGAGTTGGGCGAGGGTGTTCAATCATGGATTCCAACATTTGAGTGGCTGTGATAACAATTTTACTTTTCTGATTGGCCATGTCGATAATTTTTTTCTGGGCAATCGGCACAAAATATGGAGACGTCTCTACAGCTAAATCACCACGCGCAATCATTACGCCATCTGCTTCATTGATAATTTCATCAAGATTCTTCATGGCGATTGGACGTTCAATTTTTGCTATAATTGGAATGCCGCTGCGTTCAGGAACGTTCTCATCAATAAATTTGCGAACAATTTGAATATCATCGGCACTTTTAATGAATGACAGGGCAAGGATATCAATATCGTTGTTCAGACCGAATACAAGATCTTTCTTATCTTTTTCAGTGAATGTTGGTATGTTGATGTCTGAATCAGGTAAATTTACACCTTTATTTGATGATACTTTTCCACCACTTATTACTTTAGCAATAATCCCAGATTCACTAATCTCAATTGCTTTTAATTCAAAGTATCCATCGTCGAGCAGGATACGGTCATTAACTTCAACAAATTTCTCAACATCCGGTATATCAAGGGGTAAACAAGCTGATTGATCCTTTGTACCTGCAAAAAAAGGATCATGGGAGGAAAGACAAATCCTTTCACCTTGTTGAAGAACAAATCCACTATCAGGTAATACGCCTAAGCGAAGTTTGGGCCCCTGAAGATCCTGAATAATAGAAACTGAGCGATTGATTTCTTTGGATATTGCGCGAATGATATCTATACGATTTTTATGTTCATCAAACGATCCGTGAGAAAAATTAAGACGGATTACATCAACACCATTTACAAGTAATTCACGAATGGTTTCAGGGGTTTCTGTGGCAGGACCAATTGTTGCGATAATTTTTGCTTTACGTTCATCCAGATTGAAGTTCATATAAGATTCTCACAGATTAAATAAAATTTAGAACGAAATGACAAATTATACTAATGATTTCAAATTTGATTAAGCATAGTATATCATACGCATTTCTTGAAATTGTGTAGAAAAATCCTATTCAAGTAGCATAAGTTTTACTAGTTTGCTTTTTTTGCAGCATCACGTATCATAAAATCCATTAACTTGTAAACGTGTTTACCCAAAATATTTGATAGATGATAAAGAAATGCATTTTCAGAGCCGGGAACGATGATATATTTTCCTTTTGCTACATTTTTGACAATGATTTTGGCAACTGATTCTGCAGATAATACACCAGCATTCCCTGCTAAAGCTTTGGTAATGGGTGGTTTGTATTTCTCCTCATAAGCAAGTTGAGGGGTATCGGTATCAGGTGGAAATACAAGAGACATGTTGATATTTTTTAGCTTCAATTCTGCACGGAGGGCGTCACTAAAACCACGAACAGCGTATTTTGTTGCTCCATAAGCTGTATAGCCATAAACACCAAGAAATCCAGCAGCAGAGGATATATTGACAATATGTCCAGCGCCATTATTAATCATTGCAGGCAGGACACTTTTGATCATATGCACGGTACCATAGTAATTTGTATTCATCAGCCAATGAAAAATATCCAGATCAAGATCAAGAAATTCTCCAGGATGCGCGACACCGGCACAATTAATGAGAATATCAGGAACGGAATGATTGATTAGAAATTCGCCAATGATCTGATTTGTTTGATCGAAATCAGTTATATCTACTGAGAGCACATCTATGAAAGATGAATCACATTTGGTTATTTGAACAATTTCGTCTTTCGCTGCATTCAGTTTATGTAGATCACGCGCGCATAAGATCACTTTGCTACCGCCAGATATGTATTCTACGGCTAAAGCTTTGCCTATACCGCTAGAGCCTCCGGTAATTAAGATGTTTTTATTCTTGTTTTCTATCATTATATTTCCTGTTGGATTAATGGCAACTTGCACAGTTGCCTGAATAGCATCCAGTACAATTATTGGAGGTACCGGATCGATTATTCCCATCTGAAATGGAAGAGAATTGTGATATTTTCCTCGTTACAGAATATGTTAAACATGCTGAACATTGAATGGGATGATCAGCATCTGAAAAAGATCGCAGAGTTTCGAATTTATGTCCACATTTAGTACATTGATATTCGTATAATGGCATGGATACCTCCAGAATTTATTTTATGCTGGAATCAATAAAAATGTGTAATATTCATTGATATTTTAAGATTGATTAATAATTTGCTAAAATAAATTGACTTGTACTAATAAAGAATTTGGTTTATCATCTTGATAAGGGAATGGGTTTTAAAAACCCTTCAAAATTCTTTTTTACTTATACTCAGAGGAGAGGAAAATGTTTGTAACAAAAAGAATTCCGTATGTTATGCTGGTTGTATTAATGACCCTTTCATTGGTATTAGCCGCGTGTCAGCCGGCTGCGCCTGCAGCGACACCTGAACCAGTAATGGAAGAAGCACCAACTGATGTCCCCCCGGAACCAACTGCAGAACCTGCACCTGCTGAACCTGAATTGGGATCACCAGAACGCCCAATTAAAGTTCTCTTTGTGCCATCTGTAGACGCTCAGGCGATTGTGTCTGGTGGAGAGATCATGTCAGCCGCTTTGAACGAAGCCACTGGTTATACATATGAAGTTAGCATCCCGACCAGCTATGCAGCGACAATCGAAGAAATGTGTGCATCTCCTGATGACACCATGGGCTTCATTCCTGCATTAGGTTATGTATTCGCCAGCCAACTTTGTGGCGTTGATGTTGGTTTCAAGGCCGTACGTTATGGTAGCTCAGTATATTGGGCTGAGATTCTAGTAGCGCGTGATTCAGACATCCAGACATTGGATGATCTCGCTGGTAAGACCTGGGGTTTCCCAGATCCAGGTTCAACCTCCGGCTACATGGTACCGTTGGTTATGTTCCAGGACGCTGGTATTGAAATCGGCGAACAGGTAGAAACGGGTGGTCACAACCAGGCTGTGAAAGCAGTTTACAATGGTGAAGTTGACTTCGGTACTGCTTTCTACTCACCACCTTTGAAACCAGAAGGCGAAGATAGCTGGGTAGAAGGTGATTCTCCTGATATCCCCGATGACCTGGTAGAATCCTGTGCTGTAAATGAAGACAATCGTCTTTATTGTGGTGACTGGAGAGTACTGGATGCCCGCGCTAACATACGCGAGGAAGCACCTGATGTAATCCAGAAAGTCCGCATCTTGACCATCTCCGCTGGCATCCCCAATGACACCCTGTCATTTGGCCCAGATTTCCCTGCTGATGTTCGTGCTGCAATTGAAGATGCTATTGTTGCATTCTCAGATACTGAAGCCTGGGACGAATCCATCGGTCATCAAGATTTCTATAACTGGACCGGTATTGATGTCGCCACTGACGCTGAATATGACTTTGTACGTCTGATGGTTGAAGCCGCTGGTGTGAGTCTCGAAGACCTCGGCAACTAATAAAAAAATAACTTTTCGTAAATCCGGACAGGTTCTCCTGTCCGGATTTATAATTCAATAGAAAATAAATCCCATGCTAGAAGTAAAAAATCTGACAAAGATATATGATGGTGGAGTCTTAGCGCTGGATAATGTCAGTTTCTCCGTGCCGGATGGAGAGTTTTTGGCTGTAATTGGTCTCAGCGGTTCGGGAAAATCAACATTATTACGATGCATAAATCGTTTAGTAGAGCCGACTGAAGGGCAGATTTTGCTAAATGGAGAAGATATCGCTGCTGCATCGGATGATGATTTAAGAGGATTTAGACGACGCATTGGCATGGTTTTTCAGCATTTTAACCTTGTTAGTCGTTCAAGTGTAATGACAAATGTTCTTTCGGGAAGACTTGGATATGTAAATCCAATTATGAGTTTGTTAAACCGTTTTCCTAAGGATGATATTCAACAAGCAATGATCCAACTGGATCGTGTTGGTATCAAAGAAAAAGCAAAACAAAGAGCAGATGAGCTTTCTGGTGGCCAACAGCAACGTGTTGGCATCGCACGTGCTATGATGCAGAATCCTGAAATTGTTCTAGCGGATGAACCTGTTGCGAGCTTGGACCCTGTTTTGGCGCATAGCATTATGCAATACCTTGAAAAAATTAACCAAGAAGATGATGTTACCGTCATTTGTAGCCTTCATTTTCTTGATTTGGTTCACCGTTATGCACATCGTGCAATCGCCTTAAATGATGGACAATTGGTTTTTGATGGATTACCGAAAGAAATCGATGATGAAAAATTCAAAGAAATTTATGGCCAAGAAGCCGAGCGTGTTGGATAAGGAAGGTCTCAATGAATGACAAGAATAATCCTATGAAACGTTATTTGCTGGTTGGCCTTTCAATCATTGTTGGTATTGTTATATACGCATATGGATTTACCGTTACGAAAGTAAACCTTGAGGAAACGAAATCTGAAAGACGCCAAACACAATTGGTGCGTATTATTAGAGCCTTAGCAAAACCAAACATTATTGAATATGACAAAGAGGAATTCATCGTAGAAACGCCAATTATGGTTCCTTGTACGGATGCGCCAATTGAATTTGATATCGACAAAACATTATCCTATATGATTGTTGAAGAAAAATGTGCTGACAGTCAGGCTGAAATTCACATTTATGGATATAGTTTTGAGCCGTATATCTCTGGTCCATTAAGTTTTGTGCCACCAAGTGGGGTTAAGCTCAATATTGGTGAATTTACAACCGATGCATTGGGTAATTTTGAAATTGTTGCTACTGTCCCAAAAGGTAGAGAAAGCGACGATGAACAAATTATCCGGGCCATAACCAGGAAAAATATTGGCAAACCACATCTTACTGAAACAGCAATTAATACATGGAAACTGATCATTGAAACTGTATTTATGGCGTTATTGGCTACGACCTTAGGAACACTAATTGCGGTGCCATTAAGTTTCTTTGCTGCAAGAAATTTAATGGAAAATATGAAAAGTCCGTTATTAAGTTTTTCTCTAGGTATTGTATTGATGCCAATTGGCTTCTTATTAGGGTCCTACGGTGTGCGCTATGGAAAAGCGCTTACCAACAGTATAGGATCAAATAATATTCTAATTGCAGTAGTCGTAATACTAGGGCCACTACTGGTGTATCAATTGCTTAAATGGGCAATGCCCCAGGTCGAATTGGAAAAGCCATCCTTATCAACAAGGATTATTCGAATTGTGGGCCTCCTGATTTGTGCATTTGTTGGTATTCTGGTTCTTTTCCAGATTTCTAACCTGGCAATTCTGGCTGGGCAATGGCTACATGAAAATGCAGGATCTTTTGCATTTTTAGGAAAATTCATAGCTGACTTGGGCGAAATATTGAATATGATAATCATTGTGATAGCCGTTCTAGCGGGAATGGGTGTTTTAAATTCCGTTGGTAGTAAGTTTGGTCAGTTGATTATCAAAAAATCCAACACCACATTAGTTACATTATTAAACTATTTGTTGTCTATGTCTGCAGGTGCAATATTGTCAATGATTCTCGGTGCAGGTGTAAATTGGATTTATGAAATTGGTAACCCAGTATATGTTTATCTATACCCTGGGATTGTGGGCGGTATTATTGGTTTTATCGTGGCATATTTAAATCGGGAAACAGGCATTATGCCTGTAGGTATGGTGATTTACTATGTAACACGCACAATATTCAATGCTCTACGATCCATTGAAGCATTAGTTATGGCGATTATCTTTGTGGTATGGGTTGGTATTGGCCCATTTGCTGGTGCGTTAGCACTATCCCTACATACGATTGCTGCACTCGCAAAACTGTACTCAGAACAAGTGGAATCGATAATGGAAGGACCAATTGAAGCTGTAAAAGCAACAGGTGCAAATCAATTACAGACAATTATTTATGCTGTTGTGCCGCAGATTATTCCGCCCTATATATCTTTCACAATGTATCGGTGGGATATTAACGTACGTATGTCCACTATTATTGGTTTTGCCGGTGGTGGCGGTATTGGATTCCTGCTTCAGCAGAATATCAATTTACTTAACTATCGGGATGCCAGTGTGCAGATGATTGCAATAGCCATCGTCGTGGCATCTATGGACTACATTAGTTCACAATTGAGAGAGAGAGTTATCTAAAGATCGTATTATATTGCAATAAAGGAGTAGTGTCATGATTTGACGCTACTCCTTTTTATTTGAAGTGCTATTGATATAGTAAGGTATAATATTGAGAATTATCTCTATGTTTAGGAGTCATCTTGTTATCAGCTTTATTAGTTAGTATTAGTTATATTGCTGCACAAATGTTATCAGATATTGGCAGCTTGCAGATTGTTCAGGTTTTCGGTTTATCAATCGATGCTGGCACTTTTATTTATCCGATTACTTTTACATTACGTGATTTAGCACACAAAGTATTGGGTAAAAAACTTGTTCGTGTGTTAATTTTTGCAGCTGCAATAGTGAACTTGATCATGGCGTTATATTTTTGGCTAGTCTCACTTTTGCAGCCAGACTTAGCAGCTGGTTCGAGCGCTAATTGGGGGGCTGTATTGGCTCCTGTATGGCGCATTACAGTGGCTAGTATTATTGCTGAAGTCATCTCTGAATTAACCGACACAGAAATTTATCACTTGTGGATCACAAAAGTAACAGAAAAATATCAATGGCTGCGTGTGTTGGTTTCAAATACCTTTTCAGTTCCCCTTGATTCCCTTCTGTTTTCATTCCTGGCATTTTATGGATTAATGCCAATTTCTATTGTTTGGCAAATATTTTGGGGAAATGTTATTGTAAAAGGTGTGGTCACTCTGGTGAGTATGCCAATGATTTATCTGGTAAAAGATCGAAAAGTGTAGTTAATAGAAGTTCAGTTCTTGATTAATTATCTTGGAGTGATATGTCATTAACAGTAAATGAAATTCTGAGTGAGATCCCATTATTCACGGATGCAAAATGCATTACTGGTCATAGTCATTTGAATAATCTGGTTAATTGGTCTCATATCATAAATGATATTGATGTTATTCCGTGGGTTCGTGAAAACGATTTGTTATTAACGACGGCGCAAGGCATTTATGAAGATGAGTCAGCTCAGAAGAAATTCATCATGGATATCATACATTCCGGCTTGTCGGGTGTTGTGATCTCAATTGGAAAATATTTTCAAGAAGTCCCAGTACAAATGATCAATATTGCTGAAGAGAATAATTTCCCAATTATTACCATCCCATATGAGGTTAAATTTGTTGATGTCACACATGCAATACATGAAAAGATATTAAGAGAAAAGAACAATTTAACAGAAAAAGTATTTAAAATTCATGATATTTTAACGAATTTGGTTGTTGAAGGTTGTGGCTTGGAAAAATTTGCTGAGAGTTTGGCAAATATATTGAATCGTTCGGTAACAATTGAAGATCCAAATCTGAAAATATTGGCTTATTCGTTGGTTGGACCTACGGATGAAGTGCGATCAAGAGCGATTGAACTTGGTTATACACCTACAGAAGTCGTAAATTATCTAAGAAAACTAGGTGTTTTTGATAAAATTAAAAAAGATCCAAAACCACAATATTTAAAACCGATTCCAGCAATGGGTATAAAGTTTGAACGAATTGTTGCTCCGATATTAATTGGTGATCAATTATTTGGCTACATTTGGATTATTGCCAACGGTGACTCATTGACACAGCTTGATTATTTGGCAATCGAACGAGGTGCAATTGTTGCCGCTTTAATTACAAGTCGAGACCTGGCAGTATATGAAGCGGAGCAACGTGGAAAATCAAAAATAATTGATCATCTGATAGACCCGGAATCCAGTGAATTATCCCTTCAATCAGATGAAATTATCGAACGATTGGGTATGTCAGGGGATTTTCAAATATTAAATATTCAAAATTTATATGAAACTATAACCCCAGCTCATTCGTATATTCCAATTTTATTAGATCAAATAAAGAAAAATGGATTTCAGGCAACAATTATAGAGCGAACAAAAGGCTTGCTATTGATATTTAATACAGTAGACGAGAAGAGTACAGAGCAATTTCTGGAATTGTTAATTAACTATTCAAAAGACGCCAATCAAAAATGGATTATTGGTATTAGTCAGGTTACTAATTCCATCGAACAATTCAAACGGGCGTTCCATGAAGCAGTAGACTCCTCTCGTATTGGATATGCTATTGGAGAAGAAGAATCATCTTATTGGTATTATTCAAAATTAGGCTTTTTAACCTGGATTATGGAAACCTCTCCAGAAGCATTAAAATCAAATTATTATTTCAAACTGGTTGATAGTATGAACCAGTATGACAATGAAAGAAACGCTGATATTATCAAAACTTTGGATGTCTATTTTGGTACATTTTCAAATGCACAAGAAACTGCGAAGTTGTTGTTTATCCATAGGAACACACTACGCCAGAGATTAAAAAAAATACATGAAATTTGGGAAGTGCATTTGGATGATCCATTTGAAATGTTAAATTTATATTATGCAATTAAGGCATATGAAATAAAAAGAAAACGTAAAAATAGTTTTGCAAATTAAGCTAAACGAATATAGTATTACTAATACAATAATGGATAGTATAATAAATACAAGTTGAATTGGAGGTGAGGTGTGGACATCGTAAACATTCTTGTAATTGAGGATGATGAAATTGTGGCAAGGACAATTGAACGCAGTTTACGCGGTCAGGAATTTCGAGTTACAATCGCAAACAGTGGCGTAGAGGGATTAAAAATAGCTCACAGACAACCAACAGATCTAGTTATACTCGATATTATAATGCCAGGTATGGATGGGTATACGGTTTGTCGTGAAATGCGAGCTGACCCATTATTATCTGATGTGCCAATTTTATTTTTAACGGCAAAAGCTAAGGATGAAGATCGTATAGCTGGCTTTTTGGCTGGTGCAGATGATTATCTGAGTAAACCTTTTAATATTGACGAATTAATATTGCGTATTCGCGCAATACTTAGAAGAGTAAAAAATCATCCGAGACTAGAACCTGCGGTAGAACTTGCACCTACACCCCCTGTGCAAAAAGCAGAAAAGTCAGCAAAATCGCAAATTGCTGTTGGTGAGTACATATTAAATGTACGGACATACGAACTGCATACACCGCATCGGGGTCGGGCTAGATTAACACCAGTACAATTTGATTTGCTATATCATTTAATGAGTCATCCGGGTGAAATATACTCACCTGCCAGATTATTAGACGAAGTATGGGACTACCCATCAGATGCTGGTAGCCCGGATTTGGTTCGTGTGCACATTAAGAATTTGCGGGAACGTATTGAACTGGATGCAAGAAATCCAAAATTCATCCAAACGATCGCCGGATATGGATATACTGTTCGTTTAGATGACGAAGATGATATTTAATCATAGAAGCTGATGCAAAAGGAAATCTCTGTATTATTAGTAGAAGATAATTTTGATCAGGCACTTATGGTTCAGGATTTTTTGCGCTTGGAAACCAAGTACCGGGTTGATTGGGCACGCGATATTCAACAAACATGGAATGCTGTAAATAGTAAAAACTATAATGTAATTTTGATGGATTATCGTCTTCCCGATGGTAATGGTATTGATTTTTTGCGAGAGTTTTGCAAAAAAGAAAATCATATCCCTGTAATCATGGTTACCGGCGAAGGGGATGAACAAATCGCAGTGCAGTCTATTCAAGCAGGTGCATTGGATTATGTTGTTAAAAGGGGGAGTTTTTATTTATCATTACCCGCATTAATTGAAAAAATTCTTCGCGAATATAATCTACAGCTTTCTGTAAAGGAATCAATCGAAAAAATAAAATATCAGGCACTGTTATTAAATAATGTGCGTGATGCAATCATTGTTTGGGATCTAAAAGGTAATATAAATTTCATTAATCATTCTGCCCAAATGATGATTGGTGCAAATATTGATATTAACCAAAACATCAAAGCAAATTATGTCAGTTGTTTTGATCCGGAGATCAATGTAGAAGATATTCCAAATATTGTTAATAAAGATATTGAACGCCTGATTTATAAGGAACACATAAATATTTTTGTTAGTTCAAAAATTACGCCATTATTTGATGGTGATACACTCATTGGCTACATGGATGTTTTGCGGGATATCAGTGATATAAAGAAAAAAGAGTATGAATTATTAAAACTCACCATTGCTATTGAAAATAGTGCCGAAAGTGTAATTATTACTCGGCCTGATGGTGTTATTGAATATGTAAACCAGGCGTTTGAAAAAATAACAGGGAAAAGAGTTGATTCTGTTTTCGATCAATACATATACCATATGCGAGGACAAAGCCAGGCTTCATTTAATAAAATTGTCAATTCAATCAGAAGTGGGGATACAGTTCAGTACGAAGCGTGGTTCCAATATACGGATAGTACATCGGGATATACGTTGGAAGAATTTATCACTCCAATATTTGATGCTAATCAAAATATTATAAATATCATATTTACTGCCAGAGAAATTTCCCAAAAGAAAAAAATGCAAGAAGAAATCACCCGAGCAAAAGAAAAACTCAGTGAATCAACTCGTCTGGCTGCAATTGGTGAATTAGCTTCTGGGGTTGCTCATCGGATTTATAATCCCTTAACTTCGATTATTGCTAATACACAGATGTTGGCAAAAACCAAGATGCCACATGAAGAAGTACAAGAAGTGCTTGGGGATATCGAAAAGGCAGGCTGGACTGCCCAGAATGTGGTACAACAATTGTTAATGTTCTCAAAACCTGATATTGGTTCTTTTGAGGAATTTGATCTCAATTCAAGTATTGAAAGCGCAATTTTGCTTGTTGTTGGACAGATTAATGCAGTAAGAATGAATATAATTACTGATTTACATGACAAGCTACCAAAAATTTGGGGAAATCAACGCCAAATGGAAGATCTATGGGTGAATTTGTTGCTCATGGCTAAGGATGCAAAACTAAGCGAAAATGAAGAAACGATCTATATCAATAGCCGCAGTGAAAGTGCAGAAAATATCGTAATTGAAATAATGGATCATGGAATACCCATTCCGGATAAATACAAAGAAAGCATCTTTGAACCTGATTTTGTCGGTCATGAACGTATAAGGGGCTCCGGATTGGAATTGAGTATTTGCAGAGAAATAGTTCGGCAGCACAATGGAACAATATCTGCGATGAGTACGAAAAACGAAACTACTTTTCGTGTTGAGTTACCGATTAATCAATTGCAGGATAAATAGAAAAGATATAAAAATCACATATAATGGTGTGTCTTATTAGGTGATCGAATGATTAATGAGATTGAAAGACAAGCAAATAATGTTGAAGAGCAATTGTGGAATGTGTTCCTGCATGCAGCTGATATTCCCAACGCAATTGTTGAGTGTCTTTCTATTGTAAAGAATTATCTTGAGATAAAGAGTATCAGTATCATTTCAAAACGGAATCAGCAATATGAATTTTTTTTTGTTGATGAATTATCTCAAATTGAGAAACAGAATATAATTGACAATATTAATGGGAAAATGGGGGGAGAAGATATAATCTGTTTTGAAGAAATGCAAAATGATTCGGTAATCTATTATGAATGCTTGCCCTTTAATATTGCTAAAGAAGAAAACTCATGGTTAATGATAGTTGATGATGATAAAAGTAAGTTCGATAATACATTGATTTCAGATCGTTTCTTAATTTTTTTTGAACGTGTTTTAAGAGTAAACAATGTATCTAATGGCATGGTACAGCATAATTATATGAGCACCATTCTTGATAATGTTTTTTCTGAATCAAAAATTCGTATAGGTCTAGAAGAAATCCAATTACGATTGGTGTCTGAAATTAAAAATGCATTTTCTTGCGAAGCCGGAACAATTGCATTTATTGATTATAATTCCGGTGGCCTAATCTTAAAAAAGAGCTTAATAGAAAGCCCGGAATGGGTATGTAGTGTTAGTGCTGAACCAGGTGAAGGTCTTTTAGGACAATGTATTAACCAAAATAGTCCAATCATGGTTAATGATTGTCAGATAAATAAAGTTTTTCGAGAAGAAGTTGATGGAATTCCAGGACTGAAAACCCAATCATTATTATATGTACCTATCTCTATTGGCGATATTGTAATTGGAGCTCTGGGGTTGCATAATAAAAAACATTTTCATTTTCTATTAAAAGACAAAGATTTATTTGCAAGCATCTCAAAAACAATTGCGATTTATTTGTTTTACTTACAGATTATTCAACAATTGCAGGTTCAAAATGCTGACCTTGAAGCGAAAAATTGGGAATTAATTAATTCAAGAAATACATTAAGGATATTGTTTGACAATATACCAGATTCAGTTTATATCATTGATCGGAAATATCGATTGAACGCAATTAACATGTCACGCTCAGAAAGAGCAGCCAAAGAACCCAGACACATTGTTGGCAAGCTGTGTTATGAAGCATTATTTGCGCGTGATACCGTTTGCCCAGGATGTTTGGTAGGTAAAACAATCTTTAAAAAAGAGATTACCCACCGCATAAATCGTGAATGGGATGAACAGGGGGAGCAGACAGAATGGACTATTGATGCTTATCCGATTTTTGATGATGAAAATGAAGTTGTCAAGGTAATTTTGTTTGAGAAAGATGTAACTGAGAAAAATCGTCTTGAAACAATAATCGCTCAATCTGAGAAATTAGCTGCAGTGGGACAATTGGCTGCCGGTATTGCGCATGAAATCAACAATCCGTTAACTGTGATATTAGCAAATGCTCAATTGCTCCAACGGGATATGGCAGACGCGAATGAAGAATGGCTTGAGTCAATTGATTTAGTTTATAAAGCAGGATCGCGAGCATTATACGTTGTTCGCAATTTATTAGATTTTGCGCGTAAAGAAAAATATGATTTTGTGCCCACAAACATCAATGGTACTATCGAACGAGCTGTAGAAATGGTTCAGCATGAATTAATACAACGATCAGTTCAATTAAAATTTGATGCAGATGAAAATCTGCCTGATGTGATGGCCAGTGCAGATCATTTGCATGGATTATGGTTGAATCTAATTATCAATGCTATCGATGCATCTGATTCAAATCAATTACCGAATCGTTCTGGGATAATTGATATTTCTACTACGCATGATGATAAACATGTCAAAGTTCGCATCGCAGATAATGGCCAAGGCATGACCTCAGATAAACTGAAACGCATATTCGAACCATTTTATACAACAAAGGAACCAAACAAAGGTACAGGTTTGGGTCTATCTGTATCACATAGAGTCATTCGGCAACACGGGGGAGATGTACAGGTGGATAGTGAGCCTGATGTAGGAACTGCATTCTTAATCTCATTACCAATATACCGTTAATATTTATTTAGATACTCTTTATACTCCTTTCACATAGTATTTATTCGAGAATATAGCCACCCATGATAAATTGAAACCGTGGAAGAACGGAAAAATATTTTTGTATTTTTGGACACGGAAAATGATATTACTTACACGGTTAAATGGGTCAAGGTTATATATTAACGCTGAAAAAATACTAATTGTTGAGGGCACCCCTGACACTATCATCACGTTGGTTGGCAATGTGAAGTATGTGGTAAAGGAATCCCCTGAGAGTGTTGTTGGAGATATCCTTGGTTATCAACAAAAAGTGCATAATCCTCATTTAACAATCGAAAAGGAGATATAGGATGGATTTAGCATCCGTTGGTGGAATTGTAGCCGCAGGCATTATTCTTGTAGTTGTCATGATTTTGGATGGTGGTTCACCGGCTGAATTATTTTCACATGCAGCCCCGATTATCCTCACACTGGGTGGATCAGCAGCCATTGCTACTGCTACCGGACCCATAGATGTATTATTTAAACTGCCCAAATATTTCAGAATCACATTTACGAAAAACAAATACAATGAAATCCAAACAATAATGCAAATTACATCAATGGCAGACAAAGCCAGGCGTGAAGGATTATTGGCTCTGGAAGACGAAAGTAAAAAGGTTGATGATAATTTTTTGCGAAAAGGAATCATGCTGGTAGTTGATGGAATTGAACCAGCGCAAGTTCAGGGAATTCTTGAATTAGAAATATCTCAAATGAAACAGCGTCATGAAGTAGGTATCAATTGGTTTGTACAGGCTGGTGGATTTTCACCTACATTTGGCATTATTGGTACGGTTATGGGGCTTATTAATGTATTGAAAGAATTGTCCGATCCTGAAAAATTGGCTATCTCTATTGCCAGTGCTTTTTTGGCTACTTTATGGGGTTTATTATCAGCAAATATGATCTGGCTGCCAATTGGCGGAAAGCTATCAGCCAGAAACTTTGAAGAAGTTGCCTACCGAAAAATGCTGGTGGAAGGTATTTTAGCTTTGCAGGCTGGTGAAAACCCACGATTAATTAAAGAAAAATTGCTAGCATTTTTGCCGCCTGATATCAGGGAAAAAGCAAACGTTAAGGTATCTGCAGCTCCGGAGGCAAATGCATGAGTAGCCATGGTGGCGGAGGCGATCGGTGGCTTGTTAGCTATGCAGATTTTATCACCTTGTTAATGGTGTTGTTTGTCGTCCTTTATTCGATGGGGCAAACTGACTTACAAAAATACAAGGAATTATCTGAAGCTTTTGCAACTGCATTTGGTGGTGGACCAACACGCGTTGTTGATCCAAGTATTAATAATATCGGTACTCAGACAGATGATATGGAAACTGCTCCAATTATTGTTCCTGGTCTACCAATGGTTTCCAGTAATCAATCAAATGTAGCAAATGATATCAACGATATGTTGGTTGAAGCGAATCTATCAAGTGATGTTAGTATTCAAAATAATGTTGAAGGGCTGCTTATTTCATTAAGCGAGAAATTAATATTTGTTCCAAACTCTGCTGATTTACTTAATCCGGATGCATATGATGTTCTTGATAAAATCATTGAGATGGTCAAACCACTTGATAATGATATTAAAGTAGTTGGGCATACTGATAATACGCCGACAATCGATTCAAGATACGCAGATAATATGCAGCTCTCCTTAGGAAGAGCATATACCATTACAAATTACTTCCAACAGCAAGGAATAAACCCGACACGAATTATTGCTTCAGGAAGGGGTCAGTATCAACCGATATTCGCAAATGATACGGATGAACACCGGTCTTTGAATGGTCGCGCAGAAATTATTATTATTTACACACAAGATGTGGACATGATTAATCTGGACATAACCAATAGTTTACTGGGAGATACTTCAGTAATTCCATAGGAGTTCAATAGCTATGAGTGATGAAAATCAAGAAATAAATGGAAAAAAAGGCGGCATTGGCGCTATTCTGAATTTAGTATTAAAAATACTTATTGGTTTAGTATTAACAACCACAGTACTAACTAATCTATTTTTAATTTATATTGTTGTTGCACCAGATACTTTGCCAAAGCCTTTTTATTTACAATATAAAGGGGACTCAACAACGACAACAAATGAAGGTCAGCCTACCGAAAGTGATGTTCATGCTGAGAATCCAATGGAAATGCCTGCAGAAATCCATGTGATGGAACCCGGCGAGGGAATATTTATTGATACGGGAACAAAAATTGTAAATCTAGCAGATGAGGGCGGCAGGAAATTTATTCGAGTTAATGTAGTTGTAGAATTTGCCCCAGATAATCTGGAGTATATGAGTTTAGCTGAAGAAGCCAAAGCAGAATATTTGAACGAATTCAATACTGAAATCACAAATAGATTGCCTGTTATAAATGATATTATAATCACTCAAATTTCAACGAAAGATTTCCAATCCATTTATACAGCCGAAGGGAAAGAAATTCTTCGGGCTGAAATGATTGCGATACTGGATGAGAAATTGGCAGAATTCACAATTCTAAATGTTTATTTTACAGAATTTGTAATGCAATAAAGGGAGATAAAATCCATGTTGACGCAATCAGAGATTGATGCTCTATTAACTGGCGCAATAGAAATTGAACAATCAGAAACCAAGGAAGGGGTGAATCTTGCGCAATTAATGGGGAAATCTGATGCTGTTGTTGATGAAAGTAGTGATGAACGTGTTGTTAGGCCATACAACTTTTGGTCACCTGATCGATTTTCAAAAGATCAGATTAGAGCGGTAGAGTTGGTTCATGAAGAATTGGCCGAGAGATTAACAAATTCACTGCCATCATTTTTACATACAAATATGCGTCCGCGCGTTGTCCATACGGAGCAAGGTCGATTTCATGATTTTATCAACGATCTTTCACCCAATAGTCTCTATCATATGATTACTTTGTCCCCATTACCTGGACAAATTGTGTTAACAATTAGTCCGGAAGTGAGTAATCTGATATTGGAACAGCGGCTAGGTGGACAATCTGATAAAAAAATGATCAGTCATGTTCTTACAGAAATTGACCAATCATTGTTGCACGATCTTGTTGAAAATATGCTAAATGATATTAAAGCATCTTGGAGTAAAGTGGTAGCAGTTGAACCTAAAGTAGTTGATAGTACAGTAAATCAGCATTGGGTTCAGATGATGGTTGGCAATGAACGTGTAATGACAATTGCTTTTGAAATCATGATGCAACAAGTAACAGGAACAATGAGCTTCTATATTCCATTCTCGATGTTAAAACCTGTTATTGCCCATCTAAATCCCCATACGATTATCACCGGTAGAAAAGAACAATTTTCTGATCCAAAAGCACGCATTATTAATATGGAAAATTTAAAGAAAATTTCATTGCCATTAAAAATTATTCTTGGCAATGCAGATATTCGTTTTGAGGAATTAGTGAATCTAAAGCTAGGCGATGTTATGGTATTGGATACTTATGCAAATCAGGAAATAAATATAAAAGTTGCAGGACAAAATCGCTTTAAAGGCAAAGTAGGAAAAATTGGAAAACGGATGGGAATAAGATTGACTGGTAAAGCAGAATCAGATCAATCACTCTTCGAAAAACTTACTGAGGAGAGAAGGTAATGGAGAATAACATGAATGGTGCTGAACAAAATGTTGGCGCAGCCAGTAGCGCACCTATTAATACTGAAAGTCAAACATATGATATGATGCTTGAAGATTTTGATGATGCCCCCTCGCAACCGGTCCCCAATAATCTTGGCATGTTGATGGATGTTGGCATGCAATTAACGGTTGAATTGGGGCGCGCAAAAATGAGTGTGAAACAAGTTTTAGAACTTCAACAAGGGGCAGTTTTGGAACTAGATAGAATTGCCGGGGATGCTGTCGATATTTATGTAAATGACCATCTTATAGGGCGAGGAGACGTCGTCGTTGTTGACGATAAATTCGGAGTTCGTATTACCGAATTAATTGTACCAAAAATTGGGGATTAATATGATTGAACGCATAAAAAAAACTTTGTTGGAGAATGCGCGAAATCGGAAGATACTCATTACCATTGGATGGGTAAGTATTGTTTTAATGATATTGATCTATGCAGCTGGCATGAGCGGTGTCGCTCCTGATACAAATACAGATGCTTTGACAAGCACAACAGAATTCAATATTGGAGAAATGGTATTTGGAACAATCATTCGTTTATTTTTAGTTTTGGCATTAATTTATGGGGTATTTTCAATTTATCGTTTACTTCAAAAGGGTTCAGCGAAAATAAACAAACGCCGCATACAGATCATTGATACCCATCGATTTTCAGCAAAGCAAGCTATTGTTATATTGCGTATAGATGGAAAAGAATTGCTGATTGGGTTAACAGATCATCAAATATCTGTTCTAAATATCTTGGAATCAAAAGAAAATTCGGATGAGAACGTACCCATAGAGCAAGTTAATACAACAGAAACTTTCCAGCATATTTTGGATATGAAAAATGAAAAAGAATAAAGGAATAATGAAAAGGCGCACAGCGTTATTCGTTATATTATTACTGCTGGGTACTATACTACTTTCATCTTGTGCAGGGCAAGAAGAAATTAAAGCACCTGGCGTTACGTTTTCATTACAACAAGAAGGTCAACCAGCAGAGGTGTCCTCTGGCGTTCAATTGCTGGTTTTGGTAACAATTCTATCATTGGCACCGTCAATACTGATATTGATGACATCTTTTACAAGGATTGTCATCGTATTATCTTTACTGAGGAATGCAATTGGTACACCTACGGTGCCACCATCTCAGGTTGTAATTGGGTTGGCGTTATTACTAACATTTTTTGTAATGTCACCTGTGATCAATGATATTAATACAAATGCAATTCAACCATATGCAAATGAACAAATTGATCAACAAACAGCCATCGACCGAGCATCAGAACCTATTCGAAATTTTATGTTCACACAGACGCGGGAAAAAGATATTGAATTATTCCTGGCTTTCAATGGAAGTGAACGCCCGGAGACCCTTGAAGATATTCCTACATTAGTGTTGATGCCGGCATTTGTGATTAGCGAGTTGAAAACAGCATTTTTAATGGGATTTGTTATTTACGTGCCTTTCCTTATTATTGATATGGTAATTTCAAGTATTTTATTAGCGATGGGTATGATGATGATGCCTCCATCATTAATTTCTTTGCCGTTCAAATTATTACTATTTGTAATGGTTGATGGATGGTATTTGATAACACGCTCATTATTACTGAGCTTTTAGGGAGGGATATTATGGATGAAGGAATGCTTCTGACATTTGCACAAGATGCCTTGATAATGACAGCCATGTTGGCTGCTCCATTTCTCTTGGTAACTTTGATTATCGGTAGTATCATTAGCTTGATTCAAGCAGCAACACAAGTAAACGAGTTTACATTAACTTTTATTCCTAAAATAATTGGAATTGTTTTAGTAGCAGCCCTTTTAGGAAGCTGGATGGTGCAACAATTATTAGTGTATACAACAAACCTATATAATAATTTACCAAATATGATAAAGTAACATTATGCCCAATGAGACACTGTCTTCTTCGCTCGAAATGAGCTCATACCAAAAGAAAATAGTACAGTACATTGATGTAGATTTAAAACCTTTACCGACAAGTGTTACAAGGGTTTTGAATGCTGTTGACAATCAGATGAGTAATGCGGGCTTCATCGGTGAACTGCTTGGATTGGATCATGTGCTCGCTGCACGCGTTTTACAGGCTGCAAATTCAGCATATTTAGGATATGGTCCATCATGTTCAAGTTTAACAGATGCTGTTGTGAGATTGGGCTTTAGACGTGTCAAAACTATGGTGCTGGGCGTTGTAACTTCTTCTTCACTAGAAACGGCTTTAAAAGGATATCAATATTCATCAACGGATTTATGGAACCATTCAATTGCAGTTGCAACAGCAGCACAATGGATTGCAAGAGCTATTAGTTATGAGAATCCGGAAGAAGCATATGTGGCTGGCCTGATCCATGATATTGGCAAAACGGCACTAAATCACATTATTGTTGTCATCAGAGAGAAATTTTATACTGTGAAAGAAGAAAGAGATTTGCCGTTTTATCGGGTTGAACGACTCTTTTTTGGATTAGATCATGCCTATGTTGGGGGAATGATGGCAAAGAAGTGGAATTTTCCGGAACGCTTGTTGTTAGGGATTAAGCATCATCATACACCCAATGAATCAACTGATGACGGTTATCTGGCAAGTATTGTGAATATTGCGAATGCATGCAATCCGTATAACAATTCCAAAGTGAATAATTACGGCACGGATAACATACATTCATCATCTTTTGATATACTTGGACTATCAAAAGAAAGTGTTTTTGAGAAAATTGTAGAGCTATTCTCGTATTATCAGAACTCATAAAAGTGGTTAAAACGATAAATAAGTTAAAGACAATAGATCGCATTTGCATTGTTGAACCAGACGCATTATTGGCAGATTATATGTCACTCATTCTGGAAGAGTTTGGTTTTAAACTTGATATTTTGTATGAGAAAAGCGAAATCAAGAAATATGTAGCAACTAAAATTCCTCGATTATATTTAATAGATGTTTTTTTACCAGAATGGAATGGGCTTGAATTAATTTCTTTTATGAAGGATGAAGGATTTTTGGACAAGACCAGAGTGATTATGGTATCTTCATTTGGATATCAGGAAGTTGTTCAACAGGCAATACTTAGCGGGGCTTCAGATTTTATTCTAAAACCTTTTGATAAAATTACTCTACTCACAAAAGTTAAAACACAATTAATGGAACGATACCATGGGGGAAATCAGCATTAAATTGTTTTTACGAATAATTTAGTAATGCTTCACTTCTCATTTACAGCACAAACCGCACGCTCAGGGTATCTTAATATCGTGGAGAAGGAAGCATGCTAATTTCAATAGCTACGGTTCAATTATTTATTCTTGTTTTTACAAGAGTAACTGTGATCCTGGTTCAGATTCCGATATTTGGTGGGTCAATGGTAAATAACTGGGTCAAGGTTGGCTTAGGCGTTTCCATATCTTTGCTTATTTATCCAGTTGAACAATTACTAGCCTATTCAAATGAATTACCAATAATTGCATATATGTTTGCCATATTTCAGGAAATACTGATCGGTTTTTTGGCTGGATTTGCGGCTTCCTTGCTTTTTAATATGATTCAAATTGCAGCCACAATAATGGAATTATCCAGTGGTTTTTCCGCAGGATCAATATTTAATCCGACAATTGGTGCACCCGGTTCTGCATTCAATCAGTTTTTTGTTTTATTCTCAATGATGTACTTTCTTGTGATTAATGCACATCATACTTTCTTGCAGGGTTTGTGGTATAGCTTTATTGTTCTCCCAATCGGTAGTTCATTGGAGTTATTATCTCCAGGGAGCTTATTGTTATTATCAGGAAAAATCATCACTAGCGGTGTACAAATTGCATTGCCTGTGATGGGTGCCTTACTGCTTACTGATTTAACAATGGGTTTATTGGCAAGAGTATCCCCCCAGATCAATGTTTTCTTTCTGGGCTTACCAGTGAAAGTATGGGTTGGTGTTGTGGGGCTTTTTATGGCCATTATTGTATTAACACCGGTAATTCGGGATATATTCGGAAAAGTGGATTCAGATATGATTCAAATTTTAGGACTTTAAATAAGTGGCAGACAAGACTGAAGACCCAACTCCCCGTAAGTTGAGGGAAGCACGCGAACGCGGACAGGTAGCTCGATCAATTGAGCTAAATTCTGCTTTAATCTTGTTAATTGTAGGTGTATGGATCATTCCCGGTCCGGGTTCATTACTTGTAAAAAGTTTACAATCCATTATCGTCTCAACAATATCAAAAATTAAACCTGGAATGTTGGTAGTTGAAGTTACAACAACATGGTTACAACAAGAATATCTAGGAAGTTTAGTAATACTAGTTTTGCCGTTGATTGAAATCCTTGTGGGCATCATGGTGATTAGTGTTGTTGCCAATTATATGCAAACTGGTTTATATATTCCATCAAAACGTAAATTTGTAGATCCTGATCGAGTAAATCCATTAAGAGGCATTAAACGATTATTTTCATTAAATGGTGTAGTAAATTTACTAAAATCAACCCTTAAATTAGTCGTAGTTGCATTAGTAGCATATCAATTCCTTGTTGGAAAAATGGATCAAATTGTATTGCTTTCAACGATGGAACTAAAATCCGGATTAAGCAGTTGGATTGGTATGGCCACAGGATTGATTACCAGGGTAGGTGTTTCATATTTCATTTTGGCAGTAGCTGATTATATTTATCAGCGCTGGGATTATATGCGTAATCTCCGTATGTCAAAACAGGACATTATGGATGAAGTGAAACAAACGGAAGGTGATCCCTTTGTACGTGGTCGTATCAGACAACAACAGCGGCGTATGGCACAAATGAGAATGATGGCAAATGTACCAAAATCCGATGTGGTTGTCGTTAATCCAACGCATTTAGCTATTGCTATAAAATATGATGAAAAAGAAAATAAAGCTCCCGTGGTATTGGCAAAAGGTGCCGATTTAGTTGCAGCTCGAATTATTGATATTGCAAAAGAGAACAATATTGAAGTTGTGCAAAATATTCCTGTAGCACGCGCATTATATAAAAGTGTCGAGATAGAGCAAGAGATACCACCTGAAATGTATATGGCAATGGCAGAGATTTTGTCATTTGTCTTTAAAAAGATTAAAAATAGGTAAATATGGCTGTAGAAACGAATACATCAATACCGATTTCAAATTTAAAACGATTATTCCAATCTAAAGATATGATGATGGCTTTTGCCTTGGTCATCATGGTTGTAATGATGCTGATTCCATTACCAAGTTTTGTGTTGGATCTCATCGTTGTATTAAATCTTGCGGTATCACTCGGCATTATTTTGTTAACAATGTACACCACTCATGCATTGGAGTTTTCTGTATTTCCATCGTTGTTGCTATTAGTTACCTTGTTCAGATTGGCGATTAATATTTCCGCTAGTAGACTCATCTTGTTAAATGGCGAAGCTGGATTAGTTATCGATACATTCGGAAAATTAGTGGTTGGTGGAAATTATGTGGTTGGTGTGATCATCTTTATTATGTTGATGATTATTCAGTTTGCAGTAATCAACAATGGTGCTGGTAGAGTTTCAGAAGTGACTGCACGTTTTACACTGGATGCTATGCCTGGTAAACAGATGGCAATTGATGCCGATTTAAACGCCGGTATTATCAATGAATTTGAAGCTCAGCAAAGACGAAAAGATGTTCAGGTAGAAGCCAATTTCTACGGCGCAATGGATGGTGCCAGTAAGTTCGTTAAAGGCGATGCCATTGCTGCAATCATTGTAATGATTGTAAATATTGTCGGTGGATTTGTTATCGGTATGGTCCAATATAATATGGCATTTGATGTTGCACTGCAGAATTACACCGTTTTGACCGTAGGTGCTGGGCTTGCTGTGCAGGTTCCTGCACTCCTGATTTCGGCAGCTTCTGGTTTGATTGTAACGCGTTCTCAAACAGAAGCATCATTAGGATCTGATTTAGTCAGTCAGCTTTCCAATTTCAAAGTGCTATTCGCGGGTGCTGCGATCATGGTGTTGATGGCTTTGATTCCCGGCATGCCAAAATTACCATTCCTGATGGTTGGGCTTTCATTGGGCGGCATTGGTTATATGATTTGGCGTGCTGCACAAGTTGAGACAGTTGTAGAAGAACCCGAAGAAATTGCACCTGCTTTGGAAACACCCGAAGAGATGATGCGATCATTGATTATTGATCCAATTGAATTGGAAGTAGGATATGGACTTATTCCATTGGTAGATGAAGATCGCGCTGACAATTTGCTTCGCCAGATTACAAATATTCGACGGCAATTAATTAGTGAACTGGGATTTGTTTTGCCTGTGGTCAGGATACGTGATAATTTGCGACTTCAACCTCAAAACTATCGCATAAAAATCCGTGGTGAGGAAATTGCAAAAGGTGAAATCCTTATTGATCGTTATTTGGCAATTCCAAATGGTCCGGTTGATGAGAGTATTAAGGGTGTAGCAACGACAGAGCCAGCTTTTGGAATGCCAGCATTATGGATAAGTGAATCGGAAAAAGGCAAAGCTGAAATTGCCGGATACACAGTTGTGAATCCGTTGGCAATGGTTAGCACACATCTTACTGAAATTATTCGAGCTCATTCGTCGGAATTATTATCGAGGCAAATGTTAAAAGAGATGTTAGATCAATTACGACAACATACTCCAGCAGCAGTTGATGGCTTGATACCAGAATTGCTTACTCTTGGTGAGTTACAGGAAATACTACGCAATTTATTAAAGGAACGTATACCAGTGCGTGATTTATCAGGTATGTTAGAAACATTATCCAAACATGCACATGTTACACGTGATACAAATATTCTGGCGGAGGCTGTTCGACAAACAATGTCATTAACTTTGTCAAATCTTTACAGGGAACCCGATGGTCAAATTCATTCATTTACTTTGTCTCCCAAATTAGAAGCAACTCTACGCGAGACCCTGAATTCCGCAGATGGTGGTTTTGTATTTCAAATTGATGCTGCAACTGCACAGGCTATTTTACAATCCATTGGTGAGCAAATGGAGAATCTGGCAAAGAATGGTCATATGCCGATATTGCTATGTTCACGTGAATTGCGATTGGCCATACGGAAATTGGTAGAAATGTCCTTTAATAGTCTGGTTGTTATGGCATTCTCTGAAATCAGCACTGGAACAAAAGTAACTGCCCATGGCATGGTGGAAATAAATTAGTGAATTGGTGAAAACATGAAAACGGCTACTTTTCAAGCAGAAAATATGCAAAAAGCATTAGATATTGTCCAAAAGGAACTAGGTTCCGAAGCTCTTGTTATTTCTGTGCGTCAAATCCCTGGCGGTCCGGTTTGGCAAGTATGGAAACAGCCCAATATCGAAATTGTTGCTGGGTTACCTGAAGCTGGTGATGCTCCAAAAGAGGATCAAAAAAATAATCATCGTGAATATATAACAGAAGCAGATGATTATCAACAAACTTTGGCAGAGATGTATAACCCGCAAGGGAAAACTGAAAAAGAAACGCCACGAACGATAACAAATATGTATCAACAGAATCAGAGCGTTACGGAGATAAAACGTGAACCTGAAAGGATTGAAAATCCTAATGTAAAATTTCGGAAAAATTTCGATGATCTTTATGCCGATGAAAAGAAAATACAAGTACACTCAAATCGTACACAGGAAGAGAGCAGATCAAATCAGCTTAAGAAATTTGCGGCTATTCTTCCTACATTACCAATTGAATCAACAAAATTACTGCAAAAATTATTGCGGCAAGGCGTATCTGAAGATTATATCTATCGCTCAACAAATTTAATGCAAAGTGCTTTGACAGAAAAAACAAAAAATGATCCAAAAAAAATACAAAGCTATTTGCAACAACAATTTGAGGCATCAATAAACTCTGGTAAATCGATAATTGGTATTACTCCAAAAATAATTTGCCTTATTGGAACAAGTGGCGTAGGAAAAACAAGTGCAATAGCAAAATTAGCCACTTATTTTGGTAGAAGATTAAAAAAGAATGTAACATGGATTTGTGCAGATACTGTTAGAGCAGGAGCAATTGCAGAAGCAAATACTTACGTTGAAACTATTGGTGCAACCTTAAAAATAGCATATACACCTAATGATTTGATTGAATCAATTAACAGTGCCATGCAGGAAGGTGCCGATTATATATTAGTGGATACACCTGCGTTCAATCCAAATCGGGAATCAAGTGTGCTGGAAATAGGAAATTTATTAACCGTTGTTCCAAAAAGAAATACCTGGTTAGTACTTCCAGCGACAGCAAAAGAAAGTGATCTAAATCAATTGTACGCGGCGGTTTCACATTTCAGAATCCGTGGAACGGTAGTAACAAAAATGGATGAGACAAATAGTTTTGGACCAATATTCAATTTGTTGATGGAACAGAAAATTTCATTAAATTACTTAACATTTGGTTCAAATATCGTAAATGATCTGGTAAGTGCGGAACCATCGATATTTGTAAATTCACTTTTTGAAGAGAGGTTTGCAGGCTAATGGCAGGTAAAGTTAGTAAAAGTAAGAATAGCCATCAATCCAAAAACAAGGGGATGAATGTTCATCCTGTTATCGAGGCTGGTGTTGCAGTTGTTAAGATATTGGTGCTGGTCAGTGCAGCGCTTGTTTTTGTCATTTCTCTTATGGCACATGCTGAATGGTATGCAATTGCCATACGAACATCATTAACAATGATACTTGTTGGTCTACTAGGTTGGTATGCCAATTGGATGCTCGGAAAATGGGTTCTCAAATACGAGATGAAAAAATTTGAAGAACAAGATAGACAATAAGATGATTACATAAACGGATTACAAATGAGTGAAAACAGTGTAAATGAAGAATTACTAATAAAAGAATACTTACAAAAAAGGGATGCCAAATTGCGTGAAGAAATTATCGTTAATTTGCTTCCATTAATTCATTTTGTACTAGGCCGTTTAGGAATTACAAAGAATACCAGCCAAGATTATGATGATTTAGCAGCACAAGGAATATTAGGTTTGATAGAAGCGGTTGATCGATATGATGAAAAATACAACACCAAATTGTCAACTTTTGCGACATTAAAAATTCGTGGAAAAATCCTGGATACATTGCGCGAAATGGATTGGCTTTCCCGAGCATCAAGACAAAAAGTCCGCGGATTACAACAGGCAACAAATGAATTGGAAATGGAACTGAAGCGTACACCCACAGATGAAGAAATTGCTATACATCTTGATATAGATATGGATGAGTATAGAAAAATTTTGGGAGAGGCAAGTAAAAGTTTTCTCTCACTGGATGAAGAGATTAATGATGCAAATGATGGTGCCATCGATTTGAAAGAAGTTATTTCAGATGATAAACAAATAGATCCATCAGAATTGATAGAATCACAAGATTTTCAGGATACGATAATTATTGGAATTAAGGAATTATCGAGTAGGGAACAACAAATTCTATCACTTTATTACTATGACGAATTAACCCTTAAAGAAATCGGACAGGTAATGGGGATTTCAGAATCCCGCGTAAGTCAGGTACATGGAAAAGCAATTATTAAATTGAAACAGGTTGTAGGTGAATCGGAGCATAAAGGAAAAAATAAGTATAAAAATCCAAAAAAACCGTTAAACCTGAATTCTGCTGCATCAATGATATAAAACGAGGCGAACTGTGATAGGTATCAACACAAATTTATTGTCAGACACATTGAATGTTGTACAAATTGCCCAGGAAACCGCATTACGGCGGGGTAACGATCTCCAGGCGGATAGAATGCAACCTGTAGTTGAAAAATTGCGTAGTATTCTTACAAAAGAACGCAGCGCTGCGCCAATTGAACCAAGCAGTGAAATGAAAGAATCAAGTTTCAAGACACTCATGTCTTTGAAAGAACAGCAAGTAGATGGCAATGTCTCATCAACCATACCTATGGAAGAGAAGCAACGCATTGTAACAGCATTGTCAGCTGGTGGTATGGGTGAAACCGATATCGCTAAGCAATTAGGTGTTGCAAGAGATGAAGTCAGAATGATTGTGAATTTATCAGAGATGAATTCAGTACAACGGAGGTCCATATGATAAAAGGCCTATATTCTGCTGTATCCGCAATGATTACTGGCTTAGACCGGCAATCAGTAATCGCTCATAATGCAGCGAATTTGGATACCCCAGGTTTCAAACAAATTATGATGACCATGGAAGAATTTAAAGAAACAGGTGTCTTTACCGCTGAATCTGCAATAGATCCGTCCTCACCATTTGGCGGCAATGTCGGCTTTGATGAAAAGCGTTTTGTGAATATTAATTATGTGGGTTCACATGGCACCGGTGTAAATACGGCCTTTGAAGAAACAAATTTAACACAAGGTGCATTATTAAATACTGAAGAACCCCTTGATTTGGCAATTGAAGGTAACGGATATTTTAAATTACAAACACCAGATGGCATGGCATATACCAGGGATGGACGATTTAATCTGAATGCAAACAGAGAAATTGTCTCCGTTGATGGATATTATTTGATGGATCAGAGTGATCAAATCATTACAGTCCCTGAAGGAAGTATCATTGAAGTTGATAGCAGCGGCATTATTTACCTGGACAATGATGATGTTGCTAATATTTCAATCGTCTCATTTGAAAATGAGTTAGAGAGTTTGCAAAGAGGCAATGATAATACATTTACATCTGAGATAGAACCAGATGGAGAGACAGTTGGTGTGATTGCTCAAGGATATCTTGAATCATCGAATGTGGATGTTGCTCAATTGATGACACAAATGGTATCCGTTGTACGTTCATATGAAGCTGCTCAGCAATTGGTTACGATACAGGACGAATTATTAGGCAGATCCATAAGCACATTAGGTAGAATTTAGTCGGAGGAAAGATGTCTTCATTTACTCAAATCATACAAATGGCACGAAGTTCAATTCTGTCTAATTTATCAAATCTGGACGTTGTTAGCAATAATTTGGCAAATATCAACACAACAGGATATAAGTCAACCAGATTAAATTTTCAGGAATTGCTTACTGAAAATAATAAGAACGGTGTGCAGGAATCATCTACACAATCACATTTCACACAAGGATCAGTGAATTTCACTGGCAATCCATTAGATATTATGATTTCAGGTCATGGCTTTTTTGCAGTTGAAAAAGAAAATGGCGATATTGCCTATACAAGGGATGGTTCTTTCAACCTGGATTCTGATAGTTCAATTGTTGATGGAAGTGGAAATGCACTGGTATGGGATGGCGAAATTCCTGCTGATGCAAACAAAGTTGAAATTAATGCTACCGGAAGCGTGCGCGTCAACATAGCCGGGGTATGGCAAGATGCAGGGCAAATACAATTATATGAATTTAACAACCCATCGGGAATGCGAATTATTGGTGATAATTTACGTCTTGAAACAGTAGAATCAGGCGCACCAATCGAAGGACTACCAATGGATGCTGGATTTGGTTATATCATTGATGAATCACTTGAATCATCGAATGTTGATTATGGAACTGAATTAGTAAGAATGATTACGCTTCAAAGATCTTTTGATGTATCCATTAAGAATTTACAACAAACTGATTTAATGTTGGGTATGGCAATCAATATGAGAAGATGATAAAGTTTTCTGCTATTCTGCCGATAATAATAAAAGGTATGAATCCGTAGAAGGAGACGAACAAGATCATGGAAAATAGAAATATCCAGTCAGTAGGATCAAGTAATCAATCAAATCGTGTTCAATCAATGGAACAGAAAAAATATAAAGCTACCTCAGCAGATGGTGTAGAACACACACCAAATTCTGATAGAGCAACATTATCGGTTGAAGCACAAGTATTGGCTAAATCATTGTCAGCCTTAAATAGTATTGATGACGTGCGACAAGAGAAAGTAACTGCCATCAAAGAAAAAATTGATAGTGGAACTTACGAAGTGAAGTATCAAAACATTGCATCCCGAATTGAACAATTATTGCAACAGATTTCAGATTAATCTGTGGAGGAATACATGTCCAATAATCACGAAGAGAGAAATGAAATTTTAGTTAGTCTGGAAGCAGTGTTGGTAAATGAATTTCGTGTTTATCAATCCCTTCGTGATTTAACGTTAGAAGAACGTCAAGTTCTTCTAGAAGGACAAGGCCAGAACTTAATGAGTCTGGTTGATAAGAAAGAAGAATTGCTGGATGAATTAACCCAGATGGAATCGAAACGCAACATGATTATTGATCGGATTATGGACATTTTTGATGTTGAACAAAAACATGAAAATCTTGGAGAACTATTGGATGCAATCAAGGCAGAGCCGATTAAACGTCTTCAGCGTTTGCGCCAGGGATTGGTGGCTTTGCAAACTGAAATTCGCGATATAAATCGTGGTAATTCCGCTTTAGCTTCTCTTAATTTAGAGAAAATATCACAGTTACAAAATTATTTATTCAAATTATTTACATCTACTACCCAATACCAACCAGTTGGAAATCAAGCCTATGCTGATGGTCCTGCGAGCTGGGGTATGGATCAAAGAGCCTAGAGAGGTACGATATGCCATCATTTTCAGGAATTCACTTAGCTTTACAAGCCATTCTGGCAAATCAGAATGCAATGGAAGTTGTTACACATAATGTTTCAAATGCCAATACCGAAGGGTATCATCGCCAGGAGGCAGTATTAACCGCAAATCCTCCACAAACAACAGGCGGATGGATTTCATCCAGTTTATCAAGAAGTATGGGTACCGGTGTAATGATGGATAGTGTTGATCGCTATGCAATGAAATTTACTGATATGCGCTATCGTAGTGAACTTGCTAATTCAGGACGTTGGGAAGCAGAAGCTCAATTGCTAGCCACTATGGAAATCACATTGGCAGATACTTCAGTCGATTCGATCTCAAATCGGTTAGATGAATATTGGGGTACTTGGCAGGCCCTGGCAAATGATCCGGAAGATCCTGCTTTACGACAGGACGTCATGTCAAAGGGTGAATCATTAGCGATGTCATTCAATAGTCGAGCTGAGAGATTACACAATCTGCGAGTAGATCAGAACATGGCAATTATTGAACGAGTTGGTAATATTAATGAAATGGCTTTCCAAATTGCAGAATTGAATGAGCAAATTGGACAGGTATTAAGTACTGGTGGAAAACCGAATGACCTTTTCGATAAACGAGATTTATTGCTTGATAAATTGTCACAATTATCTGGTGCCAGTAGTCATGAAGAAAATAATGGACATGTAAATGTATCTATTGGTGGACACTTTCTTGTTATTGGTACAACTCCATATGAAGTATCAACAACAACAAATGCAGAGAATTTAGTTGAATTAGAATGGGCAGATGGCGCTACTTTCCAGAGTTTGCAAGGTGAACTTCTTGGATTATTCCATGGCCGTGACGATGTTGTTGTAGAGCAGATGGATTGGTTGGATGATTTGGCAAGCACATTCATTACAAGCGTAAATACTTTGCACAATACTGGCGTCGGCATGAATAATGAAACCGGTTTTGATTTCTTTACCGGTACCGATGCATTATCCATGACCTTTAATTCAACTGATATGACAGTAGATCGTGTAGCCACAGCAGAACTGCTTGACTCACCTGGGGATGGTAATTTAGCAAAACAAATTGCTGATTTACAAAACTCATTGCTTTTCCATGGTGGAACGGCATCAATCAAGCAATACAATAACGAGCGTATCGGTTCATTAGCACTGGATGTTTCTCAGGCTCAAAACCTGGCATCAGATCATGGCGTTGTGAGAGAAGCCTTATACACACAACGTGAAGAAGTTGCCGGCGTAAACCTGAATGAAGAAGCCGCAAATATGGTTAAATATCAAATGGCTTATAATGCAGCAGCAAGATTGATGACAACAATTGATGAAATGTTAGACCGGGTCATTAATGGTATGGGTCTGGTCGGCCGCTAGACGGATTGGAGGTTACCATGAGAGTTACAAATAGTATTGCATATAATATGCAACAGAAAAACATGAATGAAAGTCTCGAAAAACTATATGCGTATTCTATTAAAGCAGGAACGGGAAAACGGTTCCAGGTACCTTCAGATGCGCCTACTCTAGCAGTTGAATCAATTTCAATAAAATCTACATTGAAATCAATGGAATATTACACACGTACTGCTGAGTCAACTAAAGAATGGCTATCTGCGACTGAGTTCTCTTTACAACAAATATCAGATATGGGAATGCGTGCTGAGGCGTTAGTAACTCGTGGATTGAGTGATACTATGGGCGTAGATGAAAGGGCTGTAATCGCTGCGGAGTTAGATGGCATTTTAGAGCAGGCAGTTGGTACAGCAAATTATCAGCACAGGGATCGCTATCTATTTGCGGGCTTTGCCACGAAGACAAAGCCTTTTGAGCGAAATACAACTGGTCCGGTTGAAACAGTCGATTATATCCCTCCTGCCATACCTTTCCAGGCTATTCAGCGTGATATAGCCCCCGGCGAAACGATTACTGTAAACCTGGATGGTCCAGCTACTTTTGATCCGTTTTTTGAAGCTCTGATAGCAACAAGAGATGCTCTCAATGCGAATGATATGGTTGCTTTGAGCACATCATTTACTGATTTACAAAATGCTTCAAAAAATATTAATAACAATCTGACTACGATTGGTTCACGCCTGCGGAATGCAGACACAACGATTGAAAGAAATCAAAATTCAACACTGGAATTACAAGCATTGCTTTCCCAAAAAGAAGATGCAAATATGGCTGAAGCCATATCCCAATTAACGAATCAGGAAGTTGTTTACCAGGCTGTTTTACAAGTTGGAGCAAAAGCAAACAATTTGATGAGCTTATTCAACGTTTTGTGATACACTATTAAAAATTTATTTCAACCGGGGTTCACACAGTGCTGGTATTAACCAGGAAAGTTAATGAAGGGATCATAATTAACGACAATATTCGGATTGTTATCCTTGATATTGATAAGGATAAGATCAAGATTGGTATTGACGCGCCAAAAGAAATTCCGATACTCCGAGAAGAAATAAAGGTTGCTGTTGAAGAGCAGCAAAAAGTAATTGAAACCATGGTGGGTAAGGAAGATCAAAAACAATTACAAGAACTGCGAGAATTTTTATTAACCCAGGTGGATACACCGCCAGATGAAGAAGAAAAATCAGAAGATAAATGAGCATTAAGCTAACCACATGGTTGGCTTTTTTTTTACATTCTTTTACGGGACTTTCATATCACGTTTATTCCAGGTTTAGTTGATCACTGGTAAAGTAAAATGCGAAGGAATATATCTCTATGGTATCACCGCTCTCTGTTAAAGAGTTACGAGTTGTAAAGAATAAAGCACGTGAGTTTATAAAAAATCGCCAAATTGAGAAGGCGCTTATTATTTACGCACGTATACTTAAACTGTTTCCTGACGACCTCGAATCACTATTGATGTTAGGTGATGCTTGCCTTGTACGGCGGGATAGAGACAAAGCAATAAAGTTCTATGCAAGGGCATATGAGTTAGCCTCTTGGCGTAAAGATATCGTACGTCGGGTTGAGATCGCAAATGAACCATTAGAAGAACAATCAAATACCAATGCAGAACCAAAGATACCTTCTCGTGAAGAACCAATTGCTATTTCTGAGAAAGGTGAAGATTCATCTGAAATTTTACTACCACATATAATTGATAAAAACCAAGATTCTTTAATTGAATCAGTGGAAATAGAAGATACGCAAAATATTGGGCAAGAATTCATTCAAGTTGAAGATCCTATTGTACCTGAGACTGTACCTGTACCAACAAATGAAGAGGAATCACATGAAGAGGTAGCAGCAGTCATCGATACTGGAAATAAGGGGTTAAAAAATATACCATTTGATGAGTTGGTTAGTTCATTACCGGAAGAGAAAATTGCAGTATCCAAAGAAGAATTGCGTAAGAAAATACCAATTGAACAATTAAGAAAAAAAATAACCAATGATGATGTGGAAAATGCAAATCAATTAATGGACCAAATACTAAAAAGTAAAAGTCCATCCACAATAGTGGCAGAGCATCTTGAAGATATTAATGATTTACTTCCTGCACTAATTGAATTAAACATTCGACAAACAAGGACTCAGGGAAGAGCAGACCTGGCAGAGGCCTTGGAAGATATCCTAACAGATGTTTTATTTGATGTAGCTGGCTTTGAAGAAGAAGATGAAAAATTGATTACTCAACCAGTCAATATCAATCTGGATAGCGCACCAACTATTATTATTGATGGGATTAATTCCAAAGAATCCCCTTTTCGTTTGTATCATATTCGAACTGCTTTTCAACAAGCTGGATTTAACGTTATTGGGATAAGTGATCCGGACTCGAACAATGTTGATTTGCATTCAGCTGATTATGTGCTGCTGCATAATCCCCATTCTCAACAGAAGTTTGTAAAAATGCTTGCTGAACGTGCTGGCATTAATAAACCTACTATCGTTGATTTTGATATTGATTTCAGAAAAATGCCCATACATCATCCTGACTATTTAGCATTGGGTATGAGTTCCCAGGATCAATATCGATCCTATACGACTGTAATGCAACTTGCAGATTTAATAACAGTTGCAAGTTCTCACTCATCAGATGGATTTATCAGTGAGGGTATAAATTCATTGTATCTGCCTGAAATGTGGAACGCTGATAATGAATTATGGTATCGGCAATCAAAATCACGCGCTACTTTAAATATTGGTGTTATGGCGATAACGGGGCAATTGTCAGATATTGCTGAAGTTCGACGTGGCATTGTGCGTATAGCACGTGTATTTCCTCAAACCAGGCTACTGATAACCGGAGATGCAGATGCATACCGTTTATTTGATAATCTTGCTGAAGAGCGAAGAGCATTTTACCCAGATGTAGAACCTGATGATTACCCGTATATGTTATCCCAAATGGATATCATTCTCTCTCCATATGAAATCAATAATAATAATCAGCATCATTCAGATAGGATCTTAATGGAAGCAGGTATAAAACAAATTCCATGGATCGCTTCCCCGATAGCTGCTTATCAGAAGTGGAATGTCGGTGGAATTCTGGCTGAAACAATTGATGACTGGTACTTTGGCCTGAAAAAGTTAATTCTTGATCCAATTTCACGAGAACAATTAAGTGCTGCTGGAAATAAAAAAGCATTGGAAAGGGAAGTAAAAAAGGTTAGCGAAAAATGGGAGCAATCGATTTCGCAACTGTTGGAGGCGGTTTAATTTCATGATCGTTACTTTCGTTTATCCGGCTGAATCAGAAAATTGGGAAAGTATTGAGTGGCGTTGTCATGTGCCAGCGGCTGCTATTAATCGGACAGGCGTACATAAAGCAAATGTAATTACGGATATTGACTTTTCATATAATTCGGATGAGTGCATTACAACCTGTCTTGAAAGTGATGTGATCGTCATATATAAGAAAATATACGGTAGGGTAATTAGTGCGATTCATCATTGGCAGGCTCGTGACAAAATAATCGTAGTGGATTTTGATGAGGCATTTCAATTATTAGATCATGAATCGGATCAATACAAATTCTGGTTCGAAGGCATTCAATACACAAAAGATCATAATTTGAAGTATATTTCACCCGCACCGATGACTCAATTTAAATGGGGTTTGAAGTTAGTTGATGGCATTACTGTATCATCAGATCGTCTGGCAGACGACTGGATGTCATTCAATGAGATTGGTGTAATCCATGATTATATCAATGTTGATTCATATATTGCAGTAAACAAAAAAAGAAAAAATGGCGATTTAATTTTTGGATGGCATGGTAAAAACTTGATGTTGGAAACAATGCTACAAGCAGGGACGCTTGAGGCACTGAATGTAATTCTTGATACTTTTCCTGATATTACTGCCAGATTTTATGTTGATGATCAATTAGTACTCGATTCTGCGCTACTTAAAAGGGAACAGATATTAATTATTGAAGATGTAACAAAATCAATTTGGCTGGAAGCATTAACAGAAATTGACATAGGTATATTGCCATTAATTAGTAATTTTGATCAACGAAAGTCATTGCGTACAGTACTCGAATACCTGGTGATGAAAATTCCCTGGTTGGCAAGCCAAAATTCAATCTACTATGATATTGAATCTTACGGACAATTGGTTTTGAATACAAAAGCAGAATGGGAACAAAAGCTAAAGGAAATTATTCATAATTATGATATACATAAATCAAATGCAGCACAAGAACCATTCTTATTTGGTCTTGGGAAATCGGCTGATGAAAACATTCATCGAAGTATTAACCTATATAAAAAATTTATTGCCGCAAAATGGCGTTAATGTAAGTACATTTCGGGAGGATGCATGGATATAAACGGAAAAAATCCTAAAAGAGAATATGATGATGAAGTTGAAGATGATAATCTGCTGAATCCCGCGGTGGTTAAAATTCCATCAGGATGGTTTTGGATGGGGACCAGCAAGAAACAAGTACGCTATATGTATTTGCGGGAAGAATGGGCAGAACAATGGCATGCTGAAGGTATGTTTTTTATTGAACAGCCCCAGCATCGATTATTTAATAATAGTTTCAGTATTGGAAAATACCTGGTAACAAATGAGGAATATCACCGCTTTGTTTGGGAAAGTAATCATCGGGTTCCCCGAGAATGGCTGGGTTTCAATTATCCGGATGGAAAAGCAAAGCATCCAGTTGTTGGGGTATCGTATGACGACGCATTAAAATATTGTGCATGGATAACATCTGAAACAGGATTTGAATACAGGCTGCCTAATGAAGCGGAATGGGAAAGATGCGCCAGAGGCGATAAACCAAGAATATATCCATGGGGAGATTTTTTTGATCCATGGCGCTGCAATACATTAGACAGTGGAAAAGGGGATACCACCCAAGTTGGGAACTATTCTCCGGCAGGTGATACTGTAGAAGGATTGGCTGATATGGTGGGTAATGTATGGGAATGGACATCCAGCTATCTCCGTGATTATCCATTCGATATAAACGCTGAACCGCCATCACCTGGAGATATGTCCAGAATTGTTGTACGTGGTGGCGCCTGGTATTACAGCAAGAAACTTGCTCGATGTTCTTCACGCGAAGGCGTTTTGCGAGATTACACATCTAATTCACTAGGATTTCGTATCGTAAGATCAACAAAAGAAGAAAAGAGCGGGTAGTGGTAATAAAGTAGTAATCAAATTACAAAAAAGACTAAAGTTTTTTGTAATTATGACGATAATAAGTAATGTAATAAGAAGTACGGAGGTGAAAATCGGATAAAACACCTATTGGAACTAAAGTATTTATTAAATATGTCGATAAGAAAAATATCAATCAATCCAGAACAAGGATGTTCTGGAAGCCAAGAAAACATGGAGGTTTATAATGGCTCAAGCAGATCTAACTCGTGTAGCAAGTAATATTGGTGCTCTCAATTCCCTGTGGGCGTTGCAGAATATCAACCGTCAATTGGGTATTCATCAGACCCGTCTCTCAACCGGTAAACGGATCAACTCAGCAGCTGACGATCCCGCCGGCTTAACCATTGCCACAAAATTGAAAAGCCGCTCAGAAGGTTTGAGTGTTGCACTTGGTAACATTGGCGATGCGAAAAACTTATTGGCCGTTGCAGAAGGTGGTATTGGTCGTATTACTGATATTATCATTGCCATGAAGAACAAAGCTGCCCAGGCAGCCAGTGATACCATGGGTTCTGAGGAACGCGCAGCGATTAAAGAACAATTGACTGCCTATGCAGCCCAGATTGATGATATTGTTGATCAGACTACATGGAACAGCAATGGCTTGATCGATGGCACATATGATAGCACAGCAATGCGCTTCCAAACCGGTGCTGATGCTGCAGATACAACCACATTGGATGGCCTGATCAATCTACGCGCAAGTGCAGGCGGAACTGGTACTTCATTGGAATTGGCTTCCGTAACCGGAACAGCCACATCAGCTATTGGCGCCGCAAACAATGGTGCTACATTATTAACAACAGCCGCAGATGGTACGATCAATGATAACTTGAGTGCTTTGAGCAGTGGCTCATACACTGTACGAATTACCATGGTCGCTGGTGGTGGTGCTGCTACGGATGACAAAATTGAATTGTTAGATGCATCTGGTAGCCCACAATTGATTGCCACAGCAGCTGACGGTTCTGGCGCAGTAGCATTTGAATCACCTCCCCTTAACCTGGACGGCGTAACCAGCTATGACTTTGGTAATGGTTTATCTGTTACCTGGGCCGCAAAAGGTGATACTGCCTCAGTTCAAGAAAGTACAGTAAGTGTTGTTGCAGCAGATACCTATGATCTTACGACCACTGGTGGACAGGCTGGCGGTTTAGCTCTGGATAGTGCAGAACGCTATTCTGACCTGATGACCTATTTGGAATCAAAATTAACCACAGTCAACACCATGATGTCCAAAGTCGGTGCTTTCACTGGACGTTTGACCTTCAAAGAAGATCAGGTTATGGCCTCACAGATCAACGTTGAAGCTTCTTACAACCGTATTATGAATGCTGACATGGCTATGGAACAGGTAGAAGCCAGCAAATACATGATTCTGCAACAGACATCCATTGCGATGTTGGGACAGGCCAACCAGGCTCCCCAATTCTTGCTCTCATTATTCCGCTAGGAATAAGCAATCAGAAAAGATTTACCAGAAAAATTACCAAAAGGGGGCACTTTCAAAAAGTGCCCCCTTGAAACTCACTTAAGCTATTATTTTTATTATTTTATTTTTGAATTAATTTAGTACAGATTATTTAGAATTTGGAGGTTCAAATGTCGATCTCAACGAATAGTATAGCTAACCTGGATTCATATTATCAACAATTGATAAGTTTGCAGATATCGAGTGAACAAAAACCGATGGATGCAATAACAAAACAAGTTGATGATTTAAAAATCCAAAAAGCATTGTATGGCGACTTGAATACTAAATTCACAGCATTTCAAAGTTCAATCAAAGCATTATTAAGTAGTGATCCATTTTATTCCATGGAAGCAGGGCGCAGTACAACAATCAGCAGCAGTTCAACACAAAGTGTGATTTCTGCAACTGCCGATTCAGCGGCCATCGTTGGCAACTATACGATCAATGTTACCCAACTTGCAACGGGACAGAAAGCACGTTCTGATCAACAGGCATACAGTGACCAGGCTTTAAATCTTACCGGTACATTTGTCATTGGTGGTGGAGAAACACGCAGTTTGGCCAATGCTTCTGTTAATGATACGGTAGGCTCTTTTTCAACAAGCGGGACCATGATCAGCGGCCAGACAGAATTAGGTACAAATTCCTATTCAGTTGAAACAAGGCAATCCGAAGAAGGCGTATGGCAGTTTCGTTTAGTGGACGAAACCGGCAATGCAATTAGTATTCGAAATGAAGCCGCTGCAAATAATTCCCTAACAACAAGCTGGCAGGCAATTCCAACTGGGGGCGGGGCATATGATACTGGCAAAGGGCTTACATTTGAATTTGGCGCAGATTCCAATTTGTATACAGCAAACTACCGGACAACATCTGCCGCAAGTGTTGATTACACTGCTCTTGGTGGCAGCATATCAGTTTTAGCAACGGACTCACTCAATGAAATTGCCAATAAAATCAATAATGCAGACTACGCAACTGGCAATGAAATCAGTGCGACAATTGTTGACAAGCAATTAATTATCCAAACAACGAACACCGGAGAAACAAAATCACTCGCGGCAGCTGATGTCGGTTCTGGGACAGTATTGCAGGATATCGGCGTGCTCACATCTCCAGGTGTCTATAAGAACTATTCTGCTCTGACAGATGCATCTAGAAATGCCGATTTTACCATTAATGGCTTACAAGTAATTCGTTCCAGTAATACAGCCATAACGGATGTAATTTTAGGTGTATCCTTGAATCTGGCACCAAACTCCGAAGGACTAAGTGCCACGTTATCAGTAGTTTCGGATAGTAAAACGACAAAGAGTACAGTTGACACATTCATAAGTAAATTTAATGACTTATCAAAATATGTTAAGGGAAAAATTGCCACAACAAAAAATGAAGACGAAACCTATAGCAGGGGTGGCCTGGCAGGTGATATGACGTTCCGTTTATTTAATAGCAATATGTTCACCACACTAAATGGTAAATATGAGAATACGGGTGAGTACTCGTATCTATTTGAACTTGGTCTTGAATTTAATGATGAAAATGAACTAATTGTCGCCGATTCAACAAAACTAACCGATGCATTAACCAATAATTTCAATGATGTTGAGCTGTTATTTGAAGAAGTTATGACTTCATTGAATAATAAAGTGAGTATTTTCACCGGAACAACTGGATATGTGGAATCAGCGATTGAAACCAATGATAATCAAACCACTTTTTATAATAGCAGAATCACTTCAATGAAAGCACGACTTGAATTACGAAAAACACAACTTACAAATCAATACCTTCTGATGCAAGCCCAGATTGAGCAGATGACCAATCAACAGGCTACACTTCAGGCTGGTTTCATTAACTATTCAAGCTAGTACCATATGAAAGAAAAAACTCTCAGACATGGATGTCTGGGAAAGGAGATCAAAATGTCTGAAAATCAAGTAAATTCAATTAGCCGAGTGGACATGGATGGTCCGAGTCGGCTGGCAATGATCACCGCGCAAAGTGTGGAAGTGAGTCAAAAACAATTTGCTCAAAGTAAAAGTGCTTCTATTGCAACTAAATCGGAAAATCAAGAACATATCATGGAAAAGGTTAGTCAGGCAGTCAATCAGCGACTTTCCCCTATGAATACTACCTTGAAATTCCAGATTGATGATGAGACGAATGATATCACAGTCCTTATCGTCGATCGAGCGACTGATAAAATATTGCATACCATCCCTGCCGAAGCAATAAAGAATATTCCTGCCGGGCAATTAATGCAATATTTTGCTTAGGAATTATAAAACTTTATAAAAAATTTACTCAAAATGCTAAAGAAAACCTTTATGCTGACGATAATGTAAGCATTAGTATGGTTTTATCATTAGTTGGAAGGAGAATAACATGCAAATGGCATATGGCGCACTTCAATATAAGCAACAAGATGTTGAATCAGCTAGCCCGGTTCGTCTGGTAGTAATGGCTTATGATATGGCGATTCGCGCATGTGATCAAAAAGATTTCGAAACAGGATACAAAGCTGTTGTCGCTTTACGTAATTCGCTTGACGTGGATTATCCTGAGTTCGTCTCTGGATTATTGAACTTATACCAATGGGTTATTGATTCGATGCGATCACGTGAGTTTGATTCAGCAAAATCTGTATTACTGGAGTTACGTGATTCATGGGCAACTATTGAAAAACGTCTCAACGGTATGGATGAAGAAAGAGCTAATATGTATCAAGAAAATGAGTATGCAGTAAAGTCTGTATAGATCCTTCACAGGATTTTTATTTATCCTTCATTTTAGCTTTACGGTTATAAAAAACCCCATATGTTATCCTAAATTCAGGAATCATATGAGGTTTTTTTTGTTAACGGAGAGAAGAAAATGAGTTTCTGGAATAGCTTCAAAATTAGTTCGTCAGCACTGAGTGCGCAACGATTGCGGATGGATGTGATTGCCAACAACATCGCTAATGTTGAAACAACACATACTGAAGAAACCGGGCAAGCATATCAACGGAAAGACGTTGTTTTTTCAACTGAGAATGCAAATTTACCGTTTGCACAAAACTTGATGATGGTAAATGAAAAACTCAATCGTTCTGATGTTGTTTTAGATGGTGTGAAAGTCAAAGAAATCATTACTGATGATACACCAGGAACACAGGTATACGATCCAACACATATTGATGCCGATGAAGATGGATATGTGACCTATCCAAATGTAAACATCGCTGTCGAAATGACCAATATGATTTCTGCGAGTCGCTCATACGAAGCAAATCTTGCCGTTATCGAATCTACACGACGCATGGCAGAAACAGCCTTAAGAATTGGAGGGTAAGTAAATTAGTATGGAAATTAATCCTATTAGTATTGCTGGGATCAAAAATATCGCAGGGGCATCCACCCAATCAGCCAGCGGCATTGTCAGTGATGTTGGCAGTACATTTCAACAATTACTGGAGAGTTTATCTGAGACAGAAAAAACCAGTGACAACCTTATGAAGCAATTTTCTTCAGGTGAGGATGTTGAATTACATGAGTTATTAATATCGATGGAACAAACTGATATTAATTTTCGGGTAGCTATTAATGTACGCGATAAACTTGTATCGGCTTATCAAGAGATCATGAGAATGCAAGTCTAAAAAGGGTGACACATGCTTGCAAACATAATTGAACAATTTCAAAAAATCTGGAAAGAACAATCCCAAACACAACGGTTAGTGTTAATCGCTGTAGTTGTGATTTTGGCTATTCTGATCCCCACAATGATTGCAATGGCAAATCGTCCCAGCTATGGTGTTGCATTTAGTCGACTTAGCGAAGAAGATGCCGGAGCAATTGTACAAAAACTGCAAACCGAAAATATTACATATCAACTTCGAGAAGGCAATACCATTTTAGTCCCGACTGACAGAGTATATGATGTTCGTCTGATGATGGCCACTGAGGGGTTGCCCAAAGGTGGGTCTGTTGGATTTGAACTTTTTGACACCAACACATTAGGTATGACAGAGTTCACACAACGGGTTGCGTACCAACGTGCATTGGAAGGTGAATTGGAACGTACAATTAGCAGCCTGGATGCGGTTGACGGTGTTCGGGTTCATATCGTAACACCAGAAAAAAGTTTACTTACTTCAGAACAATCACCGACAACAGCTTCAGTCACAATTCGTGAATCATCTGGACAAATGATGACCAGTTCACAGATTCAATCAATTACATCGCTTGTAGCAAATTCTGTGGAAGGCCTTGATGCACAAAATGTCGTGATCGTCGATACCGAAGGAAATTTATTAGCGACTGGCACTGGTGATGACGCCTATGGTGGATCTATCAGTCAATCTGATAATCGAAGATCAGTGGAACTTGCAGCAGCAAAAGATATTGAAATAAAAGTTAAGAATATGCTCAATACTGCTTTGGGGCCAAATCGTTCGGTTGTTCAGGTTTATATCAATATGGATTGGACTGAAAAAGAAATCACATCAGAAACATTTGATGCTACACCGATTGTAAGTAGCGAAAGTACTGTAAATGAAATCTATACCACGGATATGACGGAACTTTCCGGCATTCCTGGGGCAACAAGCAATTTACCAACAACAGCAGATGATACAACAGCCGCTCAAACTGCTGATGGCACAACACCATTATATCAAAGAGATGAAGCCATTACTAATTATGAACTTTCATCAGTTCAATCACATGAAATTATTCATCCGGGAGAAATTGAGCGGGTTTCCTTATCTGTTCTTGTTGATGGTGTTACTGATGAAGATCAATTAGCTGTTTTGCAAGATGCAATTGTAGCTGCAGCTGGAATTGATATCGTACGTGGTGATCTTGTCTCAGTACAGTCATTGACATTTGATCGGACATACGAGGAAACAACCGCAGAAGAAATCGCTACACAGGAGAGCCAGACATTAATCATTACTATTGCCCAATATGCTGGAATTGGTTTACTTCTGCTACTTGTATTTTGGTATATTTCACGGTTATTAAAAAATTTGAAAATGGCTTCCGTAGAAGTGTGGACACCTGTTCTTCAACCGGTTTCACAAATGAGCGGTTTACAATCGGATTCTGATCGAATATTGTTTGTTGAAGACAGTAATAAAGGATCAACTACTACAGATATTGCACAGAGTGGAAAAGAAGAAAAAGTGGAAGAGAAGCCAAAAATAGATTTAGAGAAATTGGTTAAAGAAAAAATTAAATTACCGACCGCAGAAGAAGAGCAAATGGCCCGGCTTGTAAACCGTGTAGCAGAAGAGAATCCGTCAAGTATCGCAGAAATTATTCAAATGTGGTTATCTCAGGATAGAACAAATGACTGATACCAGCCCAGCATATATGACAGCATCTGGACTTGAAAAAGCAACGGCTTTATTGATTTCATTAGGCGTTGATTCTTCTTCACGTATTTTGCAATATATCAATGAAGCAGATATGGAACGCTTATTATTGGCTATCAGTGAATCTGGCTCTATACATTCCGGTATTCGGGAGCAGAGCCTGGAAGAAGCCTACGCATTATCCATTTCCGGTATTGACAATATTGGCGGTGGAACTGAATACACTCGGCAATTATTAGCCAGAGCCGTTGGACCACGTCGTGGGGCAGATATTTTAGAGCGGATATCTGCACGACAACAAATTTCCTCATTTGAGATGTTAAAAAATGCTGATGCGGCTCAAGTTGCAGACCTGATTCAAGAAGAGCATCCACAAACTATTGCTCTTGTATTATCTTATTTAGAAGCTAAGTTAGCTGCTGATATCTTGACAAATATGCCAAATGATTTGCAGGTAGCTGTAACCTTACGTTTAGCCCGCATGGATAGAGTTTCACCTCAGGTTGTACAAGTTGTAGAAAGAAGCTTGAAACACAAACTCTCAGGTGTATTGTCTGCTGCAGATTTCAGAGCAACTGGTGGTGTAGATTTCCTGGTAAAGATGCTAAATCAGGTTGATCGGGATGTCCAGAAACGCATATTTGAGGCTTTGACACCAAAAGATCCAAAACTGGTTGACGAGATTCGCGCGAATCTATTTACATTTGACGATTTATTGAAACTTGATGATCGCACAATGCAGAGAATTATGCGTGATATTAATCGCCAAGAATTGGCGATGGCATTAAAGGGTGCACCGGACCGTTTGCGTGAACATATCTACGGGAATATGTCAGAACGAGCGCGCGATACATTGATGGAAGAAATTGAAATTCTCGGACCACAACTCGCAAAAGATGTTTATTCCATGCAACGTAAGTTGGTTGAGTTAGTACGGAGTCTGGAAGAAGAAGGAGAAATTGTGATTTCTAGTGGAGCAGGAAGTGAAATTATTCAGTAAATCAGGAATAGTGAATCCAATGGAAACAAATATTGCACAGGCGGTATTTGAAGAATTTGTGGATGATCCGGGGATTATTCGTTTAAATAAACGACATTTTGATCCTGTAGATGATCACTATGCAATTCCGAAAGTTAAAAACAAAGCACGCGAAAAGAGAGAAATTAATCGTTTTGATGGTCAGAAAATATTTGTCGGCAATCAGACTATGAACGATTTAGCAATGAAAGAAGAGGATGCGGCCTTCAGACCAGCAATAATTAAGGCTGCTTATGGAAAATCATATATCAAGACTTGGGAAGTCAATGATATGGATGACGCTGGGAATAATGGTTACTTCAACCATGAGCAAGATTTACATTCTGAAAGTGGAGTGAGTCAAAATTCATTTGCTGAACCTGGCATTTATGAAGCAAAGGGTCTTTCCAAAGAAATTATTGAGAATGCAAAAAAAGAAGCACAAAATATTTTGGAAAACGCAAATGTTGAATTAAAAGAAATAAAGGATCAAGCTCATCAAGAAGGATATCAATCCGGTTTTGCTCAAGTAAATACAGAAATTGATGTTCTACGGAAAATTCAAGTAGAGTTGAATCATATTAAAGAAGAAATAATCAGCAATAGTGAAAATGATGTGATTGATCTTGTCAAAATCATCGCGCAGAAAATGTTCACTAACGGTATAGAGCTGGATGAAAATATATTAAAAAATATTGTTGGACGTGCTGTAAATGAGGCAAGTCGAATTGGTAATTTGAAGGTGTATCTGAATCCGAATGATCTTGAAAAGTTGAAGAAACTATGGAGAGAATCGGAGCTTGATTATAACGGTCAAAAGATTCAACTGGCATCAAATAATGAAGTGCTACCTGGTGGAGTATTCATTGAAGGTGACTATGGATCTGTAGATGGAAGAATTCAAAGTCAATTAAAAGGTGTAATTGATTCAATTACAGATATTCAATTGGACCAAATAGAGGCATAAATGCCAATTATAAACATTGACCGTTACAAAACAGAGATTAATAAATTGAGCACAATTCGTACATCTGGGAAAGTTGTGCAAGTTGTTGGTTTAACGGTTGAAGCAGTAGGTCTTGAGTGTCAAATTGGTGAGGTATGTGAAATACGTTCGAACAGCACACAGGCGATTCTTGCTGAGGTTGTTGGTTTTCGAAATCGAACAACATTGTTAATGCCACTTGGAAATATGGAAGGCATTCAACCTGATAGCAGTGTATTTCCTGTAGGTACCGTTTTTCAAGCCCCGGTTGGCGAAAAACTGCTAGGCCGCGTGTTGGATGGTATTGGTGAGCCTATGGATGGTTTAGGAAAATTGGAGGAAGGACCGAAACGGCCCATTTTCAATTATGCTCCTCATCCATTGGAAAGAAAAGTTATTTCAGATCCATTGATTACCGGTGTGCGAACCATTGATGGAATGTTAACCTGTGGCAAAGGTCAACGGATGGGTATTTTTGCCGGAAGCGGTGTTGGCAAAAGTACTTTACTCGGAGCAATCGCCAGAAGCAGCAGCTCAGATGTTAGTGTCATAGCCATGATCGGTGAACGAGGACGTGAGGTCCGCGAATTTATTGAAAGAGATTTAGGTCCAGAAGGCTTAAAACGTTCAGTTGTTGTTGTGTCAACATCAGATAAACCAGCGCTGCTTAGGTTAAAAGCTGCATGGGTTGCTATGACAATCGCTGAATATTTCCGTGATAAAGGGCTTGATGTTACTTTTTTGATGGATTCAGTCACACGCTTTGCCATGGCACAACGTGAAGTTGGATTAGCGATTGGAGAACCTCCGGCAAGTAGAGGGTACACTCCTTCAGTTTTTGCATTATTGCCGCAGTTACTAGAAAGAGCTGGCACAGGAAAAATTGGTTCAATTACTGGGTATTTCTCCGTTTTAGTGGAAGGCGATGATTTCAATGAACCTATCTGTGATGCAGTTAGAGGTATTTTGGATGGACATATTATTTTATCGCGAGAATTAGCCATGCGAAATCATTATCCTGCAATTGATGTGTTAGGTAGCATCAGCAGAGTAATGCCCTCAATTATTTCGGATGATCATAAAAGAAAAGCTGCAACAGCAAGGAAATTACTGGCTACGTACGAAAAAGCCAGAGATTTAATAAATATTGGTGCATATGTTAATGGTACAGATCCAGATATTGACGCATCTATTCGTGCATTACCTGCGATGAACGATTTCCTATTGCAGGGACCTGAATTTTGCGAATTAGATAAAACATATCAATTATTGGATCAAGTTGTGATTACAGGAGAGACAAAAGATGGCGCCTAAATTTACACTGCAATCAATTTTAGATTATCACCATAGTCGGGTTGAAAAGTTCGAAATTGAATTAGGTTATTTAAATGCACAAAGAACAAGACTTCAAGAACTCATTAATTTACTTTTATACAAAAAAGATGAGTTTCTAGAAGAATTGAGAAATCTTCATACTGGTGAATTAGATTTACTTGCAATAAGGCAAGTTAAATCAAACGTTGAAGTATTGGAAAAAACAATTGAACAGCGTATGCAGGATTTGTATCAAATTGAAGTGAAAATTGAGGAAAAACGAAAAGAAATTTTGGCAGCTAAACAGGATGAAGCTGTAATGGATAAGCTGAAAGAAAAAGAGATAAAGAAATATGATTTAAAAATTGAGGCGTATGAAAAACGCCAACAGGATGACATTTACACCAGTAAAACCAACATGAAAATGCAAATGAGTAAAGCCAGCCTGGATAAAGGAGGTTATTAATAATGCTTGAATCAATGGTAAGTACACAAATTCAATTAACTTTGTATAACCTTGTCCAATCATTAATGGAGAAGGCGCAATCAAATGCGCAAAATGTCAATATTGAAAGTGAAACCACAGTTGATGGCGACTATCAGGGGTATCAGAATACATCTTTTGCTTCGATTATTGAACGTGTTTCTGATAAATATGGTGTTGATCCATCTTTAGTTGGTGCACTCATAAAAAATGAATCAAATTTTAATGTGAATGCAGAATCCTATGCTGGTGCACAAGGTTTAATGCAATTAATGCCTGCTACGGCGGCTAGTTTGGGGGTGTCGGATTCTTTTGATCCCTATCAAAATATAGAAGGAGGTGTCAAGTACCTGAGTAATTTATTAGATATGTATAACGGAGATGTGTCATTGTCTCTGGCAGCATACAATGCTGGACCCGGTGCTGTAAATTCCTACGGCGGCATCCCGCCATATCAGGAAACCCAGACCTATGTACAGCGTGTATTATCTACCTACACATCTGGGTCAATTAACGAAAGGATTTAATTATGGGAAATATAACAAATGATTCAGCAATATCCTTAGCGCAAAAAGCATTAAATGGTCTTTCTTATCGAAAGGACTTAATTGCTCAGAATATTGCAAATGTTGATACACCTGGTTATTTAGCCAAGGAGGTGAATTTTGAAACTGCTATAAAACATGTAATGAGCGGTAATGACAGTATTCAACAGAAAAAGACCAGAGAGGGGCATATGTCCCCGAATGAAATATCCGGGTCAAATTTCTACAATGTTCGTAATCGTCCGGGCGGCAGCTTGAGAAATGATGGCAACGATGTAGATATAGATCAGGAACTGGTAGAAATGTCTGAAACCGAATTGAAATATCAAGCATTAACACAAGTGATTACAAAAAAATTATCAATATTAAAGTCTATTTCAACTTAGAGGTAATAAATGGAACAAATGGAAGTATTACTTAACGTACCAACGGTAAGTAAATCAACTGTTTCTTCTACACAAAAATATGCGAATTCGGAAGATCAGAAAGATTTTGCAAATATTTATGAGAAAAACATAAATGATTCGGAATCAAAAGCAAAAGCATCTGTATCGAGTAAAACCGAAAGCAAAACAGAGGAAGTTAAGAAGGAAACAACTACAACTTCTGTCAAAGAGGAATCCGAGCGTCTGGAGAAGCAAGGTGAAGTGAATGCTGCCTGGCAAACTATGATTATTGCTCCGATTCAATCGCAGAGTGAAGAAGTGCCACAAGAAACAATTGGCATAACTGGTGAACAAGCAGTCATCGATACTGTGCAGAGCACTGAAAACGTGACAAAAGAAGCAGAACAAACAATGAAACCACAACTACAAACTGCTTCAACAGAAATGAGCACCGACGGTAGCAAAGAAGCAAAGAAAACTGAGTTGCCAGAAAACCAATCTGAATCTATTCCTGTGGAGACAATTCAGGAAGAAAAAGCAACGACAAATTCGATCGTGAATGCAAAAGTTGCAGAAACTTCAAGTGAAGAAACAAAAGTTGTTGATATTCCCAGCAATACCATTGTTGTGGAAACCGTGCAGCAATCTGACAAAACAGCACCTATAACAAATCTTGAAAACAAGCAAGCTGTTGCATCTGAAGTAACAAATAATTCAGTTGCCAATGAAACAGTACAAGATTTACCGAAAGTGAGTATTCAGGAAAGTGTATTGACACAAATTGAAAATTCACTAGGCAAAGTTGTAAAACCTGGGAACAATGAAATCAGATTACAGCTAGAACCTGAAAACCTTGGCGTATTAAATATACGGATAATTGCCGGAAAAGAAGGCACACAAGTTGTATTCAAGGCAGATAGCCAACAATCGAGTATGGTCATTGCAAATCAAACTGAGACACTAAAAACCATGTTGACTGATATTGGTATAAAAGTGGACCAGATTGTGGTGAATGATTTTAGCTTTTCCCAGCAGAATTTTAAGAACCAACAGGGATCTGAACAGCAAAGCGGTAATAAGTTTTCGAATCGATTCTCTCCACTAGTAGAAAATGTCGAAACTTATAACAATGCTTATGAAGCGCCACAGACAATTGTTGGTCTCAATTATTTAATATAAGGAGGATGATATGACAGATGTAACAGGTACATCCACCAGCGCTGATATTTATAGCAAATATGGCGTAAATGCAGCAAGTAGTTCAACTGCTACAACAGAATCATCTACATCAAACAACAATGTTGAAGATACGTTCATGGAACTATTGCTTGCAGAATTGCGGCATCAGAATCCAATGGAACCGATGGATAGTTCGCAAATGGTAACGCAAATGGCACAAATGAATTCGCTGCAAGAATTACAGAAAATTACAGAATCCCTTAAAGCGGTGGATCAATCAAATCAGTTCCTTACTGCAAGTTCATTAATTGGTAAAAAAGTAGCCTATTTGATGGAAGATACCTATATTGAAGGTGTTGTGTCTGCAATCAGCGTGGATGATAAAGCCATTAGCTTATTAGTCGACGATCGGAGCATATCACTTGAAGATATCATTGGCGTAGCTAACGCGGAAGAGGCATAAAATGAGTGAGCTACAGCAGATATCAGGAATTGGATCAGCACTTGCAGTTGAACAAAAATCAACAGTTAATGCAAATTCGAATACTGATGTTGCATTTTCTGACCTTCTCAAAGCTGCAAATGATCTGACTTTTTCAAACCATGCGCAAAAGCGCTTAGAAAAGCGAGATATTCAATTAGGTCAGAAAGATATGCAACGCCTGAACAATGCAGTAAATAAGGCAGAATCAAAAGGCGCAAAAGAATCATTAATATTAATGGACCAATTAGCCTTTATTGTAAATGTTCAAGATCGAAAAGTGGTTACAACAATTAATGTGAATCAACGCAGTGAAGGCGTTTTCACACAAATCGATAGCGTTGTCATTGCACAAAATGACCGTAGCGCATAAATAAAACAATTAGAATCAGGCCGGCCCTCTAGGAGGAAGCCTGTACTCTTCATACCGGAGGAAATAATGATACGTTCAATGTTCACAGCAATTAATGGTTTGTTGACACAACAGAATTACATGGATGTTATAGCAGACAACCTGGCTAACGTTAATACACAGGGTTTCAAATCAAGTGGTGTTACTTTTAAAGATCAATTTGCACAGCTAGTGCAATCTGGTGCAGCTCCAAATGCAAGCCTTGGTGGACAGAACCCTATTCAGATTGGTTTAGGTACAAATATTGGTTCTGTAACACAAACATTTTCACAAGGCGCTTTACAGAGCACCGGTCGAGATCTTGACCTGGCTGTTCAGGGCGATGGTTTCTTTGTTTATCAGCAAGATACTGCGCAATATTATTCACGTGATGGATCAATCGGCATTGATGCACAAGGCTTTTTAGTAAATATTGCATCTGGCGATCAAATCATGGGATGGCAGGCAGACGGGACTGGTGCCATTGATACCGGCTCTCCTTTGGAAGGGATTCAGATTCCTGTTGATGCTACAGTCGCTCGTGAATCATCTGAAGCCTATATGTTAGGCAACCTGGATGCAAAAACAGTTGTTGGGGGTACCTATAATGTAACTGTCGGCGCTTACGATTCACTTGGTGTTTTACGTAGCGTTACATTGGTTTTTGAGAAAACAACCGACAATGACTGGACATGGGCGGCACAGGGTGATGTTGTAGCCACTGGCACACTTACTGGTGCAGTAGAATTTAACTCAGAAGGTCAATTTATTAATCCTGATTTGCCACTTGATTATGCACCAACATCTGTCAGTATTTCAGGTAGTCCTGGTGCTGATGATTTTGATGTGGATATCAATTTGTCAGGTTTAACAATGTTATCAGCGACAAACACAGCCACAATGGGCAGCCAGGATGGTTTGGCAGCCGGCAGCTTGTCAGGTTTCAATGTCAGTGCCACAACAGGTGAAATATTTGGTGTTTATTCAAATGGTGAACAACGTCCTTTGGGTCAATTGGCTATGGCACTTTTTGTAAACCCATCTGGTTTACTACGTCAGGGCAACAATCGCTATTCAGTGGGTTTGAACTCTGGTGAGGCAAGAATCAGTGCTGCAGGTTCCGGTGGACGTGGAACTATTGCTGCTGGGTATACAGAAGGATCAAATGTTGATATGAGTCGTGAATTTGCGAATATGATTATGGCTCAGCGAGGTTTTCAGGCAAATTCTCGGGTTATTACAACCTCAGATGAGATGCTCCAGGAATTAGTTAATATCAAACGATAATACGTAAGGTAGTATACGAATGAATATCAGCGGACTGACTCCTATACGACTAATCGAAAAGCCCGGCGGTAGTGAAATTCAACTTCGCACAAATCAACGTGTAACTGGCGAAGTATTGAATGTCAATGGCGATCAGGTGGAATTGATGATTCGTGGGATCAGGGTAATTGGAAAACTGTTATCTCCGGAGCAGTCCGCTGAACTGGCTAACCGACAATCAGCACAATTTATAGTAAAAGGCATGGTGAATGGTGAATTACAGCTTAAATTACTGGGCGAGCTGCAATCAACACCAATAACAACACAAGAAAGTCAATGGATAACCTTATCAAAAAATTTACTGCATATAATCAAAATGCCTGTTGATGATGAGAATGTGATGTTGGCGAAAGCTTTGCTAAAAAATAATTTACCAGTAACGCAAAAATTAATGGAACAAATGAAAACAGCTTTGCAATCTCTTGGGCAATGGGGTGAAGCTGAAGCAGAAATGGCTGCTGCTCTAAAATCTGGCGGCTTCCCGATATCAAACGGAAGTTTAGCATTAGCTTTACAGAAACTTCCTGATTTTAACAGCAATGTTCAAGACTTGCAGATGGCAATACGACAGCAAATTCAAAAAGAATCCTCTCCTGAAGTTCGCCAATTACTTGAATCCGGTTTGAAATTTTTAGAAAATTTGAGAATTGATTTAAGTGCACCACCAGAACAGATGGCAGAGCAAATAAAAAACATAATTACGGTGTTTGGAAAATCTATCGAAGCAAATATTGCTGGCATGGTTGATAGCAGTAATCTAAATGCTATGATTGACGATGAAGGAAATTTGAATTTGCTATTAAATTTGAGAAATCACTTTCTAAATCGGAATGAATCAGCAGCAGTAAAGCTATTAGATACAATGATTAATTCGATGCGTCAGATGCAATTTTTAAATACAGCGCAAATGACAGATCCTTTGGATCCTCCATGGCTAACCGTAAATCTACCGATAAATGCTGGTGCTTTGCAAGAAAGTCAGCAAAAGAATCAAAACAACTTCACGCCGGCAAATATAAAAATTTCTTATCAATCTGGTCAGAAGGATAAAAAAATCAGTGCCCAAGATACAAGATTGATTCTTTCTTTTGAATTAGACCATTCCAGTAAAATAAAAATTGATATCTCAATGCTGGGAAAAAAAATGGGCGCATGGATGACAGTCAATTCGGAAAAATGGAAAAGTCTAGTGGATGATGAATCTTTATCGTTTAAAGCAGCAATGGAACGACTGGGTTATGAATTGCAGTTTACAAAATGTAACGTTAGCCACGATATATCAATGCTGGATATGTCAACTACAGATAATTCAATCCCGGTTGTTGAACGAGTAAATATCGAGGCATAAGATGAGTGAACAAATTATCGACAATAATGATGATCAATCAATCTTCAAAAAAAAAACAGCAATAGCTGTACATTATGATGAAGATGATGTAGCACCGCGCGTTGTAGCCAAAGGTAAAGGAGAAATTGCTAAGCGAATTATCGCCGTGGCATTAGAAAACAATATTCCTATTCAGGAAGATATGATATTGGCTAGTGCATTGTCACAAGTTGATTTAGAAGAAATGATTCCTCCTGAATTATATAGTGTAGTAGCAGAAATCCTTGCTTTTGTTTATCGGTTAAGATTGAAAAGTGAATCAAAATAATAAAGGTAACATGTGAGAAACAAATATGACATTATCTATGAGTCAGGGAATAAAAATCGACCCAACTTCAATGATGGGAAATTATCAAAATAATGGTATACAAAATTCCGAAGTGGATTTTAATTCGATATTGAATATGTTATTAAGTTCATCAATGAACTCGTTTGGGTCTAATGATGGTTCAAGTAATTTACAACAAATGTTATTGACCCTGGCACCACTATTGCAAAACATGAATTTGAATACCAGCAACAATTATTCAGAGCCACCATCCGGTATGCCTGTACAGGCCTCATTAACACAGAATTATCACAGCGCCCATCAGGCGTTGGATTTTGGCGTTGAAGTAGGTACAAATGTTAAATCCACAATGTCTGGCGTGGTGAAATATGCCGGTTGGAATAGTGAAGGATATGGAAATTTAGTAATTGTTGATAACGGAACGTATAAAACATATTATGGTCATTTAGATTCAATCCCAGTATCTGTTGGAGATCGTGTTTCAAATGGACAAGTTATAGGGTTATCCGGAAATACTGGCAATTCAACGGGTCCACATTTGCATTATGAAATCAGAGCAAATGATGAGTTAATTAACCCTACAAATTATACATATGGAAAGATTTCAGAGTACTTCACCTAAAATTTGTTCATTCATATTTTGCGTAGTTTTTATGAATGATTTATTTTGGTAAAGTGCTTTTTCAGATAGGATTAATGTAGAATTTTATTCATTAGAAGGCAAGGACAAATATGGCTCTCCAATTTGATATCTCTGAAGATGAGTTACCTGTATTTTTAGCTGAATCAGAAGAACAATTGCAAATGTTAGATGAAGGCTTAATTGAACTGGAACGCGTTGGAGAAAACGAGGAACTGGTTCAAAAACTCTTCAGGGCTGCTCACACCTTAAAAGGTATGGCAGGGATGATAGGGCATAAACGCATGGTTTCAGTAACTCATGCTATGGAAACAGCACTAGACGGATTGCGCAAGGGAAAATATGGCGCATCAACTGAATTAGTAGATTCCAGCCTGGTTGCCGTAGATGGTCTTCGTCTTTTATTCAATGAAGTTATTGACAATGAAGAAAGCGATGTTGATATGGATCAGATATTGGATGGTTTTGTTTTATTTGGTTCAGAAGAAACAGTTATTTCTGGAAGTACAAAAAAACAGGAACCTAAATTAAAAAAAGTTAATATGACAGCGGATGCTGAATTATACAAGAAGAATGGTACGTATACATTTGAAGTTATTGTTCATATTAGCAAAAACAGTATTGCATCTGCTGCCAGAGCTTTCCAGGTTGTATTAGCCTTACAGGAATCCTGTGAAATTATTACATTAACCCCAGATATGAGTGAAATTGAAACAGCCAAACCAGTTTATTTGCTTGTCGCAATGGTGAAATCGAACGAAAATGCAACAATTTTGAGAGAAAAAATTGAGTTAATTGATGAATTAGACACTGTTCAGATAATTGATCAAAATGAACCATCATCTAAAAAAAGTGATGACAAGCAAAAAAGCAAAATGGTTGAGAAATCTCAGGATAAGGTTGTACAAAATGTCTCCAGTGATGAGCGATTAACAAATGTACCGGCAAAAGTTCATATCGAAAAAACAGTTCGAACAAGCGTAGAGCGTTTGGATCGGTTAATGAACCTGGTTGGAGAGTTAATCACGGATCGGAATCGTTTATATCAATTGCGCTCAATATTTGAACAAGTGGATGTCGGACAGAATAAAGCAGAAGGTTTATCCGAAACAATCAGCCATGTGGGACGCATTACTGATCAATTGCAGAAAGAAGTGATGAGCATCAGAATGTTACCAGTTTCAAATGTATTTCACAAATTTCCTCGGATGGTAAGAGATTTAGCAGTAAAATTTAACAAGAAGGTAGATCTCATTATAGAAGGTGAAGAAACTGAATTAGATCGATCTGTGATTGAAGAAATTTCAGATCCATTAATTCATCTGATTCGAAATTCCCTTGATCATGGCATTGAACCAGTTGATATTAGAAAACAAGTTGGAAAACCTGAAATTGGCAAAGTTTATCTAACGGCAAAACATGAACAAGGACGGATATTGTTATCCGTTGAAGATGATGGTAACGGGATTGACCCGAACAAAATCAAGGCGTCTGCATTAAAAAAAGGACTGATATCACAAAATGAACACGACACCATGTCTGACGATGAAGCGATCAATCTTATTTTTGCTTCTGGGTTATCGACGGCCAAAAAGGTTAGTGATGTTTCTGGTCGTGGTGTAGGCATGGATATTGTCCGTACAAATATACAAAAATTATCAGGATCAATACAGGTAGAAACCAAGGCTGGTAAAGGCAGTAAATTTGAAATCATGTTGCCTCTCACTTTAGCTATCGTACCAACATTGTTAGTTCAGGTTGAGGAACAGGTTTTTGCCATTCCACTCGTTTCTGTTATGGAAACAAAAAAAATAACCAAATCGGAGATTAAGACCGTCAATAATAGTCCGGTGTTTGTATTACGAGATAGAGTTCTTCCTGTAGTTGATTTGACTAAAGTATTCAATATAGACAAAAAAGGACAGAATTCAGAAGAATGGTATGTTGTAGTTGTTGTTTCAGGAAGAATGCAGATTGGTTTATTAGTTGATTCATTGCTCGGACAAGAAGAAGTGGTTGTGAAATCACTTGGACCATTGTTTGGCGAAGTACATGGTGTTGCCAGTGCTGCAATCTTGGGAGATGGTAAAGTGATTCTAATTATGGATGTTCAGGATGTTATGAAACTATCGGCTGTATCGAATGAAGTTGTTAGAAGTTAAGGAAAACACATGTCTGACCAAAATAGCAAAAATATAAATCAGTTAATAATTGAACAAATGCAAATCATTGTCGAAAAAGGTTTTGCAAATGCTGCAAAAGGCTTTTCGGAGATGGTTGGCCTTGAACTAACTGTTGATAATCCTGAAGTAAAAACAGTGCCCCTTAATGACATCCCTATGCTTCTTGGTGGCCCGGAAAATGACGCAGTTGGCATATATTTAAAGATCGAAGGGGATATGACTGGCCAAATTATGCTTATCTTGCCTTATGCAAGAGCTTTAAGCATATGTGATATGCTAATGGAAGAACCAGATGGAACGACTCAGGAACTTGGCTCAATGGAACGTTCTGCCTTGGCAGAAGTCGGAAACTTAACCGGAACTTTTTTCTTAAACGCTATGGCGGATACCACTGGATTGTCGCTTCGGCCAACACCACCAGCAGTTATGGTGGATATGATTGGTGCAATTCTGAGTGTGGTGATCGCCACAATGGATGAAGTCAACGATAATGTACTGATGTTTCAAGCAACTTATAAATTGAAAAACAGAAAAATAGACGCAAACTTTTGGATCGTACCTGATGCACAGAGTCTGGAAAGAATAATAAAGGAAAACTAATCCATGCTGAATAATATTGCTGTCGGCCTTGGAGAAATAAAAATTAGCGATGATCCAAATACAGTTTTAGTTGCCTTTGGTTTAGGTTCATGCGTTGGTGTGGGTATATTTGATCCTGTAAAGGGTGTTGGCGGAATGCTTCATGCTGTACTACCATCTTCTTCAAGCAACAAAAATCAAGATACTGCATCAAAATATGTGGACTCTGGAATTCAGATGTTAATATCGGAACTGGAAAAATTAGGTTTGGATAAAAAACGCAGTAAATTATATGTAATAGGTGGAGCGAATATTTTGATGGCTAACAAAGATAGTGCTCCATTTGATATTGGCACAAGAAATGTAAAAGCAGCCAAAGCGATGTTTGAAAAAATTACTTGGACACCTGATGTAATCGAAACTGGCGGACATAATGGCAGAACTTTTAGACTTTATATTGAGGAAGGAAGAGCCACCATACGAACTATGGGTGAAAAGGAAAAAGATATTTAGGTATCAAGGAGAAATTTGATATGGCAAGAATATTAATCGTTGATGATGCAGAATTTCTTAGAATGAGAATTTCGAAGATGCTGCGAGCTGATGGACACGAGGTCCTGGAAGCAGAGAATGGTGCAAGAGCAGTAGAAAAATATCAGGCAGAAAACCCTGATATTGTATTGATGGATATAACAATGCCGGAAATGGATGGTTTAACTGCATTGAAGGAAATTCGTTCAATTAATAGTAGTGCTTCTGTTGTGATGCTGACGGCATTAGGTCAGGAATCAGTGGTACTGGATGCTATTAAATCCGGTGCAAAAGATTTTATTGTGAAACCCTTTGAGCGGGAGCGTGTATTAAACGCAATTGGCAAATTGCTGCCTAAGGAATAGGGATGAATACTCCATCTATTATGGAGGAGAGCCCAATACGTGTCCTTATTGTGGATGATTCTGCATTTATGCGGTTTACCATTGCGAAAAGGATATCTGAATCACCAAGGATTACCGTTGTTGGATCAGCAAAAGACGGTATAGAGGCATTGGAATTAATTCCAAAGCTAAATCCTGATGTGATTACTTTAGATGTTGAAATGCCCAGACTTGATGGTCTCTCAACATTGAAACAGATCATGGAAAAATTTCCGAGACCTGTAATTATGTTAAGTAGTTTAACTAAAGAAGGTGCACTAGAGACTGTTCAGGCGTTAACTTATGGTGCTGTTGATTTTATAGCAAAGCCAGATGTAAAAGCGAATATGTCCGCAATTTTGGATGATGTTGAAGAAAAGATTATTGTAGCGGCAAAAGCAAAAGTAAAAAAAATCAACAGATCGGCAATTCCTTCAATAAGGCAGCGGAACATCCTTGCAACAGTACCTGCTAAAAAAGTGGAAATGCGTCACCGAAATATCACAACTCATGATCGCATTGTTGTGATTGGTTCATCAACTGGTGGCCCGAGAGCATTGAATACACTGATTCCTGCTTTACCAATTGATCCAGAAGCAGCATACGTCGTTATTCAACATATGCCTGTTGGTTTTACTCGATCACTTGCAGAACGCCTTCATCAAAATTCATGGCTTTCAGTGAAAGAGGCTGAGCCTGGCGATCAATTAAAAATTGGACAAGTATTATTAGCTCCTGGAGGATTTCATATGGTGTTTGATAAAACGGGCACAGTTAAACTCAACCAAAATCCTCCTATGCATGGTGTACGACCTGCAGTTGATGTTACATTAATCTCACTCGCGCAAAATTTTGGCAGTCAGATCATCAGTGTTACGCTAACTGGCATGGGCAATGATGGCACCACTGGAGCGACATTGGTAAATTCATCTGGCGGCATCGTATTAGCAGAATCAGAAGAAAGCTGTGTGGTGTGGGGAATGCCTCGGAGTATTTATGAAGCAGGTATAGCAGACAAAAATGTACACATAAATGATATGTCTACCGAGATTGTTAATTATTTAAAGGGAACTAACTGATGGATGACGCACAATATTTAGAAGTAAAAAACCAGGTAAACAAGGTACTATCCATCAATCTTGATTATTATAAAGAAGAACAAATGAAACGCCGCTTGGGCTCCTGGCTGACTCGAAGTGGATATGGGGATTGGGATAAATATTTTGAATTTATCCGTACATCAGAAATGGATTTATTAAAATTTAGAAATTTTTTAACCATCAATGTAACAGAGTTTTTCCGCGATAAAGAACGATGGGGACAATTAGAGGAGAAAATTCTGCCAAAGTTAATTAATGATTTGCCTAATAAAAATTCATTGGGAGACGGCTTACGAATTTGGAGCGCAGGTTGTTCAACCGGCGCAGAGCCATATACATTAGGGATATTACTAAATGAATTAGCACCATCAAAAAAGCACTATATTTTGGGTACCGATCTGGATAAAGGCGCTCTCGCTAAAGCCAGAGATGGTGGACCTTATCATATTGATGAAATAAAAAATGTATCAGAGGAACGTCGAAAAAAGTATTTTGAAATAGAAAAGGACAAAGCAATTTTTAAGACATCGCTACTAAAGTCTATTTATTTTAAGGAACAAAATTTAATCACAGATATATTTGAAAATAATTTCGATTTAATTGTTTGTAGAAATGTTGTTATCTATTTCAAAAATGAGGCAAAGAATCAAATTTATAAAAAATTCTTTGACGCTTTAAGAGCATCCGGCATATTATTTATCGGAGGAACCGAAATAATTCCTCGACCGAATGAATTTGGCTTTAACAGCTTTGGTGTTTCTTGTTATATTAAAGAGAAGAATCTCTAGTGTTAGGGAGGCGCAATTTATATGTTAAATGTAAAATTTTTAAACCCATTTATTGATGCAGCTGCTGAGGTATTAAAAGTGGAAACCGAATTAGAAGCAACTCGTGGTAATTTAAGTTTAGAAAAAACAGCACTAACAGCAACCGATGTAACAGTACTTCTTACGTTAGTAGGCAAGGTGCAAGGTGTTGTTATGTATGGTTTTTCAACAAATTTATGCCTTGATATTGTTTCTCGTATGATGGGACAAAAATGTACGGAATTTGACAATCTTGCACAAAGTGGCATTGCCGAATTAGGCAATGTTATCACAGGTCGAGCAACGGTAAAACTGGAAGAGGCTGGATACAAGTCAATGATTTCCCCCCCAACAATGATATCAGGAATGGGAGTAAAGATTTCCACATTAGATTTCTCGAGAATTGTTGTGCCCTTATCCACAGATAATGGTGACATTGTCATTCATCTGGCTTTGCGAGAAAGCCCTCTAGGGAATCAGGACAAAAATTTTGTACCAATCAGTGTGAATTCTTAATTAGCGGTGAAGGAAATAACATGAATGTAAAAACACTTTTACCTTTTATAGAAGCGGCTGTGGAGGTTATGAAGGCTGAAGCAGGTATCATAATGAATCGCGGCAATTTAGTTGTGGCAACGGAACCGTATTTAACTAGTGATGTTACGGTAATTATCAGTATGGTAGGGGGAGTACTTGGCACGGTAATATATGGTATGGATAAACAAACAGCATTAAAAATTAGTTCCACAATTCTTGGGGAAACATTAACTGAGTTTGATAGTTTGGCGCAAAGTGGTGTAGCGGAATTGGGCAATGTTATTACTGGAAGAGCCAGTGTAAAGCTGTCACAATCAGGTTTCGAAACTACAATTTCACCACCAACGCTTTTGCTTGGCAGAGGTGCAAAGATTTCAACATTGGATTTGCCGAGATTAATCGTACCTTTAGTAGGGCCAATTGGTGAAATTACAACACATCTGGCGATAAAAGAGGATTTCTCTGGTAGAGATTATTCAACACCTGATATAAAGATACCGGACGCACCAGATTTAGCATAGCTGTAAAACTCATACAATGAAGAGAATGAAATAAAGAAGCATTTATCATAAATATAATGCGCATAGCCATGTTATATTTATAAATCAACTAAGTAATTCTCTTGCTTCAAACAAACAATCCTTTGATCCTGCAATAGTGATTGAATCACCTTGTTGAATTTGAGTCCCACCATGCGGGAGAATAATTTCTCCTTTTCTTCTGACTGAGATAATTAAAACATCGCCTGGTAATTGAATATCTCTAATCCTCTTGTTAAAAAGAAATCTGTTTTGAATAACAACCTCAAATATCTCTTTGTCATCATTTGTGTCAGCCAATAGGGCGTAGGCAACTGGATTTCTAGCCATTGCTGCAATCATTGCAGGAACATCATATATCCAGGAAAATGTTTCGACGCCTAAAGCCTTGAATTCAGCTACCGCGTTCGGATTCTCAAGTAATGCAAGTACGTTCGAATTCTGATTTGCCTTTTTGATTAATTGACAAGCATGAAAGTTATTGATATGTTTATTTGCAGCACAGATAATTGATGTTGACTCAGTAAGCATGGCTAACATTTGATCCGACAGATTTGCATTGGTCTCAAATTCAATACTTGGAATATTTTTTGACTTAATTTTATCTTTCGTCTCGGTTGGCAACAATGCAATTGTCACTTCTTCATTATGTGAATACAATTGCTCTGCAATTTCCTGACCAAATTTACTTGCTCCAACAATAACATATTTCCTTTGTCGATCAAGAGACGCAGAAGGAATTAAGAAATTAAATAGTGGGGGGAAGAAGGTCACTGTAAATACAGCAATCAAAATAATTACTGATTGCACCTCTGGTGTAATGACATCCAGTTTTACACCAATAGCAACAGCTGCAATAATCAAAGAAAGCCTGGATGATAATAATATTCCAGCACCTAATGATTCTTTCCAATTAAACACATTTTTGAATATTAATGCGGGCAATACTTTTACCACAATTGCTGCAATAATAAGGTAAGGAACTAATAATCCAATATTTGTTGAAGACAGCATTGTAGGGATGTCTATCTCGGTGCCAACTTGAATGAAAAATATCGGGATGAAGAAACCATATCCAATTGTCTCAAGTTGTTCCTCTACATGCGCATCTGATGGAGTAGAAATTAGACGAATTACCATACCTGCCATGAAAGCACCCAATATGATTTCTGAACCAATCATTTCAGATAGAGCTACCAGAACAAGCATAATCGCAATTGCAATACGAACCTTAATTTGTGTTGTTGCGTAACTTAATTCATCAATTGCTTTCCTGACAGATTTAAGTCGATTGAAAAACAAATTGCTAAAACGATAAACAGCGAAAAAGCCCACAAACAATAAACCAATTAGCAGAAGTTCGAATGATAAACCTTTTGATAAAACGGCTACCAATACGGTTATTAG
>JAEKNU010000002.1 GCA_016838895.1 Chloroflexota bacterium
TTAGAGCAAATCCCCACAGCTATTTGTGAGGATTTGCTTCTCTTTTTTATTTTGTCCTTGACATTGGGGCCAGTTTACTCATATTTCACTCCATTACCATTGATATTTTTATAGGAGGGTAAATTGAAATTACGCTATAGATTAATATTTTTAGTTCTCTTTTTATTTTTATTGCTGCTAATAGGTTATTTAATTACGGGAAATTTTTCATTTGTTATAAATGATTTTTGGTTTGCGTCTGGACTTTTGTTATTATTATTGATTAGTCTAATTGACCAACCTTTCTTTTCAACAAATGCAAATATTTTTATGAATGGAACTGCTGGAATGTCATTAATATTAGTTGATCCAATTGATCGCGATTTTTGGTGGCACCTTTTCTTATTTTGGTGTATATGGCTGATTATATCAAGTTATATAATTATGTGGTTTAAAGAAAACAGACCAGAATATCAAAAAAGAGGCAGAGAATTATTATCAAAAATAAATAGAGAGATTGGAAAACCAGAAGCGATTTTTTCTGCTTTTTTCTTGTGGAGTGCGATAAAGCAATTTGGAGTTGAAGCCGGGTTCCAACCTCTATTTGCTTTTTGGGCTGTTTTTATTGTTTTTAATGTTCCATCTATATCTAGAGCAATTGATCATGTTTTAGATATAGCTTTAAATAAAGACACTATGATTACTGATATTGGAACATTATATAAAATTGCAGACCCAAGAGTTGTTGAAATAAAAGTAAATAGAAATTGTCCAAATGAGATATTAGGATTATCAATTGAATCATACTCTAAAGATAATCATTTGTTATCCAAAGCTATTGTAATTGATGATCGCGTAGTTGCAGGTAATAGGATTGTAAAAATTGCATTAACCGAGATTAATTCAGAATGGAATTATGTTTCACAAAAACCAGATGAAGTTAAATTTCATATTAATTTCGATGATCAAGAGAATTATGATATACCTATTAGTGTAATAGATGTTGAATCTTCAATTGATTTTGTAAAATTTTATTTACACCCAGATTTTGAAGTCAGAAAAGGCGAAATAGTATGGACTTCGGTTGCTGAGAAAAAAGTCTATTATCAGATAACACAAGCATTTGTTGTTGAGAGTATTTCAGCAGATGGAAATACAATTAAAAATGTTCAAGTTATAGCAAATCAACTTGGTGTGTGGAATGATTCGAAATTACGATTTGAACAGTTTTCTTGGATTCCACCTGCTGGAAATCTAGTGTTTCTTGGGAATAAGGATAATGAGTTAGAGTCAGATATCCCAGATGATGAAGTAATGGTTGGTAAAATACCAAATTCATCATTCCCAGTATTAGCAAATATTTCTGAATTAGTCACCCATAATACAGCAATTATTGGTGTAACAGGTAGTGGAAAATCTTACTTGGCATTTCATCTTATCGAATCAATTATTAATAACGGAATCCAAGTTCTCATTTTGGATTTAACTAGAGAATATTATTTGTACTTCCAAGATCTGAAACCGACTAAATTACATACCCATACAGAAATTAATGAGTGGTTCGAAAAAAAGGAATCATTGATTGGAATTTATCAATTTGCAAATAGTACAGGATATCCCAAAACAACTAAGGAGTTTGTTGAAACAGCTTTTTCATTATTAAAGGATCAAAAATTGGAACCAGGTACTAATATACCGGCTCGGTTGTGTATAGTATTTGAAGAAGCTCATTCATTGATTCCAGAATGGAATCAAGTAGCTCAACAATCTGATAAGGAATATGTGAATGCTACTGCACGGACAATATTGCAAGGTAGAAAATTTGGATTAGGAAGTTTATTGATTACTCAAAGAACTGCAAATGTTACAAAAACTATTTTAAACCAATGTAATACCATGATTGCATTACGTTCTTTTGATCAGACAGGCTTAGATTTTTTGAGTAATTATATGGGAACACAATATTCTCAAGCTATATCAACTTTGCCAACTCGAGACGCAATATTGGTAGGTAAAGCATCTTCCTGCCAAACACCTGTTATTTTTTCAATACCAGATTTTTCTGATCGATGGAAAGGTGAAGATGAGGAGCATCCTTCACCCTAATTAAAATTTTGGTTTAATCGTGTTCATGCATTTGGTAGTAGATTAATTTAATTCTCCCCCTACTAAAGTTCCTCATTAATCCTTATACTAAAAGAAAAGCTTAAACGGTGTAACCCTTGCTTACAGGTACGATATTTGACATAAAACCCTTTTCCATTCATGATGGCCCCGGCATCCGCACGACGGTATTCTTTAAAGGTTGTCCATTGAAATGTGCCTGGTGTCATAATCCGGAAGGAATCAGCCCCAATTCGCAAATTGGCTGGCATGAATCACGCTGTATTGTGTGTATGGATTGCGTGGATGGCTGCCCTTCACAGGCACTTAGCTATCAGGCTGGCAAGATTGTGCGGGATAAAACCCTTTGTAGCGAATGTTTGCATTGCGTGGATATCTGCCCAACGACGGCCTGGGAAAAAATAGGCTGGGAAATTAGCAGCGCGGATTTATTGAATATCGTATTAAAAGACCAACCCTTCTTTGATGAATCCGGCGGTGGCGTGACCTGTTCCGGTGGAGAGCCGTTACAGCAAACCGATTTCTTGCTTGCATTTTTTCAGGCTGCCAGGCAACGTGGCCTACACACCGTTTTAGATACCTGCGGATATGTCAGCCTGGAAAAATTGAAATCCATTTTACCGGTGACCGATTTAATATTGTTTGATTTGAAATTGATGGATAGCGAATTACATGAAAAATACACCGGGGTGGGGAATTGCTTGATTCTGGATCATTTGAAAATGCTTAGTAAAACGGATCAAGAAGTTGGCATTCGTTTCCCGTTGATTCCGGACGTGAATGATGTTGCTGATAATGTAACCTCGATGATACGCTTTTTATCAGAGGAGACCCGTTTCCGCAGCGTTGATATTTTACCGTATCATCATACAGCAGAAGCCAAATATGAACGATTGAACCAGGATTATCGACTAAAGAAACGTAGTATCAGTGAGCCCAGCGTTGTAAAACATATCTTCAGGCAATTCTCAAAAGCCGGATTTGAGGTAAAAATTGGAGGTTGAATTTCATGAATGAACGCATTGCAAGGCTGCGCCAAGCCAGCCTTTCTGCAACACCGCATATCTCAACCGAAAGAGCCGAATTATGTACTCAATTTTACAAAGAAGTATATCGCGGCAATGAGAGTAAACCGGTTGAACGTGCTTTACTGCATGCCTATATTCTGGCGAGTAAGGAAATCTATATTGGTGAGGATGAACTGATCGTAGGGGAACGCGGTCCACGGCCTATGGCAGCGCCAACTTTTCCGGAAATCTGTTTGCATAGTGAGAAGGATCTGGAGATACTGGATCAACGCGAGAAAATTTCTTTCCAAGTATCTGAAACTGTGCGGGACGAATACCTGAATGAAATTATTCCCTTTTGGCGCGGCAAAACCATCCGTGAACGAATCTTTGCAGAAATGGATGAAGACTGGCTGCTGGCATATGATGCGGGCGTATTTACCGAATTTATGGAACAGCGCGGACCGGGACATACCGTACTGGATGATAAAATCTATCGCTTTGGTATGCTGGATTTTATCGCTTTAATTGATACACATATCGATCAGCTTGATTTTCTGCATGATAGCGAAGCTTTTAATAAACAGGAACAACTCAAAGCCATGCGCATCACCGCCGAAGGCTTAATCTGGTATGCGCGCAGGTACGCTGAAAAGGCTGCGGCAATGGCCGAGCAAACGCTTGATCCTCAACGCAAAAAAGAGCTGCTCGAGATCGCCCGAATCTGCCGTACGGTGCCGGCGTTGAAACCGGAAACATTCCATGAGGCATTACAGGCCTACTGGTTTGTACATGTGGGTGTGATTACCGAATTGAACCCCTGGGATGCCTTTAACCCCGGGCATCTGGATCGTCATTTGCTGCCATTTTACGAGAAAGAACAATCTGCCGGTAAATTATCCCGCGAGCGTGCGCTGGAATTGCTGGAATGCTTGTGGGTGAAATTTAATAATCAGCCAGCTCCGCCAAAAATTGGCGTAACGGCTGAAGAGAGTAATACCTACACTGATTTTGCCAACATCAATATCGGCGGGATATCCGCAGATGGTAAAGATGCGGTCAATGAAGTCTCTTATTTACTGCTGGATGTGATTGAAGAGATGCGCTTACTGCAGCCCAGCTCGAATATCCAACTTAGTAAGAAGAATCCGCAAGCCTTTTTGAAACGCGCCATGCAGATCATCAAAACCGGTTTTGGACAGCCTTCGATCTTTAATGCCGATGTAGTGGTAGCAGAGATGCTGCGTATGGGCAAGAGCGTGGCCGATGCACGCAACGGTGGCATCAGCGGCTGTGTGGAAACCGGGGCTTTTGGCAAGGAGAACTACAACCTGACCGGCTATTTTAACCTGGTCAAGATTCTTGAGTTAACCCTGCACAACGGATTAGATCCACATATCCAAAAACAGGTCGGTCTGCAATCAGGTGAGGCGGCTTCTTTCACGGATTTTGAGGATTTATGGAAAGCATTCCTGACACAGTTGAATTATTTCATTGATATTAAGATCCGCGGGAATCAAAAAATTGAGCGCCTGTATGCCACATTTTTACCGGTGCCTTTCTTATCTTTATTGATTGATGATTGTATTGCGACTGGCAAAGATTATCATAATGGCGGAGCACGATACAATACGTCCTATATTCAGGGGGTAGGTATCGGCAGTATCACGGATATGTTGACCGCGATTCATGCGCATGTCTATGAACAGGGAACCATCTCAATGGTGGACATGCAAAAAATGTTGGCATGTAATTTTGATGGGTATGAAAAGGAACGCCAGATCCTGATCAACCGTACACCCAAATATGGCAATGATGATGAGCGTGCGGATGAATTTCTGAAATTGGTTTTTGAGGCGTTTTATCAGGCCGTGCAAGGCAGATCCAATACCAAGGGCGGCCAGTATGAAATCAATTTACTGCCGACCACTGTGCATATCTATTTTGGATCTCTGATTGGTGCTATGCCGGATGGTCGCAAGGCCGGACAGCCCTTATCTGAAGGGATTTCTCCGGTACAGGGTGCTGACCGCAATGGTCCGACCGCGGTATTGCGTTCGGCTGCCAAAATTGATCATATTCGTACAGGGGGTACGCTGCTGAATCAGAAATTTACGCCGCAACTACTGCAAGATGATACAGGTTTGGACAAGGTTGCTCAATTGGTACGCACTTATTTCCGTATGGATGGACATCATATCCAATTCAATGTGGTGGATGCAGATACCATGCGAAAAGCCCAGGATAATCCGGATGAGTATCGTGATCTGATTGTGCGGGTTGCCGGTTACAGCGATTATTTCTGTAATTTAGGAAAAACGTTGCAGGATGAAATTATTGCTCGCACGGAGCATGAGTATATTTAATGATTTTCCGCATACATTTTGGAGTACATTGCATGTATCAGTTTGAAGCAGCCTGATTTGTTATCAAACCGGATAGCGGCGCAAATTAACATGTGGTTTACAGCCTGAAATTTTGATTATGCTATACTAAAAAAAAGCTTTGAAGTATGCCATGGTCACACCTATACAAGAAAAAACAGCAAAAAAGAGAATATTAACCATTGATGACGGGGTGGAAATTACTCAGTTGATTTCAATGCTGTTAACCGCTAATGGATATACAGTGGACGTGGCGTTTTGCGGACGAGATGGTTTAGTGCATGCCATGAAAAATATGCCGGATTTAATATTACTGGATTTTATGATGCCTGATAAAGATGGTTTGGAAGTGCTGCAGGAGCTTCGTCAAATTCCTGGCATGGAAGACATTCCAGTGATTATGCTGACTGCACAGGCAAAAAGTGATGTGATTCAGAAAGCATTGCAACTGAATGTCAGTGATTATATTCTAAAACCATTTGAACTAACCAATCTGCTGGAACGCATCGAAAAATTATTGTAGAGATATTTCGTGAAAGTAAAGGCATGGGGAAATTAATAATTGTTTTGGAACTATTGATCTGTAGGGATTGGTTAAGAAAATGATTTTTTGTTTTCTGCTCAATCCCTATGGTATTGTTACGGTTTAGAATTGTAAGAATCCCAGGATAGTGACCATCAATTTACCAATCAATTGCGACTTTTGGCTGCGTTTTGCGCTATATGTTTCATGGTATTGCGGAATATCCTGCTCACACTGTGCCAATGCCCCGGGTGCCTGAATGCAAATTTGGAGAGTTACGATGAAAAATAACAAAAGCATTGTGTTGATTCTATCTGTATTAGCTGTAATCCTTTTATTTGGCACTTCGTTGGCTGCAATTGTGATGGATGATGGGGGCAACCCAAGCATGTATACGTCAGTGATGGGTGAGGACGTGGAACTGTATGGCGGTGCAGGTTTGTATCAATATGACAGCGTCTTTAAAGCAGTCATGTTTCGCGGCTTTGATTGGTTGAGTTTACTGGTGATGGTGCCATTGTTTGGGCTTGGTGTTAATTTGTTTCATCGTGGAAAACTGAGAGGGCAATTGCTGTTGGCTTCATTGTTTACCTACCTGGCCTATATTTATCTGATCGGGGTGATGGGCAATATGTTCAATGTACTCTTTTTAGCCTGGACAGGGTTATTCTCATTGGGTGTGTTTGGTCTGATTTTTACATTGCAGGGTGTGAATCTTCCCCGTTTGCCGGAAAAACTTGGCGCGCGATTTCCGCGAAAAAGTGTAGCGATTTACGTGATCGCACTGGGTTTCGTGTTAATGATTCAGTATCTGATTCAGGTGATTAGCTCATACGGAGCTGGTGTGCCGCCCGCAGCATTGGAACACTACACCACACTTGAACTGGCTGCCCTGGAGATTGGCATCATGGTGCCCTTACATTGGGTGGGCGGCGTGCTGCTTTGGCGCAAGCAAGCCTGGGGATATCTGATGGCAACTTTGCTTGCCTTTGCTGCTGCTACAGTATTTATCGCCCTGAATACAGCCTTACTGATGCTGTCTTTGATATATGGGCAGGGAACATTGGCGGATATGGTTATGCCGATGTTGATTATGCTGATCGCCGGTGGATTTTCGATTGTGATATTTTCGCAGGGCAAAGGGGCTGAGGTATGAATTCTTTTATTTGTTTTGTTATTGATCGATCGGTTGGGGTAGGTTAAGTAAGTAATTTCTGATTGTCACCGTCTTTGAAACCTACTCCTTTGTGCCTAGACTCGAAGGTCGAAATCCCAACAACGTGTGTGCTGCATGGAATGCAATCTCAATGCCAGCCGGGAGATTGCCACGACCCGATCTGGTCTCGTAATGACAAGATATTTGATAGATTTCATACGGAAATTCAATTTGGTGGGTCTTTAACGCCCATTCTATGCCCCACCGGTATTTGTCACTCCCAATATCACCTGTATTCGTACACAAAACATATTGACCTGCACTGCTGAATTCCTTATAATATAAATATATGGAACGCAGTCCCGTTATACGGAACTCCACCAGGTAGGTCATATGCCTCAAGCTGATTCAACGATACGAACGATTAACCGCGTATGTGATATTCTGAACTGCTTTAGCAGTCGTATCACGCGCTTAACACTGACGGAAATCAGCAACAAAGTGGGCATTCCCAAAAGCACCACCCATCGATTATTGGAAGCCTTACGCAGTCAGGGTTTTGTTAATTACGACACACACAGCCGTAAGTTCCAGTTAGGCTATCAATTGATCCGCTGGGGAACGGATGCACAGGCGGGGGTGGATGTGCGCAATATCTCGCTGCCATTCCTGCGTGAATTAACCGATATCACCGGCGAAACCTCCATTTTATCCATCCGAAACGGTTATTCCGGCTTCTGCCTGGAGATGATCGAAAGTCCGCATCCCATGCGATTGTCCTTGCGTGTGGGGCAGCCTTTACCGCTGCATGCCGGTTCTTCCTCCAAGATTCTCTGGGCTTTTCTACCGGAAATTGAAATTGATGACATTCTTTCCAGGATTGAACTGTTGCGCATGATGGACCGTACCATAACCGATCCCATTTTAATGAAAGACGAATTGAAAACCATTCGGGAACGCGGCTATGCACGTTCCTTTGAAGAAACGGATAAGGATGCCATGGGCATCTCGGCTCCGGTATACGATCACCAGATGAAATTAGTCGCTGGTGTAGGTGTTATTGCCCCGGTTACGCGCGTCACCGATGAAGTGGAAACGAAGATGATTGAGCAGGTCTTACACACTTCACGGATGATCTCAAAGTTGATGGGTGCGCCGAATCAATAGCACTTAACATCGTTGCAGGTACAACAATTTCAAGATCAAGTTTGGTGACTCTTTTGGAGGGAATCCAAACTTGTTTGGTTCATAGAGGATTTTTCCATACAGTGGAACTTTTCTGCTGCCACTGACGGGAAGTCGCATAAGTCAGCAGAGGAGAGGTGTGAATGGAGAATCAACAATTTAACTTCCTTGGAAAAGACTTGCCCCGAAAAGACGGCTACGCCAGGGTAAGCGGCAAAGAAAAATATGCCATTGATATCAGCCTGCCAAATATGCTGCACGCCCGAGTTGTGGCCAGTCCGCATGCGCATGCCAAAATTATCCGTGTAGATACGTCAGAGGCGGAGGTCATGGGCGCCATTTGCCTGACCTTTGATGACATTCCAAAAGTGCGTTACAACGAGCGTTTGGTAACCGTGCCCTGGGCATTGCACAAAGACAATTATGTGATTGTGGATAAAGTACGCCGCATGGGTGAGGCTGTGGCTGCCGTGGCTGCCGAAACCGAAGAGCTGGCGCAGAAAGCCTTGAACGCCGTCAAAGTGGAATATGAGGTGCTGCCGGCCGTGATGGACCCTGAAAAAGCCATGCTGGATGGTGCGCCTGCCGTATATGACAAAGTCATGTATGGTGCGGATGAGATCGAGATTATAAATAATATCGCCACGACCCGTGAAGTATATGAAGGCGATATCGAAAAAGGCTTTGCTGAAGCGGATGTAATTGTTGAAGGTCGTTTCCGCACGCCGAAGCTGTATCATGCCCAAATGGAACCGAAATCGGTGGTGGTTCGTCCGGAAGCAGATGGCGGCCTGACTGTTTGGCCTGCTACACAAACCATTCACAACACCCGTATTTTACTGGGTCAGATATTCAATATTCCCTTAAGCAAAATTAACGTCAAAAAAATTCCCGTGGGCGGCACGTTCGGATCGGGTATTCAAACCAACACGCCCATTCCGATCTGTACGGCATTGGCGCTTAAAGCCGGAAAACCGGTACGGCTTTCTTTAACGCGTGAAGAGGATATGAATGATCACACCCGCTATCCTTCGATCATTGATTTGAAAATTGGTGCGAAAAAAGACGGTACTTTAACCGCCGCCAAAATGGATTTGATTGCCGATATTGGTGCACATATCATTCAGAGTTATTCCTATCTGGGTGTGGCGATCGGTTGGTTGGTTTCATTATATAAATTCCCCAATGTGGCGTATCAGGGCAAGGCTGTATATACAAATAAAGCGCCTTCCTGCGCCATGCAAGGGTTTGGCAATCCGCAGGTGGCTTTTGCTACAGAATCACTGATGGATGAGCTGGCCGAAAAGCTGGGTATGGATCCACTGGCATTGACCCTCAAAAATTATATCGGTTTAGGGGACACCTTCTGGGGTCAGGGACCGCTGGTACGCTCGATCGTTTTGAGTGATGGGGTCCCGCAATTGATCAAAAAAGGTGCAGAACTGATCGGCTGGGATCGCCGCCAGAAAGCGGGTTCGCAAACAGGACGTTTGGTCAGTGGCATTGGTCACGGACGCAGCTTCCACACTTCCGGCGCGGGTGCGCCTCAGCCCGGTGATGTGATCGATTATTCTGGTGCGATGGTCAAGATCAATGAAGACGGCTCTGTGGATATCGTCAGTGCCTTGATGGATCATGGCGGCGGCACGTTGGAAGCCATGGCAAAACTGGTGGCGGAGACCTTGTGTGTGCCGGTTGATAAAGTCAATCTCGCGCCCGCTGAGACCTGTTCCACTGTGTATGATGTGGTCACGCATGCCACACGCGGTGTTTATGTGGGCTGTGGGGCGGCGGTCAAGGTGGCTGAACAGGTTAAGGCTGAGTTGTTTGATGCCGCAGCACGCTTCATGAATGTGATGCCGGAAGCATTAAACCTGAAATTGGATGAAGAACTGGGACAAGGTGTGGTGTATGTACCCTCCATCCCGGATAAGAAAATGACCATTGCTGAAATCGCCAATAAATGCTGGTCAATGAGTTGGAAAACCATTGCGGCAGTGGATAGTTATCGGGCAGTCAATTGTCCGCCGGCTTATGTAAGTGTATTCCTGGAGATTGAAATCGATACCTGGACAGGCATCATCACCACCAAGAAAGCAGCCGTGGGCAGTGACTGCGGAACGCTGGTCAACCCGGAAATGGGACGCGGCCAGTTGGAAGGTGGTTTATCGCGTGGTGTGGGTTATGCCCTGTATGAGCAAAATGACTGGAATGAAGAAGGTCGCTTGACCTCGGGTGGTCATTGGATTGATGCGAAAACACCAGGTGTGATGGAAAGCCCCAAAATTGAGGAATTGATCACTTATTTTGCCGACACCTACGAACCCAGCGGTCCGCATGGGGCCAAGGGTATCGGTGAAGCTGCCTTAAATCCGGTGGCGGCTGCTTATGCCAATGCAATCTACAATGCAACGGGTATCCGCTTTTATGAAATTCCCATTACCCCTGAAAAACTGCTCAAGGCATTAAAGGAGCGAGAATAATGACAGACAATCATACGCCTCATAGCGCTGAAAACACCCATCTGTTATATGAATTTGCTTATCGTGAGCCGGCAACCATAAAGGAATTGCTGGCATTGAAGGACGAATACGGTAAGGATGCCGAAATTCAGGCCGGTGGCACACATTTAATGACCATGCTGAAAATGAATCGTGCCCACCCTGAAATGTTGGTAAATATTAATCAGATCCCAGAACTGAAGGGCATCACCCATAATGAAGACGGCGAATTACTGATTGCAGCCAATACTTCCATTCATGAAATTGAATACCATACGGATATTCAGAAAGATTATCCTGCACTATCGGAAGCCTGTGCCGCATTTGGCAGCAAACAAATTGAAATCATGGGCACCGTCGGCGGCAACTTATGCAACGGATCACCCGCATCGGATACTCCGCCTGCTTTATTGGTCTACGATGCCCGTGTCGTTTTGCTCAGTTCACAGGGCACACGTGAAATGCCCCTGAGTGATTTCCTGGTTAATCCACGTAAAACCAAATTAAAAGAAAACGAAATCATGACTGCCGTTATTTTGCCAATACCGCAAAATAACTGTGCCAGTGCATACATCAAAATTACCCGCGTAGCTGCCGATCTGGCGAAAGCCAGCATTGCTGTACGGATTCAACGCGAAGGTGACAAGATCATCTCGTGTGAGATCGCAATGGGTGCTGTTGCGCCAAAAGCCATACGCCTGGCTCGGGCTGAAGCCTTCCTGGCTGGCAAAACCTTCAGTGATGAAGTGTTGATGCAAGCCGCCGAGATCGTCTCGGAAGATATCTCCCCGATTGATGATATCCGCTCAACGACCTGGTATCGCCGGGAAGTATCCAAAGCCATGACGGTAGATGCGTTACATTTAGCCTGGGAACGTTGCGGTAAAGTCGCAGTGATACGGCCAAATAAAATTGTCAATTGGTTTTCCAACATGGCACGTACACCTGTCAACCTGGATGTAGATGATGAACGGGATATTTTCCTGAAAGTAAATGGCAAGCAACGCCGCATTCGGGTAAAGGCGCATGAATTGCTTTTGAATGTGTTACGTGATCGTCTGAACTTAACCGGTGCCAAATATGGCTGCGGTTTGGGTGAATGTGGGGCCTGTACGGTATTGATGGATGATGTGGCTGTACTCTCCTGCCTGACATTGGCTGTGCATGCGGATGGTCGCAGCATCAAAACAGTGGAAGGGCTGGAAGAGAAGCCAGGTAAATTTGATCCAGTGCAGGAAGCCTATATGGAATCCAAGGCATTCCAGTGTGGATACTGTACCCCGGGTTTTTTGATGACAACAAAATCATTGTTGAATGAATTACCCAAACCCTCGGAAGATGAAATTCGCGAGTACCTGAAAGGAAATCGCTGCCGTTGTACTGGCTATGCCAGTATTGTAAGAGCCGTTGTCAATTCCGTTGAAAAACAATAATCAATGCAAACCGAAGAGAAAACTTTCAAGGAATAAAGAACAGAGGAAAAAACAATGAGAGTAGCGTTTGATATGCTTACCCCGGCCACCCTGCAAGATGCTCTGGATATGTTGGAAAAAGATGGTGAAAATATTACGCCAGTGGCTGGTGGTACGAACTTAATTGTCGACTGCCAGAGCGGCCGCCATGAACCCAAAACCGTGATGAATGTACATTATCTGCCTGAATTGAGTCAGATTGAGCAAAAAGGAGACATGATTCAGATTGGCGGCGGGGTAACCTTACGCGCCATTGAGCAAAGTGCTTTGATGAAGGAAAAATCGAATGCATTGTATCGTGCGGCAATACAGTTTGCCAACCCATTGATTCGGAATCGGGCTACGGTAGGCGGCAACCTTTGTGATGCATCCCCCGCATCAGATACTGCCATACCCTTACTGGCGCTGGGTGCCGAGGTTGAGCTAACCAGCAGCAGTGCATCCCGATGGGTGGCATTGGATAAATTTTTTGTGCATGTACGTAAAACAGCACGAAATTCGGACGAATTGTTGACGGCTGTTCGCTGGCCGGTTCCTGTTTCAGGCAGTGCGAACACTTTTTATAAACTTGGTTTACGCAAAGCAGATGCGATATCCGTGGTTAGCCTGGCAGTATATGTGGCATTGGATTCAGATGGCCTGATATGCGAAGCCCGCATTGCATTGGGTTCAGTGGCGCCCACGCCGCTGCGTGCCTATGATGCGGAAACATTACTGAAAGGCAAAAAACCATCTGAAGCATTGTACGAAGAAGCCGGAAAAGCCGCTATGCAGGCTTGTACTCCGATTTCGGATGTGCGTGCTACGGCGGCATATCGCCGGGAAATGGTGGACGTGTTAGTGAAACGCCTGCTGCGAGAAACCGTAAAGCAGATCAGTGGATGATGTGAGGAGATTTATAAATGGAAGAGAAAACAATTAACCTGACCGTCAATGGTCGTAAGCATGAATTGAAAATCACTCCAAACACCACCCTGCTGCGTGCTTTACGAGACCAATTAGGGTATACAGAAGTAAAAAATGGTTGTGAGAGCGGTGATTGCGGTGCCTGTACAGTCATCATGGATGGCAAAGCCGTCAACAGTTGTATGGTATTGATCTGGCAGGCAGATGGCAGTGAAATTGTCACAGTAACCGGATTGGGCGATGCAAATCATCCGCATCCCATTCAACAGGCATTCGCGGATAGTGGAGCCAGTCAATGCGGTTTTTGCACACCGGGTATGGTGATGTCCACTTACACGCTGCTGGAAGAGAATCCTCATCCAAATGAAGATGAAATCAGGATGGCATTATCCGGTAATCTGTGCCGTTGTACCGGGTACGGACATATTGTGCAAGCTGTTCAGCAGGCTGCTGAAGAGATGAGCTCCTCCGGAGGTCAAAAATGAGCATTCAAGCGAAACCCCTCCCAAAAGTTGAATTGCCGCCTCTGCGTCAGATAGGTCAACCGCTGCGTCGTATCGATGCCATGGAAAAATGTGTGGGTGTTACACGATATTCCGCTGATTACGCCATGACCAATATGCTGCATGCCAAAGTGTTGCGCAGCAGCAAACCGCATGCCAGAATTACCAAACTGGATATCAGCAAGGCATTGGCTTATCCGGGTGTGGAAGCGGTTTTAACCTCCGATGATATGCCCAATCAGACTTTGGTTACGGATATGCCAGGTCAGACGGGTCAGCAACGCCGGGCCGGGTCTGATGCGCCTGTATTGGCGAAGGAAATTGTACGCTTCTATGGTGAGGCAATTGCTCTGGTGGCTGCGCAAAGCCTGGATATTGCCGAACGTGCTGTAAAGTTGATTGAAGTTGAATATGAAGAATTAGTGGGTGTCTTTGATACCGAAGAAGCCATGAAACCGGGTGCCCCGATTGTGTTTGCACCGGATAATATTGTGGCGGAGCATAAGGTCAAACGCGGTGATATGGAAAAAGGGTTCGCGGAAGCGGATTTGATCGTGGAACGTGAATACCGCATGCCTTATATTGATCATGCCTATCTGGAGCCGGAAAGCGGTGTGGCCTGGGTGGACGATCAAGGTGTGGTACACATTCGGGTTTGTACGCAGGTGGTTGAGCATTATCGTTCCATTGCGCTGGCATTAGGCTTGTCACAAAATAAAGTGCATATCGAAGGCACTTTGCTTGGTGGTGGATTTGGCGGGAAAGAGGATATTACCGTTGAAATTTATATCGGTTTACTGGCCATGAAAACCAAAAAACCGGTACGCCTGGAATACACCCGTGAAGAATCCCTGAAAGCGCATTCCAAACGGCATCCCTTTATCATCCGTCACAAAACGGGTGTGAAGAAAAATGGCAAAATTACCGCCTCACAGGTTCGCCTGATTTCAAACTCCGGGGCGTATGTATTCCTCAGTCCTTATGTATTAATGTATGCCACTAGCAGTGCCGTTGGCCCTTATTATGTTGAGAATGTAGATCTGCATGGTTATTCCGTTGCGACGAATAATCCTTTCTCCAGTGCATTCCGTGGATTTGGTGCCGCACAGGCTTGTGTAGCCTACGAACAGCATATGGACGAAATTGCCAAAGAAATAGGTATGGATCGTCTGGAACTGCGCAAGGTTAATTATATTCAAACAGGCCAAACCACAGCCACAGGCGCCGAAATAACCAGCGCGGCCTGGCTGGAAGAAACAGTTACGCATTCCCTGGCAAAGCTGGGTGAAAAGAGCAAACCCTCCGCTGATCATATTAAAATTGGCCATGGATTTGCTTCCTATATGCAGAGTTATGGCCGGATCATGTTTTTTCATGATACATCGCAAGCCTGGGTAACCCTGGAACAGGACGGCGGTGTGACCATCCGCTGCGGTGTGCCCGATTTAGGCGCAGGACAAATTTCTGCCTTGTGTCAGATTGCTGCCGAAGTGTTGGGTGTTTCCATGCTGGAGGATGTGGTTATTTATTACACTGATTCTGCACTAACCCCACTAGCAGGTACATCCACTGCTACACGTCAGTTGTACATGTCCGGGAATGCAGTATTGATGGCAGCGACCAGTGTACGCACCAATGTGTTGACATTTGCAGCTGAAAAATTTGATGTAACGCTGGACGATATGGATATTGCTGAGCGAAAAGCATTTGTCAAAACGGATCCAACAAAATTCATCGCGCTGGATGATTTAGCCAAACAGTCGGCTGCGGCAGGCGTGGAACTTTCAAATTTATCTATGTTCAAGGCACCATTTTGTGAGCGCCCCGATCCTGAAACCGGTCAGGGCGAAATCTGGCCTGACTTTACCTTTGGCGCGATGGCGGTAGAAGTTGCCGTGGATATGGAAACCGGAGAGGTAAGCGTTTTGAAGAGTGTGGCCTGCCATGATATTGGCCGGGCGATAAATCCTGTGGCGGTGGAAGGACAGATTCAGGGCGGTGGGATGCAGGGTCTGGGTTATGGCTTGATGGAAGATTTGATTGTGGATCAGGGCTATCTGAAGACCCACTCCTTTGCTGAGTATCTAATACCCACGGCATATGATATGCCTGCTATTCAGACCATTATTCTTGAGTCCGGCACGGGTAAAGGACCTTTTGGCGCCAAGGGCATTGGCGAACCTTCACTGACACCGGGGGCTCCTGCACTGGCGAATGCTGTAGCGGATGCCATCGCTGCGCGGGTGACACAATTGCCACTCACCCCGGAAAGGGTGCTGGCAGCCATTAAGCAGAAAAAGGAATTTGTATAAGAAACAAACTCATAAATATTAATGAGAATGGCATTAAGATGTAACAAAATACCCAATATAGTATTACAATGGTAGTGATATGTACAAATACCTATGACATCCAAGGAAACGGCATGAATATCGCAAAAATTGTACGTCAGAATTTATCCAGCCTGAGAGACTATGTTCCCGGGAAACCGATTGAAGAAGTTCAGCGCGAATACGGTATTAAGGACGTGATTAAGCTGGCCTCCAATGAGAATCCAAATGGGGCTTCGCCAAAAGCAGTACAAGCGATGATGAATGAGATACAAAATCAGGCAAATTTTTATCCGGATGGCAATTGTTTTGCGCTGGTACAAAAATTAGCAAAAAAACATCAGGTATCTGACACGCAGATTTTTGTGGAATCCGGCCTAGATGGTGTCATTACTTTGTTGGGCAGCGCATTTGTTGAACCACAGGATGAAGTGATTATCAGCCTTTATTCCTTTCCGGTGTATGAAAGTATGGTAACCAAGATGGATGCCAAATCGGTAATGATTGATCAGACGGCAGATTTCCGTATTGATATTGAAAGCATTGCCAAAGCGATTACGCCGCAAACCAAGATGATCTGTTTGTGCAATCCCAATAATCCGACGGGTACAATTTACACGCGCGAGGTATTTGAATCATTATTGGCGATTGTTCCTGAAGATGTACTGATTATCTCCGATGAAGCTTATTATGAATTTGCAGACGATGCCACTTATCCGCAGAGTATGCAGTATCTGGAGAAATATCCCAATCTGATTATCTTGCGTACTTTTTCGAAAGTATACGGTTTGGCCAGTGTACGTGTGGGCTATGCCATCGGACATGCGGATTTGATCGGAGCATTGCTAAAAGTACGTGAAGCTTTTGCAGTAAATCGCATGGCACAGGTGGGGGCATCGGCAGCATTGGACGATGATGCTTTCGTTCAGAAAACTCTTGAAGCCAATCGGGCAGGCAGGCAGAAATATTATGAAGCCTTTGAACGATTGAAGATTAAGTATTATCCCAGCCAGACCAATTTCATCTTTTTTGAGGTATCCGGCTCAGGGATGGAGGTCTATCAAGCGATGTTGAAGCAGGGTGTGATTATCCGGCCTTTGGCTTCGCAAGGCTTACCTCACCATTTGCGAATTTCCATTGGTACTTCCGCTCAGAATAATCGAGCGATTGCAGCGTTAGAGAAAGCACTTATATAAGGTTATCTATGAGGCCGGAGAGTAATTCTCCGGTTTCTTTATGGAGGCATCCTTTGAAAAAACTAATCACAGGGAACGAAGCAGTTGCGCAGGGGGCATTGCGTGCAGGGGTAAAAGTTGTTAGTGGTTATCCGGGAACACCTTCGACAGGTGCATTAACTTCATTGTTAGTCAAACCTGATCCTCAACGTCATGTAGAGTGGTCAACGAATGAGAAAGTTGCCATTGAGATTGCGGCAGGTGCGGCCTGGGCAGGACAGCGTGCCTTGTGTACAATGAAAATGTCCGGGGTAAATGTGGCCTTTGATTCGTTGATTTCGGTGGCTTATTCCGGATGTGAAGGGGCATTGGTGATCTATGTCGCCGATGATCCTGGTGCCAGTGCAGGCATGTGTGAGCAGGATTCACGCAGCTATGCTTTAATGAGCGATTTACCCATGTTTGAACCAGTCAGTGTGGCAGACGCCTATGAACTGACCTATCAGGCGTTTGCTTTATCCGAAGCCATCAAAGGACCTGTGTTTGTACGGCTGGTAACAGCCGTAGCAAATTCCTATGCAGAAGTGGAATTACAACCTCCCGATGTAATACCGGATCGGGATCCGATTCTGGATCATGATATTATGCGCTATACCAAAGCCGGCTCCACTGTGGTGATGAATCAGCATCACGCCTTGATTGAACGTTTAAAGTTGGCTGATCTCTGGTTGCGAGAACATAAGGTAAATGATTTACAGCTTGCTAATCAGACTGGAGGTGTGGGGGTAATTATTAATGGCCTAATCTATGCCTATCTGGAAGAGGCATTGGGTCAATTGGATGAGGAACAATTTTCTCGGGATACGCTGTCCATTTTGCGACTGCGTGCCAGTCATCCGGCACCGGAAATGGAGATCAGGCAGTTGCTGAAGCACTGCAGCAAGGTAGTGGTATTGGAAGAACTGGAACCACACATAGAGCGCAGTGTGTATGTACATGCTCAACAAATGAAATATCAGGGTGAGATTATTGGCAAGCTGGACGGCACCTTAAGCCGGGTGGGGGAATACGGTGGTGCCCAGGTTTTGCGCGGCCTGGCTGCCGGGTTGGATATCACCTTGCCTGAAAAACAAACTCGGTTATTTGATGAAGTTGAAGCACTGGCAACGGATCGTCCGATTACGACCTGCGCAGGTTGCCCGCATCGCGGTACGTATATGGCAATCAATCGCGCATTGAAGAATCTTAAGTTGAAAAAGAGAGAAGTGATGGTCACCGGAGATATCGGTTGTACCATTTTGGGAATGAATCCACCTTTTAATACGGTCTGGAATGAGGTGTCAATGGGTGCCAGCGTTAGTTTGGCGCAAGGGTTCGTCCATGCTGGCATTAAAACGCCTGTAATTGCCACGATCGGGGATTCGACATTTTTCCATGGCGGCATGCCCGGTTTATTGAATGCCATTCAGCATCGGGTAAATATGACCCTGATCATTATGGATAATCGCTGGACGGCCATGACTGGTATGCAGGTCAATCCTGGTACTCCGCTGAATTACCAGATGCAGAATGATCATTCTCTGGATCTGGTGGAATTAGTGCAGCATATGGGCATAGAGCAATTTGCAGTCGTGGATCCTTTTGACCAACCACAGACCATTGAAGCTATTGAAGATGCTTTGCAGAAAGATGGGGTGAAGGTGATTGTAGCGCGTCAGGAATGCGCCATTCAGGCCACGCGTCATCAGGGCATCAAAGGCACAATGCAAGTGAATGCTGAAAAATGTACCAAATGCAAGGTTTGCCTGATGATAACTGGCTGTCCTGCTTTATGTTTTGTGGATGGTGTCATGTCAGTGGATCCTGCGATTTGTTATGGGTGTGGATTATGTGCCACGGTTTGTAAGTTTGACGCCCTGGAACTGGAGGTGCAGCGATGAAGATGGATGTATTTCTGGTTGGTGTGGGCGGTCAGGGTATCCTGACCATCGGCAGTTTGCTCTCCGAAGCAGCCCAGCAAAAAAGTATGCCTGTCAATTTTTTTCCCAGTAAAGGGATGGCTCAGCGTGGTGGTTTGGTAACAGCACAATTGCGTTTGGGACGAACATTAAGCGGGCCGAATATACCGGAACAGCAGGCTGATCTGGTGATTGCCATTGAGGTTTCAGAAGCTTTAAAGGCCGTTCGTATGATCAAACCAGGTGGTGATTTCATCCTAATGGCGGATATATGGCGGCCAAACGATGTTGCCTTAGGTAGAGCGGCTTACCCAAAACTGGATATCGTAAAAGAGAAAATTGATGAAGCAGGTGGTTTGTTACATTTATTAATGCCAGAACAATTACCGCAAGTAGGGCATATACCCGTTCAGCCGAATTTGTTTATGCTAGGTTATGCCTTGCAATATACACCGTTGGGTGATTGGTTTTCGATTGAGGAGCTGGAAATTCTGATTAAAAATAAGTGGCCAAACCTGGTTACTGAAAATCTGTTGGCGTATCAAACCGGTTTGATGACCTATAAGGTGAATTGTTAATCATGATTCCGCAAGCATTGTTTACACCGCAAACAGTGGCAGTGATCGGTTCCACATCCAGTGGAAAATTAGGTGCGATTTTACTGCAGCAGATAATGGATGGCAGTTTTCAGGGCAAGTTGTTTGCAATAAACCCAAAAGCACAGGGTTATGCTGATGTTCAGGGTTGTGCCAGGTTGCAGGATACAAATACCAAGATAGATCTCGCAGTGATTGCCTCTCCTCCGGGAACAGTGGCATCCGTGCTGGAAGAATGTGGACAATGCAGCGTGAAGGCCGCGATTATCATCACTGCCGGATTCAAGGAGATTGGCAATCAAGCTGGTGAGGATGAAATCCTGGCGATTGCAAAGCGTTTCAGTATACGCATTATCGGACCGAATTGTGCCGGTTTGTGCAATACACACCATCGTTTCTTTCCTACATTGGAAGTACAGCCACCGGCAGGACAAGTGGGATTGATCTCGCAGAGTGGTGCTATCGCAGGATTGATCTTGGCCGGTGCTGCACAACAGGGATTGGGTATATCCAAGTTTGTTAATTATGGCAACGGCAGTGATCTGTCGGTGATTGATTTCCTCGATTATTTTCGTGAAGATAATGAGACCAGCGTAGTAGCTGTTTATATTGAAAGTGCGCCAGACGGCAGAGCTTTTATGAACGCGTTGGCGGCCTGTTGTGCAAAAAAGCCGGTGCTTATCATTAAATCAGGGCGTACGAATGTAGGCAAACGAGCCACGGCATCTCATACGGGATCCCTGGCTGGTGCTGATGCAGTCTATGATGCTGCCATTGAGCAGGCTGGAGCCATGCGAGTAAAATCCGTGGATGAATTACTGAATGTCAGTAACGCCTTGGTGAGTCTTCCGGCTGTGAAAGGTAAGCGTACGCTGATTGTGACCAATTCGGGTGGGCCAGGGGTGTTAACAGCCGATGCGGCTGAAGCATTAGGATTGCAACTTAATGAACCTTCTGAAAAGGTAAAAGCCAAATTACAGGCATTTTTACCAGCGCAATGTTCGCTGCGCAATCCAATTGATCTGACCGTTGAAGGAAACCGCGAAGGATATCAACGTACGATTGAAGCAGCAGAAAATGAATATGATGCCGTGATTGCGGTTAATATTACCACCCCATATTTGAATGCGGATGATCTGGCGCGGGGGGTGGCAACAGCACAGAAAAACAGTAGCGTTCCAATATTGACACATTTTGGTCCGCAACAGTTTGTATGCTCCAGTGTGCAGATATTAGGGGATCAAGCTATTCCGAATTTCAATAGTGGTGAACAAGCTGCTTCAGTGCTGGCAATGGTATATACGTATTGGAATAAAAAACAACAAAATTCTGTTCGTAAGTGGCCCCTTTGGAAAAATGAAGGCACGCCTGCTTTTCCAAAGGGGCCAGTGTTGGAACCACAAGCCATGCAATGGCTTGCAGAGAATGAAATTCCTGTTCCACGAAACCGCTATTGTGAAGATGAATTTGCTGTAAAGGATGCCTGTCTTGAGATTGGTTTTCCATTGGTAATGAAGGTGGTCTCACCACAGATCCTTCATAAATCCGATGCCGGTGGCGTGATCGTAAATATCAAGGATGAGGATACTGCGGCCCGTGCTTTCTATACCCTGCGAGAAAGAGCCGAGGGCAAAGACTTCCGGGGAGTGATGGTATACCCAATGCTGAATGATTTTCAGGAAGTGCTGGTTGGTCTGACGATTGATCCCCAGTTTGGTCCTGTTGTTGCTTTTGGGTTAGGGGGTATTTATACCGAAGTATTGCAGGACATTGTTTTACGTGTAGCGCCGCTGAATCATGCTGACGCTATACAAATGATACATTGTATCAAGGGTATTAATATATTAAAGGGATATCGTGGACAAGCGCCATGTGATTTATCAGCGTTGGCGAATTTGCTGGTGAAATTTTCCAATCTACCGTTTGAGTATGCTGATCTGGCAGAAATCGACTTGAACCCTGTTTTTTTATTTGAAAAAGGATTAATGGTTGGGGATGTTCGTATAATACAATCATAAACCTTATGTGACTTTCCCCCACATGTGACCAGCCGCCGGTGATCCGCGCGGTTGGTCCGATTAACCATGTAGCAGGTTCTCCAGAAATATGGGGGTTGGTTCAACCTCGGGTTGCAAAAATCTAAAAATGATTTGTACAACCTGAATCAATAAGGGCACAAGAAAAACGAGTAGTAAAAATAATGAGAGCAGACGAAATATCCATCGCGAAGAAGTGGGCTCTTCATCTTCATAATCAACTCCATACTCAAAATCATTTTCATCAATTTGATTCATGGCTTTCCCTGCGGTATGATTAGGCTATTCTGCCGAATTTGGAGATCTGTTGCGACGACATTATTTGAAACGCATTTTGTTCTTTTTGATTATACCCTTACTCTTTGGGCTGGGAGCCTGTCAGACTAATGCAGAGGCAGTTCTTTTAAATGAATCTGAGCCTTCTGCAAATGATGTTGCACAAGTACAGAGCCATACATCTGAACCTACGCATACGCTTGTCCCAACGGAGACATTAACACAAACCATTACGATGACAACAACACCCGCAGAGACTGCCACACCAATTAGTACAGCTACGCCAGAAATCCCAGATGAATATTATATTACCGATATCGCAGGGTATCGGCAATTCTTTTCACTGAGCTGTGAGTCAAGATGTGCAGTGGATTGGGCGGCCTATTTTGATGTAACGATTTATGAATTTAACTTTCAGCATGAATTGCCGCTGTCGGATAACCCTGATTTTGGATTTGTGGGTACGGTAAATGGCCCCTGGGGACAAATACCACCTTACGCTTATGGTGTTCATGCCGAGCCGGTTGCTGCTTTATTGCGCGATTATGGACTAAAGGCTGTGGCCTATAAAAAATACAGTATTGAACAACTACGTCAACAAATTGCCGCGGGTCATCCGGTGATTGTATGGGTGATTGGAAATGTAGAAGGGGGCATACCGCATATCTATACCGATTCGCAAGGTAACGAGGTGCAAGTAGGGGCGTATGAGCATGTGGTTATTGTGACAGGTTACGGGAAAGATAGCATTCGTTATTTGAATAACAGCCGTTTTTATGATGTGCCGGTAGATGTGTTTGATAATTCCTGGTCAGTTTTAGACCGTATGGTTGTGGTTTGGGAGGATTAATCAACAAAATCCAGAAGCACCTGGATTTTGTTGATATGAAGCAATCCTTCTTAATCAAAAGAAGATTGTCTACGAGGTTTTATTGATGTTGTTCAGATTCTACAAAATCTGAAAGACGTTTGGTCGTAATTGATTTTGGACGTTCGATTGGTTTTCCGATCGCACGATCCCATACCAAACCGGCAGTAAAGCCCATAATACGACTCATGCCAAACAACACCGTATAGAATTCAAATTCTTTTACACCATAATGATACTGTAAAGTGCCGTTAATTGCATCCACATTGGGCCACGGATTTTTGACCTTTCCAGTCGCCATGAGAATATCCGGTACAACTTCATAGACACGCTCAACCAACTGAAAGATTTCATCTTCTGGTAAATGTTCTAATGCAAAATCTCTTTGAGCAGTAAAGCGAGCGTCCGTTGTACGAAGAACAGCATGACCATAACCCGGAATAACATGGCCTTTCTTTAATTGTTTTTCTGCGTAGGTTTTCAGTTGTTCTTTGGTGGGCAATCCATTGAAATGATTATAAACACCCAATAACCATTTAAGACAGGCTTGATTGGCCAGCCCATGTAATGGTCCGGCTAAGGCGTTCAGGCCAGCTGAACAGGCATAATAGACATCTGCCAGCGTGGAGTTTACCAAACGAGCCGTATGGGCACTGGCATTGGCTCCTTCATGGTCAGAATGGATGATAAAGAATAAACGACACAGGTCGTGATATTCGAGATCATTTCCTTTACCGATCATATGGGCAAAATTGGCACTCCAATCCAAAACCTCACTTGGAGAGGTTAATTCCCCTTCCCGATAGAGATGGTTATAGATCAGAGCGGCGATGGATGGCAATTTTGCTGTCAAATTCAGACTATCTTCCAGCGTGGCTTCCCAGTAATCTTCCTTGTGCATGCCCTCTTGATAACGACGAGAAAAAACAGAATCGCGTTGTAAGGCCATGATGGATTGTGAGAATAAAATCATGGGGTGCGTGTCGCGTGGCATCGCATTAATGATGTCCAGCAAGTAGGAAGGCAGTGTGCTGCGATCATGCCAGGTGTTTTCAACGATCATGGCGTCTTCAAAGGTAGGTAATTCACCTACCAAAAGCAAATAGTATAATCCACCTGCCATGGGGATTTCGGTACCTTCTGCTTTTGGCAGTAATTCCAGCAACTCTTTGATGGTATATCCGCGTAAACGGATACCAGCTTCCGGATCAACATAGGAAATATCAGAGACAATGGTGGTTACACCGCGCAGACCACCGTAAATTTGGGAGACAGTTACCTTTTCGAAAGCCGAATCACCGTGTTGTTCAATCAGATGTTTGATCTGGTCACGCCATTTAGGCAGCTGGGCTGCGATTCTTTCATCCATGCGATATTTGCGTTCGCGCCATGCAGGTCTTAAAATGCGTACATTATCGGCTTGTATCATAACAGACTCCTTTTTAAAGAATAAAACCTTGGATCATCAATAGATGATTATCAATCGATATATAGTTATTTACTTGAAATACTAATAACGGTAACCCATATTGGCAGAGATCTCGCCGGCGGCATTGAGTAATTTCTCGCTGTATATTTTTATATTCTCGGGTGTAAACCTTTGTGTCGGTCCCGAGATAGAGATGGCAGCAGCGATTTCCCTGCTCTGGTCAAAGATTGGTGCTGCAATGCCTGAGGCTTCCTGTAACCATTCCCCGTTACTTACTGAAAAACCTTTTTTCCTTGTTTTGCTAACTTCTTCCAATAACTTCTTACGATTTGGAATGGTGTTTGGGGTAAGAAGAATGAATTCTGTTTCATCTAGAATTTGATCTCTGCGATCTTCTGATAAATGAGCCAAGAATACTCTGCCAGCAGAGCCGGCATATAAAGGTAGATGACGTCCAATGCGGGCGACGATGCGTACATTATGTGTACTTTCCATACGTTCTACACACAGGCGTTCATTTCCTTCCAGAATGTAAAGACTGATCGTTTCATCCGTTGACTGATGCAGTTTGTGCATAGAGGGCATGGCGATAATGCGAACATCCAATGTAGCAGTGTAAACGCCCGCCCATGAAAGCAATCTTCCACCTAACAGATACATCTGATTATCGCTGTTTTGACCAAGTAAACCAGACGCTTTCATGTCAACCAGAATGCGGCCAGTGGTACTGGCGGGCAGACCGATTTTGCGTGCGATTTCCCTTACGCCTAATTGTGGATGGGCCTGGGAAAAGCAATCCAGGATGGAAACAATACGGTTAATGGCCTGCATAAACTAGTGTCCTTGCTATCGGGACACTGTCCCAATATTCTTGACTTATTATACTTTCTGGTGGTAACATGTGTCAAGTCCTCATATTAATCAAAAGGAAGTCCCATGAGTCAAAATGATAGACAAGAGAAAAATAAACAAACGTTGCAGGATGGCAGCATTATATCGATACAAAATGGTCAATTAAAAGTTCCGGATCAACCAATACTCCCATTTATTGAGGGCGATGGCATTGGTCGGGATATCTGGCGCGCGGTGCAACCCTTACTGGATACCGCTGTTGAGCTGGCCTACCATGGAAAGCGAAAAATTCAATGGTTGGAAGTGCTGGCTGGTGAAAAGGCCTTTAATGAAACCGGTGAATGGCTGCCAAAAGAAACCCTGAAAGCATTTAACACATATCTTGTCAGTATCAAAGGACCACTAACCACACCGGTTGGTGGTGGGATTCGTTCCCTGAATGTTGCGATTCGAAAGGAATTGGATTTATATGTCTGTCTACGACCCTTGAAATATTACACTGGCGTGCCTTCGCCGGTAAAACATCCTGAACTGGTTGATATGGTGGTATTCCGTGAGAATACCGAGGATATTTATACCGGTATAGAATTCAAACAAGGCACTGAAGAGCATGAAAAGTTTTCAGCGATGCTGGAAAAAGAATTCCCGATGGAATTTGCAAAAATCCGATTCCCACAAACAGCCAATTATTCCTTGAAACCGGTATCCAAAGAAGGTACGGAGCGTTTAGTGCGCGCTGCCATTCAATGGGCATTGGATAATAATCGTAAAAAAGTGACCCTGGTGCATAAGGGCAATATTATGAAATTCACAGAAGGCTATTTCAGATCCTGGGGCTATGAGCTGGCTGATCGTGAATTTAGGGACAAAATCTTTACCCAATTGCAATATCAGAAAATCGTCAAAGCAGATGGCGAAGAAGCTGGAAATCAGGCCTGGCAGGCTGCCGAAGATGCTGGTAAGTTGATTATCAATGATATTATCGCGGATATTGTCTTTGAGCAAACCATTACCAATCCGGCCGGATTTGATGTGTTGGCAACCATGAATCTGAATGGTGATTATCTTTCCGATGGTCTATCTGCTCAAGTTGGTGGAGTGGGTATCGCGCCGGGCGGCAATATTAACTATGATACGGGTGTATCCGTCTTTGAAGCCACACACGGTACCGCGCCGAAGTTCGCCGACAAAGACGTGGTCAATCCGTGCTCCCTGTTACTTTCTGCTGTGATGCTGTTCCAATATATGAACTGGCAGGAAGCAGGAGATTTGATGATTAAGGGGATTGAAAAAACGATTCAATCCGGAAAAGTAACTTTTGATTTTCATCATCTTATGCCAGGCTCAACCTGTGTGAAAACCAGTGAATTTGGCCAGGCAATTGCAGATGCGATGCGGGAGTAGGACAGAAAATTTTACAGAGAGGTAAAGCTGATGAGTAAACTATCACAGACCATTACCAGAGAAACACCAATTGGTGAAATCTCCTATTATGATTTACAGCAAATTGAAAAACAGGGCAGCGGCAAGTTAGACCGCTTACCTTATTCCATTCGGGTATTGTTGGAATCTCTGGTTCGTAAATTTGACGACAAACTAATAAAAGAAGAGGACATAATCCATCTGTCGAATTGGCAGCCAATTGTAGAAGAACGCAAAATGATGCCCTTTTATCCCGGCCGTGTGGTCATGCAGGACCTTTCCGGTGTGCCAGTACTGGTTGACCTGGCTGCCATGCGCTCTGCTGCCCAGAAAATGGGGTTGGATCCTTCCAGCATTAATCCGGTGTTGCCAGTGGATGTAATTATTGATCACTCCCTACAGGTGGATGTAGCCGGTCAGGCAGATGCTCTGCAGATCAACATGAACCGTGAATATGAACGAAACCACGAGCGTTTTGCTATGGTGAAATGGGGACAAAATACCTTTCAAAATTTCCGCGTTTTCCCCCCTGGACGCGGCATTATTCATCAGATCAATCTGGAAACCTTGGCGAATGGGTTGCTGATTCAGGATGTGGATGGCAAGAAACTGGCTTTCCCGGAAACGCTGGTCGGTACTGATTCACATACCACGATGATTAACGGGCTGGGTGTACTGGGCTGGGGTGTGGGCGGTATTGAAGCCGTCGCTGCCATGATGGGAGAACCCCTTGAAATTCCCATTCCGGATGTGGTGGGAGTGGAACTCTCTGGTGCCATGCAGGAAGGCGTAACACCAACAGATGTGACCCTTTGGCTGGTATCGGAACTGCGCAAAATTGGTGTGGTGGGCAAATTTGTTGAAGTGTTTGGTGAAGGGCTTTCATCCCTTAGTTTGGCAGACCGTGCCATGATGGCTAACATGACCCCAGAAACCGGCGCAACAGTGACTTTCTTCCCTGTGGATGCAGAATCTCTGCGTTATTTGAAAGCCACCGGCCGAGATGAAGCTATGGTGGATACCTTGGAAATGATGCTCAAGGACCAGAATTTGTTCTGGACAGACGATGCAGCAACGCCAACATATTCTCATGTGCTAAAACTGAATTTAAGCAGTATCAAACCGGCTGTGGCTGGTCCCCGCCGCCCGCAGGATTGGATTGACATCGGTGCCTTGAAACCGGCATTACAAAGCGCCTATACCAAACCATTAAGCGATGGTGGCTTCAATGTGCCCTCTGAAGCGCTTGATGTTCAGGTGCCGGTGACTGTGAAAGGCCAGAAAGTAAACTTAACCCATGGTAGTTTGGTTATTGCTTCCATTACTTCCTGTACGAATACCTCTAATCCATTTGTGATTCTTTCCGCTGCTATGCTGGCAAAGAAAGCCGCTGAATTGGGATTGAAAGTATCACCGGCGATTAAAACCAGCTTCACCCCGGGTTCCCGTATTGTCACAGCATATCTTCAAGCTTCCGGTTTATTGCCTTATCTGGAACAATTAGGATTCCATATTGCAGGGTATGCCTGTGCTTCCTGTATTGGCAATACCGGGCCATTAGACGAAGCCATAGTAAAGGCGATAAAGGAAAATGGTTTGGTTGCATCATCCGTGGTGTCGGGTAACCGCAACTTTGAAGGGCGCATCAGCCCGGATACACAGGCCAATTATCTGGCTTCTCCGCCACTGGTAATTGCTTATGCCTTAGCCGGTCGTATGGATATTAACCTGACCACTGAACCACTGGGCGCTACCGCAGATGGATCCCCAGTTTATCTGAAGGATGTTTGGCCTTCCAATGCAGAAGTAACAGCACTGATTGAAAAATATGTACGCAAGGAAATGTTCCAGGAAGAGTACTATGGGGATGAAAAACTCTCTGAGGAATGGAAAGCGATCCCGGTGGAAAAGAGTGAAATCCCGGTTTGGAATGAAAAGAGTACTTATCTGCAAGAGCCGCCTTTCTTTGAGGAATTGTTTGGCAATATCAAAGTAGATAAAACGCAAATTAAGGATGCCAGAATATTAGGCGTATTTGCTGATTCAATTACAACGGATCATATCTCTCCGGCAGGTTCGATTATGCCGAATAGTCCGGCGGGTTTGTATCTCAAGGAAAATGGGGTCAAATTACGTGATTTTAATACGTATGGTTCACGCCGAGGAAATGATCGGGTGATGGTTCGTGGTACTTTTGCCAATGTACGCCTGAAAAATCAAATGGTACCCGGTGTGGAAGGTGGATATACCATGCTGCTGCCGGATGAAAAACAAATGACGATCTATGACGCGGCCATGATTTACCGTGAGCGTAATCAACCTCTGGTAGTATTGGCCGGCAAGGAATACGGCACCGGTTCCAGTCGGGACTGGGCTGCCAAGGGTGCCGGTCTGCTGGGCGTGCGCGTGGTGATCGCCGAATCCTATGAGCGTATCCATCGTTCCAATTTGGCGGGTATGGGCATTCTGCCGCTGCAGTTCATCAATGGTGAGAGTGTCCAGTCTCTGGGACTAACCGGGCATGAGACAATTACCATTGAAGGTATTGATAAAAAGCTGATCCCTGGTAACATCATCACGGTCAAAGGGACAACGCCAGATGGAAAAACAATTGTTTTTGATACCAAATCCAGATTGGATAATTTAGGTGAGGTAGATTATTACCTGAACGGCGGTATATTGCCCACTATATTACTGGATGCGAAAAAAGATCAATCATAATGATTCTGCCTCATGCGGACAATCTGCATGAGGCTTTTTTTATGTTTATTTGTTGATTTTCCCTGACTGGGGAAATTTTTGCGATACAATACTTAAATCCAATTGATTAACAAACCTTCAAAATTGTTGAAAAAAGTGTAGGGTGCAGCTGGGCGCTGAAGACTTTTCCCTGATAATAATTTGGCATAAGCCAAACGCACCAATAACGGCAAAATTTTTGTAAAGCTCATTGCTAAAAAAACATTGTAATATCCAGCGCTAGGGTAAAGCATTCTCACCAACCAATAAACTATCAATATTTTCAAAAGAATGCTTTACCTCTACGTTTTATTTGAAAATAATTGTAAACCTCACAAATTGTCCAAGCAATTGCGATACAATTAACCAAACTAAATAAGTCATAGGAAGAGAATCATGACACAAACTGCGCTTGACCCCCTTGAATATCATAGTCGCGATAACCGCCCGGGAAAAATCTCGGTTACGCCAACCAAGCCGCTGGAAACCCAGCAAGATTTAAGTATGGCATACACACCTGGTGTGGCTGTGCCAGTTCTGGAAATTGCCAAGAATCCTGATGATGTATATAAATATACGGATAAGGGGAACCTGGTGGCGGTAATCTCGAATGGCACGGCGATTCTTGGCCTGGGCAATCGCGGGGCATTGGCCTCCAAGCCGGTTATGGAGGGCAAAGGGGTTTTATTCAAGCGTTTTGCGGATATTGATGTCTTTGATATTGAAATCACCCCCACTAATCCGAAACAAGTGATCGCCGTCGTAGAAGCCATAGCACCGACTTTTGGTGGCATTAACCTGGAAGATTTTAAGTCGCCGGAGTGTTTTGAAATTGAGCAAGTATTGATTGAAAAACTGGATATTCCCGTTTTCCATGATGATCAGCATGGCACAGCAATTATTCTCAGTGCCGCAATTTTGAATGCACTGGAGATCATCGGTAAAAAACTGGGTGAGGTCAAAGTGGTCTTTTCCGGGGCAGGTGCGGCAGGCATCGCCTGTGCCAAGCAATTACTGAACATTGGTGTACCGAGAGAAAACCTTTGGATGACCGATATTGCCGGCCTGGTGTATAAAGGGCGTCCGCAAGAGATGTTTGTGGAAAAAGAAGCCTTTGCACGCGGCACTAAACCAGCTACACTGGCCGAAGTATTAAACGGTGCGGATGTGTTTATTGGGGTATCGGCAGCAGATATCGTCAATGAAGACATGTTGAAAAGTATGGCGGAAAATCCGATTATTTTTGCCATGGCGAATCCGAATCCGGAAGTGAAATATGAGCTGGCCAAGGCCACCCGTCCGGATGCGATCGTCGCGACAGGTAGATCGGACTATCCCAATCAGATCAATAATGTATTGGGGTTTCCATTTATTTTCCGCGGTGCATTGGATGTACGTGCAAAAACGATTAATAATGAGATGAAAGTAGCCGCCGCACAGGCATTGGCAGCCTTGGCGAAAGAAACTGTGGCTCCCAGTGTTTTGAAAGCATATAATCTGGATGCGTTATCTTATGGAAAAGACTATATTGTCCCGAAACCGCTGGATCCGCGTGCTTGTTTGTGGGTGGCACCCGCAGTAGCCAAAGCAGCTGTGGAGAGTGGTGTTGCCAGGATTGATTTGGACCTGGATCGGTATGTAGAGCAGCTACGCAAACGCATGAAAATAAAGGATTAGTGTAATAAATTTACCCTCGGCAAGATCGTCGAGGGTAAAATTTTCCTATTATCAAATAGGCAGCTGTCTAGAATAGGTGTGCAAAGAATTAGTTTGGAAAAAGCAATAATTAATATTATAATAAAGATGATAATAATCTAAAAAATATCATTCAATAAGTGAGGGAAAAATGTCAGATATAAAGAGAAAAGCATCCAGTGTTTGGGTAGGGACACTTCCCAAAGGGAATGGCAAGTTATTCAGTGAAAGCGGTGTATTGCAGAACACACCATATTCCTTCTCAACGCGTTTTGAAAATGAAAAAGGCACCAATCCTGAAGAGTTGATTGCCGCCGCCCATGCAGGGTGTTTTAATATGGCGTTATCTGCTATCCTGGAAAAAGAGGGTTTTGTCGCAGATGAATTATCTACCGAAGCCACCTGTGTAATGAGCGCGCAAGAGGGAGGTGGATTTAAAATCACAGAAATGCAATTAATCCTTAAAGCCAAAATTCCCGGAATTGAGAAGGAAAAGTTTTTAGGGCTTACTAAAAAAGCAAAGGCAGGCTGCCCGGTTTCACAATTACTTGCCCCTGGACTCATTGAAATTAGTCTGGATGCTGCCTTGGTTTAGGTTCGCTATGTTGTCATAATGTTACTTATTTGTTATCATTTTCTTTCTGGATTATTGCCATGAACCAGAGGCTATTATACAATTCAAACAATGCAAATTATGGGTATTTAGTTAGAAAGATGGATTGGGTGGAATCAACATGACAGATGAAATGGATATCAACTGGTTTCGCATGTGTATTGCCATTAACGGCTTCCGGGCGCGCTATGGTCATTGGCCGAAAAAAATGCGTTTGCCCAGAGGTGCTTTGGATTCGTTATTTAAAGAAAGTACGCTGGCAAGAATAAATCAAAAAATCATACTACAGTATGATGATTCTTACTTTATTGCGGAGGATGAAAAGGGAAATAGCTATAACTTTAAAACCGAGGGATTTCTCGACGGTACGGACGTGGACGCCCGTGAATGGCTGGGCGTTTTCCCTGATTTTGGATCCGTGGATGTAGATACGCAGCCCAAGCAACAACAGGCTGAAGTTGATACTGTGAAGAAACAAAAGAAAATCGGCAAACCAAAAGATAAACCAAAAGCAAAGACAAAATCCAAAACCAAACCCAAAACCAAACAAACCGCTGCCAAGGTGAAACGAAAACGAAACCCAATAGTGGTTATTTTTCTTTCGGAAATCTTGCTCATGGTTTTGTCTATGTTTGGTTTATTGATTGCATTTGCATTAACTTACCAGGGCATGTGTCTCAGCATTGGCGCACCGGTTGAGTGTTCTCTGATGGAATATATGCTGCAGGTTGTTTACCGTGTGCCTGCCAGTCTATATATACTTGCATTTGAATACTGGTGGATAGCGATTCCGCTGGTGATTCTCTTCCCGCTGGTGGGGTTATTGATCAATTCACGCAGGGCAAAGAAAGAGTAGTTAACAATATTTATAAGAATATAGTATTTTGAATTATTAAACTTAATGATTTTCATGCAATGAGTGCTTTTTCTATTTAATGGCAGTTTTCATGACCTTAAACTTAGAATCAGGTAAAATGCCAAAGATATTCAATAATTCTTGATTAAACGGAATTGAAATTAATCATTTGCTCAATAAACTGGTAAAGATTTCCTAAAAAAAACCAAAAAAAACAAAATAAATCTTAGAATCTTGTATGATGATAATATGAAAAATGTTTTATGGGATTAAAGGAACTGATATTCACTGATTTTAGAAAGATATAGGTAATTTATAAATGGGTAATTACTATTCAAGTATTAATGCAGAACAAAAAGACGCTGTTGGCGAAATCATTAATATTGGTTTTGGCCGGGCAGCCTCATCACTTTCGATTTTGATTGGGTCACCAATCATTTTACGCACGCCAGAAGTAGAGGTATATTCCATTCCTGAACTTATTTCGGTGCTTGAAGAGCACATTCCAGACCAGGCAGTGATTATTCATCAAGTATTTAGTGGAACAATTAATGGTGATGTTTTACTTTTTATGAATATTAATAGTGCGTCTGTGCTTGTCGATTTACTCAGTGGCGGAAATGGTGTTTCAAAGCAACTAACACCTTCAGATCGGGAAGCATTAATTGAAGTGGGTAATATTTTAATGAACGGGTATATCGGGTCATTTGGGAATCTCCTTAAATTAAGTTTGAACTTTGATTTACCACATTTACGGGAAGAATCATTAACAGAATGGCTCGGAAAATTAAATCCACCTGATGCAGAACCCCAATATAGCGTGTTGGTAAGAACAGAATTCCATATTGCGAATGTAAAGGCAGGCGGATATGTGGCGCTTTTGATGGATCTTGTTTCACTTAAGACTTTGATTGAGACAGTTGAGCGAGGTATCCCAGAATGAATTTGGATTCTTCCTCATCGCATCCATTTACAAGTGAACTGGTTTTATCGCAACCATTTATCGATTCAATTCCCAATGGTTTAATCGTCTCGGATACACAGTTCCGACTATTAATGGTCAATCGCTGGGTTACACAAAAATTGGGACTAGATCCTGCAAACTTGATTGGAAATCCTTTAGGTCAAATATTCCCAGAATTGGAAGAACGAAATCTTCTGGAAGCGTATCGGCTGGTTCATCAGAGTAACATGCCGTTAACCTTATCAAATCGAATTCATCGTTATTTTATCAAAATGCCGGCAATAGAAACATATCAAAAATCATTTTCTGAAATGCCTCAGTCAGTCGTTATATCTCCTTTATTTGAGGAAGGTCGTTTGGTTGGCACTGTTACCTCAATAACAGATGTTACCGAACGGGTTATCACCGAGCGGGCCATCCAAAGTGAGGTTCAAAAATTAAACGCACTCCATGATATAGATCATGCCCTTTCTACCCTGGATATTGATCAGATACTGCAAACGATTATCCAAAATTCTCTTGACCTTTTCCAGGCGGAAAGTGCCACCCTGTATTTAGTAGACGGTACTGAATACAAAATTGCTATTCAAAAACCGATGGATGGGTCGATTGCTCTAAGTGAAGAATTGCTATCTTTGGTCACTGAAAAACGAAGCTCAGTATCAGTAATTCGTAAAAATACAACTCCATCTGATTCCCAAAAGGATGCCATACAATTACTGGATTTGGCTGCGCCATTGTTCGTAGAAAATCAACTAATCGGTGTTTTGTGTTTGGTGATCAGAAAAAAACCTGGACATCCTAAAGAAGATATCACGTTATTGGATACGCTGGCCTCACGGGCAGCTGTGGCGATTTTTAATGCACGATTGCACCGCAAGGAAAAAAAGCAACGTGAACTGCTGGAATCATTGAAAGATATTACGATCAGTTTAACCTCTGAACTTGATCCGGCTGTGGTTTTGGATTCATTGCTGGAATCAATTGCAGCAGTCTCTCCTTATGATTCAGTTCGAATTATATTTGTTGATAACAATCAGTTAAAAGTTGTGCGACAGCGTGGCTATAACGATTTTGGTTTTGCTACATTCTGGAATGATAATGAATTTACGATGAATGATTTTCCATATCTCCAATTTATTGCACAAAAACGTATGCCGATTGTTATTTCTGATACTCAATCTGATCCAAATTGGCAGCCGCTTGATGCGCTAAAACATGTCCGATCCTGTGCGGGCGCACCCATTTTTGTGAGGGGGAAGCTAATTGGTTTTTTGTTGCTAGAAAAAATTGAACCAGGATATTATTCAGAGGATCATGTTAATATTTTGGGTGCTTTCTCTGTACAGGCAGGTATTGCACTGGAAAATACTAGGTTATACAATCAGCAAAAACAGCTTGCTGCTGTAGATGGTTTAACCGGCATCGCGAATAGAAGAGCATTAGATGAGATATTAACCCGCGAATTGGAACGGACCAGACGATATGAACACAAAACCAGTTTAATAATTCTTGATATCGATTTTTTCAAGCGCTATAATGATACATATGGACATCTGGTAGGTGATGCCGTGCTAAAGAATTTAGCAACACTCATGCAGTTGGATGTGCGTTTAATCGATACCGCAGGTCGATATGGCGGAGAAGAATTTCTGATCATCCTGCCGGAGACGGATAAAGATAGTGCCAGTATCGTAGCGGAAAGATTATGTAAGAAAGTCTCTCAGATGCATTTGAATCCCCCTTTGCCAGAATCGGCGATGCCCGATCAACAGGTTACCATTTCGTTGGGGGTGTCCACCGCACCGGATGATGCGCAAGAACCTGATGCTCTTATCCAGGCTGCCGACCAGGCATTGTATCAAGCTAAAAATGATGGACGAAATCGTGTGTGTATATTTGGAACTATCACATCCTGATAGCGAAAATGGTTTTTTTAGTATCCTTAAATTAGAATGGAGTTAAAAATATGACGAAAATATTGGTTACTGACGATTCATCTTTTGCGAGAAATTCATTATGCAGGACTCTTGAAGGCGCCGGATATGAAGTGTTTCAGGCTGATTCAGGACAGGCCGCAATTGATCAGATCACCACAATTGTACCGGATGTAGTAACACTGGATCTGCTAATGCCTGGTTTATCAGGAAATGAAACCCTTGTAGAATTACTCAAGATTCATCCCACTGCGATTTATATTATTGTTACAGCAGATATTCAGGAATCCACCCAGAAAGAACTGATGGCCGCAGGAGCAAATGCCTTTTTAAATAAACCAGTGAAAGCAAATACACTTCTGGAAAAAATCAGTCAACTACTTGCTGAGAAATGAAATGGATACTGCCCGCAATGAAGGCGAACAATTAAATATCGACTTAAAAGCCGCAACGATACGAGCTGCGGATGCGCTGGCTGAAATTATAGGTTGCGCGGTAAATCTGGAATTGGATCAGATCCATCATTTGGATCAATCCAGATTTAAAGAATTTATAAAAGACACATTTGGTACAACCGGTACAGTGGTGCAAATCCGTTTTTCCGGTGGTTTATTGGGTAGCGCAAATTTCCTTTTACCAGGTGATAATAAAAACGAGATCATCAGGATTCTATCTGAACAGGATCCGAATCTGGTGCATAATACCATAGCTCAAAATGCTGTAATCATTGAGATTGCCAATATCGTTCTGAATATGTATGCTGGTACGATTCTGAATCAGATGAAGGTAAAAGTGGTGTATGAAATTCCAAAATTATCATCCAATAGTGAAAGCATCGAATTGTTAGCTGAAAATGAAAGTGAACGTAACAAGAAACAAAATTTCCAAATCCTGACCAGCCATCTATCCATTTGTGGACAAGCAATTGCCATATATATCCTGGTTAAATTTTATCCATTTGACATTGCAAAATCATAAATATTTTCCTGGGGGCAAAAGTATAATTTACTTGAGTTAAAAAATGGGAGATAAAATATGAAACAAAAATCATTGCAGATGAATCAACAGATTACAAAAACGGTTCAGCTCGATTATTTATGCCATATCCCGCTAGAAGCTGAAAATAATCCTGACAGGAAATACCCGATGATTTTTTTCCTGCATGGGGCAGGCGAGCGCGGGATGGACCTTTCCTTGATTCTTAAACATGGCATTCCGAAGGAAGTGGAAGCCGCGCATGATTTTTTGTTTATTACCATTTGCCCACAATGCCATGAGAATATCACCTGGGCAGAGCAGTTGGATGAACTGAATGCGCTCTATCAACTAGTTATATCAACATACCCCGTTGACGTGGCACGGGTTTATCTGACTGGCATGTCCATGGGCGGGTTTGGCACCCTGGCTTTTGCCGCTAAATATCCGCAATATTTCGCTGCTATCGCCCCGATCTGTGGTGGTAGTCCCTGGCTGATTGCAGAGGAACGTGTGGAACCGTTATTGGAATTACCCACATGGGTGTTCCATGGTGCCAAGGACGACGTGGTACCGATTTCGTTTTCCGAGAAGATTGTGACGCTACTGAAAGCCGGTGGTGCAGATGTACAGTTTACAGTGTATCCCGAAGCGGATCATGATGCCTGGACGGAGACGTACACCAATCCGGCATTGTATGAGTGGTTTTTGGGGTGTAAGCGGGGGTAGGGGAGTACTAATTTGTAAGCCTAGTCTCTAAGGGTTTTAAAACCCTTAGAGACTTTTTGGTTAAATGGAATCCCAATCAGGTGGATCGAGTTGATCCAATGCCCATTGTAATGGATTATTTCTGATATATTCTCGGACTTTGCCCAATTCAATATCATTTCGAATAATGTGTTCGTAATAATTCCTTTGCCAGATACGAAAATCAGGATTGAACTTTAGTGTTATTTGCCTTGTTACTGCGGATTTATATGATCGAACAATCGTTGGTATTGATCCCTGAACCGGTTTTCCATATTGTTCGATCGTAGGGATTCGGCATGCCGAATCCCTACGATCATCAGTGATAATTTCAATAATGCCGTGAATATGATTGGGCATCACAATCCAATATTCAGTAATTACATTTGAGAAGTGATTGGGGATCTCTTTCCAGGTTTTATTTGCAATTCTTCCTAATTCATTAAATACGATTTCACCATCACTAATTTCTCCAAAAAGGGATTGGTGTTGATACGTGCAAATGGTTATAAAATACGCACCCGGTTGGGTGTAATCGTAACCTGGAAGGCGGATGGATTTTTTCATGTTATTCCGCTGGTACCCAACCAAAGACTTTTGTATCTTTCATCAATATACCTGCCTGCAAGGTTTCAAGATCAAACAAAATAACCTGATTTTTATGTTGGTTTGAGTTATCTTCCGGATAATTTTCTATGAGTAGTTTTGTGCTATCCGGTGACCAGACGATTTCCTGGTCCCAATTTATATTTACCCGAAAATTTGGAATCATAATTTTTTGTTCCAGTAAATCAAAAATAATTAATTTTTGTGTGTTGTAATCCAATGAATAATCATCTATAAAAACAACGACATAACGTCCATCCGAAGACCAGACTTTGTCTCGAATATCATAACTGGTAAGCTCTCGCTGTAGAATTGCTACTTCAGTATATTCACCATCAATATCACCTAATGCAAAAGTGACATGTCCTTTTTCAAAACTTTTATAAACATAGAAAAATTGATTACCCTGGTGATTCCAAATAGGTGGACCAACATCAAACATTGATTGATGTTTATATTTGTGAATAATTTGTCTTGAATTGATGTTATACAAAATTAAATAAATTCGTGGTTCATCCGCCGTAAATGATGGATAAAGGACATAGTTACCATTAGCATTGAATTGCGGTAAAGAATACATATAATTGGGGGTTATATCCTCAGCATATTCAGGAAGCTCATCGGATAATACTCTAGTAGCATTTGTAAATGGATTAATTGCAAAATAATCCGGGGGTAGTTGTGTATATTGTCTTTCTTATAAAAGTAATTCATATTTATTGAGCCATTTTTGTGCAATTCCGATATTTTTACTTGCAAAATCAATATGATGGTCAATTATCTCGTCCGTGGTTTGGTTTTTTATTACCAAAATATCGTAACCATTATTTTCATGATCGTTTAAATAATAAGATATCCATTTGTTATCTGGAGAGACAAACAGTCGATATAAATCTAAATTTCTATCATCAATTAAAAACTTTGCATCATTTTCTAAATTGTAGAAATATGCTTTTCTAATTTCTTGTTTTTCTGTATCTGATATCAATAAACTCCCAGAAAGCATAATATCATCAGGAATACTTTCTTGAATAGTTACATGAATTTGCTCCACCTGGAAAAAATCAGCATTTGGTGTAATGGTAAATGTTGAGGTAATTGTCGGTGTGTTTGTTCGGGTTGGACGGGGTGTTTTCGTAAAGGTAACTGTTTGAATTTCCGTGGATATTGTTGTTGGTGAGCGGGTAGTATCAATAGGTTGTTCGGCTGAACATCCAGCAAGAATGGCTATAAACGTGATACCGAATAGAAGATAGGTAATCAAGTATTTACCGAGTTGGCCTATTTTCATATACATCCCCATAATTATGAACAAATTTCTGCATTGAATTTAGTTTTTAGTAGATACAGATATTGTATATGCTGTTTTACGTAAAAGTAGTGATTCGGCATGCCGAATCACTACTTTTACCCATTTTATTTTGAAATATCGACTTCAATATTCCTCTTCCCTACTAATGACCGTCACTACCAGGGCAGTGGTTTCGCCGAGCTTTTGCATTTTAACCAGGTCGATAATTGCTACATCATCCAGGGCGGTGTGGGCGAATTCATCGGCACCGTCCCAACTGACGGTGGCGGTGGTGGCGTTGCGGTTGAGGAATCCCATGCCTAGCGGCCAGCCAAAATGTGGTCCGCGGCCGCGGGTGGTAACGGCGCTGTTCATGGTTTGCGCGGATTCTTCAAAGACATTCACCAATCGGTACGAGCTGCCCGGATTGAGCGAAATGACATTGCCACTGCCCGCGGCTACACCACTCAATTCGATTACGCTTTCCACGTTCAGGCGGTAAAATCCGGTTTTGGCGTTGAGGATATTATCTTCCGATAACTCCCCGCCGCGTTCACCGCCGCTCCAGGCCACAAACATGATCGTTTTATAAGGTGGAATGCTGCCCTCTTTGAGTACGCGAGCGATCTCCAGCATGGCGGCTACGCCGCTGGCATTGTCGTTGGCACCGGCCACATAAGGCGAGCCGAGATTGTTACCCAAACCATCAAAATAGGCACTCACCACAATCACCTGCGCATCCATGCCTTCGCCCATGCGTTCGCCGGTCAGGGCGCCGCTGCCGGGGATATAACCAATCACATTGATAAACTTGCCTTCGCCAAACTGGCTTTCGCCATTCATCAGCATCGAAGCACGGCTTGCCAATGCCTGTGTACGGATGTCATCGGTTGACATTTTGCTGCGCTGAGCCTGGAAGCTCTGCCAGGTCAGATCACTGCCTTGCAGATAGCGGTCTGCAGTTTGAGGTGTGATGATCATAATGGTGTAATTTGGATCACCGTTGTGCGGGCTGACATATTTTTTCTCCAATATGGCTGGGTCATCGTCCACGATCAGGATGCCGGAAATCGGACTGCGAATAATGATCGATTGGTAGTCCTCGCGGGAAAGCATCAATATCCGATCGGAATTTGCATTTTCCGAATAGGTAATCCGTTCAGGTTTATCCCCTTCGCCGGTCACCAGTAACGCAATGTTACCTTCTGCGATGCCGTAGCTGGGTGCGTCACCCACAAATTCAACGAAATCTTCTCGATAGGTTAAAGGAATTTCTTCTCCATCAGGTGATGTCAGAGTTAATACAGGCATCTCAGTCAGTTGGAAACGAGGATTGGCAAGCTGCTGTAGATAGGTGTCATGTTCGCCTGCTGGGAATAAACCGATTTCTTCCATGCGCTCAGCGATATAAAGCGCCGCATCTTCGGCGCCTTGTGTACCACTTTCACGGCCTTCATATTTTGTATCAGTCAACGTTTCAATATCCGCCATCGTGTTTTCTGCATTGAATTCAAGCGCCTGTCCTTTGTAAAGCGCATAGGGTGTATTTGAGCGGAAAAGCCAGATACCGCCTGCGAAGAGTGCCAGTATCAGGACAAGGGAATAGCGATTGATGAAGCGGTTGAGAACCAGACGGGTTTCATCCAGGAAACGGCGCAACCCTTCCCCGAATATATTAAAGCTAAGGATGGATATAAAGAACATCAAGCCCGGCCCCCAGACCATCCAGGGATAACTACGCCAGTAATAGCGAATATTGGAAAGCAATGCACCCCATTCGGGTACATCGGAGAAGTGGTAGATGGCGCCGGATATCTGTTCCACCTTAAAACCGCCGCCTAAGAAGATGTTCAAATAGCCCAGTTCGGCCAAGAGCATGAGCACACTGCCCATTTCCATGACCATCAATACCAGAATGGTGGGGAAGAGATGTGGCAAAATATGATTGATCAAAATATCACGTGAACGGGCACCGGTGGCACGCGCGGCTTCAATGTATAAATAGGGTTTTTGTTGAATGACCTGCCCGCGAATCATCTGGGCGATTTCATCCCAACCAATGATACACAAGGCGATGATAAATACGCTCATGCCTTTTTGAATACCCATGCCCAGGATGAGAATCATGGCAAAAACCGTGTTCGGGAAAGCAGCCCAAACAGCGATGATGGCCTGCATCAGTTTGTCAATCCAGGAATTCTGACGCCAGCCGCTAATCAGGCCAATCAGCACACCAAACAGTACTCGGGCGATGGTTGCCAATAAGGCTAAGGTCAGGGTTTGGCGGGCACCGGCCAGGATAAGCTGCAAAATATCGCGGCCAACCAGATCGCTGCCCCAGGGGAAGACACTGGATGGGGCAAAAGGCGGCCCCAGGATAATGCCTTCGATTTTCATGACCCCATTCATTTCCACCATGGTACCACCGGCCAGTCTTTCGCCGAAGATCGCCATGAGGAATAGACCTAATAGAATCAATCCACTGATCATCAATAATGGATTGCCCAGGAAACTGGTCAGCACGGATTTGCCTTGCCCGTAGGCTGGGGCTTCTGCTTTTGCAGTAAATGCTTTTTCTTTTTGTGCGTCCGCATTTTTGTGGATGGTGCTATTGGTTGTCTTTGGTGGGATTGAAATTCTTTTTTGCTTTTTCCTGGCAAATAGACTTTTTATTTTTTTTCTAATCGAGCTGCCGGATTCCTGTTGAATTTGTCTGGCATCGGCCAAACGGGGGTCCAGCAGGGGATAAATAAAATCCAGAAAGGCGTTTAATAACAAAAACATCAAACCCAGAGCGACGATCAAATCCGTTATCAGATAGGGCATATCCAATTGCATGGCTTGTAAAATGCCCAATCCCAAGCCAGGCCAAAGGAAAAAGCTTTCGACCACGGGCAGGCTTGCCAATGAAAAACGCAGGGAGGTACCTAAGGTAGTCAGAATGGGAATCATAATATTAGGAAAAATGTGTTCCCAGACAATTAAACGTTCTGAAACACCTTTTGCATGTGCTGAGCGAATATAATCCTGTGAGAGTGTCTCTGCAACAGCCAGATTGGTAACCTGCATCAATTGCGCAATTGGCCGTGCAGCCAATACTAACGCGGGCAGCACAAGATGAACATCCCAACCGAAACCGGTAGGTGGAAAGATGGCGGTATCCAGCTGAAGCCAGTTATAAAGGGCAACATTTATCGCCCAAAACAACATAGCCAGCAAGAAACTGGGTGTTGAAACTCCAATAATGGAGGCCAGAATTAAAACAGGCGCAGCATTACGTTTTTTGGACAGCGCAGTAACCAGCCCCAGACCACCACCAATCACAGTTGCCATCATTAACGATACAAATAATAACCCTGCGCTTTTACTGAATAAATCGGCGACCAAGCGCATAGGCAAAACAGCTTCTTTATGCCACAAATAGGTTTTTGGATGAAAGAAGACGTAATTAATGAAAGAAACGAAGGTATCGCGCACGGTATCTGCGAAAGTAATCGGTAATCCGGATTTGCCGCGTTGCGCCAGATAAAGTCCCAATAATGACAAAAAGGCAATGGTTAATAAAATTAAGCCCGCATGCAAAAACCGCTTTAGTATGCGGTTGATGATCTCATTTCTTACGGATTTTGGAGTAGTGCTCTTTTTATTGTACGAAGAAGATAAATCCGAATTTGCCATATTTTATCCTTTGCGGTAAATCATTTGTTGTCCGGGTTGTAATTCAATGTAAAGAGGTTGATGGGCATGTGTGGAATCCGTCTTTGTCGGTTGTTTTACCAGATTAATGCTATTGAATGCAAACAGATCATTGTGACCAATGAGAATATTTTCTGTTTCGGCAGCAAAAGCCAGTTCATAAGCTTCGGACAAGTGCAAATTGCCGACGATATCCATCGCTTCTCGTTCGGCGTCACGACCATTGACAGCTAACATCATCATACGAATGGGGGAAAATGACTTTAATGTATCAATCAGTCCAGGATAAAGAATGGTATCCCCACTATGATAAAAACGTAATCCTGACCAATCGAATACAAAACCCAACCAACGACTGCCCTTTTGAGGATCAATTTCCAGGTCATAGTGCGCAGAGGGAATGCTGTGTATGGATAGCTGTCCATTCTGATAAAATTTACCCGGCATGGCAACTTCAAAGCGGCCAGTATCCAGACCCGATTCTGCCAAACTTTGTATTGCCCAGTGCGTGGTATAGCATTTTGCCTGTGGTGAGGCATGTAAAATATCTGTCAGGGTTAGCGGGTCAGCATGATCCAGATGTTCATGTGTGCACAGAATTAAGTCCGCAAAATCAACTTGATCAGCGGTTATTGGCGGTTCAAATTCTCGTTTGAAAAGGGCAGCATTTTCAGGGAACGTTTCTGCAACGACGTTTGAAAGAATTGGATCAATAAGTGTAATACGTTGATCAGCATCCTTGATACAAATGCCCATTTGTCCTAAACCCCATACGGCAATACTTTGCGGTTCTACTTCCAGTTTGCGTATTGCATTTGCAATATTTCTGTCCATTTGCTACCTCCAATATTCAGACAGTATGATTGTATCAAATTTGGCGTAAAAATAAGGCTGATGTATAAACAACATCAACCTTATCCATTATGCGTAATAAAAATTGCTTTAACTCAGGTTTGTTGAACGAGTAAACTCTTTTTTGCACGGGCATCCTTAATGGCAAAGGGCAAGTACATAAGCAGCCCTAACACGATAGCCAGACCTTCTATATACAGGATATAGATCGGCCAAGCGGGCAGCGCATCCAATAAACTTGCTGTGGGTGGTTTGTTAGCAATAAAGAGATAGTTGCTCCCGATCAACCAATTTATGATTCCTACCAGGCCCATGTATAGATTTCCATAGATGAGTACTCGTAACAATGATTTAGGTGTAGGACGAAATCCTTCCATCCAGGTCATATATAAGGCTGCAATGACGATTGAACCGTGAGAAAGATAGGTCTGGAAGAAGCGAAAATGGGGGAAGCCGTACATACCGATATCTGGTGTCAAGATGGCCTGCAGCGCGCCTACAATGCCGATGACATAAGCAAATTCATAAACCCGATAGGATTTAAAGATCAACATATAGGCCGAAGCCCAAACCAACACTGCACATAAATGGAAGGGCAGCATATATTGAATCGTCCATTGGCCAGCAGAAATAAACCAGATATGGTTGGTTAATTCCTGGACAATGAGAAGAATTGCCAATGAGTAGCGTAAAGTCTTTTTTCCTTTTTCGGTAAAATGATTTCGAAAAATATAAATCAAAAGAATGATAACCAAAAGAATACCTAATACGGTCAGGTGGCTAGGACTAAATATGACAAAAGGTTGCCCTGTAAAATCTTTTACAAAGAATTGATTCATGTTATCCTCATAGCATAATAGTAGACATAATGAAATTTTATATTAAAACACCAGTTTGTGAGTAGCGTTCCAGATTCCCTATTTCCCACAACTATTTTATTGATTTCACGTATATACATATTGAGAACTTCAAAAATACTCCATATTTTTGATGTCCTTTTGGAGGCAGAATGTTTCAGAAATTTAAGAAGAAAGAAAAAGAAGTAGCAGAAATCGTACAGATCGAAGAACCCTCTCCGGGTGCGGGTATTGTTCAGATATGTAATTTATACAAAAGTTATGAAACTGCCGCAGGAGAATTTCCTGTGCTGAAGAACTTGAATATTGACATTCAACCTGGCGAGTTTGTGGGTATTATTGGAAAATCCGGTAGTGGTAAATCCACATTGATTAATATGATTGCTGGCATTGACCACCCAACTGCTGGCGCAGTATTCGTAGATGACACCTCTGTGCATGGCATGAATGAATCAGAAATGTCGAAATGGCGCGGACGCAATATGGGTATCGTTTTTCAGTTTTTTCAATTACTTCCCATGCTATCGGTGTTGGAAAATGTAATGCTGCCCATGGATTTCTGTAACGTGCATTTACCGCGCGAACGCAAGGAAAAAGCCCTTGAAATGCTGGATATGGTTGAAATGGTAGATCATGCCAATAAATTACCATCGGCTGTATCGGGTGGTCAGCAGCAGCGCGTAGCGATCGCCCGAGCATTAGCGAACAATCCACCAGTGATTGTGGCAGATGAACCAACTGGCAACCTGGATTCGCACACTGCTGAAGCGGTGTTTGGTTTGTTTGAAATGCTGGTCAATCAGGGAAAAACAATCATGATGGTAACCCATGATAATTCACTTGCCCGCCGGGTAACGCGAACCATATTGCTTGCCGATGGTGAACTGGTAAATGAGTGGTTGTTGCGTGCTATGCCAACCCTTTCTCATCCGCAAATGCTGAAGGCTACCAAGGCAATGGAACCGCTCAGTTTTGCTGCGGGGCAAAAAATTGTAAAAGAAAACGAAATAAATGACCGATTCTATATTATTACGGAAGGATTTGTAAATATTGCTTTAAACAAACCCGGCAGTGAAAATTTGGTCGTTAATCGTATGGGGCCTGGAGAGTATTTTGGCGAAGTGGAATTAATGAATGGTGGTCACGCTATTGCGACCATTACTGCCGCGGAAATCCCGGTTAAAGTAATTTCCATGGAGCGGGCTTTGTTTGAAGAATTGCTCAATGAAAATAGGGATACCAAAAAAGTGATTGAAGCCATGGTCTCCCGTAGGGTAAACGAGAACAAAACAGCGCGGAGTAAAAAATGAACCTCAGTCCCCGTTGGAGAAAAGTTCTCGCGGACCTGTGGTCCAACAAAGTGCGTACCTTGCTGGTTGTTGCATCCATTGCCGTGGGTGTATTTGCCGTGGGTATGGTGAGTATCACTTTTGATATTTTAATGAATGATATGGACACAGATTACCAGTCCTCAAACCCGTATCATGCCGAAATGTATACCAATTACCTGGATACTGAAACGATTGAGGTTCTAGAAAAAATCGAAGGGGTGGGTGTCGTTGAAGGACGTGGTTCCATCAATGCCGATGTAGAACTTGCAGATGGAGAATGGAAAGCTATTGATATAAATTCCGTTCCGGATGTAAGCAAAATGAAAATTGGTGTGTTGCGGCCAGAGATTGCAGATGGTCCACTGAATCTGGGGCGCCATCAGATATTTATTGAACGCACGGCATTGAGCGTACTCAATGTAAAACCAGGCGATGTAATTCGTGTTAAGTTAATGGATGACAGAATAAAGGAACTCGAAGTTGCTGCTGTCGTGCATGATGTAACCAGCTATCCGATGGCTTTTACGGATCAGGTTACCGCCTACGTGAATCAGGATACGATGGTCTGGCTGGGTGGTGGATATAATTTTTCCCAGGTATTGCTCACTGTATCCGAAAACGCGACGGATGAGCAGCATGTTAGGGAAGTTGCAGAAGCCGTAGGAGATAAACTGGAAAAAGGTGGCAATCGCGTTTACTACACCAGTGTCTATGAACCTGGCAAACATTTTGCTTCCAGTATCACCGGTGCCCTGGGTGTGATTATGTCCTTTTTGGGTGTAATGGCAGTGATGATGAGTGGTTTTTTGGTGATTAACACCATTACCGCTTTGCTAAGCCAACATATCAGTCAGATTGGCATTATGAAAACCATTGGGGCAGAACGTAAGCAGGTATTGATAATGTACCTGGTGTTGGTAGTATCATTTGGCGTATTGGCATTTATCATTGCTGTACCACTATCAGCATTAATTGGATATGGTATTTCATCAGGTGTGGCGGTTTATTTAAATTTTGATTTGCAAGGCTTCAGAATTCCGTTATTATCCATTGTTCTGGAATTGATTGTGGCGATTATTGTGCCATTGCTGGCTGCTCTGGTGCCTGTGCTGAATGGATCACGTATCACAATTCGCGAGGCTTTTGATTCTTATGGATTGAGCAAGCCAGTAACCCATGAGCATTGGATTGATCGACTATTAAATCATATTACATTCTTATCACGGCCGTTGATCATCTCAATTCGCAACACATTCAGACGGAAGGCGCGATTGATGTTGACGCTGATTACGCTAACCCTGGGTGGCGCCATATTTATTGGTGTATTCAATGTGAAGGCCTCTCTTTATAAAGAGATTGATGATGTAATGGGTTATTTTATTTCTGACGTTAATATCAGGTTTAATAATTACTATCGTCATGAAGAGGTTTTTCCAGTTGTAGAGGAAATTCAAGGTGTGGAAATTGTGGAAGGCTGGGGTGTTTCAATGGGTGAGGTTTTTTCTGGCGGGAACATTGCTGAACAAATCATAATCTATGCCCCTCCTGCTGGCTCACAAATGATTGAACCAAATATTGTGTCCGGTCGTTGGTTGATACCTGAGGATGAGAATGCAATTGTGATCGGCAATCATTTCCTGGCGAAGTTTCCGGATTACAAAGTGGGAGATACGCTGACAATTAAAATCGAAAACAAGGATTATGATTGGAAAGTGGTTGGCATTTATAACATGGCGGGTACCGTTATTCCACCAATATTGTACGGAAATTACGGTTATTTGGCCAGTACGATGGGTATGGTTGAGAAAGTTAGTGAAATTCGCATTCAAACTGCCTACTCGGACGCTATCAATCAACGCATCATTGGTGAGGAAATTAGTGCCGCATTGGAAAGTGTGGATGTCCCTGTTGCAAACATGCAAATCGGGGATGAAATGATTCGATCACAAAATGCCAGTATTGATGTATTGATTAATTTCCTGCTGGTAATGGCCGTTATCATTGCCATCGTAGGCGGTTTGGGATTGATGGGTTTGATGTCCATGAATGTTTTGGAACGGACAAGAGAAATTGGTGTAATGCGCTCTATTGGGGCAGCCGATGGCTCGATTATCGGTATTGTGATTGTTGAAGGTGTTACCGTGGGCTTGATCAGTATGATATTGGGTGCCATTCTGGCTATACCTATTTCACAGGTATTGGATGTAGTTGTTGGTAACGCATTTATTGAATCACCGGTTGCTTTTGTTTATTCATTGGAAGGCATTTTATACTGGATGATATTGATTGTTGTCTTATCGGTGGTTGCCAGTATTCTACCGGCTCGAAATGCTGTACGCTTGACCATCCGTGATGTTCTGGCATATGAATAATTATAAAAAATTAATATAAAAAAGGTCATAATCAATATATAATTGAATGGTGATTGATTAATAAGGAGAATGTTTGATGAAAGCGAAAAAAATAGCGGTAATCCTGGGTGTTGTAGTACTTGTCATAAGTGTGACCTTAGCTGGCTGCAGTGGCGCAAATAATGCAGCAGCACAGGCTGAAGCAACCATGGAACCTGTCATTGCGGAAGAAAAAATTGTTGCCGAAGGAAAAGTTGTTCCTTTGCGTAATGCTACCCTGAGTTTTGTTTCAGGTGGCGTGGTGGATGATATTTTTGTAGAAGAAGGCGAAACCGTTGATAAAGATGCAGTTATCGCTCAATTAAGCGGCTCAGAGCGGCTCGCTTCTCAAATTTCCAGTGCTGAGCTGGCATTGATATCAGCTCAACAAGCCTACGATGATTTATTTGAGAATGTAGACGTTCAGAAAGCACAAGCCGAATTAGCAGTGGCTCAGGCAAAAATTGCATTGGAAGATGCTGAAGATGAACGCGGACGCAAGGATTATCGTCGTAGTAGTGATACCACGTTGGATGGTATTCGAGCAGATGCTGTTCTTGCAGCAGATGCCTTAAAAAACGCAGAAGACTATTATAATTATTTTGAAGAAAACTATGCTGAAGATGATCCAAACCATGCAGCAGCTTTGAGTCAATTAGTAGCGGTAAAGAAGGCAAACGACAAAGCACAATATAATCTGAATTATGCATTGGGTTATCCGGAAGCAAATGATGTTGAAGAGGCGGATGCAAAAGTTGCTGTAGCTTTGGCAAATTTGGAAGAAGCGCAACGTGATTTAGATGCTTTACAGGATGGTAAACCTGATGAGGATGATGTTGCTCTGGTTGAAGCGCGTTTAAAAGAAGCACAGGCAAATTATGATGCCGCATCGGCTTCATTGGAAGATATAAAACTGATTGCACCCTTTGACGGTGAATTGGTTTCTAACAATTTGAAAATTGGTGAGTTTGTTTCTCCTGGTGTACCAGCCGCTGTCATTGGAGATGTCTCGGAATGGGAAATTGAAACCACAGATCTGACCGAGTTGGATGTGGTCAATATTAGGGATGGCATGGAAGTGATTGTAGAATTAGATGCCTTACCTGATTTGCAATTGAAGGGTGTTGTTAGCAGTGTAAAAATGTTGGGCGAAAATGTTCAGGGTGATATTACCTATACAGTAAAGGTTCGTCTGGAAGAAACAGATGAACGAATGACATGGAATATGACCGCATTTGTTACCTTCCCATTAGATTAAAACATCTCCTGTTATTAAATAATTACGAGGCTGCCATATTGGCAGCCTCGTTTTATGTAATGATCTATGAAAATGTTAGCCGAGATAGAAATAACCAAAATTGACAGTATGGGTTTTAGGCTCACCAACAGTTATGGTTGTGGCATTCGTTTTTGCCGTGTAAGTAGCAGCTGCCGGTACAACATCCACACAGTATGAACCGGGAGTAAGGCCACCAAAACTATATCGGCCGTCTGATCCGCTTGTGGTTGAAGAAATTTCACCACCACCTGATCCACAACTGCCACTGTACAAATGAACATTTGCGCCACTGATGGGTGTTTCACCGGGATTGTATGTCAGTTCACCTGCCCCATCGCGGTATACGATTCCAGTTAATGAACTTGGATTAGGTGTGGGGGAAGGTGTAATCGTGGGTGTTGCGGTTTTGGGGATGGCACAAATTCCTGGCTCATCGCCTTCCAAGGTAAAACCATAACTCCAGCGACAGGTATTGTCGACCTGGGCTAAGGCTTTTAATGGATAATATTGTGATAGTTCTGCGAGCGGTGAACCAGCTTCATCGGCGGTGAAATGATCGTTGTAATCGTACCATTCGGCTTTGGTTACGCCTAAATCTGTCCAGGCACCCCAGATAAATTCGGCATCGCTATTGATTGCAGATGGTTTGAAAGCCAACTGTACACTATTCTGGTCACTGGGTGAGCGGCGTACCCAGGCAAGGTCCGGATCATCTCCAATACCAGCGTCAAACACCAGTTTGTCATATCCATTCCCGGATTGCGGTGGATCAGAGGCAAGGATCATGTTGTCACCTACATCATTGTTGGTATCCTGCCAGACCCGTACATTATCTGTGCTCCAATCGTTGCCGGGTTGTCCACCTAGAATCAATACATCACCACGACCATCCAGGTCAAGGTCAATTTCTAATCCATAATAGCCACGCATGTCTCCTTCAGGGCTTGTACCGGTTAATTGAATGGTCTCATAGTACCAATTTCCTGATTTATTTAACACTGCACGATTGATATCCAAATCCGGAAAGTAAGTATCCATGGGATCGCCATTGAAGGGGCGTTCATACAGATTTTGCGCAAAATATTCGCCTGCATTTGTGCGCAATTCTCCTGCTGTATTCGCAGAGCTGGGATCGGTCATGCTGCTTTGATTCCCCGCAGGTGCTTCCCCAGGAATGACCTTGTGTTCTATGGTCGCTGTAGGTTCAGGTGTTTCGGTAGGCAGCTCGGATTCAGATTCTTCCGGAACGGGTTCTACTGGATCGACTAGCGGCACCTCCTCACCGGCTGCAGCCTGGGTCTGGGCGATACTGGCATCTACAGCAGAAAATGTTTGCGTAATCGATAAATTCTGATCCACAAATTGATTTGCTGTAGGGAATGTGCAAGAGGAGAGGATCAGAACAACTAATAAAAATCCCGCACTCAAACGAAACACAAAAGGCTGATTTCTTTTCATAATTCCTCCGTATTTTGTAACTTGTCATTTATAAACTTGTTAACGCAATGAAATATTTATAATATGCCCCCCCTGAATATATTGATTATAGAGTATATAAGTGAATAATTCAATTGTATAACAAATCGATACTTCTTTACTGTATATATGTTGGGAACAGTTTTAACAAAATCCCTCTTTTAGAAGGAATTTGTTGTCTTTCGATATCAAATATAAGAATATTTATTTAGCGGAATTTTGTGGAATACTTTTTACCATTTAAGAAAATCATAGCAATAACGAAACTGATCAACATCACGGCACTACCGGAAAGATAAGGCGCCGAGGTGTTGAAATCAAATAAATATCCTGCCCATATAGGTCCAATGATTCTTCCTGCACTCATGAATGAATTATTTAAGCCCATAGCTATACCTTGACCAGATTCGGATTGATTCGAGATCAGTGCAGCAATAGCAGGCCGCAGCATAGCGTTGAACACCATAAAGAATGCCACAGATAAATATATACCAGCACCTTCAATCGCCAGAAGCATTACTAGAAAACCAAAAACACTACCGATCAGTGAGATTTTAATTACCATTACCTCGCCAAATTTTTTGGTAGCCGGGCCAGTCAAACCGCCTTGAACAATGGCTGATATAACACCCACAACCATCATGATTGTGCCGACTTGCCTGGCGTTAAAATCAAATCTGGCTTCAGCGAATAAACTGAAAATTCCCTCAAAGCTGGTCATTGCAAAGCTAACAATAAATGCCATAAAAAACATAATGCCCAATGGACCCAAAATGGCTGCACCCATTTCGGAGATCTTTGGTCCCTGCAACCGGGCTGTTGTATCCCGTTTTTCTGGCGGCAAGGATTCTGGCAAGAAGAAAATCATAGCCAACATTGCCAAAACGGATAATGCTGCACCAAGAAAAAACGGAGCGGATAAGGATATATCGGACATCCAACCGCCAATACCAGGCCCAATCGTCATACCAACACCCATGGCAGCACCAATAATGCCCATGCCGCCGCCGCGGTTTTTTGCATCTGTGCTGTCACCGATAAAGGCCATGGCAGTAGGTAGGGTCGCCGCGGATAAAATGCCTCCCAATGCACGGGCAGCAAACATCATCCAAAGCTCAGTGGATAATCCGAATAGCAATAATGAAATGGCATTACCTAATACACCTACAATTAAAATGGGTTTGCGTCCATAGCGATCGGAGAGCGTACCCCAGATGGGTGCAAAAATAAATTGCATCACACTAAAAATGGCCAAAAGAAAGCCAAGGTCTTTTCCTGTGGCACCAAAATTCTCAATGTAAAAAGGAAGGATGGGAATGACCATTCCAAAACCCATCATGACGATGATCATGGTGAAAAACAGGATGGCCAGTTGTGAACTCTTATGTTTCATGAATTACCTCTAAGATTTTCAGAAAAGTATGTTGTTGCTGTATCAATAACATTGAATAATAGCTCTTTTTCTTCATCAGATAAGCGATCAAGAATTTCTTTGAATTTGACAGTTTTTGCTGCTGATATCTGTTTGAGTAATAATTGTCCTTCATCAGTGAGTTGAACATAAACACTGCGACGATCTGTTTCAACCCGATAGCGTATAACTAAATTTTGTGATTCAAGGCGGTCAATGATACCGGTCATGGTCGCTGAGACCTGGTGGGCTTGTTTTGCCAGGACCGACATTTTGATCCCTTGAGGTTGATCAGCGATCGTTTTTATGGTTACGTATTGTGAGGGGGTAAGTTGATAAGTAGCAAGCTCTTCTGCCAGATGTTTCTTTGAAAGCCAGCGCAGATTTAATAATTTGTTTGAAAATTCATTTGCGTATACAATTTCTGTGTTTTTCATTGTTTTCTAAAATCCTTAGCGTAACTAATAATTAGTGCCGCTAAATAATGGATTATATTTTACTGTATGATTTTAATTGTGTCAAAATTAATTAAATCAAAAAGGTTGCCATTATAAAATGACAACCTGATCATTGAGACGGTTCTGAATCAGTCAATCAGATTGGTGGTTAGCATCAGAGTGGCTTCCATAATTTCATGTTCCAGACCAAAAATTTCAATGATATCATCTACCAATATTTTTGTATTTCCATGCGGAATAATTACTTTGTCCTTTCTTTGAATGTTGACGATGATGATATCAGGAGGAAATGTCATTTCCTGAATCATTTTACCAATAACTGCGGCACTGGCCGGAATTGTAATAATTGCATGGCGTGCTTCCTGGCTTGTTTCCTTATTTTCTAATGTTGAAACAATGGTGGTCAGATTGGCATGAAGTGAGCTATGGCATTCATGGGTCGTAAATGCAGTCACCTTATCACCGGCCTGTAAAACGGTAAAACCATCAGCAATGTGCAGTTTACGTCCCCTGCGTATGGAAACAATTAAGCAACTTTCAGGTAAGCGTAATTGGCGAACTTGTTTGCCAATTACCGAGGAATTTTTTGGAATTTCTATTTCACTAAAATTGGCATCATTCAATTTGCCTAATTGCAATGTTTCCATTTTGTGTTGTTTTTGTGCGCGTTTGGCTATCGCATGATTATAAGCACGAATGATATCCCGCTCGTATATAATGCCGACAAGCTGGCGTGACCCTGGACCTTCAACCACAGGTAAACGGCTGATATTACGGCTGCCGATGCGCTTAAGGGCTTTCCACATCGGCTCATCCGGATATGCAACCAATAAACCTTGTTTTGTGGCAATATCAATAACGGTTAACTCCTCAATGGGGCCATTCAAAAGTGCTTGATCCAGATCCGTTATACTGACCATGCCTATCAACTGGTTTTCCGGATTCATAACAGCAAATCCATGATGATGCGAGGTGCTAAAAATTTCACTTAATTCAATCAAACTCATTTCCGGATTTACCGTTTCAAAAGAGGTGGTCATAATCTCCTGAACAGAAACCCCTTGCATTACATCAATGTCCTGACCTGCTTCAAGGTGAATGCCGCGGCGGCTGAGCTTCAGGGTATAGATAGAATCTTTATCGATAATGCGGGATACCAGGGTACTGATTACCGTCGTTAGCATTAACGGCAAAATAATATGGTAATCACCAGTCATCTCAAAGAGGATCAGAATAGCAGTAATCGGTGCGTGGGCAGAGCCGCTGAAAAAGGCTGCCATACCAACCAACGCATATGCCCCGGAAGGAGCGGTAATATCCGGGAAGAATTGATTGGCAACCATACCGAATAAACCACCCAGCATTGCACCCATGAATAATGACGGCGCAAAAACGCCCCCGGAATTCCCGGAACCGAGTGTGAAAACAGTGGCTAACAATTTAAGTACGAATAATAGAATCAGGAATTGAAATGCGATGTTTCCAAAAAGCACGTCTGTTATGGTCTCATAACCGACACCAAAAACACGCGGAAAACCGTCAATTTTAATTGATATGATACCCAAAATCCCCAGCAATAAACCGCCAATGGCCGGTTTCGTATATTCAGGCAGAAAATGCATATTGTCGAAAAGGTCTTCAACAAAATAAAGTAAGCGGTTATACCCAACGGAAGCAACAGCCAATAGGATACCCATAATGGCGTATAATCCCAATTCCCAGGGGTTTACCAATGTATATTGGGGGACAATGAAAGCGGCATTATTGCCCTCAAAAATATTGGAGATTACATCTGCTGTAACTGCAGAAATAACCACGGCACCGAAATTAACTGTGTTCAAACGGCCCAGAACAACTTCAATGGCAAAAATAGCACCTGCAATCGGGGCATTAAAAATTGCAGCAATACCTCCACCTGCGCCGCAGGCAACCAGATTACGCACCTGCTCATCGGAAAGCTTTAACCATTGTCCAATAGTGGAACCAATCGCTGAGCCAATTTGGGCAATTGGACCTTCACTACCGGCAGAACCACCGGTGCCAATACAAATAGCTGAGGTGATTGCTTTTACAAAAGCAACACGTGGGCGGATTTTACCACCCCGCAACGCAACGGCTTCCATAACTTCAGGAACGCCATGCCCTTTGGCTTCTCTCGCAAAACGGTAAATAATGGGACCAACAATTAAACCGCCAAGTGCGGGGATAATCAGTAAATGGTAGGGGGCGATTGGCGCGAGCAGTCCGCCGATATCGCTATATGCTAAATTCTGGAAGAAATGAATCAACCAACGGAATGCAACAGCGCCTAAACCGGCACCGATGCCTACCAACAACGCTGTTAGTATGATTAGAACTGATTCGGATGCAGGTTGTCGCTCAAACCAGTTGAGTAGTTTGCGCTGGAAAGTCTGTTTTTTTGTTTCGTCTTCAACAGGAAGGACAATTTGTGATACTGACAAAATAAGCTCCTTAACGATCTTGCCATCAAGGATATCAGCGATGCTGGTATGGATGATACAAGGGAATAAAGCACAAGTATACCACGCAAAACGGCATGCGTATAACCGAATTTTTCGAATACCCATCTGTTAATTGCTATTGATTAATAGGAATGCAGATGATAGCATTGAATAGTCCAGACGGGGATAGAAAATGGTTTTAAAAAAGGTGAAATATGTTTGTTTTTCTTTCAAAAGTACTTCCACTGTTTGTGTATCCAGTGGGCTTGTTGACGATTCTGATTTCCCTGGTTTTGATCTTTGGGAAACGAGAAAATTTCAGGCGATTTGTTTTAATTGTTGCATTATTACTATTGCTGGTCAGCGGCAATAAATGGTTGGCAACATCCGTTGCACATTCGCTGGAGTGGCGATATTTACCATTTGAAGAAGTACCGGAAGCTGAAGCAATAGTTGTGTTAGGTGGGGCAACATTAGCACAGGATTATCCACGTAGCAATGTCGAATTAAATGGTGCTGCGGATCGGGTGTTACATACAGCAGATTTATATTTAGCAGGCAAAGCACCGCTAATTATCTCCAGTGGGGGTAGTATTGACTGGCAGCAGATTGGCGATAGTACGCCTGCAAAAGAAATGGCGGATTTGCTGGTCAGGTTTGGCGTTCCGCAAGAGGCAATTGTTTTGCAAACCCAATCCTATAATACGCATGAGGATGCAGTTTACTCAGCCGAACTGCTCAATGAAATGGGTATCAAGCGCATCATCCTGGTAACCTCTGCTTTACATATGCCAAGGTCGGTGGCATTATTTGTTCATGAAGGGTTTGAGGTGATCCCAGCGCCAACGGATTATCGGGTAACACAATCGGATTGGGAAGCATTATGGCAGGTAAAATTTCCGAACACACTCATAAATATGATCCCCTCTGAGAGTAACATCTCTGATTTGACAACAGCATTAAAGGAATATATTGGCATAATGGTATATCGTTTACGGGGTTGGTTATAAAAATCAGCTAAAATAGTTCTTTTTGCATAGCAATTAAATAGCTTCTCAATTTATAATCGGATTAATGAAAGATAAGGTAATTTCATTTTTCCGATATTTTGCTATCATGATGGTTTGTTGTACAGCCATGATATTGATGTCTGCATGCTCATCTGCAAAGGATCCGTTAACTTTTCAGCCTGAATTGTTTACCCAAAAAAACAATATTAATGAAGAGTGTATTCTACTGGTGGATGATGTGCTGGTTAGCTTTCTTGACAGTAACTCAAATAATGCAAATATTCGCGTATCGGGTGTGATGAATCAGTATTGTTCAAATCTTCAGGTTGGCATGGATGCTCCGGATATCGGCAAAAATATTGCTATTGCGGTTGCTGCTACAACCACTAATGCAGCAGGGTTAAGTGATCGGCCATTTGAAGTTGAACTGAATGCAAAATCATTGCGTTTTGGGAATTACACTGTTTGGGTAAATGGTGAAGCTGAAACTATTTTTTCAATTGATTAGTTCTTTTTATAGAAGATTAATTTCATCTTTATTGCCATGAATCACATTAATCCATACGATTAATCCAATATATAAATACTGCACAGATGGAATAACACACTGAAAGGAGAACTTGATGCCGTTTAGGGATATCCCTGCGAGAGAATTGGAGGCATTCCGTGATTATATGCGTGTGTATCGAAAAGATACTGTTATTCTCAAAGAAAATGAAATTGATGAGGATGGCTTGTTTTTGTTACGTACCGGCAGGGTGAAGGTATTTAAGGAAAACCATTTTATGGCGGATATTGAGGCACTAAATTTCTTTGGTGAAATGGCTATTGTTAATGGTGGTCCGAGAAGCGCCACGATTGTTACCAGTTCCCCAACAGCAGTGGTTTATCATTTTCAGAAACCTGATTTGCAAATTATTTTATCTGAGCCCTCATGGGGGATATTATTGTTTCGACGATTTTCGCAGAATTTATCAAATTTGAATGAGGAATTGGTTCAGCTTCGTAATGATAATGAACAGTTATCAAGTCGCAATGAATCTTTACTCAACCATACCGTTAAAATATTTAGTTTGTTGACTGAGGTACAACAGGATATTGCCTTGGATGTGGTTGTGACAGCCAGAGAGTGGCAATACTTAAACGCTTTGGCAGAAGTAACCAATGAACTACTGCGCACTCGGCTGCCAGAAGTTGCCAATAAAATCGATTTCATTGATGATGATTTTTGGAAACAATTAAAAAATGATGATATTCTTCCAGATTATTTGAGAGATTTTATACAAAAGGCACGGAAAAAAAGACAAACAGGCTCCTGAGGAACCTGTTTTTTTTATTCTTTTGTCTGTTTAAATTGCGTGTGGTATAAACTCGCATACAGACCATTCAGAGCCAGCAGTTCTTTGTGCTTTCCATGTTCAACAATATTGCCATGCTCAATCACCAGGATTTGATCAGCGGCAAGGATTGTGCTAAGTCGATGGGCGATTACAATGGATGTTCTTCCAAGCATGATTTTATCCAATGCTTGTTGAATAAGTGCCTCTGATTCGCTATCCAGATGGCTGGTGGCTTCATCCAGAATCAGAATACGTGGATCTTTAAGTATGACACGCGCCAAAGCGATACGTTGTTTTTCCCCACCACTCAGGCGGTAACCTCTTTCACCCACGATTGTATCCAGTTTATCCGGCAAATTGAGGATGAATGTCTCAATATTGGCTACCCGTGCTGCCTGCATGATTTCTTCATCACTGGCATTGGGATTTGCATAGAGTATATTTGTGCGAATTGTATCGTGGAAAAGAAAACTTTCCTGAGTGACCATACCAATTTGATCCATCAAGGATTCTAATTGGTAATTGCGTAGATCTTCTCCATCAACATGAATATTGCCGGAGGTTGGATCATAAAGTCGAGGAACCAGATAAGTGAGCGTTGTTTTACCAGCACCACTGGGTCCTACCAGTGCAATTAACTCACCGGGTTTTGCAGCAAAGGAAATATCTTCCAAAATCCAATCTGATGGTTTTATCTGCTCTTCGTTTTCTTTATTTTGTTTTTCTTTTGAAAAGTCAGATAGCACAGCATTGACTGCATCAACCTGTCCAAAGCGCTGAACGTCGCTCAATGAATTACTGGCGTAATCATCATACCTGAAAGAAACATGATCAAATCTGATTTCACCATTGGCTTGCTTGAAGATAATAGGATCAGGTCTCTCCGTGATTTCAAGAGGCAAGTCAATGATTTCAAAAACACGTTCAAAACTGACAATGGAAGTAGCAAATTCAACCGGTGCATTGGATAGTCCCTGCAATGCAATATACAAACTGGACAGATACGAACCGAATGCTACAATTGTACCGATTGTGAAAACATCCTCAATCACCAAGTAGCCGCCGATACCATAAACAAATGCTGTGCCAATGGCACTTAACAATCCGATGATCATGAAAAATGAAACCCCGGTTACCGCTCGTTCTATGCCGATATCCCGTACTGTTTCAGCGCGATTTTCAAAGCGAGTTGTTTCTGCTTTTGCCTGCCCAAAAAGTTTTACCAACAATGCACCGCCAATATTCAATGTTTCATTGAGTAAGGCATTCATTTTGGCATTGGCATCCATGCCTTTGCGGGCAATATCTCGTAAGCGGGCACCCATTTTACGAGCAACAAAGATGAAAAGCGGCAGAATAATAATGCTGACAATTGTCAGATGCCATTCCAGGGAAAGCATAACCAGTAATACAGCTACAGCTTGTATGATATTGGTAATGATGTTGACAATCGTATTACTGATCGCATTTTGTGCACCAACCACATCATTATTCATACGGCTGATTAACTCACCAACTTTTGTGTTGGTAAAAAAGCGTAAAGACATTTGCTGCAAGCGAGAAAATAAAGACACGCGCAGATCAAATATGACCCCTTCCCCGATCGCTGCATTTAACCGGCGCTGAAAAATGGTCAATACACCACCTGCCGCCGGAATCAATAACAATGCGCTGGATAGAAAAATCAACCGGGAGATATTTTTGTCAGGTATGGTTTGATCGATTAAATCTCGCACGACAAGTGGGGTTAATAAGGTTAATCCAGTATTGAAAAGGATTAACGTTAACATTATTATTATTTGTTTCTGATATGGTTTTGCATATGCTAATACCCGATTTAGTAAAGCTCGGGTTACTTTTGGTTTCTCTTCAGGTGATTGGAGTAAACTGCGCCAGCCACCTCCTCCATGAAAGCCCATAATGATTTCCTTTTCTAATTAATAATCTATTAATATCGTAAGTATATTGTAAATCATTCGGTACGATTAATCATTAATGTAATATTTTTCGTTTTCAGTAGAAAATTACGAGTAATTTACTGAAAATTAATTAATTTATATGAACAATAATAGGATAAATAGTATATGGAATTGTTTGCTATGGTTTGGAATTCCCTGTACCAATTTAAACAAATTAGAGAAGCACTATACATGAGGTAGCATGAAAAAGAAGAAGTTGTCCATTGTTCAATCCCTGAGGGGAATATTAATTTTATTAATGGTTTTACTCGCGACATTACCAATGCTGGTAGTTGGATTTATTGGAAGCAGAACAACTGCGAGTGAATTAGCTGCTGTAAAAAGTGAACAACTAAAGGATATTGCGCTAGTACAAAGTGAAGTAATTCAGGATTGGTTAGATGCTCGTGTAAATGAAGTTACTGCATTTTCAAGAGTTAGTTATATAAAGACAATGAGTTATCAATTAGTTGAAGCAACGCTCGACCAATATATGCTTGATTACCCATATTACGAAGCATTGAATGTGATTCAACCAAGTGGAGATGTATTGTATAGTACCGAAGGTGCTGTACCAAACTTAAAAGATCGAGGATATTTTATTGCGGCGATGAACGGAGAAACTGTAATAACAGATCCACTCATTAGTCGAGTTTCCGGCCATGTTGTTATCTTTTTTGCTACACCCATTTATGATAAGAATGATGAAGAAATTATTGGAGTAATGCAAGGTTTATCAAATACGGATGATATTACAGCATTAATGAAAATCGCGTATCCAGGTGAAACAGGTGATGTTTATACGATTAATAATGAGGGGTACTACACTTCAGCTTCCAGATATGATGAGCAGATCCTTGAAGCTGGTTTGGTAGAAACACGAACTGAAATAGAACTGCTAGCAGAACATATTGCAGCACAAGATGTCATGCAGGGAAATAGTGGAACTGCGGAATATGAGAATGTGCTAGGGGATGATGTTGTTGCCGGTTATGCACCGGTTAGTTCCATGGGCTGGGGCGTAATTGTTGAGCAAACCACTGAGGAAGCTTATCGCAGTGTAACCACTTTAGAAAACATCTTGTTAATTGCTACAATACTTATTATTGTATTTGTCGTATTTCTTTCCATTGCCTTTTCAGCAGGATTAACCAAACCAATTGAATTTTTATCCAGCGCAGCTGATGCTTTGGCAAATGGTGATATTTTGTTAAATGGCTTGAATCTGGATATGAAAGCCAAGGTTGCCAAACGGCGGGATGAAGTTGGAATGACGGCACAGTCCATGGATCGCATGATTGACTATTTCAAAGAGATGACGGATGTTGCCAACCACGTCGCAGATGGAGATTTGACGGATGAAGTCGTTCCAAAATCAGAGTATGATGCTTTTGGCAATGCCTTTGCAAAAATGATTACAAATTTGCGGGCATTGATTGGTGAAGTAAAGGAAAATGCGGATGTGGTAACAGATGCATCCCTTGAATTACGCGGCGTAGCAGAACAAACCGGTATGGCCAGTAATCAGGTAGCAGCCACGATTCAACAGGTTGCCACTGGAACATCAGACCAGGCAGGGTCAGCCAGTAAAGCAGCAGCCACGGTTCAGAATGTGAGCAATGCCATTGGACAGGTGGGGAAAGGTGTACAGGAACAAACTGTCGCTGTTGAAAATGTGAGTGTGGTAACCAGCGAGATTAGTGAGATAATCCAAAAAGTTAGCGAAAATGTGAAAATGGCAACCACAGGTGCTGGAAAAGCCACAGATCTTTCCAAGAGCGGTGCTGAAACAGTTGAAGAGACCATTAATGGAATGAAAGCCATTCAGGAAAAGGTACGTGTTTCGGCAGAGAAAATCCAGGAAATGGGCAAGAGATCAGAAGAGATCGGCGCAATCGTGGAGACTATTCAGGATATTGCTTCACAGACAAATTTACTGGCACTCAACGCAGCCATTGAAGCTGCGCGGGCCGGTGAACATGGCAAGGGTTTTGCTGTAGTCGCCGATGAAGTGAGAAAGCTGGCGGAACGATCCAGTGTTTCAACCAAGGAAATTGATGATTTGATCACCGGCATCCAAAAAACAGTGGCAGAAGCCGTGGTCGCAATGGATGAAGGATCCAGGGAAGTAAAGACCGGCATGGACAAAGCGGGGCAGGCTGGAAATGCACTTGCAGAAATTCTGAGTTCGGTTGGAGCGGTACATGAAGAAATTATACGTGTGGAGCAGGCAGCAGAAACAATGATGGATTCTTCCAAAACATTGGTAAATTCAGTTGATATGGTAACCAATGTGATTGATGCCAATCGTTCAGCAGTAGATGAAATGGCGACAATGTCCAATGAGATGACATTATCAATTGAAACGATTGCCAGTGTGGCAGAAGAGAATAGCGCAGCAGTTGAAGAGGTCAGTGCATCCACTGAGGAATTAAGCGCCCAGGCACAGGAAGTAGCTGGATCAGCGAATTCCATGTTGGAAATGGCGGGCAGATTAAAAGAGCTTGTTGCCAGTTTCGTGCTGCTCAAGGAACAGGAATCAACCGAAAATGAAACAGAAGAGCTTGCTGATGAATCAGCGTAAGTCTGAATAATCCACAATCCTTCTTTTTAGGGACAGCAAATCATTTGTTTGATTTGCTGTCTTGCATTTAATAACTTGACAAAGCAGACAGAAGTAGTACAATATAGATACTCCATACCCCCTGGGTAGGGGTAATAAAGGAGAAACAATGCACGAACATAAAGATCATATTCATCGATTAAAGATCGCTGAAGGACATCTACGTGGCATACAGCGCATGATGGACGAAGGTGCATATTGTGTTGATATTATTCAACAAATCAATGCGGTGAAAGCATCGCTTAGTAAAATCAGTGTTTCTGTGTTGGACCAACACCTGAAATCCTGCCTTACCACGGCTGTTCGCGGAGATGATCCGAATGAACGTGAGCGTGTGTTGCATGAAATTATTGATTTATTTGAAACAGCCAATAAAAACTAAATGATTCTTGGAGGAATCTCATGAATACTGTTACTTTAAATGTTCCCAATATAAATTGTGGTCATTGTGTGCATTCCATTCAAACGGAATTAAGTGATCTGGAAGGTGTTAAAGATGTTAAGGCTTCTGCTGATACCAAACAGGTTGTTATACAGTTTGATGCCCCAGTAGATTTGCAGACAATAAAAGGCACATTAGCAGACATTAATTATCCTGCTGTTGATTAACGTATCCTATTTATTTGTTAGTTTATTTGGAGGGTAGCCATTGTGACTGAACAAAAACACATTACCCTGCCCGTTACAGGTATGACATGTGCCAATTGTGTTTTATCGGTAGAGCGCAATTTAAAGAAGGATAAAGGGGTCAATGCTGCCACGGTTAATTTGTCATCCGAAAGAGCAGTGATTTCTTATGATCCTCAGTTAACCGATTTAAACCAGCTTTTAGGTCGGGTACAGCGGGCAGGTTACGGCATTGCCAGTGGCGAAGCTCAATTTCTGGTGCCGAAGTTGACTGATATCGCTGATGCGCACCGGGTTGAAAATATTTTAGAGAAAGTAGATGGGATTACAGATGTGGGAGTCAATGCGGTTAATGCTCGTATATCTTTACATTATATACCGACCATCATCGATCCCCGTGAAATAGAGCAGGCCATTCGGAAAACCGGCTTTTCAGCGACCCTGATCGGTGAAGAACAGGCTGCTGACGCTGAAGCGAAAGCCCGGGAAATGGAAATTCAAGCCCAGAAACGATTATTAATTGTTGGGCTAATTTTCACGATTCCGCTTTTTTTGCTATCTATGTCTGGTGATTTAGGTTTATTACCAAAGTCACTGGCTCATTCTGCATGGCTGCCCTGGATAATGCTGGCATTAGCCACACCGGTACAATTCTATGTGGGTTGGCAATATTATGTGGGCGGGCTTAAATCGATCCGAAATGGTGCTGCCAATATGGATGTGCTGGTAGCCATGGGTTCATCGGTGGCATATTTCTTTTCCATTGCCGTCGTTCTGGGATTGGCGCCCGGGCATCATTATTTTGAAACGGCAGCCGTGATCATTACATTGATCAAACTTGGCAAGTATCTTGAAGCCAGAGCAAAAGGACGCACCAGTGAAGCGATCAAGAAACTGATGGGATTGCAGGCGAAAATGGCGACTGTCCTACGAGATGGGCAGGAGGTTTCTATCACGATTGAGGACGTTCAACGCGGGGATGAACTGATTGTACGTCCGGGGGAGAAAATCCCGGTTGATGGTGTACTAATTTCGGGGGAATCTCAGGTGGATGAGTCCATGATTTCCGGGGAATCTTTACCGGTTGAGAAATCTATCGGGGATGCTGTGATTGGAGCAACCATGAATCGCAGCGGCTATTTTCATTTCCGGGCAGAAAAAGTAGGCAAAGAAACCGCCCTGGCTCAAATTATCAAACTGGTTGAAGAAGCGCAAGGCAGCAAAGCCCCCATACAACGATTAACCGATAGTATTTCTGCTGTATTTGTTCCAGTTATCATTGCGATTGCTGTGTTGACTTTTGTGGTGTGGCTTTTGTTTATTCCGGTATCAGGTGAAATGGATGCTCTAACCCGTGCGTTAATCAGGGCCATTGCTGTATTGGTGATTGCCTGCCCTTGTGCGATGGGCCTGGCCACACCCACGGCAGTGATGGTTGGTACCGGACGGGGTGCCGAGATGGGGGTGCTTATCAAATCCGGTGAGGCCTTGGAACGTGCTGGACATTTAAGCACTGTACTGTTTGATAAAACCGGGACGATCACCCGCGGTCAGCCGCAAGTGACTGATATTTTATTGTTGAATCAAGGCATATCAAAAGATGAGTTATTGCGTTTCGCCGCATCTGTTGAAAAAGGTAGTGAACATCCATTAGGAGAGGCCATTGTGGCTTCTGCAAATGAACAAGGTCTGGCGTTAAGTGATCCGCAATCTTTCTTATCGGTAACAGGTCGCGGTGTTTCGGCGGATATTAATGGACGAAGTGTTCATGTTGGTAACGAAATCTGGATGGAGGAAAATCAATTTCAGCACTCGGCTTTGAGCGGCGCATTGCAGTCATTACGATTGGACGGAAAAACTGCCATGGTGGTCGCTGTAGATGGTGATATTGGCGGCGTGATAGGTGTCGCAGATACATTGAAGCCAAACAGTGCTGAAGCGATCCGTGAGCTAAAACAGATGGGATTGAAGGTCAATATGGTGACGGGGGACCATCAAGTGACAGCCAATGCCATTGCCAGTCAGCTGGCGTTGGATGAGGTTTTTGCAGAAGTACTTCCCGGTGATAAAGCCTCGATTGTTGCGAAATTGCAGGAACAAGGTGAAGTCGTAGCCATGGTTGGTGATGGCATCAATGATGCGCCGGCACTAGCCAAAGCGGATGTGGGTATTGCCATTGGCACTGGAACGGATGTTGCCATCGCTTCTGCCCCGATTGTGTTAATTAGTGGGGATGTACAGCATGTGGTTAAAGCCATTTTACTTTCCCGTCGGACGTTGAAAACAATTCGTCAGAATTTGTTTTGGGCATTCTTTTACAATGTATTACTGGTTCCGGCTGCAGCGATTGGCTGGATGAACCCCATGTTGGCTGCAGGGGCTATGGCATTCAGTAGCATTTTTGTGGTGACGAATAGTCTGCGTTTGAGAAATGTTTTGAACAAATAATTGTAAACAGCGTATCAGCCCTGATGCGCTGTTTCTTTTTATGCTTATATATCCGTGCTATACTGAGATCAAATATTAATTATATCTGGCTACTAATTATTGATATCCGAAACTTGGTAGGTGAGGTTCAGTAATGAAATGCCGAAAGATTAATTCCCAATTAGTCGTTACAATACTTTTTATTCTTTTATGTGGATTTCCAGAAATTAGAAATCCTCTTGTCTTTTATACAGGAATTAATAATATTCTCACCGAGAATACCACTATTTTTCCTGCTTCCATTAATGACCAAGATATGGTTTTTGCGTTTAATGCACAAGGTTGGTCTGTACCGTATGCTAGTACGGAAATCTTTGTGATGCGAGCAGATGGAAGTGGTGTTAAGTCGATTAGTAATAGTAAGGGCAGAGATTACCATCCTGAATGGTCTTCGGATGGAAAATCAATTGTGTTTTCAGCGAGTCGAGGTGGAAACTATGAAATATATATTATGGATGCAGACGGCCAAAATCAACGTAGATTAACGCATCATTCAAGTTTTGATTATGGTCCGACCATGTCTGTCAATGGGAATATTGCCTTTATCTCTAGAAGGGATGATATTGAACACATATACATCATGGATATAAATGGTCATAATTTACATCGATTGACAAATGCAGATGATAAGGAATATGATCCAGAATTTTCGCATGATGGAAAAAAAATCGTTTATGCAAATCGGGGAGATCGGGGGGATGGATTAATATTGCTTGATTTTGAAACAGGGCAGACTATTTTTTTCCCAGGGGATTATTCAGATCCGTCATTTTCACCTGCTGATACTCGATTAGCCTTTGTTGTAAAAACCGGGTCAAAATTTTGCAGAAGATTGATTTATACAGTGAATGTAGATGGAACGGATAAAAAATTATTAACGAATAATCATCTATGTTACGCAGATGATTATGATAAACATCCGGTATGGTCACCCGATGGACAATGGATATTATATTGTGCCCAAAGAGATGGGTTAAGAATATCGAATCTTTATAAAATTCGAGTTGATGGAACAGATGATCAGCAAGTGACCTTTTTTGAGAAAATACCTGAAATGTATCAAGGTCCATGTGATCCCAATTGGTTTTATTGATCCCAATTGATTTAATTTGTAGATATCCATATTCAAAATATGCTTATCTGATTTTTCTATTATCATGTACAATGGTTAATTGTTCGTCATCAATGATTCATAATTCAGCAATAGATTCGATGCGTATGGAAGGGGAATCACATGAGGTTTAGCCTTTCAGGATTACCAGCTTTTGATTATCTGCAGCCCACAACCGTCGGTGAAGCGCTGACGATGCTAGACGCACAATCATCGACGAGAGTGTATCTGGGGGGTACAGATCTTTTCCCGAAGATGCGTAAACAAATCCTGAAACCGACTACATTGATTGATTTGAAATGGATCAATGATTTTCCGGAAACCATGATTAATGAGAATGGGGAAATGGTGATTAATCCTCAAGCGACTTATTCACATATTTTGCCGTATCTGGGTCAATTTAATGGCGGCGCAGCTTTGTTCGATGCTATTGTACAAATCGGAACACGATCATTACGCAATCGTGCTACGCTGGCAGGAAACATATGCAATGCTTCAGCGGCAGCAGATTCGGTTGCTGCACTGATTGCTTGCGGGGCATATCTAACTTTGCAATCAAAATCAGGTTCACGCAACGTAAACGTTGAGAAATTCATTCTTGGGCCTGTTGAAACCGTGTGTCAATCGGATGAGATATTGACGAAAATTTCCATACCAGCTCAACCAGCAAATTGTGCTGGCACCTATTTGAAGATTAGCCGAAATAAAGCAGCAGATTTGGCAATTTGCGGTGTAGCGGTTGTTGTATGTCACAGTGCCAAACATCCATCTGGACTGGCGTATAAAATTGTTATCAATGGTGCAAATCCGCGACCTTTGCAGGCAGAGGATGCCTGCCAATTCCTTGCGAAACAACAACCTCAGATTTCATTCCTGCAAGAAGCAGCCAGAATGGCAGCGGATGCAGTCACCCCGCTTAGTGATTTGCGCAGCAGTCAAGCATATCGTCGTGAAATGGTTTATGAACTGACCTTGCAGGCATTGAAGATTTGTCTGGAAAAACTTGGTAAGGAGATGCTGGTATGAAAACAGCCACAATTCATGTGTCCGTAAATCAGCAGATCCATATCTCCGAGGTCCCTGTACAACAAACCTTGTTGTCATATCTGAGAGATTCATTAAATCTGACAGCCACAAAAACTGGCTGCAATGGGGGAGAATGTGGTGCCTGCATGGTGCTGCTGAATGAGGAACCAGTTAACAGTTGTATGGTGCTGGCTGTGGAATGTGATGGACAACAAGTAGATACACTGGAAGGATTGAATCAAAGTCCTTTGATGAAAATTTTACAAGAGGCATTTCATGAACAGGGTGCAGTACAATGCGGTTTTTGTACACCCGGCATGTTGATTTCTTCTTATTCATATTTGCTGGCCAATGCTACGCCAAATGAGGAAGAAATCAAAAATGCTTTATCCGGCAATCTATGCCGCTGCAGTGGGTATCAGGTTATTATCCGATCCGTACAACAGGCAGCCAGGATGGCTGAAGAGGGGGATGTATGAGTCCTGAAACTGCACTGCGTTATATTGGAAAAAATATTCCCCGCAGAGATGCATCTGCAAAATTAAATGGGACTGCAAAGTATACTGATGATTTACGCTTTGAGTTACCGGTTTTGCATGGCCGTGTGCTGCGCAGCCCACATGCGCATGCCATGATCACGCTGATTGATATGACCGCAGCCAGAGCATTAGCGGGTGTTCACGCTGTGATCTGTGGATTGGATTATCCCAACAAAATCGGTCTTTACCTAAAGGACCGTTCTATTTTTGCCATGGATAGAGTGCGCCATATTGGGGAGCCTATTGCGGCTGTGGTGGCGGATACGGAAGAGATCGCAGAACAGGCGATTGAGTTACTACGGGTTGAGTTTGATCCTTTGCCCACGGTCTTTGATGCAGTGGAAGCCATAGACGTAAATGCGCCTCTGATTCATCCAGGGTTGGAATTTTACGCTGCTTCAGATTTTATCTACCCGCAAGCGGAAACCAATATTTCAAATCATTTCAAATTACGTAATGGAAGTCCTGATGAGGTCTGGCAGAATTGTGCGCAAATTGTTGAAGAGACTTTCCAGATACCACATATTCAACATACGCCAATTGAGCCACATGTCGGATATGCATTTGCCGGAAAAAGGGGTGCCGTTACACTATGGGCATCGGTACAATCGCCATTTGCACAACAAGCCATGTTAGCAGATTGGTTGGGTATCCCAAAAGAAAAGGTGCGCGTGATTGCTCCTTACATTGGCGGTGGATTTGGCAGTAAAGCCGGTGTCACCATGGAAGCCATCCCGGTAGCCATGGCCATGAAAGTACCCGGAAAAATTGTTAAATTTCGGCATACACGAGAAGAAGAATTTTATGGCACTTTTGTTCGACAGGCAGTTACCATTCAATTGAAACTTGGGTGTGATGCTGATGGCAAATTGTTAGCCATGCATAACCGTATGATCTGGAACGGGGGCGCATTTACAGAATATGGCGTGAATATTGCGCGCGCAGCAGGATACAGTTGTACTGGCCCCTATCATATTCCGCATGTAAAAGCAGACAGTTACTGTGTGTATACCAATCATCCAGTGGGGGGCGCCTATCGAGGGTTTGGTATGTCGGAATTGCACACTGCGGTTGAACAAGGAGTGGATCAACTGGCAAACGCGATGAATATGGATGGATTAACTTTCCGATTGAAAAACATTGTCCAGGCTGGTGAGCCATTGGCAACGGGCATGGTGATGCACCCCCATGGATTGAAGCAGTGCTTGCAAGCGGTGGCGCATGAGGTAAACTGGCAGGAGCCGGTTGAGCCATCAAAACCCTGGAAAAAACGCGGCAGAGGGATTGCTGCTGTCTGGAAAGCACCCGCCATGCCAACAACAGCCAGTTCGGAAGCAAAAATTCACATCTCTGCGGAAGGTATCTTATTGAATATCGGAGGGCAGGAAATTGGCCAAGGAACGCATACTGCTGCACTGCAAATCGCAGCTGAAACAATGGGTGTTTCCATTGATGAAATGCAGGTAGATACACATAATGATACACAAAGCCATGCCTATGAATGGCAAACTGTTGCCAGCCGTATTACCTGGAGTATGGGAAATGCCATCTGTTTAGCAGGCAGGCATGCACGCACTTTGTTATTTGAGAAGGCTGCTGATTTGTGGCAGGAATCAGCGGATCAACTGGATATTCGGGATGATTTAATTGTGTCTTATCAGTCAGAACGTGAGATATCGTATCGAGCATTATTCAGGAAAGGGGAAGTGTTGATTGGTCAGGGCAACTATATGCCGGCGTATTTGACTGGCCTGGATCAGGAAACGGGGCAGGGTGTGCGACCAGTTGTGCATTTCACGGTTGGGGCTCAGGCTTTTGATATCGAATTGGACACACGCAGTGGACAGGTTAGCATTCTGAAAGCTGTATCGGCTTTTGATGTAGGCAAAGCGATTAATCCGCAGCTGGTCAAAGCTCAAATGGAAGGGGGAATGCTGCAGGGCATCAGTTCAGCCTTATTCGAAGAACTGTCTCTTGATCAGGGACAAATTCTTAATGCAGATTTTGTTGATTATCGTATTGCCACAATGGCAGATATTCCACTTGAGATGAAAACCATCATTGTTGAGATGGCTCAAGATGATGGTCCCTGGGGGGCAAGAGGAATCGGTGAGCATCCCATGATTCCAACAATAGCCGCCTTAGGCAATGCCATCTATGATGCGGGAGATGTTCGTTTACTGCATCCGCCATTCAGCGCGGAAAAAATATATTTGGCATTGAAGCAAAAATAAAACAAGACAGGTTCAACCTGTCTTGTTTTGGCATACATTGGTTACTATGGGGGCTACATTTCCTGCAAGGCCATTTTTTCCCGAACGGATAATACTTCACCCAAATCAAGTAAGATAATCAGTCGCTCATCCAGGCGGGCAATGCCGGTAATGTATTGTGTGTCTACTGTACTAAACATAGAAGGAGGTGGTTCGATAATATCATCGGACACAGTGAGAACTTCCGATACACCATCAACAATCATGCCGACCTTCATTTCATTCAAATTGATCACCACTATGCGGGTTTCTTTTGTTTCTTCAGTAATTTTTATGGTTAATCTTTTCCTAAGGTCAATCACCGGTAAAACGGTGCCACGTAAATTAGTAACACCTTCGACAAATTCGGGGGCTTGCGGCATACGGGTGATTTCCTGCATTTTGACAATGCTTTCTACCGCATCAATGCCCACACCAAAATATTCCGTACCTAATTCAAAAACGACAAGCTGTCTTTCCATACTTTGCACTCCTAATCACAAACCTCCATACTGGATTGTACATGGCTTGATAAGTTATATTTATTCTTGCTTTTTTTGCGTTTTCTGTCCATTAAATTCAGATGAATTTGACCTAAACACAATGCATTTGAAATTTACGTATTTTGATCTTCTTCGGAATCCTGCTCTTGTATCATATTTTCATCAAACAAAGTATCAATTAAATCGTTTTGTATTTCTTCATTAACGTTGTATTCATTGAGTTCTATATCAATAACATTATCTACCTCTAATTTGAAAGTTGAAATCATCTGGAAGAGATTTTCCGCCATATCTTTAAGTGTCGTGGAAGCCTGGGCTACATCAGATACTTGGGCTGTAATTTCTTCTGTTGAAGCACTGACTTCCTCAACTGAAGCACTGTTTTCTTCTGATACACTGGCAATGCTTTCGACTGAAATTCGCAGGCTTTCTGAGCTAGTCGTCATTTCCTGGGTAGCAGCTGTATTTTCTTCAACAACAGCAGATACGTTATCAACCGCATTCACCATATCATTGGCCGCAGAGAGCATCAATACAGCAGCCTGGTCGACTTCATCGGCTTGCATACTGACTGTTTCTACTGAATCGAGTATGTCTTTCAATGCTGTGTTTGCGCCGCCAGCTTTGTTAACCCCGTCTTCTACCTGTGACGAAGTTGTTTCCATAGCATGAATGGCTTCGCTGACAGAATATTGAATGGATTTTATTAATACTGAAATTTCTTTGGTCGCTGCACCGGATCGTTCAGCTAATTTACGAACTTCATCTGCTACTACAGAAAATCCTTTTCCATGTTCACCTGCGCGAGCTGCTTCGATGGCAGCATTCAAAGCCAATAAATTTGTTTGACTGGCAATATCTTCGATGGTTTCCAAAATAACGCCAATCTGTTTGGACCGTTCGCCCATTTCCTGCACTTTGTTTACCGATTGTTGAACGGTTTTTTGAATTGTTTCCATACCATGAATCGTTTCAGCTACCTGTGTGGAACCGTTTCTGGAGAGGGAAGCTGCCTTTTCACTATTTTGGGTAACCGTTTTGATGTTTTCAGTAACCCGTTGGATGGACTGACTCATGTTGTTGCTCAACATTGAAATGTCATTGATAGATTCAGCCTGCTGTTGGGCACCTTTTGCAACGCCATCAATAGCACGGGAGAGATCTTCAACCGCAGAGGCTGTTGTGGTGACACTTTGTGTTTGTTGGGTAATGCCGGAGGCAACCTGTTGAATGGTCATTGCAATCTGGTTTGTCGCCTCTCCGGCTTGATTGGATGAGGTTGCCAATTCATCGGAAGCGTGTTTAATGTCTTCTGCGTTTAACCGCACGGCTCCAACCAATTCTCGTAAACTGGTTGACATATCTGCAAAAGACGAACCGGTTTCTTTTAGTCGGGCGATGATACTGTTAAATGCGGTTCCCATTTTTCCTATTTCGTCATTGGAAGTGATGATCAATGGTGAAGTATGAATATCTAATTGACGGGTAAGATCACCCTGAGATAGATAGCGCATCTCATCAAGTAGTGATTGCAAATCCTGATTCGCAACTTGTTCTGAAATATCCATAACAGCTTTTAGTGGACGCACGATGCTTGATGCCAGCAGAAGACTGATAATCAAGGAAAAAAATGTCGCCAGAATAGAGGCAACAATGATTGTAAATTTTGTGTTGGCAACCGTTTTTTTACTGAGCAATCCTGCTGCGTCGAAATCCTGTTGTACATCCACAGACATGGCTTTGGCTGTATCCTGCATATTTGTATGAAGGTTTATCAGATCGATTTCTTCCAGCGTATTTTGTGTGCGGTAGCCTACCAACATACCTTCAACACTATTGTTATAGTTGGTTATTGCACTTCTGGCCTTTTGAGCAGCGTCAATTAATTCCTCCTCTTCAAGGATTGTCTCAAGGCTGGTCAGGTTACTCATCGCTTGTTTGTTATAATCATCCACCATGGCTGCCCAATCTTCATTTCCAGTCTGTAGATATTTGTAAGTGTTATATTGCATATTGGTAAATGCAGAAAGAATATCGACACTGTAATTTCCGGCAAGTGAGTTCTCATTTATGCGGGATTCTTTCAAGATACTTTGAATTTGGTTCGTTCCATATGGGCCAACAATTTCCAGGGTTTGATTGACAGTATCATTTCTTTGCTGAAGAATTTCAACAATATCTGCAAAGACTGCTTTCACGATACTCAAATGTTGAGAAATTGATGCTATGTTTTTTTTGCGAGTATCACTATCGGAAAATTCTGATGCGCTCATCAGATTTGATTCAAATGCACTAACGTGTTCGGTAAATACATCCAGATCAGATTGTTTTTGGTAGATTATATATTGATTGATATCAATTTGTAGTTGCAGCGTATCCCCATGAATTTGCTCTGCATATCGCTGCTCAACAGCCAGTTTCTGTGATAGATTTTCAACAGTTTCATTGATTTCAGCAATTCGAAATATGGATAAAATACTGATTCCGATTAATGATACAACACCAATAAGAACGGAGGCAATAATCTTACCTCCTACGGGAGTGCGGTTTATTATATGCAAAATATATCTCCTATGCCAGGCGTTTTAAAAACACCCTACAGTTCAATGTTTTTTCTCTCAAGTGAGAGATTTTCTTTTAATTGTATAAACCGGTAATATTCATTAAATATGACCAATATCCCCCCCATAACACCGATAAAAGTGAAGGTAGATATATAAAATATCCTTATTTAGGATATAGGTATTGCTATCCTTTTTGCATAAAAGAAAAATAAAAATTTGTAAATTAGTAAAAAATGGGTAATAAATCAGTATTAATGGTTTTTATAATGTGTTCCAAAAGTATCAAACTGCCAATAAAAAAAACCGGATTAGCACTTTGCTAATCCGGTTTTTTCTATGTTTATTTTTAAGCGTTAACTGAGATAACCCATTTTAGTTAGTAATTCAGCATTGTACACTGACCCGCCAGCAGCACCACGAATGGTGTTATGGCTGCAAATCACCATTTTAACATCAAAGATTGGGTCTTCACGTAAGCGACCTACTACCGTTGTCATACCTTTGCCGGTCATGCGATCCATACGTGGCTGAGGACGATTATCCTCGTTGCGATAGAGCAGTACGGGCCGTGGTGTTGAAGGTAAATCTCTGCAAATCTCAGGCGCCTGATAGCTGCGAATGGCTTCAATAGCTTCCGCTACGCTGGGCTTTTTTTTCAGGGCAAGGGAAGCACAGACGGTATGTCCATCGGTTATACCAACCCGATTGGTATGTGCTGAAATCGGAAAATCAGCGAAATCAATTTTATTACCATTGATTGTGCCTAGCATTTTCAATGGTTCTGTCTGCACTTTATGCTCTTCACCGCCGATGAACGGAATCAGATTGTCAATAACATCCATGGAAGGAACACCGGGAAAACCGGCTCCTGAAAGTGCCTGCATGGATACAACAAACGCTTTATCAATGCCAAATGCATCCAGCATGGCTTTGAAGGCAACGGTGATGCCGGTACTGGTACAGTTGGAATTGGTTACTATGCCGCCTTTCCAGCCGCGTTGGCTGCGTTGAACTTCAACCAGTTTGGCATGCTCGGCATTGGCTTCGGGAATTAGAATAGGAACATCATCTGCCATACGAAAAGCCGAGGCATTGGAACAAACCATGCTGCCTTTGGCTGCAAAATCTGCTTCTACGGTTTTGGCAATATCTGTAGGAAGGGCTGAGAAGACTAAGGGTTGGTCGACCTTTGCTGGATCGGTTGGGGAAACCACAATGTCTTTTGCCCATTCCGGCATAGGATCAGTCAATAACCAGCGGCAAGTCTCTCCATAGCGAGTACCAATCGTCCTTTCAGAACCTGTTAAACAAACAACGTCAAACCAGGGATGTTGGTCAAGCAATTGGACAAATCGCTGTCCAACACTGCCTGTTGCACCTAAAATTGCGGCTGGAATTTTTTTCATGATCATTTACTCCGTCAAAAAAGTTAATCGTCCAGGATTAGCGCGTGAATCGCTACCAGGGCGGATTTCAAATCTTTCTCGGCTACTACAAAGCTGATGGATACTTCAGATGAGCCCTGGGCAATGGCCATTACATTGACCTTTGCATTACCAAGCGCACTGAACACCATACCAGAAATTCCTGCAGTCTGAGCCATGCCTGCACCGACAGTGGTAACAATTGCTACAGAATCAATTTTGAGGATACCGTCAATATCCCGGTGGCGGATTTCTCTGGCAAATGTTTTTTCCAAAGCAGCCATGACTGTTGCGGATGATTCTTGTGGGACAGCAAATGTGATGGTTTGCTCGGATGAGGATTGTGTAATCATGGGGACGCTGGTGCCCGTTTCTGCTACAGCACTAAACGTTCGCGCTGCTACACCGGGTACGCCTAGCATACCGCGCCCTTCAATGCTCATTAAATCCAGATTGGGAATGGCAGTTACCGCTTTAATTGTGCCTTTGCGGATATCACGCGTTTCCAATAATCGGGTGCCTGGATGCTGCGGGTTAAAGGTGTTGCACACACGTAATCCGATATTGGATTCTATAATCGGGCGAATAGTTTTAGGGTGCAGGACTTTCGCCCCGTAATAGGCTAACTCAGCGACTTCCCGGAAGGTCAGTTCTGGGATGGTGACAGCATCTTTAACCAGACGCGGATCGGCGCTCATTACGCCGTCAACATCTGTCCAGATCCAGACTTCATTTGCATTTAAAACAGAAGATAAAATCGCAGCAGAATAATCACTGCCACCCCGACCCAGGGTGGTGATCACACCATCCGGAGTACCACCGATGAAGCCAGTGATCACGGGCGTGTAATTTTCAGCAAAGAGAGGTTGAATGATTTCATCAGCGCGTGCTTTGGTGGCTACAAAATCTGGAAGTGCATTTTGGAAAGTATCATCTGTTACAATGATCCGGGAAGAATCAATAAAGCAGGTCTTTATTTGTGTCGATTCAAGCACAGCCGATAAAACGCGCACTGCAAGCCTTTCACCGGTGGATGCAACCACATCACAGGAACGGGGTGATGCTTCACTCAGGATACTAATGGCTTTACATGTTTCCTGCAATTCAAGCAGGATGGTTTCAATTTCCTGAATGGTTTGCTGCTTGCGTGTATCTGGTAAGGATATGGCATCCAATACAGCCAGATGCCGCTCGCGGAGTTCCTGAATGGCGTTTTTAACCTGTTCGCGATTCCCATCAATGGCGGTATTCACCAGTTTGAGCAGGGAATTGGTAACACCTGCCATAGCCGAGGTAACGACTGCGACATATTTCCATTTTTTCCTGGCGTCTTGGACAATACTGGCAACCTGAAGCATGACTTCAACACTTCCCACGGAAGTTCCACCAAATTTCATGATCAATGTATTTGTTGAAGCGCCTTTCGCTATGTTCATGTGAGTACTCAGTTTGAGGTTTAAGAATATTGTTCAAAAATAATCAGGTTATTATAAACTATTTTATCAGATGATTTGTTTGAATTAGCCCATAGCTGAACATTATTCGTTATAATTGAGCCTTAGAACCCATACCATTGGGAAACACAGGAATCAGAACCATGGAATCATCAAACAAGCAAAACGAAAAAGAACAGACAGAAAATAGTACACCAGCAGCAGATCGTGATATTGTGGATTCTATATTACATTGGATGGCTGCAATTGTTGGTATCTTATGCCTGTTATTGATTGCCTGGCTATATCGCCCCTGGATTTATGATTGGGTAACGCCGGATCCTACGGTTACGCCTACTGTAGCAACATCAACCCCGATGAATACCACTACACCGGCACCTACCCGAACACCAGAGCCGAGTATTACCCCAACACCCAGCCCCATCCCGTTGCCAACCTCGATTTATCATTGGCCTGAGCATGAAACGATTGATCCGCTGCCGCCAGGATTTGTAAGTGAGCCGATAATTTTAAATGAAAGTAATGCACTGGTTTCTCCTGATTTATCGAATCCGCAGTGGATTCCATCCTCACAGATTTCATCACAATTGGGCTACAACTTTTCTGAAGAATATCATGCCACATTTGGACCTGGTGCCATCACCTGGCAAATGGATACCGCGTTGCCTGCTGGATATTATGAGATATTTATTCTTGATACAGTATTCAGCTCGGCTGGCACTTTGGATTTCCAGGTGAAATCCGGTGATACACCGTTGGCAGCATTGACGGATACGCAAAGGGTGTTATATCGATCCAGCCAGGGCGAAACAGCCCAAGCTCAGGATATGTGGCAAAGTATTGGTGTTTATCAGGTTCCGGAGAACAATCTTTTGGCAATTTCCACGCAGTGGGAGGCACGGGATGAGTACACTATCGTTGCTATTGATCGTGTGTTGATCAGTCATTTACCAGATGATACGGGTGAATTGTTGCAAACATTGCCGCAAAGTCTGGGGACGTATATTTTAGATGATGAAGGCGCCAAGATTGAATCGGATACCTATCCGGTTGCTCTGACCGATAACCGTTCCTGGGGAGCCAAATCAACGGTGTTGATTAACCCCAATTATCAAACCAAAGTAACCTGGGAATATCCTGATCTGATTCCTTTAGGTACATATGAGATAGCCGTGTTTGTGCCGGAATTAAACGGCAATGCTGAAGTAAATTATCAACTTTATGCAAATGGACAATTGATCAGTCATGATCAGTTGGAAGAGTCCATCTCAGTGGTGCAAAGCCAATATCAGGGAGGTTGGTTCTCGTTGGGTGAGTGGACAGTGCCGTTGTACTTTAGCTATCCTGTAGAGCTGAAATTGGAGATGGGCGTCAATGAGGATTCATTGGGTGAAGTTGCTGTTGATGCAGCGGCTTTCATTCTGAAATCCATGCCCGAAATATTGCCGCAATAGTCGTTCGAATGTAAACATAAAACTGCCAGATAGCAACAAATCTGGCAGTTTTTTTGTGTAATTTATGCGTTAGTTATTGTGGCAATTGCCAGACATGAATCACTGATTTCGCGTCATCTGCCAGACGCTCAACCAAATAGAGCAAACCGTGTTCGCGATCATAAGCAATGTCGGCAACCAGATCCACTTTGTAACGAAGTACATCCGTTTGAGGGTCATATAAGAATTCTGTCAGGTCAAATACGGCATAGGGCTGCGGCATATAAGGCATTAATTCACCTTGGGCAACTGCGGCCAGGTCCTCGGGATTGTAGAAAATCATTTGGGCTTGATATGCCGAAGCCCAATATCCGCGATTGTCATATGGATATTCCGGAACGTCCGGGCAGGCGGGTGTATCTGCATCTGCGCAGTCGTAATTCCATTCTATGCCGTTTGCAAAACCATACCAGGAAGACTCCATGGCTTTTGTGCCAACGAAGATTAGCGCAGATTGGTTGTCTGTCGTCAACCAGGCACCACCCATCCAGTGGTCAGCCAGCATATAGCCATCCATCTGCATACTATCATCCGTTTCTATTACAGCGTCACCGGGTTGTTGCAATCCATATAGCAGCAGTGGTATCAGGGGTTCACTGTCAATACGCTCTGCATTCATGGCATATAAAGCAGGACCATACCCCGACCAGACGCCCTCACGAAAGCGTCCGGTTGCTACTGTGGCAGCGGGTGTATAAGCGGCTGACCAATTTTCCGGAATGCTAAATAGATAATCATTGCTGGTGTAATTCGAGATACCGTCCAAAACCCAGGGGCCCTGGGTTTGTGGTTTGTTCAGATTCAATGAACTGTACCCATGCGAGGCTTCAAATTCCTGCATATGTTGTCCATAGCAAAAATACAACCGCTCTCCGATCACCTCTAATCCAACTACTGGTAATGACAGGTTTTCATTGATATGGCCTTTAGAAATATCATTGAAAGGTTGCATGGTTTCAGCAGTATTGAGGTCTTCCAGATTGCGGGAATCAACCGGTGCAGGAATACTGATCTCCGATACTTGCATTTGGTGATCGTGTCCTACGCCGAAGAGTGAACCTTGAAATCCGTCGTCGCTGCTATGCGGGTCACCAGCTGGGTTGTACGCCAGAGCCTGCCCACTGTACTCCCAATTGGATGAACCAGTGGTATCCGGAAGGCGGAATGCACCCAGATAAGTTAGATCTTCCGGAAAAAGCAATTCGGCTGCATTTGGTGCTGGAGCCCTGGTGGGGGCGGTGCCTTGTGTTGGATGGACAACTGCGATGGCTGCTTCTTCCGCGGGCATTTCATCCTCAATGGAATTGTTGCCTCCCGGAAGACTGCAAGATAAAATGAGTACCATTAAAAGGAGAAGGTATCGTGGTTGATGATTTCTGAACATTTTACAAACTCCTTGTCTTGTGATCTGAGTTGATCATGTTTTAATTAAAAAAACCGGCAATGTGTTGGTTGCCGGTTTATGCTTGCTACATCTCTTTTCCTTTTCGCGAGTTATCGAAGACACTCAATATTCTACGAGCAATTCCCGTCCAACCAAAATTTCGGCGGGCAAAACGGGCACCTTCAACGGACATCTCGCTTAACAGATTTTCATGCAATAAAGGAATGGCCATCATCGTACCAAATTCTATAGGACGGTTGGGGTCAGCATAAAGGGCATGATAACCATAGCGAATTAATTCAGCCAGACCGCCGTGTATTGTAATCACTGTGGGGGTACCGCATGCCATGGCTTCAATGGCAACCATACCAAAGGGTTCGTATCTTGAAGGCATGGCAAATACAGCAGCCGCCCGATAGTAACGGACCAGCTCTTCTTCACTGACATAACCAATCCATTTTATCTGGTCCATGACACCTAATTCTTCAGCAAGGATTTTTAATTCGTCCACCCCTTTATCATCCTGCTGTGCTTCAGCGCCAATTGCAGCGATTAACCTGGCTTCAGGCACCAACTCAAATAAGGTAGGCAATGCTCGTATCAATAGATCATAGCCTTTGTTGGCTGCCATTCTCCCCAAAATGAGCACATCTTTCTCTTGAAATTCCAACTCTTTTTGTAAAGCGATTTGATCCTGTTTGCGGATAGGCGAAAAGCGATTCTCGTTTATACCAGGTGGGATTACTTCGATGTGGCGATCCAGCACATTGTATTGTTCCTGCATGAATTCATTTTGCTGTTCAGTGGTTGCAATAATTTTGTCACAGGATTGATATATCAGAAATTCTTTACGCACACGTTCATCGAAGCGGTATTTTTTCTCCATTTCCTTGGGCGTCATATCAACACCCATAGTAAGTTGTTTCCACAAGCCCAGGGAATGCGGGGTATGGATATGGGGGATACCCAATTCTTCACCAATTTTTTGACCACTCCAGCCTGCATCCCAATAATGGGAATAGACCACGTCATAAGTGATCCCCCTTGAGCGCACAGCAGCAAAGAAATTTGTAATAAAATCTCCCAGATAATCATGCATTTCCTCTTTTTGGATAAATTTCTTTCCACCAAAAGGGATGCGCCAGACGCGTAAATTTTCATTAATTTCATCAAATTCGGGTTGATCTTCAAAGCGGCGCGTAACCAGTTCAACCCTGCGCCCCAAGCGGCTAAAGCGCTTGGCTAATTCCAGTACATATACAACTTGTCCACCAGTATCAGGTTTGCCGAGCTCAGGCTCGGCTGCAACGTATCCGTGCAACGAGATCATTAAGATCGTATTCGAGTATCCTTCCATTGTATTCATATCCCTCTTACCTCCTTTTCGTTATAAATCATTAAACAATGTTTAATTCATGGCAAGCTAAAATAAATTCAGAGGCTGACCATGCTTGATAGGCTTTTCCCATTGGGCGGCCAGTTTTACCGTGCACCCATTCATTAAATTCCCATTCATTTGAAATACCGAGTTTATTCAGTTCGGCGACTTTGTATAACTCTTGAAAAGCCAGTTTTGAAAAGCCCAGTTTATTTATAAAGCGGACCCATTGCGCACCGATAAATGGCCAAATGCCGCCATTGTGATATTGATAGGGTAAATTAAGCTGATTGACAATATAATGCGGCTGCCAATCCCGATCACCAACATGGATGGGTGGATATAAATTGGAAACCGGAAAGGGATCGTTGATGCCCACGCCCCACATAAACTGGAAAGCGCGCTTGGCTTTCTCTGTATCCAGTATGTTAAATAAATAAGCCAGAATATTGCCGTAAACATCACAACGCCAACTAAAATCAAAAGGAGCTACCTGAGCGATCAGGTAATGTGTATCACCCAGTGAATATTGTTGTTCTGCGAAGTTGACGTTTTGATACATGCCCTGCTTGGTACTGGGCCAGAAATTCAACAGGATTTCTTTTTTAATCACCTGCGACCAGCGTAAATACCCGCCAGCATCATTTTCTTCTCCTAACCAGCCTAACATACGTCCAAAACAGATGTTGCTCTGATACCAGAGAACTTCATCGTAGAGAATATTGTAATGATAGCCGAGTAGATCCATCCAGTCGCCAGCTTCAGGGATTTCCAACAAGGCGTCATTGTTGCTATCCAGAGCGCTCAGCCAATCCATCATTTTCTGAAGTTGCGGCAGGTGTTTACGCAAGAAGTCCAAATCATGCGTACTTTTGATAAATTCATAGAAGGCAATAATAAACCAGAGCGCACTATCAATTGAGCAGATACCCCCAACACCGGAATAATCCGGGCGTTTGCTGTCAATCCTTACATTGCTGGGGGGTTGGCCGTTTGTTGCCAGATGCCCTAAAATCGTTTCAAAAGTATTGATTTGTGCTTCCAGAATGATCGGATAATCTTTCAATGGCAGTGTACCAATGATGCTGATCGCTCCATCGCGGGCCCAAACGCTGCGATAATTTTCATCTGTCCCATAAACAGAGTTATCTTCCAATGAACAGGCGGAGAAACCCATCGGCGTGATATTTTTTTTGATTGCGACAACGGCTTTTTCATAAGCTGTGTGTATGAAATGCAATTGTTCGGGGTCAAGATCCTCATAGGCTTCTTTTTCAATCAATGCCAGGGGTTGTGGTATTTCTTCCTCTACTTTTTCAGGTAGCGCTTCGGATAATACTGCTTCTTCAATCACTCCGAAATGAACCAGCCCTTCCAGTACCCCCGCACCACATTCTTGTTCTGCATGGTATATGGGTAATTGTTTGGTTGCCTTGTATAATTCCGGTTGGGCATTTGCTACGATAACCCCTTTGATACCGTCAATTAAGAACATGGCATTATCATTGCCGGTATCTCCGGAAACCAGCGTTTCATCAGCGCTGATACCCAAATGGCGCATTAACCAGAAAAGGGCATTGCCTTTATTCGCCCATTTTGGAACGATATCCAGGTGTAATTGATTGGAATAAATTAGATGAAAATTTAGTCCGGTTTCATCTAATGTAGATCGAATTTTGTGAATATGTTCCGGTGAAGCATTTTCAAAAAACCAGCTTGATTTATATTCGCTTTGTAAATATTCAGGTTGTTTTTCTAATGGGAAGTCCAATTGATGCATGATTTCTTCTACGTTGTTTACATTCCAGCCGGATTCGAGAATTTCATTGAAAATTTGCAACACGGTATCATTTTCAACGTCAAAGATCGTTGTGCCTACACCGCTGATGATATATGAAGGGCGTGGAATTTTTTTCTCTCTGATTAATCTTTGCATATTATCCAGCATGCGGCCAGTGTTATAGCACAAAATTGGACGATCGCTAAGCTTTTGCCAAACATCGCCAAAGACACTGCTGCCTGAGTGACTACAAAGGATTGTGCCGTCAATATCAAATGATAATAATTTTACACTCATGAAAAAGTCCCTCTGTATTGATTTATCTTCTTATGATAACAGATTTGGCACTTGAGTTTTCTTGATCGAATGGGAATTTACTACAATGTGGAGTTAATAATTCAAAATAGTCACTTTTATCAATTTATTGTAGAATAAAGCATAGGAGAAAAGCCAGTGAAGAAATTGAGTTGTTGGATCAATAAAATTGCAACCACACAATTAACAGTTGTTTTTCTGGCTGTCATATTATTGTTTGTGACGTTGATTTTGCCAAAAGAAAATGAACGGGCAATTCGGGAATATGGCGATGTGTCTCCGGACACTTCATTTATATATCATGGGGATGATTTACTGAATATGGCTGAAACTTATGGTGAGACAGGTAGATTGCTTTACGTTCAGGCGAGGATGCGGTTCGACATTGTTTTCCCGCTGGTATATGGTGGATTTTTGTGTCTTTCAATAAGCTGGTTGTTACAGCGATTACTAAGTGAGAATAGTGGCTGGTGTGTATTAAATATACTACCGCTTGGGGGCGTTGGGTTTGATTTGTTAGAAAATTTATTTGCTTCGGTGATTATGATAACGTATCCTGAGCAGATCTTTTGGATGTTGAAAGTGACACCTATAATAACCATACTGAAATGGCTCTTTGTGGGGGGCAGTTTTATTGTCGTTTTTGATCTTTTGGTATTGTATCTAATAAAAAAGGTAAAGAATAAATAGTTTTAATAAAAAAGTCGGAGGAATTCCTCCGACTTTTGAAATTAATTGGTTGATTGTTCTGCACTGATTTGAATTTGCCCTGCAAAAATGGCTATTACTGCCATAATTATTACCAGTATGCCTAAAGCCCAGGGTAAGGATATCCACTCGGCGGTTAAGCCTAATAATGGTGGACCAGCAAGGCCGCCGATGTAGCCTATAGAGGCCACGGCTGCGATCCCCGTGCCGGCATTAACGCCGGGTACGTTCCCTGCGGCACTAAATACAATAGGCACAATGTTTGATAATCCCAAACCAGCACAGGCAAATCCGATAATGGCGGCGATGGGATGATTGAGTAATAAACCAATACCTAAACCCGCAGCAGCAATCATGCCGCTGATGCGTACCAAGCGAACAGATCCGAGCCAGGTGCGCAGTTTGTCGCCTGTGATGCGTCCGATGGTCATGGTCAACGAATATGCAGCATAACCTAAAGCAGCCAAACTGGCAGTTGTTTCCAGATTGTTGCGCATATAAACAGCACTCCAATCTCCAATCGCTCCTTCGCTGAGCATTGCGCCTAATCCTAGTAAACTTAGAATCAGCAACGCACCTTTTGGCAGGGTGAATACTGTTTTTTGAGTGGCACCATCATAATTTGAAGATATCAGGTTGATGATGGATATCAGAACCCCAATGGCTGCGATAATGGCTACGACAATAACATGTTGTGTTGGTGTCATGCCGGATTTGAGGGCCAGAGCGCATAAACTAGCCCCGATCAACCCACCCAGACTGAAAAATGCATGAAAAGAGGACATAATCGGTTTCCGGATGCCTTTTTCAACTGAAACTGCCTGGGTATTCATGGATACATCCATGAGTCCGTTTGAAGCACCAATTAATGCAAAGCTGATCAATAAGGCAATATAGTTGTCGGCTAAAATAGGCAGAGGTAATGCCAAACAAATAAGAAAGCTTGCAAAACGTGTGGTGATTTTGCTGCCAAAATGGCTGATCAACCATCCGGTGAAAATAAGTGTGAGTATCGCGCCTATTGAAACGCTGAGCAGGGTTAATCCTAACGTCCCCTCAGTTAATTGGTGTTTTTGTTGGATGTATGGGATGTGAGGAAAGAGACTGGCCAATACCGCACCATTGATGAAAAAAATTACCATAACGGAGATACGAGCACGTTTGAGTTGTGAAAGCGGAAGTTCTGTCGGTGAATTCATAGTGGTTTCCTTTATGCCAGGATGATTTCGATCCCAGCTTTGCGATAGGGAGCGAGATTTTCTTCAGTGATGGATTGTTCAGTAACCAAATGAGAGATTTGTTCTAAACTGCATACATCATAGGGTACAACAGTACCCATTTTATCAGCGGTGACAACTGCAATAATGTCACTGCTGGCATTTACAAAGGCTCGCTTAACCTGGGCTTCTTCATAATCCAGAGTAGTCAACCCAATTTTGGGGTGTAAGCTGCAAACCCCCAGGAAGCATACATCAGCTCGCACTTCACTGATCTGCTGCATTACTGATGCTCCTTCGGTTGTTAAGGATTGAGCATTCATTCTGCCACCAATCATGATTACTTCGAGATTATGATACGAGCTAAGTACAATTGAAGTTTGAGGACTAATCGTAATTGCGGTTGCACATATCGCAGGATTGAGGTGGCGGCTGATTTCCAGGGTAGTGGTACCACCATCAAAAAATATTACCTGATTGTTTTCTAATAAATTTGCGGCGGCTTTGGCAACGTGTATTTGAGCATGCGGATTGTCAAATGCATTTTTTTGAAAGTTCTTAACAGCAGGTGCAATAGGCAGAGCGCCACCGTGTACACGTAACAATTGTCCGGCTTTGGCAAGCTCACGCAAATCTCGGCGGATAGAATCTTCTGAGACGGCAAATTGATCTGTTAGCGTATTGGTGAGTACCATGCCATCACGTTGTAATTGTTCCAGTATGATTTTACGGCGTACCTCTGGTAATTCGGAATTGTTTATGTCACTCATTAGTTGCTTCCTGATAATGCACGAATATACACGAAAATTCAAGTAAGTAGATAATAAACGCATAAATGCGTTGTGTCAATAGCAGGTATATCGCTTATTTATATTGGGTGTTTTCAGTTGATTTGGAAACATATTAATATTGGCTGAAATATTTTGTAAAATGTACTTAATTGGTTCAAATGAATCTTGCGATTTATTACAAACCATTATGACCTCTGAATTTGTTATAATCACTTGAACAAATCACTATTGAATCAAGGAATGAGGATGAGTGTACCTAAAGTTCTTTACATAAATCGCATGAAAAATGAAAATACGGAGCCTGCACAGGAAAGTGTGCATATATTATTTGATGACGGCAGTATGATGCGCATTCAGGTTGAGAAAGACATATCCATTGTGGAGAACACCCAACAAGGTGCACAATTGTTGCTTTATCAAATGCTCGAACTCGTGGAGCAAATGCCAACATCGCAAGAAGAAATTGCCCCAATGTGTCTGGGGGATACCACTTGCATGTATTGTAATGGCAAGGGTTGTGTAAATTGTAAAAGAGTATAACAATTATTCACTATCTAATCTGCAATTGTGCTATTATTTCGGCTCATTACATAAATTTAAGGAAAATTTGTCTGCCACATTGAAATAGAGGGATTATGAATCTTGTATCGTGGAAACGTATAATTAAAAATAAATGGATGCTCATTGCTGTTATGGCTTTGTTTTTCTCTGCAGGACATCATTTTTTCCATTTTTGGGAAAAACCAGTATTTGTCATGGCTTTATACCTGTTGGTATTAATACCAATATTCATATTTATTTCAATTTTCATTTATCGAAAATTCCTACCTCTCTTCTTGTCAATTGGCACTACCAAACGAAATATATATCTGATTTCTGCAATTTTGGTCAGTATGTTTTTTACATGGCAAACTTTTGATTTGCCGATTGTTTTTCAAAAAGTAAGTATTACACCTGATCCTGATAGTGTTGGCGTAGTAGAGCTATTGGAAGTAAAAATTGACGGTGATGTATTAGATATTAGCAAAGAAGCCGATAGAAAAGGTTGGCGTAATGAAAATGGAGTGTACACTGCTTCAGCATCTTCCCAACCGTTAACTTTGACCTTTCCAGCAAAAGTAAATGCATCATGCGATTTGTTGTTTTATGATTCTTCAGAATCAATTGAAGTAAAAATATCCCATGGTTTGATGAATAAAAAGATTGGGTTTATTGATCATTCCGCCGGGCAGGTAGCATTTGATTTCAAAACAGGTTACCGCGGTGTGCCCAATTGGTTATTTTTTATACTAATAAGTCTTTTTGATTTCATTTCCTTTTTTGTAATCATTGTTTCCATATTTCTCATTCAGGATATTGGCGCTGAAAATCGAGATGCCAGTGTTAAAAATAATGTCGGCTGGCGAAAACATTTACCTTATTTACTGTTTTTGCTTATTGGTTCACTGATATTACATACATGGATTGCTTTATCAATTCCATTGATTTTGGATGTTGACAGCCCCACATTTTTACAGGGTGCTGTGCAATGGATTGCTGAAGGAAATCTGAAAGGTGTTTCATCATTCCGTGGTCCAGGAACGACATTCCTGTTTACACCGATTCTCTTAGTATTTGGCCGAAATCCTTGGGGTATGAAAGTGCTGCTGCATCTTTTATCAATCGGATGCGTGTTTTTAGGGTATCGCATTAGTTGGCAACTGAGCAAGAGCGAAATCACATCGTTTATCACCGGCATATTGATTTTTCTTATTCCTGAACTCTACATTTATTCAAACGTTGTAATGTCTGATCTTGGAAATATTTTTTTTGTTGCTGTATTTGTTTCTATGATAATTAGTGCTTATCAACACATACAATTTAAGACCATCTTTTTTGCCATGATTATGGGCGCTTTTATCATATTGTTTCGTTCAGAAAATATAGTTGTTGTAATGATTGGTTTATTAATCTTGATAATAAATCCAATTTATACGCTGCTCCGGAATCGCAAGAAACCGAAAACAGAAGAGAAAGGTAAACAACGTCAAAACATATCGTGGATAATAATTTCTGCATTTGTTGCTTTGTTGCCAATATTGTGGTGGAGTTATCATAATTATCAAGTTTATAATTTCTTTGGATTAAGTGACTATGCAAGTGAAGTGCTATATGATGGATGGGTATATTTCGGTGATGCAAGCGGTTTATCTTTCTCCGATAATGAATCAGAAGCAATGCAAGAGATTCAATCTGCAAGTGATCAATATCCAATTGCTATATCAGATCGGTCTGGTGTTGCTACCGGGTGGGAGATATTTCCAAGCTTGATTAAAGCCGGATATACACGAAAGGAAGCATTTTCATTATTTGGACAGGCATCCATTGATTCGATTACACGTGATTGGCATGTGACTTTGAAATTGTTTGAAATAAAAATTAGAACGGCGATTCTGCCTCAACCATTTCATATTTTTACATATCCATTACCAGGCGAAGAACCCATTAATCGGCCAATCGAAAAAAAATATTACGATGAAGATACATTATGTCTCCCATTTTTAATTAAACCAATGAGAGTTGCATTGGATACAATTAAACATAACTATTCCACATTGTATCGGCCCTGGTTTTTTCTTGCATTAGCCAGTGTGTTTTTTGGCCTATATCGACAACCAATGCAATTATGGATTGGTATTGGATTGATTGTTCTGACAAGAATTTTTATACCAAACATGATGGGACTTACGCATTGGCGGTATACAGTTTCAGCGATCCTTCTGGTACAGATTTATTTGGCAAATTGGCTCGTTACTCTTGGTGTTGGTCTGAAAATGATTTATTGGGCGAAGCTTCCACGTTGATTTATTGACTTCGGCTTGAAAATTTCACAAAGCGAACGAAAACAATAAGAGTCTATCAGCAATGATAGACTCTCTTGATATTCTTTAATCATATGGATTTTTCTTTACATCATTTGTCTGCGGATTGCCCGTGAGGTTACACCTAAACTAATGGATCCTCCCAGCAGCATGAATCCGAACAGGATCAGCAATGATTGAATCACGTCTGCTGGGATACTTTGCTGCAAAATCAGATCCCGTAACGGATCAACGGCATACATGTTGGGGAAAAACCAGGCCAGAAAAACCATGTCTTTGGCAAAACCGCGCACCATGTTTAGTCCGCCGCTGATAAAAAACATCAGAATGCCCATCAGGATCGTAATTACTGCTCCTGCCATATAGGCCTTGAATTTCAGACCTAGCATTAATGCAATGAAAATCCAGAATATGGCACCTAATCCGAGGTAAAGCCAGGTCAATGGCAGTTGTGTTGTTGGCCAATAGCCAATCCATAGATAAACAATGAACATAAAACCTGTGCCAGTAATCAGTGACATGATAAATGCCAGAAAAACTTTTGCCATCAGGAACGGCAGCAAACTGTGAGGAGAAGTGCTGACTTCTTGTAAGATACCGCCTATTTTTTCCTTATGTGTCAGCATGAACATGTTCATCATTCCGCCAATGATGGCACTTAACTGTATCAGTCCTACTGCGATGATTGGAAACCAGTCCATCAAACCGGATAATGTATGTGTTTCACTTAATTCAAGGGGGGGTTCGAGCCCTATTTTTTGATAAAATACCCAAAGGATTTCCGATGAGTAAATGCGATGGTTTTTGGCGCGGTCATCATTGTAATTGGAAAAATGCATTTCAATTGGTTGCGGTTTTCCAGCAGCGATACTGTTGGAAAAATCTTCGGGTACAACCCAGACACCGTCAATGCGATGTTGTGCAAATGCCTGCCAGGCCTCTTCTTCACTGAGCTGTTGAACCTGATAATAAGGTTGTCGATTTAATGGTGAAATGACTTCTGTAAATGTTTCACGAAGAATAATTCCTGTTTTGCCGCTATCATGATTAATAAAAGCGATTTTGAAACTGAGGTCGCCGCCAAATAACATGCCAAAGGCAAACAACATGACCAATGTAGGGATGAAACCACCCAGAATCGTGATGGGATCTTTGCTCCAAGCGAGAAACTCAATACGCAAATGCATAAAAAAACGTTTCATTTTATTTCTCCTTTGAAGTATTGTCTACGAAACAGAAGCATGCCTATACATGCAGTTATTGCAACGCAACTTAATATAGTCCAGGCCAATGGCAATGAGCCAGCTTCCAAATGATAATAGTGGGGAAAGAGAATTTCTACCATATAACGATTAGGAGCCAGATAACTGAGTCTTTCATACCATCCGGCAAAGCCGCTGGAGAGTCCGAAGGCATCACCTAACAACCAGTTCAGCAGGGATATGACCAATGTGATCAGGAAGGCCGGTAACGCTTTACGAGTGATGAATGCGCTAACCATGCCTAAACATCCTCCGGCTAATGCGAGCAAGCCTACTGGCAAAACGAGTGAAAAAATTTGTGAAGGCCATACGCCGCTTATGATGCCGACGGTAAAAATATTGATACATGCACTTAGCATGCCGATACTAATGATACGCAAGAATTGCACTAGCAAATGCTGCCCATCCGGTAGGGGTGACATGCGCATTTCCAGGATCATGCCATTTTCGAAATCATAGGATGCAAGGATTGCACTGGTGATTCCCGTACCGAGAAATATGCCCATAGGAATCAATGCCATGCCAAAGTAGGCGATGAAGACGATGTCTTTGGGGAGTATGGGTACTTCGTGGATTGCAATCGCCTGATCTCCTAACTCGTCCTGCCAGTAAATCAGTGCAGCTGCTGTTCCACGGTTTCGCAAATTCTTAATCAGGTTGCTGTCAATATGACCAAAGGTCTGATTGACGTGGAGCTTGCCATTGATTGTTTCCAAATTGATGAACTGTCGGATCCAATTAGATTCATTTTCTTCTACAACGATCGGGTTAATGTAAGGAATTCCACTCTCAATACCCACTTGCTGCATGGCATCCAAAAAGAGTTGTTCTTGTTGATTTTGAGGTGGGTTGATATAAAGATCAAACGTTGGTTCAACAAAAACAATACTCATCAATGAGTACATTAAGGCAGGTTGCAGTAATGCAACAATCAAAACAACCTTGTGATTCAGTAATAGCTTTATTTCACTGCGAAGGAATAGGATAAAACGTTTCATGATTACTCCCGTAATTCGCGGCCGGTATAGTGTAGGAAAACATCGTCCAGGCTGGGGCGCTTGATATGCAGGTTTTGCACACCACTGAATTGATTCAAGCTATGTAATAAATCAGCGATGATCGCTTCAGCATTGGCTATTTCAAAGCGTAGTGTCAAAGGATCCGGGCGGCTTATATTTTCAACTGGGAAACCGGTTTCCAGAAAGGTAATATTATCAACGGGTTGGCTGGTAGTAATTTGTACGATGTCGCGCTTGAGCGTGGCTTTTAGTTCTTCAGGGGTTCCAGTCGCAATTTCTTTTCCGTGGTCAATGATGGTAATGCGGTCGCAAAGTTGTTGAGCTTCAGTCATATCATTGGTTGAGATAATGAATGAACGGCCTTCTTTTTGCTGCTCTTTGATTTGATCCCATAATAAATGCCTGACCTGTACATCAACGCCCAGGGTTGGTTCGTCAAACAATACAATTTGAGGATTATGCAGTAACCCTCGGGCAAGAACCAGACGACGCTTCATACCGCCGGAATAATTACCGGCTTTGTCTTTTCGGCGCTCCCATAATTCCATTTTTTGTAATTGAACTTTGATATTCTCTTCCACGTTAGATAAATCATCACAATAAAGCGCAGCATGATGAAGCATATTGTCGTACGCAGAAAGGTCATTGTAAATATTCGTTTCTTGAGGAACCATACTGATTAATTTGCGAACAGTTTTGATTTCTTTTTGAGGACTGTGCCCAAAAACTTGTATTGAGCCTGAATCCGCATGGAGACATCCAGTGATCATACGTACTGTGGTGGATTTACCAGCTCCATTTGGGCCAAGTAAACCAAATATTTCCCCTTCATGTACCTGAAATGATAAATTGTCAGCGGCTTTGATGCCGTTGAAAGATTTATTAACCTGTGTCAATTCAATTGCGTTCATTTTTTTTATTCCTGTTGTATGCCTGAAAGAAATAATTCTACGAATTGTCGAAAAATCTCATCCTCGGGCATATCGTTTACAATAGAGTTTTGAAGGATGTTTCGAGTTATCCCCAATGAAAAGTAAAATCCAAAAAACGCCTGTGCCATAAGCCGAGGATCAAACTCTTTTATGGACCCTTCTGAGATATGTTTTTCAAATACCACGGCTAAGGTAGACGTTAATTGCTCCGGAATTTTTGACATTACATTTTGTAACCCCTCAAACCGAGACGCCTCACACAGCAAAAGACGAATGGCGTCTGCACGTTCCATGAAGATCATGTGAAAGGTTTTGGATAGTATTAATAAATCTTCCTCCAAATTTCCACTGAAACGTCCTTGCATCATTTGCAGTAAATCGGGTAATCCGGAATACTTCTGGATGATGGATTCCAGAATGTTTTGTTTGGTTTTAAAAATACGAAATATGGTGACTTCATTGACACCCGCATCTTCCGCGATTTCCTTGGTGGTTGTGCTGGCAAAACCTTTTGCTGAAAACTTGTTGGCTGCCGCCACTAGAATTTTTTCACGTGCAGTTTCTGGTTTTTGTAAGAAGGGTAATTCAGTCATGTGTTTTCTCCATGCAAGCAAGTACTTACTTGCATTATATACCCGTTTTTTACAAATTACAATACCCTTATTTAAGAGTACAATAAAGAAAGTACGAAAAAGATGTTTTCATTATCCGGAGGGGATGATGCTGAAGATACGAAATTATTTCGCTTTCACCTTGCTTTTCCTACTGTCTGGTTGTCAGATGTTTTCGACAATCCCGGTTGCCTCGGCTACGGACGTGCCGCATGGTATAGAAGAGATTGAGCCTACCCTGAACCCGGAAGAAGTTGAGCCAACTGCTGAGGATACTGCCGCGCCAAAGCCGACAGCAACACCAATACCGCTTTTTGTGGAATTATCCACTGCAAACATCGCTGACATGCACGTGGCTGCGGAATCATCTGTTATGCAGGCTTATCGATTAAGCTGGTCTTTGGATTCTTCAAGGGTGGCTGTTTTGTCCACAGATGGATTCTCCATATTTTCAGCTGAAAGTGGCGCATTGTTGAAATCCATTGTTTTAGGTGATCCCTATCGCCTGATGGATGCATCTGTTGAACGTGAATTAATTGCAGTGACTACTGATCAGGAATCGGTTGAATTTCGCAGTATGGATAATGGAGAAATTGTTTCCACGCTCATCCCTGATGAACTGTTCCTTGATGGACGATTTAATACCGATGGATACAATTTCCTGTTAAGTTCGGGGTATGATATTGCTGCAAAAGAATGGGATATTGAAAGTGGACAACTATTAAAAACTGTTACCGGATTTGAAACTGCTGCTCCTGTATATCATGCGCGTTATGATGACGAAAGCACAAGTCTGATCTGGACTGCTCGTGCAACTGTGCAAGTTTATGATCTGGTTGCCGGACAATTTGGTAAAGTATTGGGCCATGAGGATTTTGTAAATGCAACAGCGCTGGCGCCAAATGGACGTTTGTTGGCTGCAACAACATTAGGCACGATTGATGGCGAGATCATGCCGATTGTTCGTTTATGGGATGCCTTTGGTGGTCAGATTTTAGCTGATATCCCGACAGGTGAATCTATTGCCACCAGTTTGCATTTTTCGACGGATGGCACAATGTTGATCATGGGCGGGCATTCAGATATTACCATCTGGCAGGTTCAGGATCAACTTGTATTGCTAAAGGATTCATCAACAGGTGGCACGATCCGTGATGTAAAATTTTCACCGGATGGCAAAGCACTGGCAATCGTCGATGAAAGTGGTTCGCTGAAAATTATGCGTGTTATTGCACAATAAATTAGTTAATCAATCATTAATATTCGAAATGTTTTTGCTCTGGTATACTTGAAATCGATTGGAGGAATCCCCAAATTATGGAAAATCGTGAAATAGATTTGAAACCTATTACTCACATAACCACTGATGCCATTGGAGAACCCGGTATGCGAGTTTTCTATGTACAGGCGCAGAGCGAAGATGAAACCACCACAGTGTTGGTGGAAAAAATCCAAATTCAAACCCTGGCAATCGGGGTAGAACAATTTTTGACTGAACTCACTGAGCGCTTTCCGGATTTACCTGTAGCAGAATCTGATTATGATGAAAGTGATATGCACATTCAACCACCAGTGGATCCTTTATTTCGCGCTGGTGAGTTAGGATTAGCCTATGAACAGGAAGGTGATTTCCTGATTCTGGTAGCACGTGAGAATCTTAGTGAAGATATCCCCTTGGAAGAATCCCGCCTGATTCGATTCTGGTGTTCAAGAACCCAATTACGCACGATGTGTCGTTGGGGGATGGAAGTGGTCGGAAAGGGACGCAAAACGTGCCCTTTATGCGGTGAAGCGATGGAATCCGAGGAACATTTTTGTGTAAAGAAAAACGGACATAAAAATAAGTAATGGGGCTAAGGTGAATAAAGCTCAACCGGTAGTATCAAACAAAGAAATTGAACTCGCCTTGCAGCATGGCTCTTTCGCTCTGCAAGGCGAATTTTTATATGGCTCCAACCGTACTTTTTTGTGCGACCTGACGTATGAAGAAGAAACAATGAACTGCGTTTATAAGCCTGCTCGTGGCGAACGCCCCCTGTGGGATTTTGAAACCGGCAGTCTGCCAGGACGTGAAGCTGCTGCTTATCTGGTGGATACATTACTTGGCTGGCATGTTGTACCTCCATGTGTGATTCGTAACGATGGACCATTTGGATTAGGCTCTTTGCACTGGTTTATAGAGCATGATCCGCAGCAACATTATTTCACTTTTACTGAACAGCAAAAACAGACCTTACAGCGTGTGGTGTTATTTGATGTATTGATCAATAATGCCGACCGCAAAGGCGGACATTTTTTATTGGATGCACAGGATAAAATTTGGTTGATTGATCATGGTTTATGTTTCCATACGGAGGATAAATTGCGTACTGTTATCTGGGACTTTGCTGGAGAAGCAATACCTGAAGAGATTACTGCTGATATGAAAACGTTGCAGCAGCACATAAATCAAGATGAAATGACACGTAAGGATTTTCTTGCTTTAATAGATGAGCATGAATTCAGTGCTATTGAGGAACGATTGGCACAAATTGTTATGATGAAGACCTATCCGGCACCATCCGAAGAACGGCGCATGATTCCCTGGCCGTTGGTTTAAGAGGAGTATTTTTATATGGCAGAAGTGTATTGGATGAATGGTTTTGAAATACCTCTGGTGAAAACGGATGATTTAACAAAAACAGTACAGGATTGGCTGGCTGGTGTTTATGTACGGCCGAACTGGGTGGAACAGATTGAAATCATCACAGATGGAAATCCGCAAACCTTGCTGGCTGAACTGCAAAATAGCACTTTGCCGCTGGGTTTTGTTTATGCAACAGATAATATGGATGAACACTTTTTCCTGCAGCAGATTTTGCGGCGCATGCGTATGGATGAAACAGAATGCCAGCTCATCTTGAACCTTTCAGAGGAAAAACTCTACGGCGCTTTGATAATGAGCCATCGTCAGGTGGGGCGCTCCAATTTGCTGCCCAAATTAATATTAGCGGAACAGATGGTGGTATTGCAGCCGCAAATTTTACTGACCCGCATGGTGGATTTCCCCCATCAGTCTGAGGAAGGGATATATCTTTGCAGTCCAAAGGATGCACATTTGACAGAATTATCGGAAAACGAAATTGAGGGTGTGCAGTTTGTTTCGCTGAATCAACCCAATTTGTTGGGCTGCTTGATGGAAATTAATGCCAGCGAAACGTTAAAAAATAAACCCGGATTTTTGTTGACCTGTGAAACAAATCAACCCGCATTGATTACCAGTGTACAGGGATGTTGATGAACAAGGCAGAAACGGTATTCATTGCACTGGGCAGTAATCTGGGAGACCGCGAAGGGTATTTACAGGCCGGACGAGAAGCGCTCAATCAGGTACTGGTGATTGAACAGGTCTCTGCGATTTATGAGACCCCTCCCTGGGGCGTGCTGGATCAACCCAAGTATCTGAATCAGGTGGTACAGGGGACTACAAACACATCACCTTTGGACTTATTAAAATTTCTGAAAGATAGCGAAGCAGCGGCCGGGCGAACAACTGGCGTACGCTACGGTCCGCGAGTACTGGACATGGACATTCTTTTTTATGGACAGCAGATTATGGAACTGGATTCTCTGCAGATTCCACATCCACGCATCGCTGAACGTGCCTTTGTACTGGTACCGCTCAATGAAATTGCCCCACAATGGCAGCACCCAATCAGTGGAATGACGATCAGCGAAATGTTGGCAGCCAGCCCAATGGAGGAGATTATCCGTTATGAATGAAAAAACGCTTAATACGCTGCCTGTTTGGGGTGAAAAGACATTGTTAATGGGTATTTTGAACATCACACCGGACAGCTTCTCCGGGGATGGATTAATCAGTAAGGATGCAATGCAACAAGCGGTACTTACCCAGGCGCAAGTGTTTGTGGATGGCGGCGCAGATATTCTGGACATTGGCGGGGAGAGCACCCGTCCGGGTGCCGCGATAGTCAGTGCCCAGGAAGAACTTGATCGGGTTGTCCCCGTGCTGGAATGGTTGAAAGAAGCTGAGCTGGACGTGATTCTCTCCGTGGATACTTACAAGGCGGCTGTGGCTGATGCAGCATTGCAGGCTGGTGCGCATTGGGTCAATGACGTATGGGGCTTGCGCGCTGACCCGGATATGGCAGGTGTGGTGGCAAAGGCTAATGCGCCGGTGGTTTTGATGCATAATCGCAGCCAACCCCAGCAGGTAGAAGTCAGAGAACGTTTAGGCGGTAGCTACGGTGGTGCGGAATATAACGATTTATTGCAGGATGTCTGTGATGATCTGATGCAAAGTGTACAGCTTGCGCATAATGCCGGTATTCCTGATGAGCACATCATACTTGATCCCGGGATTGGCTTTGGCAAGACCGTGGAGCAGAATTTGCAGTTGATCAAACATCTGGACCGCATCAGGGTGTTAGGCTATCCGGTGCTGATGGGGCCATCACGCAAATCCTTTATTGGCTATACCCTGGATTTACCAGTGGATCAGCGTTTTGAAGGCAGTGCCTCTGCTGTGGTGGTGGGCATGATGCAGGGGGCGGATATCATCCGAGTACATGACGTGGCGCAGATGGCACGCGTGATCAAGATGACGGATGCGATCATGAGGGTGAACTGAAGTTTTGACCACCAAAACAATGTTATCTCATACAAGATCGGTCACTTCGACTCTGCTCGGTGATTTAATTTCCAGCAAGTGTTCGCATTTTGAATATCCTGTTATTCACAAAGTTAAAGCAACATAATATGTTCCATTTATAGTATTATTCCAACATTATTGATTTAACCATCGAGGTATTCATGAAATTAAATATTGAACGTAAGTGGCTGGTGTTGCTTGCATTGGGATTAGGCTCGCTAATGGCTGCGCTGGATTCGAGTGTGGTCAACACCGTTTTACCTGTATTGCAAACCTATTTTAATAGTGACGTAGCCACCATGGAATGGGTAATCACGGTTTACATGCTGATGTTAACCAGTATGTTATTAACCTTTGGCCGTTTGGGGGATATTCACGGGCATAAAAAGTTCTATATTGCCGGTTTCGGGTTATTTATTGCCAGTTCAGTGTTTTGTGCGACTGCGGTTTCACCCATTATGTTAATCGTATCGCGCGGAGTGCAGGCCATCGGTGGGGCGATGCTGATTGCCAACTCAGCGGCAATCGTTACGGGGATTATGTCTCCGCAAGAGCGCGGTAAGGCATTTGGATTGATTTCGATGATGACCTACACAGGTCTAATGATTGGACCTTCATTGGGCGGCTGGCTGGCGCAAGCAACCAGTTGGCGCAGTATCTTTTTTATCAATATCCCTGTGGGTTTGGCAGCCATGACATTGGGGCTCATTTTTATTCCCAAAGATGAACCAGTGGAACAGGGCAAATCTTTTGATTTATTGGGCGCCGGCGTGGTCATGGTTGGCTTGAGCGCTTTGCTGCTTGGATTAAATAAAGGCGCAGAATGGGGTTGGAATTCTGCGGCTGTGTTGGGTTCATTCGCAATTGCAGTGATATTTTTGCTTCTGTTTATCCGTATCGAAAAACGGGCTGAAGCGCCGATGTTGGATTTGAAGCTTTTTCAGAATAAGCTCTTTGCAACCACCACCATCAGCGCCATACTGAATTATGTCTGTGTGTACAGCCTTATTTTTCTGATGCCCTTTTTCCTGATCCAGGGTCGCGGTATGAACTCAGCGCAGGCTGGATTAATATTGACCGTGCAGCCAATAATCATGGCCATTACCGCGCCCATCAGTGGTGCGCTTTCAGACAAGATTGGTTCACGCAAGCCGGGTATGTTGGGCATGGCTGTACTGGCGGCTGGATTGATCTGGCTTTCCACCATGCAGGCTACCTCGCCAATCTGGCAGGTCGTGCTGGGGTTGGCGATTGCAGGGCTTGGGACAGGCACCTTTATTACCCCGAATACCAGTGCCTTAATGGGATCTGCCCCGCGGGAACGTCAGGGGATTGCCTCGGGCGTGATGGGCGCCGCACGTAACTTTGGCATGGTGTTAGGTGTAGGTATGGCAGGAGCCATATTCACCTCTCATCTGGCAGTCAATGCAGTGGATGGATTGTACTCCGGTATATCGTTGGGATTCATGGCTGCGGCGCTTGTGGCAATAGTGGGGATATTTTCATCGGCGATGAAAGAGGAATTATAATCCAGCACATTTGAATTTTAATGATATAGATCCTGAGGGTTTTCACACCCCTTAGGATCTGATAGGCGGGATCTCCACAATCTCAGCGTTTTATTAATAATAATTAGATAAATTGTATAAAATAACTCGTTATGCTACACTATAAATGACAAAATTAACTTTTGGCTTTCTTATCGTTTATAGAGGTAGGGATAGATGAGCTTAACCAAGAAACAAAAAAAAGAAATTTTTTATACCATGCTGCTCTCGCGACGGCTGGATGAAAGAGCATGGATTCTACATCGACAGGGCAAGATTGCCTTTCATATATCCGGTATTGGACAGGAAGCCGCTCAGGTTGGGGCGGCTTTTGCTTTGCGCCGTGGTCATGACTGGGTGACACCTTATTATCGTGATCTGGCCTTAATGGTGGCGCTGGATTATGCTCCGCTGGATTTTATGCTTGCCTTGATGGGTAAACGCGACGAGAGCACCTCGGGTGCGCGCCAGATGCCCAGCCATTTCAGTTCGCGAGCGATGAATGCGGTTTCCCATTCGGCACCGGTGGCCACACAAACCTCGCATGCTTCCGGGATTGCACTGGCGATCAAGATGAAAAAAGAAGATAAAGTGGTCTTGACCTCGTTGGGTGAAGGTTCCACTTCACAGGGCGAATGGTACGAGGCGGTCAATTGGGCGGCTATTCATCAACTACCGGTGATATTCCTGGTGGAAAACAACATGTATGCCATCTCGGTCCCGGCTGATCAGCAAATGGCGGTACCCACTGCCGCGGACAAAGCCTGTGGCTTGGGGTTGGACGGTCGCTCAGTGGACGGCACGGATGCCTTTGCGGTCTATGATGTAATCCATGAGGTGGCCGAAAAAGCACGCTCAGGCGGCGGTCCCAGTTTGATTGAGGCGCGCATGTACCGCATTACCCCGCACTCCTCGGATGATGATGACCGCAGCTATCGTTCGCGCGAGGAAGTCGCTGAGGGCAAGAAAAAAGATCCGATTGTGGTGGTGCAGCGCCAGGTTCTGGAACAGGGCGTACTGACAGAAGCAGAAATTGAGAAGATGGAATCGAAGATTAAAACCATCATTGATCAAGCTGTCGAAGAAGCCACTCAGGCAGCTTATCCTGAGGCGCTGGAAGCAGCTTATCCTGTCTATGCCGAGGAGGTGCGGCGTGACTGAGATGACCATGATTGATGCCATCCGTCTGGCGATGGACGAGGAAATGGCGCATGACGAAAACGTCTTTGTAGTGGGCGAGGACGTGGGTATACGCGGCGGTGTTTTCCGTGCCACGGTAGGTTTATATGATAAATACGGCGCAGAACGGGTGATCGATTCGCCTTTGGCTGAACTTTCCATTGTGGGGGTGGGCATCGGCGCGGCCTTGTACGGTATGCGTCCGGTGTGTGAAATTCAATTCGGCGATTTTATTTTCCCGGCCATGAACCAGATTGTCAGTGAGGCGGCCAAGATGTGCTACCGCACCAACGGCGATTGGACGGTACCGATGGTGATTCGCGCGCCCTACGGCGGTGGAATCAGTGGTGGGCTGTATCACTCGCAAAGCATAGAGGCCTATTTCACGCATGTGCCCGGTTTGAAGGTGGTCATCCCTTCCACGCCGGCGGATGCACGAGGATTGTTGAAAGCAGCCATCCGCGACCCAAATCCAATTTTATTTATGGAGCCCAAGAAAGGCTATCGCCTGATCAAGGGCGAAGTGCCCGAAGAAGAACAGGTTATTCCAATTGGGCCAGCAAAGGTCACGCGTAGTGGTAGTCAGTTGAGTGTATATTCCTACGGCATGATGCAATATTACACTTTGCAGGCGGCAGAGATCGTGGCGCAGGAAGGCATTGATGTGGAAGTGATTGATTTGCGTACGTTATATCCGGTGGATAAGGAAACCGTTCTGGCCTCGGCGCGCAAAACCGGTAAAGCCCTGATTGTGTATGAAGACAACCTGACCGGCGGCTACGGCGCTGAAATCGCGGCGATTATAGCGGATGAAGCCTTTACCGATCTGGATGCACCCGTGCGGCGATTAGCCGGACCGGATGTACCCGGAGTACCTTTTAGCCATCCCATGCAGGATTGGTTTATGGTCAGCCCTGAGAAAATTGCTCAGGCCATGCGCGAGCTGGCAGCCTATTAAGCGAAGGAGAAGGGAACATGGCAACGAAAGTGATTATGCCCCAATTAGGGGAATCGGTTGTTGAAGGGACCGTCTCACGCTGGTTGGTGCAGGAAGGTCAGACGATCAAGGAATATGATTCTATTGTAGAAGTGAGTACCGACAAGCTGGAAACAGAAATCCCCAGTCCGGCCAGCGGTACTGTATTGAAAATATTGGTCCAGGATAATGTGACGGTCGATGCCGGCACATTGTTGGCCTGGATTGGAGCACCCGGGGAAGAACTACCCGAGGATGAATTGGTTGTAAAAGAACAACAGAAATCAGTATCAGGAACCGCGCCGCAGTCGGCATTGTCGCCGAAAAATGTTGGGGTAGTACCCCAGAAGGATTTGGGTTTTATCTCGCCAGTGGTGGCCAAGATGGCTGCTGAACACCAACTGGATTTGCAGCAGATACAGGGAACTGGCTCCAAAGGACGTATCACCAAAAAGGACGTGATGGATTATCTGGCTGGACGTGATAATCAGACAGCATCCCTGGCTGCCTGGGAAACCCAGGGCGAGGGTGATTTATTCCGACCCACTGAAATGATGCTGCCGGGTGGGAAGGCTGAACAAAAAGTTCAAAAGCCATCTGTACCAGCGCAAAGTAGTGTGCAGGCCGGTACGCTCCTTCCGCATACACGGATGAGGAAACTGATTGCAGACCATATGCTGCAAAGCAAGCACACCAGCGCGCATGTCACCACCGTCATGGAAGCCGATTTATCACAGGTTGTAAAAGATCGTGAAACTCAGAAGCCAGCCTTTGCCCAGCAAGGGGTTAAGTTGACATATACAGCTTATTTTATAGCGGCTGTGGTAACTGCGCTAAAACAATTCCCACAGGTTAATGCATCCTGGCGTGAGGATGGACTATGGCTGCATCCTCATGTTAATTTAGGGGTGGCTGTATCTCTGGGAGACGAGGGACTGTTGGTCCCGGTGATGCATCAAGCGGAGAACTTGTCCTTATTTGGCATTGCACGTTCCTTGCAGGATCTGGCAGAACGGGCACGCAGTAAACAGTTATCCGTGGATGAACTGCAGGGCGGTACGTTTACGATTACCAATCACGGTGGCGGTAAATCATTGTTCGCCACGCCGGTGATCAACCAGCCGCAAAGCGGCATTCTGGGATTTGGTATGATTCAAAAACGGGTCGTTGTAATTGATGATGCCATTGCCATCCGGCCGATGGTGTACCTCTCGTTCAGTTTTGATCACCGCATCCTGGATGGCGATACAGCGGATGGTTTTTTGGCTGCTGTTGTTGATCTGCTACAAAAACGACATTGAATTCGAAATGCGGATGATTTGTGTGAGGAAATTTGACTGGAAACCTGTAAGATTTGAATATATATGTTTTGTTAATTTGTTTTCAGAAAATTGTCTACTCCATGCCAATATGCTAAACTAAGCATGGTGAAATACACCATGAATATTGTTATTTTTGCAACCTGAAAGCATCAGGATGCATCTGTTATCAGGGGATGGATGGTGTGAACCATCAATTTTATTTTAGGGAGATTCGATCCATGAAAGAATATGATGTTATTGTGATCGGTGCAGGTCCTGGCGGATATGTCAGTGCCATTCGGGCTGCACAATTAGGGTTAAAAACTGCCATTGTTGAAAAGCAATGGTTAGGTGGGGTGTGTTTAAATGTAGGCTGTATTCCTTCAAAATCATTACTAAAAAACGCAGATTTAGCACACACATTGCGTGATCGGGCAGCTGAATTCGGCATTAAATTTGAAAAACTGGAACTGGATTATGGTGAAGCTGTCAAGCGCAGCCGGGCAGTATCCAAGCGCTTAGTCAGTGGTGTGGGCTTTTTAATGAAGAAGAACAAAATTGATGTCTTTATGGGCAAAGCCCTTTTCAAAACAGCGCAACAATTAGACGTTGAGTTGAATGATGGCAGCAAGGAACAGATTCAAGGAAAGTCCATCATCGTAGCCAGCGGAGCCAGTTCAGCCAATATTTCCGGGATGGAGGTTGATGGTAAGAAAATTCTTAGCTATCAGGAAGCTATTTTACAGGATACCTTACCCAAGAGCGTTGTGGTCATTGGGGCGGGTGCCATCGGCATCGAATTCTCAACCATTTGGAGCAGTTATGGCACGGAAATTACCATCGTGGAAATGATGGATCGCATCCTGCCGTTGGAATCTGCGGATGCCAGCAAAGAATTGGCGCGTGCTTTCAAGAAGCGCAAAATTAATATGCTGACCAGTACCAAAGTGAAAGGCATTGAAACCTCCAAAACAGGTGTGAAAGTAACCATTGAAGATGACAAAGGTGTAACCAGTGAAATTGAAGCCGAGCAGGCTTTGGTGGCGATTGGTTTCCGCCCCAATACCAAAGACCTGGGCCTGGAAAAAATCGGAGTCAAGATGGATAAACGTGGTTTCATCGAGATCAATGATGTCATGGCAACCAATATTCCCGGCATATTTGCTATCGGTGATGTAACCGGCAAATTGTTGTTGGCGCACACTGCATCAGCACAAGGTATGCTGGCTGCAGAACATATCGCCGGTGAGGAAACCACCCCGATAGACTACAAAATGATTCCCCGTGCGGTATACAGCCATCCGCAGGTGGCATCCTTTGGGTATACTGAAGAAGAAGCAAAAGAGAAAGGTCATGAGGTCGCTACGGGTATGTTTAGCTTCCAACCCAATGGCAAAGCCCTGGGATTGGGTGAAGCAGGTGGTTTTGTGAAAATTTTTGCCGACAAAAAATACGGCGAAATTTTGGGTGCCAGCATGGTTGGTCCGGATGTTTCTGAACTATTACCAGAATTAACCCTGGCGCAGAAGATGGAACTCACTGCGGAAGAGGTTGCCCGAAACATTCATGCCCACCCAACCCTTAGTGAAGTGGTTATGGAAGCGGCACATGGTGTGGATGGATCGCCGATTCATTCGTAAGAACAATATATTTGTTGATAAAAAAACAGGATGTTCTCACACATCCTGTTTTTTATACATCAACCTGGCAGGTCTAGTTATAAAACCTTGCTATAGAAAAAAAGACCTGCGGTTTCACAAAAGCATAAGCTGAATTTTATTGGTCGTATTTCATTTTCTCAAGAATCATATAGGTATCCGGCTTGTGGAAATTCTTCAAAAAAGCGTGTGTTTGCTTTTTCGAGCTTTTCAGTATAGGTTTTATAGGAAGGGCTCAGTATCTTTAAATTGTGGATGAAAACCTCATAATATCCACTTTGCTGTTGAAAGGCTAATAGCAATTGATGTAATTTATACGCAGGTGAATTTTTAAATTCATCTGAAGTGCGGATTTTCAGATATTGCTCCACTTTTTCCTTATTTGTTTCAAGATATTCATCAATATTGTCTACCAAATCCAGTAACGAGCTGTCCATTTCTTGCATGGGTTCCTTTTCTAATTCTGCTAAACAGGACTCCATGTATTCCTCAAGTTCAATTGAAAAGTGGAGATTTGAAACATTGTCCAGATATTTGATAATTTCAAGATATGCATTCTTTTGATCAATTTGTTCGATTTTTTCATTGAGGAACTGTCCAAAATGAATGTACATATACATACCATAACTACCTGGAAATGAGATTAGCAGCTTTTCTTTAATGGTGAAAAGTGGCTCAATATTGGTTTGAAAATATTCCATTGCTTGTTCGATATCATAATTATTGATCAAGTGATCGATGCTTTTATGCTGTGCAATTGTTTTTTGCAATTTTAAATTCATCGATAATTTGCATTTTGACAAGACGGCGGATTTGTTCTCGCTCATGAGAATTAATTTGATATCGGCTGTACTTATCCCCAATTTTCTCAATACCGAAATTTCCTTCAATTGATTTATATCATTCTCATCGTAGGTTCGATATCCGTTTTGGGCAATTTTGGGATGGACTAATCCCTTCTTTTCATAATATTCAATCGCTTTTTTTGTGATGTTACATTTTTGACAGACATCATTAATTTGCATAGTAGTCACCTCGCCACTATCATAAACCACTCCCCAAGGGGGTAGTCAATTGTTTATATCACCAATTTTTGAAATCGGCACAGATCCTTGATCATGGCATGCTGAATGATTTTCTACCTGTGTCATTGGAAGTAACGATTTTGATAATTGATTTTATATTCTTTTGGAAAGAGATTTTTATTTTCACAGTCACATACTTGGAAATGGTGCATTAGGTTTATAATAGATTGTCTTTAAAGAAGATATATATTGACTAATAGTGGCTTACATTGAATTTGATGAGCTGAATACTAGAAAATATTATACTTTTATAAAAATCAGATTGGATGCTCAGTGTTGTGCTAAAATTAATGATTGTATTCGTAAACCATAAAAAACACCTTTATTGTGAAGGATGATGAAGTATGTTCAAAAAAATCATGGTGGCAATCGGTGCCGACCCAAATACTCGAGAATTAAATCGTCTAATCGAAAAAACATTAGAGATCAATGCGTTGGAATCAGAGTATGAAAAGCTAACTGATGATGAATTGAAGGCAAAAACCCCCGCATTTCGTGAACGTTTAGCAAATGGGGAAACCATGGATGATATTCTGGTAGAAGCTTTTGCTACCGTACGTGAAGTCAGTAAACGAACCATTGGCTTGCGACATTACGATGTGCAGATGATTGGCGGTATGGTAATGCATGATGGCAAAATTGCTGAAATGCGCACTGGCGAGGGGAAAACCCTGGTCGCTACGCTGCCGATCTATCTAAATGGCCTTTCTGGACGAGGCATTCATCTGGTAACGGTAAACGATTATCTGGCGCGCCGTGATGCACGCTGGATGGCGCCAATTATGAATTTCTTAGGCTTATCGGTTGGCGTGCTGCAAATGGCTAACCGCACGGATGGCGGTCAGCGTGCCTACTTGGTGGATTTAGAAAAAGAATCCGGGCAGGAAGATCAACACCAGCTTGTAATGGTTACGCGTCAACAAGCTTATGCCGCTGATGTAACTTACGGCACCAACAGTGAATTCGGGTTTGATTATTTGCGCGATAACTTGACCATGACACTGGGCGCACGGGTGCAACGCGAGTATGTTTTCTGTATTATTGATGAAGTAGATAATATCCTGATTGATGAAGCGCGAACCCCGTTGATTATCTCTGGTCCGGCTGCCGATGCTGCCGAATGGTATACCAAAATGGCTTTGGTTGTCCGTCAGCTAAATCCCGAAGATTATGAAATCAATGAAAAAGACCGCAACGTGACCTTGACAGAAATCGGTGAAACCCATGTGGAAGAGATTATGGGGGTGGCGCTGCGTGATCCGGATCGCCCGGAAGATATTACACCAGAGCAGGCGCGTATTCTGGGACATCTTGAACAAGCATTACGTGCACAATTTCTGTTTAAACGAAACAAAGATTATCTGGTTCAGGGTGGTGGTGTTCATATTGTTGATGAATATACAGGTCGCTTGATGATTGGTCGACGCTGGTCGGAAGGGTTACATCAGGCAGTCGAGGCCAAGGAAGGCGTTAAGATTGAGCCGGAAAATGTTACTTATGCCACGATCACTTTGCAGAATTATTTTCGAATGTATGAAAAATTAGCAGGTATGACAGGTACAGCCGAGACGGAAGCCGAGGAATTTGCCAAAATTTACAAACTGGAAGTACTGCCCATTCCGATGAACCTGGAATATGTAGCCAAGCAGGAAGATACGGATTTGATATCCATTGAGGATAAAGACGAAAATGGATACAAATACATTTATTATGCTTCTCAAAATGATGCTGAAGAACTCCCCCTATTCTGGAAAAGAAAAGATTTTCCGGATGTCGTTTATCAATCCGCAGAAGCCAAGCATCGTGCCATTCTGGAAGAAGTGATTCAATACTATATTATTGGGCGTCCACAACTGGTGGGTACTACCTCCGTTGAGCATAGTGATCTGCTCTCTTCATTAATGAAGACTGAACCCGTCAGGCATTTATTGCAAGTATTGATGCTGCGTCAGCGATGGTTGGAAATTAATGAAAAAGAATTCATGGAAAAAGACGTGCCGGAACTGGCACCTTTGAAAACACCATTATTGAAAATAAAAACCGGTGACATACGCAATGTGGCGCGCACATTAAATACATCCTTGAATCTTGAATCGGATGAAAGCCTGGACTATTTACTGCAAATTTTAGGTTTAGAAGCAGCACATAAAGATCGTTTATTAATGGTTATTCAAGGCGGCATTCCGCACAAAGTTTTGAACGCACGCAAACATGATGAAGAATCCTTGATTATCTCAAAAGCAGGTGCTTTCGGGGCAGTTACGATTGCTACCAATATGGCAGGTCGTGGTGTGGATATCAAGCTGGGCGGTGAATTAAATGAAACGATTTTGCGTGATGTGAACCGTGTACTGAGCCATGAAATTGACAATCCATTTGATTTGCTGCATGATGATCGAAAAGCGTTGTTGGAAAAAATGTCGGCTGAGGATTATGGTATTTATGAGGAATCGGTTGATGAATTTTTAGCGCACGTTGATAATATGCACAAAGTACGTGAACTTGGTGGATTACATGTAATCGGCTCCGAGCGCCATGAATCTCGACGTATTGATAATCAGTTGCGTGGACGTGCAGCCCGTCAGGGCGATCCGGGTTCTTCCCGTTTTTATCTATCACTGGAAGATGACCTGATGCGTCTGTTCGGTGGGGCACAGGTGGAAAACTTGTGGAAACGCATGTTCTTCGACGACAGTATGCCCATCGAAATGAATATCATTGGTCGCATGGTAGAACAATCGCAGGAACGTGTAGAAGGCTCAAACTTTGATATGCGTAAACACCTTCTGGAATATGATGATGTGCTTAATGCGCAACGTGGTCGTATTTATGGGCAGAGAAACCTGGTTTTCAAAAAGGAAGTGCTAAATCAAGATGTGCTGGATATGCTGCACACTGAATTGCAACAGCGTATTCCATCCTCATTGGAAGATGAAGAGGGGCCATGGAAATTACTGGCCTATCTGGAAGACATTCAACCGACGATTAATTTCGATTCCATTATTTATCCATCCTTCACGATTCGATTATTAGTTGATGATCTTAAAGAACGTCTTAATAGCGATCAAGTTAACAAAGAGAAACTTAAAGCGGTCTTACTGGAAATTGCAGAAAACACATTGTCTGCTGAAAGAGAACACTTGCTGAATAATGCCAAAGAAATATTAGTGCGCATCGAAAGTAATATCGAAGATCAGAAGCTGGAACGCTTTGATGCAATTGACGCATTTTTTGAGAATCTGGACGAAGATGAAGAAGAGCTGCGCACACAGGCAGATCTGGCAAATGAGATAAATCAATTGGCCAGAATACCATTGCGCCTGAGCAACAATCAGATGCGTTCGCTGGCTGAAGGGGATGAAGAACTGCAGGAAGCTATCAAAAAACAGGTGGAGTCCTTCCTGGTTAAGATTAATATTCAACGTGTGATTGGTTCATTGGAACGCCGTCTGGATGAAAGCCTGAATGTACGTCAGGATGATCTGAAAGATTTGGATTGGTTGGATGCAGCGGATGTGATTCTGGAAAAACTTGAAAAAGTATACGATCTGCGTGAGGAACGTTTGCTAGGAGAAAAAGGTCAGATTTCATTGGATTTGGAAAACAGCCTGCCAGCACAGGTAGATTTTCAAAAATCTGATCAGGTATTAATTCCAATGCTGATGACCATGGCAAGGGGCAGCAAACTTGCTTTTGATACAAGAACACATCGTCGAGGGAGTAAGCAATATGTGCGCCTGGGTTATGTTTATCCGGCGGCAAAATTACTTCAGGATGCCGAACGAGAAGAAATCACCGATCGGATTTTGACTCATTTGGAATCAGCCATTGAGGCATTTGAACTGGCACGTGGCAAGTCCTTCTTCGCTCGTTTGGAATTGGTCAATGCCAATTTGGCTCAACTGGATGAACGTTATCGCCAACGTTTGATTAATATGATTGGTGAGGATCAATACAATCATTATGCAAATCAGGCTTTAAGTGATCTGCCTGAACAGGAAAAATCCGAATTGCAACATTTGCTTGGTAAACTTGCTCAAAACGAAGTGTATCGAGAATTATTATTGCGCGTGATTACGGATCAGTGGGTAGAATATCTTACCAAAGTGGAAGCACTGCGTGTTTCAATTGGCATGGAAGCCTATGCCCAGCGGGATCCACTGGTTCAATATAAATCCCGGGCTACTGATTTGTTCCAGGAATTACTAACTGATATTCGTATGGCTGTCATTAGTCGGGTATTTATGTATAATGTCAAGCGTGCACCAGCGCCAGACGCAGTGGATAAGTCGGCTGAATCACCCGCAAAGGAAAAATTAGTAGAAAAACAAGCCAGTGGCAGTACAGCAAAGAAGAAGAAACGTAAACGTCATTGATCGGCACAATAAATAAATTGACAAATTGCCCATTTTCCCAAATGTGGTACAATCGGGTATAATAACAGTCCTTATACAGTCAGGATTGATTCTTGCCATTTCATTCATTCCACTTTATAATGATGACTGTTATATTAATATTATTAGCTGGAGTACAAATACCGTATGAATCCAAATGACACCCAACTCGGACAGGGGGTATCGCCCGAGAACGAGACCACTGAAACAAATAATATGGCGGCCTTATTAGAACAAGAGGGCCTTGGCATAGACTTTCCCTCACGGGGAGAGATTAGGGATGGCGTGATTGCCAGTATTTCCCCCGGGCAAATATTGGTTAGCGTCGGAACAAAATCTGAGGGTGTCATCAGCGGCAAAGAGCTTGAACAGATTCCCGAGGATGAAATGCAGGACTTTACAGTAGGTAGAGAAATACCTGTATTTGTCGTGAACCCTGAAGATTCCAGCGGCACGTTAGTGTTGTCATACATTCGCGCTCGTGAAGAAGTCAGCTGGAAAGAAGCTGAAGAACTTTTGGAATCTAAAGCCATTTGCCATGCCAACGTAATTGGTTATAACAAAGGTGGTTTAATTGTACCTTTGGGCGTACTTCGTGGATTCGTACCAGCATCTCAAATCAGTTTAAGCCGTCGTGCAGCGTTAATTGGTGATACGCCGGATCAACGCTGGGGTAAAATGGTTGGTGAAGATATCGATTATGTCGTAATCGAGGTTGATCGATCACGACGTCGTTTGATTCTTTCCGAACGTGCTGCCAGCAACGAAACACGCGAGACTGTAAAAGATCGTATCATCAATGAGTTAACTGAGGGTGATGTCCGGCATGGTCGCGTAACCAGCCTGGCTGATTTTGGTGCCTTTATCAATATCAATGGTGCAGATGGACTGGTCCATTTATCCGAAATTTCATGGGATCGTATTAAACACCCCAGCGAATCATTAGAAATCGGACAAGATATTGATGTCAAGGTTATCAGTGTAGACCGTGAGAAAAAGCGGATTGGCTTATCTATCCGTCAATTACTGGATGATCCTTGGTCACAATTGGTTGAAAGTTATTCTGTTGGTCAATTGGTTACCGGTGTAATCACGCGTCTCACAAAATTTGGCGCATTTGCCCGACTCGAAGAAAATCTGGAAGGTCTGATTCATATTTCCGAGATCAGTGATCGTCGCATTGAACATCCTAAGGAAGTATTAAACGAAGGCGATGAAGTTACCTTACGTGTGATCAAGATTGATCCTGCGGATCATCGTATTGGTTTGAGTGTTCGCAAAGTGGATTCAATGGCTTATGCAGATATGGATTGGAAGACGTTATTGGAAGGTGAAGAGGGCGTCAGTGTTGTAACTTCAGCAGATCAGGAAGTTGTAGCAGAAGCTGTCGTCGAGACTGAACCTGAAGAAAAAGTTGAAGCAGAAGCCAAACCGAAAGCAAAAGCCAAAGCAAAGGCAAAAGAAGAAGCTGAAGTTGAGGTTATTGCTGAGACTGAAGTTGTCGCTGAGACTAAAGCTGAAAATGAAATTGAGGTTGTCGCTGAGACTGAAGCTGTGGCGGAGACTAAACCAAAACCAAAAGCAAAAGCAAAAGCTAAACCGAAAGCAAAGGCAAAAGTTGAAGCTGAATCAGAAGCAGAAGCTGTCGCAAAAGCCGAGCCTGAAGCTGAAGTTAAGGCCAAACCGAAAGCAAAACCGAAAGCAAAACCGAAAGCTAAGGCAAAAGTTGAAGCCGAGGTTGAGCCGGAAGCGGAAACAGAATCTGATAAAGAATAATGTAGATAATTAATTAACGCGCACCGATTGTGGTGCGCGTTTTTAAATTAAGGTGCAAAATGTCGCTATTTATTGATTCCCATCAGGATATCGCTTTCAATTTATTATCTTTACAGCGTGACTATCGTCATTCTGTTCTGGAAACGCGTAAAAATGAACAAGATAGTGATATTCCCGCTGAAGTAGGACAGGCCTTATTGGGATGGCCGGAGTATCAAAAGGCAAATCTGGCGCTTATTTTTGGCACATTGTTTATCCTTCCAAATTCTAAAGTTACTCCATTAACCGTTAAGTATACTTACGATTCTTTCGTTAAGGCGAAAAAATTATATCAGGCAGAAATCGACTTATATCATAATCTTGCTCAGCAAAGCCCGGATATGTTTCGATTGATTCTTTGCAAATCAGATCTCAATAGTTTGATAGATGTCTGGAAAGATTCTCCAGCTCAATACCCGCAGCACACCAATCCGGTAGGGATTGTTATACTAATGGAAGGTGCGGAGGGGATTGCAAATCCTGCTGAATTGAATGGGTGGTGGGAGCAAGGCCTACGCATGGTTGGGCCGGTATGGGATGGTGGACGATTTTGCGGAAGTAGTACTCAACCGGGAACCTTTACTAATGAAGGAAAAGATTTATTAAGAGTTATGTCTGAACTGGGCATGGCGCTGGATATCTCCCATATGGATACTCAGTCAACAATCTATGCTCTAGATCATTTTAATGGACAGGTATTTGCAAGCCATGCCAATGTGCTGAATCTTGTGCCAGGCTTCCAGAGCGAACGTTTATTCAAAGATGAAACAATTCGTGGATTAATTGATCGAGATAGTGTTATGGGCATTATGCCGGTAAATTTTTTCCTCAAAGCTGGCTGGCATAGCGGAGATGATCGTTCTGTTATCAGCATTAACTTAATGTTAAACCATATTGACTATGTATGTCAGTTGGCGGGCAGTGCCCGACATGTTGCTATCGGCACTGATTTTGATGGTGGATTAGGGTTACGTGATGTTCCCTATGAAATAAATTCAATTTCTGATATACAATTAATATCTACGGGGTTGGAAAATAGAGGTTATCAAACAGCCGAGATTGACGCCATTTGTTATGGCAATTGGCTGAGAATGCTGGAAAGGATATTACCGTTAAATGGATAGAAAACCTGAAGAAATGACCAATCCAACAAATGATACAATATCGCCCCCTCATTTAACCTATTCACGTCGTCGGGTGAGAACCGGGCTATCAGTGACGTTGTTGGGTTTCGTTATTTTTTTGATTGGTATCCGACCAGATGTGTTTGGGTTGGATCGTAGTCCGGTGATTGGTTTTGTTCAAGTTGCCGTTTTTATTATTGGCCTGGCATTTTTATGTATCGGCGGTTATATCAGCTTGATGGCATTATGGAAATATGAAACCCCATCCATTATCGCTGATTTTGGCGTACGAGTGGTGGCTTCCGGGTTTGTGATATGTGTGGTGACTGGTATGGCGGATGTATTTGGTTTTGGCACTGATCCTTTGCCTTCTGTACCTTATTTTGGCCCTTTACAGGCATTGGGTGTTCAATTAGGACAGTACGTTATTGCAATTGGTATGCTGATGCTTATTCCATATCACCGGTATATGAAAAAAAATCAGTAAAGTAAAAAACTCTGCCTGGCAGAGTTTTTTTTATTTCCATAAGATGGGTCAACTTTGGTACAATTAGCCAACCCTAATTAATAATTGGACATCCATTAATGAAAGAAAATAAAACAAAAAAATATAAATTACCAAATGGCTTAGAGGTGCATTTAAAGGAAATTCATACAGCACCGATTATCAGCCATTGGGTTTGGTATCGTGTTGGTTCGCGTAATGAAAAGCCCGGCAAAACAGGGATCTCTCATTGGGTGGAGCATATGCTGTTTAAAGGCACAGAAAAATTTCCGGCCAGTATCTCGGATCGTGTCATATCTCGCGAAGGTGGTATCTGGAATGCATTTACGTTTTTGGATTGGACTGCCTTTTTTGAGACCATGCCTGCCGATAAAATTGACCTGGCGCTGGATATGGAATCTGATCGAATGATGAATTGCCTTTTCGATAAAGATGAGGTCGAATCTGAACGCACGGTTGTGCTATCTGAACGGGAAGGGAATGAAAATGAACCTTTGATGCGTTTGGATGAACAGATGCAGATGAAGGCTTTTGATCAACATCCTTATCGTAATGAAGTAATTGGTCTGGCAGATGATATCCGCTCGATCACCCGGGATGATTTGTATCAACATTATCGCCGCTATTATGCGCCCAATAATGCTGTGTTGGCTATTGCAGGTGATTTTGATATGGCTACCATGGTTCAAAAAGTTGAACAATATTATAGTAAAGTGCCATCCTCAAATCTGGATGCACAGCCTATTCCTGCAGAAGCGGCATTGACTGCTGAACGCCGTGTAGAAATCAGCGGGCCGGGTGATACAACTTATTTGCGGGTAAGTTATCGTGCTCCGGCAGCCGCAAATGATGATTTCTTTGCTTTCAGTGTGCTGGATAGTGTACTATCCGGTCCCTCCGGGTTGAACATGTTTGGTGGTGGCAACATATCAAATAAAACCAGTCGTTTGTACCAGGCATTGGTAGATAGCGAGATAACCGTTTCAGTCAGTGGTGGTATTCAGTCTACGATTGATCCATTTTTGTATACCTTTACAATGATCGTTCGCCCTGAAAAATCGCCTGAAGAAGCATTACAAATTCTTGATGCGGAAATTGCCAAAGTACAACAGCAAGTCGTTGGCAAGGTTGAAATTCATAAAGCCATCAAACAAGCCAAGGCAATGTTTGCATACGGATCGGAAAACGTTACCAATCAGGCATTCTGGTTGGGATATGCTGAAATGTTCGATGATTACAGTTGGTTTGAGGAGTATATAGCCCGTTTGGAACAAGTAAATCCTCAGGCAGTTCAACTCGCAGCAAATAAATACCTGAGTGCTGCACGAAGAGTGGTGGGCATATACACACCGCAAATGCAGGAAGGAAGTGTTTCATGATTGCAATGAATCAACGTATGATTGAGCATTTACCTGGTGAAGGCGATATTCAGCGCAGCGTTTTGGATAATGGTATTGTTTTATTGAGTCGTTATCATCCGCATAGTCCATCCATTGTGGTCAATGGTTTTTTATCCAGCGGCAGTTTGTATGACCCACCTGAAAAATTGGGTCGCGCAAATTTTACCGCTTTGGGTATCATGCGTGGTACACAGAAAAAGAATTTTTCTCAAATTTATGAATCCCTGGAGTATATGGGTGCCAGCCTGATGTTTGGCGGCAGTGTGCATTCCACCAGCTTTGGTGGGCGTGCATTGGCAGAAGATTTACCATCCTTTTTTGAATTATTAGCCGAAGGATTACGTGAGCCTACTTTTCCAACGGAGCAAATTGAGCGATTGCGTGCTTTGATTATGGCTTCATTAGCCATACGGGCACAAGATACTAGCTCCATGGCGTCCATGGCGTTTGACAAGCACATTTATGCAGATCATCCATATGCGTCGCCAGAAGATGGTTTTGTGGAAACGATTAAACAAATTACGCGAGATGATTTAGCAGAGACACACGCAAAATACTTCGGGCCGCAGGGTTTAGTCCTGGCGGTGACAGGTGGTGTAGACGCTGACGCAGTTAAAAAAGTGGTTGAAGATACCCTGGGAGACTGGATAAATACTGCACAGGAACCGGATTCAGATCCAGGCAGCCCAGTGGAAATGATTCAGGAAATTCGAGAGCATATTAATATTCCAGGTAAAAGTCAAACCGATATCGTGATGGGTAATCAGGGTTTTACGCGAACCTCAGAGGACTTCTTTGCGGCTACATTGGCAAATAATATTCTTGGACAATTTGGCATGATGGGGCGTATTGGTTATTCCGTGCGAGAGAAAGCCGGATTGGCCTATTATGCCAGCAGCGGTTTAAATGCTTCAAAAAGCGCAGGTGCCTGGGAAATCAGTGCCGGGGTTAACCCCAATAATGTTGAAAAGGCGATTGATTTAATTAAAAAAGAAGTGCAAAAGTTTATTGCTGAAGGACCTTCGGATCAGGAACTGGAAGAAAGTCAGGCAAATTATATTGGCCGTTTACCTCTTTCAATGGAATCGAATCAGGGTGTGGCTGCTGCATTAATAAACATTGAACGCTTTGAACTGGGCATAAATTATTATCGCGATTACCCGGCCAAAATTGCTTCAATAACAAAAGAAGCAGCACAACAAGTTGCTGCGAAATATCTTAAACCTCAAAATATGGCAATTATCTCCGCTGGTGTTAAAGCGGAAGGATAAATAATGCTTCGAAATGGCGTAGACCTCCTGGATATTTCAAGATTAGCACGTATGCAGTACGAGCAACCGGCTATCTTTGAACGTTTCCTGAAGCGGGTTTACACCAAAAAAGAAAGGGACGAATCACACGGCAGATTATCCTATTTAGCTGGTAGATTCGCCGGAAAGGAAGCTGCTGCGAAGGCTTTTTTGTGTGGCATTGGCAGCCTTGGCTGGCAATCTATTGAGATTTTACAAGGTGAGATGGGACAACCAGTTCTGGTATTTCATGAACGTGCATCCAGACTGGTTGAAGAACTGAAAATTACACAATGGAGCATCAGTATCAGTCATACGGATGAGCTGGCTATTGCTATGGTGGTTATGCAATGAAACGAACAACAAAAGAAAGTACCCGAAAAGATACCGAATGAAGATATTAGCAGTAAGTGATGTAGAACTTGAAACCATATACAGCAAGCAATTAACCACTCGATTTAAAGATATTGATGCAGTGATCAGTTGTGGTGATTTGCCATTTTATTATCTGGAATTCATTATTAGTTCATTAAGTGTGCCATTGTATTATGTGCGTGGAAATCACCATCAAAAAAAATTACGAAGTAGCCATGGGGATGTCGAGCGAATATGCGGTGTGGATTTACATAATAAAGTGTATCGGGATTTCAACAATAAACTGTTTGCTGGTGTAGAGGGCAGCCTGCGATACAATCGTGGACAGCAGCAATACAGCCAAGTAGAAATGTGGTGGAATGTTTTCAGCCTGGTGCCTAAACTGATGATTAATCGTCTCTTATATGGCAGATTTCTGGATGTTTTCGTCACTCATGCACCAGCCTGGCAAATTCATGATAAAAAAGATTTGCCGCATCAAGGCATAAAGGCATTTGTCTGGTTAGATAAGGTATTTAAACCGCGCTATCATTTGCATGGTCATATCCATGTTTATAGTCAATATACACAAACCCTGACTGAATTGGGAGATACAAAAATCCTGAACACTTATGGCTACAAATTGATTGATATATAAAGAGAAAACCTTTTCTGATCATCAGAAAAGGTTTATTTTTATCAGGCTGCTGCCGGGGATTCCTGTGTGCCGATCCACAGATGATTTGGCAGAACCATCTGATTGGGTCGAATGTCAATGGTGTTCGATTTCACAGGATCGGTATTGATCATGCTGGGGTGTAAATAACATATGTTGGGAACAATCCCATATTTTTGCTGATAATAACTCACAGCATGTTCGATTTTTGTCAGTAAAGTCGATTTTGGATCATTATCAAACCAAAGCATTCCAGTATTCATTGCATTCTCCTTAATCTTCAGGCAGTGCGCGATTAAAATCACGTCACAGTCTGATCATACTATTGCAAATTCCTTGCCAACTATAAAGAACAAGTGTTCTAATAACCATAGTATAACATAGAACAAATGTTTGTCAATAGGCAAAAGAAGCATCAATTCACCAAAATCACCCAAAATATCAGATAGCAAAATCATGTAGCGAAAAACCTTAAATTGGGGTATGCTTAACATGTTTACAGGAGATATTCCGACAAACAATCTGATTGTTTTGCTGATTTAAGAGGAGGTTATTGTGATTAAGGAAACACTCAAAGATGCTGAAGCACGTATGAAGGGTGCTATCCAATCATTGGAATTAGATCTTTCCGGTATTCGCACTGGTCGAGCATCATCAGCTCTGGTAGATAGAATTCAGGTTGAATATTATGGTGCGCCCACTCCTTTACTTCAATTAGCGACAATCAGCGTTCCTGAACCGCGCAGTTTAATGATTAAACCTTTTGATCCATCCACCATGCGGGAGATTGAGCGTGCGATTCAAGCTTCTGATTTGGGCATTACTCCATCCAATGATGGCAAAGCGATTCGTTTAAATTTGCCACCATTAACTGAAGATCGCCGCAAAGATCTAGTCAAAGTTGTGAAAAATCGGGTAGAAGAAGCACGTGTTGCTATTCGCAATGTACGCCGTGACGCAATGAAAGATTTAAAAGAAATTGAAAATGAGAAACTGGCTTCGGAAGATGAAAGAAAAAGTGCAGAAGCCGAGTTGCAGAAAATCACTGACAAAATTGGGGAAGAAATCGATGCAGTTGGTGAGAAGAAGCAAGATGAAATCATGGAAGTTTGATTGGAAAACAATAAAAATTGATGACGAATGAAGTAGAAATTCCAAAACATGTTCCCCAACACATTGCTATCATCATGGATGGTAATGGTCGTTGGGCGAAGGCGAGGGGATTGCCACGTCTGGCGGGGCACAAAGCAGGTACTGAAAATCTAAGGCGGATTATTCGCGCCTGTGTTGAATTTGGTGTGCAATATTTAACGATCTATGCTTTCTCAACCGAGAATTGGGGCAGACCTGAAGATGAAGTACAGGGTTTGCTGCAGATCGTAGAATCCGTAATTGATAAAGAATTAGATGAACTGCATAAAAATGGTGTCCAAATGCGTCATATTGGACGACTGGAACAATTGCCTGTTCATCTGCAAAAAAAAGTTTTACATGCCATTGATTTTACAAAAGATAATCAACAACTGATTATGAATATTGCGTTCAATTATGGTGGCCGAGATGAAATATTATGTGCCATTCGACGCATTATTGATGATGGTATTTCATCTGAGAAAATAAGCGAAGAATTGGTAAACACCTATATGTTCACCCACGGTTCTCCCGATCCGGATTTGATTATCCGTACCTCGGGTGAAATGCGCTTGAGCAATTTTTTGATCTGGCAGGGTGCTTATTCCGAGTGGTATGTTACTGCCAAATACTGGCCTGAATTTGATCGTGAATGCCTGCTGGAAGCCATCACATCTTACAGCCAACGAGATCGTAGATATGGAAAACTTTCTGCATCGAATGAAGCTCGATCAGATGCTTGTTAAAAGGCTGCTTGTTGTAATCATACTCACTCCGTTAGGTATTCTTGCCATTAATGCAGGGGGATGGATATTTAACATAACGATTATCATGATACTTGGTATTGCTGCCTGGGAGTTCTGGAGAATTTTTACCCGAGGAGGATTTCATCCTTCTCGATTGATATTAATTCTCAGCACAGTTGCCATTTCCCTTGTTCGCAGTTTATTTGAATTTTCGGGGAGCGAAATAATCCTTGGTTTGATTATATTGGCAGCCATGGCAGATCAAACGATCCGCTTTGGCGATGAAGATCAATCACCGGCGCTGAACTTTTGTATCACGGTTACAGGTGCCTTGTACATTGGTTTCCTGGGCTCGTATATGATTTCCATCCGCATGTTGGAAAATGGTAATTGGCTATTGTTATTGATCTTGCCGATTGTCTGGATGGCCGATGGCGGGGCATATTTGATAGGGCGGTTATTTGGAAAGCGAAAATTGGCAGCGAAAGTCAGCCCTAACAAAACCTGGGAGGGTTATTTCGGTGGCGTTGCTTTTGGCACATTGGGCGGTGGACTGCTGACCTATTTTTTGGGTGCACAAATCAGTTTATTTTCGCCTTTATACGGCCTATTTATTGGCTTGATCCTTAGCCTGGTATCCCCATTGGGAGATTTGGGTGAGAGTATGATTAAACGCCAGTTTGGTGTGAAAGATTCAGGGAAACTATTGCCTGGACATGGGGGAATATTAGATCGTATCGATTCATGGTTGTGGGCATCATTTATTGGATATTACTTACTGTTGATTTTGATATAAATCTGTTTTAAAAATACAGACCCAAAAGAAGAGGAAAGTAAAAATGATGGATACAAAACCGACTCGGAACCTGGCACTTGAATTGGTACGAGTAACGGAAGCTGCTTCATTGGCGGCAGGCCGTTATGTTGGCAAAGGGGATAAAATTGCAGCTGACCACGCAGCGGTTGAAGCAATTCGTTTGGTGATGAATACCATTCAAATGAACGGAACCATCGTTATTGGGGAAGGTGAAAAAGATGAAGCGCCTATGCTTTATCACGGTGAAAAACTGGGCACAGGGGATGAACCCAACTTGGATATTGCCGTTGATCCGATCGATGGTACCAGCGTTTTAGCAAATGGCACTGCAAATGCGATCGCTACGGTTGCCTTGGCTCCCCGTGGAAGTATGTTTAATCCCGGTCCTTTTATGTATATGGATAAAATTGCCGTTGGCCCGGAAGCAAAAGATGTAATTGATATTGAAGCGCCGGTGGCAGAAAACTTGCGCCGAATCGCCAGAGCCAAAGGGGAACAGGTAGAAGATCTGAAAGTTGTCATTCTGGAAAGGGATCGCCACAAGGGGCTTATTGATGAGGTACGCAAAGCCGGAGCACGCATACGGCTGATCCGTGATGGAGACGTTATCAGCGCATTAATGACTGCGGTACCTGCATCAGGTGTGGATGTGCTGATGGGTATTGGTGGTACCCCTGAAGGGGTGCTTGCTGCTTGTGCTTTGCGCGCGTTGGGAGGGAATATTGTGGGAAAACTTTTTCCCCGCTCTGAAAAAGAAGCCGCGCTTGGAAGAGAACAAGGATATGATTTGCAAAAGATATTAACCATGAATGATCTGGTATCCAGTGATGATGCATTTTTCGCGGCCACTGGTGTAACCAGTGGTGATTTATTGCGCGGCGTGGATTATTTTGCGCATGGCGCACGTACCGATAGTCTGGTGGTACGTGGTTTAACCGGCACCGAACGGCGAATTATTTCCACTCATCATTTTGATAAACTCAACGAAATTAGCAGTATCCATTATTAGGATAAATTTAATTCAAGGAGCGCTATGCAGAAATACCACTCTTTTGTCTTCCAAGAGGTCGTTATTTCTATTTACCAATTCCCAGACAATTCTGTATGATTAAATGTGAGAATTGCAATGAAACGCATTTTGAATTGGCTAAAAACTGCCTGGAAACCGCCACACATCGTATGGCAAAAACAATTGTCGGATGGTTCTGTTATTATTTCAGTGAACCAACCCGTATGGCTGTGGTTGATATTCGCATTAAGCATTGCTTATGCATTTGCCCAGACTGAAGTAATCGTAATTCCATTATTTACGCTGGGCGTTTGTATTTGGTCCTGTTGGGGCTGGGCGCAGCAGATGGCGGAAAATCTGCAGGCACAAAGGAAATTGCGATTCTCTGCCAAACAGGTGGGCGATGAAATTGAAGAGAATTTCACACTGTGGAATAGTAGTGTTTTGCCGGTACTTTGGGCGTCCCTGGAAGATCGCAGCGATTTTCCGAATTATGCCATTCAATCCGTGCGTTGGGTGGGCAGCCGAAATAAGAGTGAATGGCGCCATAGCCAGATATGTACACAACGCGGAGTATTTACTTTGGGGCCCTGGGCGATTTTGTCCAGCGACCCGTTTGGCATCTTTTCGGTGCAGCGGGAATACTCTGCTGCACAGCAGATGGTGGTGTACCCACCGCTGGCCAGCATTCGCTCGGATTTATTACCTTACGGGAAACAGCAGGGTGATTTGCGTCCGCTCAATCAGCCCCTTATTGCTGAATCCATTCTTTCCACCCATGCCCGCCAATATCAACCTGGTGACCCACTGGCCCGAATTCATTGGCGTACATCCGCGCGAAAGAATAAGTTACATGTCAAAGTATTCGATCCCGAGGCAGCTTCACGCATTTGGCTGATCCCTGATCTTGATCCCAATGTCCATGTTGGAAAGGGATTGTATTCCAGTGAAGAAACCCTGATTTTGTTGTTGGCCGCTTTGGCCGCGCAACTGTTGGATCAACAGCGTGCGGTTGGTTTATATGCCGCGACTAATCCGGCATGTATTGTCATGCCGCAACGTGGTACAGCCCATTTATGGACAATATTGAGTGCATTGGCGCCCCTGCATACCACGCAAAAAACCCCCTTTTCACAAAGCTTACTGCAGGCTTCCGGGTTGATATCCTCGCAGGATTTGGTGATTGCAGCCACACCATCCACAGATCAACTTTGGCTGCGCTCCCTGGCACAACTGACTCATGGACAGCATGGCAGTGAAGCCTGGGCATATATGTTGGATTGTGAATCGATGGGTGGTGCAACACCCTCATTGAGCAATGTGGAAGTCGCTGCCTCATTGGGTATGGTGGCCCGCATCATTCGCTCAGAAGATATTCGCACGATATTAGGATCGTATGGTGCTATCCGACGGTGGGAATTTATCACGACAGGCACCGGGAAAGTGGTTCTGGCGAATGCACCACGTCAGGCTGAAACGGGTATGTCATACAGGGAAGGATTGCGATGAACGCAGCCATAGCCTGGATCTGGCGACGTTTCCGGTTGAAAGAATTTCCCTGGTTGGATTTCCTGTTAACAATTGTCTTATTGATATTGTTCAGCCTCAGTTTTCAATATCATAAATGGTTGCCGAGTTTACAGCCTCTACTGATTTATTCTGCACTAGGTTGGGTATTTGGTACTTTGTTGAGTAAAACGCGCTGGGGAGCCGTCTGGTGTGCCCTGTACAGTGTTTTGATGATTATCACTGCGGCCAGTCAAGAAATCGGTGAGATTATTCCACAAGTACGTGGTTTGACCTTTTATGAGTGGGTTACGCAGTTAAATTGGCAATTCTTCTTGTTTGAGGGGCGTGTCTCGGGATGGTTCGCACAGCGTCTTCTACGGGAAATGATCAGTGATCCGGGTTGGTCGGCTGTGGTTCTGATATTTGAGCTATGGATTTGTGTAAGCTGGTTTATTTGGGTGAGCCGCCGCTACAAAAAAATTTGGATCGCGGTTGTACCCATGCTTGCTCTACTGGCACACAATATTTACCAGAGTCATTCTTCCAGTTTTTCACTGCTAGTTTTCTTGTTTATTGTATTAGCCTTGTATGCCAAACAGTATTATCAAACGAAACGCAATCAATGGGATGATTCTCACATGGATTATCCTGACAGTCTTTGGCAGGATTGGTTGATGGCTGCTTTTATGATTGCTGCTATTGCATTGTCAATTGCCAATTATGCACCTGAAGTAGCCACCCCGGAGGGCTGGCAGCGTATAAATGAGTGGGTTGAGGAAATCCGGACTACATCTAAAGAGGACGGCATTCTCGAAAAGCCAGGCGAAGGAACCCGCTCAGATTATTCTGATTATACAAGGCCCAGCACGGTACATGTGGTCAGCGGCCCGGATGTTAATCATGTCGGATCACCATTGCCGCAAAATGATCGCCTGGCGATGTGGATACGTGTAGCAGACCCTACCCCGCGGCATTGGCGTACGGAAGTATACAGCATCTATACCGGCAGCGGTTGGGAAGCAGCCGAACATAGTGAAGAAGATGTGCCTTCATTGGAGAATCCAATTGAGGTTCAATTGGGTTACAAGCTGCTCAAACAATATTTCAACCTGCGCGGCGAATATGACGGGCAGCTTTTTGCGGCGGCTGAACCCGTCCAGGTCAATACGGAAGAAGTCAGGCTGATTCCGATACTACCGGATGGCAGTACGCTATTGCGCGGGAATGTCACACGCTATGAGGTTGTCTCACTGGTACCCAATGTCAGTGCCGAAAATTTACGCAGCAGCCGCGCGGAAATCCCCGAGGAAATTCTTGTCCAATATTTACAATTACCGGATACCATGCCAGAACGTGTAGTGACCTTTACCCAAAATTTGGTCGAGGGGCAGGAAAATTCGTTGGATAAAATTGTCACCATTCAGAACTATCTTCGTGAGACGGTGCCCTATGATTTGAACACCCCCATGCCAGCTGAAGGTCAGGATGTAGTGGATTATTTCTTGTTTGAGGCACCTTCCGGATTCTGCACTTATTACGCCAGCAGCATGGTGGTTATGCTGCGTGTGCTGGACATCCCGGCACGAGTGGTGACAGGGTACGCCTCTGGTACGTATATTTTGGAGCAGGGTGTTTTTCAAGTGCCTGGTAATTTGGCGCATGCCTGGGTGGAGGTGTATTTCCCTGAATTTGGCTGGATCCCCTTTGAACCAACACCCTCGCAGGATTTACCTTTTTATGCGCGGCAAATCATCAGCATGGATACCTCGCCGATGATGTCCGGGCAGCAAGCGCGCATTCGACTTTTCTGGTTGAGAACTGGTGGTATATTGCTGAGTGGCACAGGCTTGCTGCTGTTTGGTTGGTTGACGATACGCTTATTGAAGCAGCGCAGGTTAATCTCCCGTCAGGCCAAACACCCCCTGATGCGCTTGTATTACCGTCTGCGCTATCAATTGCAATCCTACGGATACCCGCTGCTGCATAATCAAACCGCTTTAGAGTTCTGGCAGGATGCAGATGAAAAGTTGACAGGATACCCACGGATTCGGACAGCGCTGCAATTGGGCACGGATGGTGTGGAGAAAGTGCTCTATAGTCCGTTTGCTGTACAGGATGATGAAGTGAAACAGATGCGTGCTGCCCTGTTGCGCTGCTGGCCGGAGTGGATTAAGATGGGCTGGCATAGGGCATTTTACCTGATCCGACGCTACCGCCAACAATGAAGTCTACGGAAAACCGGTGGGTAGTGAGAATCCATTGGGTTGAGAAACCGAATTCGTTTTGAAAATGGTTCTGATAGGGTTCGACAAGCAGAGGTGTTATAATCCAATTTTATTGACCATAACATGACCGTTTTTACTGACAGATTTAATGATCAGCAAAACTAATTTGATATGAGGTTTTTATGTCTATACATCCCCCCATCTATGAACAAGATTTACGCATCAATGCGTTTGAATGTGATTATACTCATTATTGGAAACCTTCAGCAGCTTACCAGCATCTGACCGAAATCGCCGGGACACATGCAATTCAACTCGGTTTTGGGTATCAGGAGATGTTAACGAAGGAATATTTCTGGGTGCTTTCACGATTTAAAATTCAATTTCATACCTATCCAAAGCATGATGAATTGGTTTGGGTACTTACCTGGCCCAAAACCATTCAACAGAAATTATTTTTTATCCGTGATTTTCAGGTGGAGAGCGAGAAAGGGGAATTACTGGCTTCTGCCAGTTCGGCCTGGCTGGTCATTGATACCAATAATCGACGGATGATTCCAACTACACGTCTGGATCTGGATTTACCTAATTTACCTGAGCGAAGTGCCCTGGATGATCCATTGGATAAGATACTTATCCCTGAAAATACGCAAGAAAAATTCCAGGTGACGGCCAATTACAGTGATTTGGATATTATGGGGCATGTCAATAATGGCCGTTATGTAGAATGGATTGCTAACAGCTTCCCAATTGACACGTACCAAACAAAACGACCTGCTTCCATTCAGGTAAATTACATCAGTGAAGTCAAGCCCGGTGAGCAGGTTTCTATTCGTACCTCGGCCTGTGGGATGGACTGCACGGTGATAGAAGGGGTGAATTTAAACAGCAACACCCGCGCCTTTGAGGCACGGGTGGAATGGATGTTAGATTAATTATTTTCTTTCCCCAACCTTCACACACCGGAAGGTTTGATAAGCCGGGGAATAGAGCATGTTCTTCTTGAAAATACCGCCCTTGTAATCAATGATATAGGCGTAGTTTTCACGATCCGGAACCCATTCGCCAGTCCAGTAGTAAATGATTTCGGAATAGGAATCCCAGATAGGGGATTCCTTGTCGGGCGTGTTTAAATAATTAGCTGTCTCATTCTCAGCATCCCAGGTACCGCCGGCATTTTCGCCATCACGGGTCTGACAGCGCACAGCTTCTTCAATGTCGGGAAGGCGCCAGAGGTTTTGTTCATCTTCAAAGAGTTCAGTGCCATCCGCGGATAAATGCGTACAGGCATCTTGTGCATCCGCCCAGGTGACGCCTTGCTCCGGGAAGCCAGGTCCACGTCCCGCCCAATACAATGGTTGGCCCTGACAATCCACCAGGCGGGTACTGAAATCACCGTCGTTCAGGCGTGCCTGTATACGGATGATATTGGGGATGGCAATGATAATCATCAAACTAATTGGCAGAACCGTCAGCAGAAAAACAGCCAGACGACGGGGTTGCGCATTACCGAAGAAGAAGAGCAATCCCAGCCCGGTCAGGGGGATTGCCAGCATTAGGTAGGTAACAAAAAAAGAGGCACCCGCAAAGAAAAATGCGCAAAAGATACCCAGGCCAATATAAATAATCAGACCCATTCGTCTCCAGCGCATGGCGATGAGTGGCATGAGAATAAATGCCAGTGAAAAGGGGATATATTGAATCAGCATCAGGAATAAATTTTGCCATATGGAGGATGCATACCAACCCTCGTGGAAGTTTTCCAGCATACCCCAGATAGTCCATAACAGGGCGATCAGCAGCGAAATACCGACAGCAATCCAGCCCAGTATATTTTTGCGTTTTTCAACGTTCATAAGTAGCCCACCTTTGAATCATTTTTTTGAATACGATTAAATCATTGTAACATTACTTTTTGAACAACTGTCTGAATCATATTCACAGATGGAATTCACCTGATCTGCACATCGCCTAAACAAAAAATTCACAACTTTCTCCTAAAATAATGAGTGAGAAAAAGGTTTGTTTCTTCGTTTCTACGCTACATCATGTAGACATTGAAGATAGTACAGGAAAAAAACGATGAAAAATAAACAGGTATTCTATTGGTTTCTTGATTTAATCATTTTGGTTTTACTGGTTGTTGAATACAAAATGGATTGGACAGGCTTACAGTGGCATGAATTGCTGGGAATAGCCATGTTCGGATTAATGCTGTTGCATTTATCTACGCATTGGCGCTGGGTGGTTTCGGTAACAGGCAAAGTATTACAATCTATCTCCAACAAAGCTTGTTTCTGCTATGTGGTTGACTTTTTACTGCTTTTCCTTTTTAGCAGCATTATCCTGACAGGTTTGATCATTTCTACTTTGTTGAACTTGACGTTGAATCACTACGATTTTTGGCGTTTCCTGCATGTCAGTGTTTCATACCTCACAGTTGTTGTGATGGGGCTGAAAATTGCATTGCATTGGAAGTGGATTGTGAATACAACCAAGCGCAAAATATTGCGTTTATCAACGGCTCCTGTAACAGCAGGATGTACTACGCAATGTAATAGTAGTGATGGTATAAATCGCCGTCAATTTCTGGAACAAACCGGAATCTTTTCCGGCGCGATGATCGTATCTGGCGTCGGCTATGCCAGTTGGTTAAGTAAGGTTGTATTTTCAGGCAATGAAGCACAGACAGTCGTAGGAACAATTGATACCACAATACAAGACCAGCAAGCGATTGTCGTCACTGAGACACCTTTTCAGCCTGAACAGGTACAACCTACAACGGCATCCGTGGTTTCAGAACCGGATAGTGCTGAGATAGAGCAGCCGCTGGTGATGGCTACACAAGTGCCGACGGCTGTGCCGACAGCGGCACCTGTTGTGTCGAATCAGAGTGTACGCTGCCCACGAGGATGCAGCTATCCGGGACATTGTCGCAAATATGAGGATACAAATAACAACAATCGCTGTGATTTATCAGAATGGTAGTCATTTTCCATTTTCACCCCCTCCCAACCGCCTCTGTTCTTCGGAATGGGGGCGGTATTTTTAACAAAAGATCGTCGAGTGCAATCGAGACGTGCGGATGATGATTTACTTGATTCCCCCAACAAAGCCCTCCCCAATTTCACCATGAAATTAGGGAGGACTTTAATATAACTACTTCAATTCATATATGATATTTGCATTTACACTAATGCTTAGTTGTCCGGCAGAAACCGGAACATCACTTGTTGATGTTCCATATGCGGCACCACCTTTTCCATCAAAATAGGGTGTAGCATTATTGGTATAAGTGCTGATATTGATGATATCGCCTAATTTGGCGCCGGCAGCATTGGCTGTGGCTTCTGCCTGCGTATGCGCAGCCTGGATGGCTTCTTCACGGGCCAGGGTCAGGGCTTCCTCTTTGTTGGTAACATCGAAATTGATGCTGTTGATGGTGTTGGCACCTGATTGAACCGCATTATCAAGAATTTGTCCCAGTATTGAAAGATCATATACCGTTACCAAAATGATGTTATCTACCTGATAATAGGTCGCAGGCTGACCCGTTTCATCGCCTATGCCCATGGGACCATAGTCCTGCATGGGATAAACATTGAAGGATGAGGTCTGAATATCTTCAGACGCAATACCTAAGCTTTGTAAGGTTTCAGAGATGGTGCTTGCCAAAAGATTGTTTTCATCCAGGGCATTTTTTACATTTCCGGATTTACTCTGAACACCAATATTGACATAGGCAATATCCGGTGAAATCTTCACAATACCGGTGCCGTCTACGCTAATCGTGCGTTGATAGGTTGGATCTGTATTTATGTTGAAACTGCACGCACTTAATCCAAGAACAAGGATTAAAGAAATGATAAAGATTGTTATTTTTTTCATTGTATATTTCTCCTGTAAATTGGGCATTATACAGTAAACGATATGGACTTTCCATTTGTTCCCAAAAAAAAAGAATCCGGCAGATTTGCCGGATTCGATATGCATCTTTTTCTTTTACATTAATGTTGGGTTACGATGTCGATATCACCGATAGGTACGGATACCTTGATTGTAACCGGATTATCTTTTGCATCGTAATTGGGGGAGAAGATTTTACTGCCACTTTTCTTGAATCCATTGGGGATGTCCACTGAATTTAAGGCGGTATCGATAAGAATGATTACATTTGCCTCTTCAGGGACGACAACCTGTAATTCGCCAAAAATTACGCTGCTATATATATCCACATCTCCTTTTTCCGGGAGAATCACAATGTTTTCACCAAAGATGACGGTGTTTTCCATGTTCAAATCATCCATACCGGTCAACTCTGTAGTCATTTGACCGGCAATGAGCAGACTGTCAATCGTGGTTGGAATATTCTGATTTAACTGAATATCCCAATTGTTCTCATGAAAATCAACATCATCCTGCGTGATGTCAAAAAATTGGAAGTTACCGCTTTTAAGAGAATAGAAACCGGTACCATTTCTGATTTGTGTATCCTCATTGACACGGCTGAAGTCGCTTAAATGTAGGGTGCCTTCGATTGCAATCGCAGGTTCTGCATGGCTACCAATTTCCATGGTACCGGCATGCATTTGCAAATCAATATTTACCTTGTCAAAATCATCAGCCGGGAAGGATATCCGGTCTGTTGTTAATGGACGGGTCTGGTAATTTTCATCGGTTGTGATCAGGTAAACAATACCAACGATTACTGCTGCCGCAACCAATAAGCCTACAATACTGACCAATAAATTGCGGAATGGGAAGAGAATATCCAGACCAATTGCGATGATGATTATAGGCCAATACCGGATAAGAAAATGCCAGCTGCCAAGATGACTGTATCCTAAATTGGACATGAGTAAAATCATACCCAGCGTGATAAAAAGCAAGGGACTGGCTAATCCTTCGCGTTTGTAAATACTATCCAATCCGCCTGCGATGAATAGCAATGGCCAAAGGGAAAGTAATAAACTACCGGTGTGGTAAGGATGCTCGCTGATATTGTTCAGCAAAAGGAACACGCCGGCAGCCAGGACAAGTAAAGGGAAGAAAATACTATATCGCGGTTTGTTATTATTTGTGGTTTCCATATTATTTCTCCCTGATTGCACGATAAAAGATGAAAGCACCAGCTGCGATGAGCAATATGGGCAGTGTCATTTTATCCATGTAATAAAAAACATTGGGAATATACTGTTTGAGAAGCAAAGATCCACCTAACAAAACCAATGCACCGCCAATATATATGGTGTAGTTTCCTTTTGGTTCCTGCACTGCTGTTCGCACATCATCTCCCATACCGCGTATTCTTTCAGAAAAATCAATGCTGACCTCTTGAGTCTCGCTGGGGATGATAACCCATAAAATAATGTAGATCCAAAAACTTATATCCACCAGGAAAAGTAAGGCCAGAAAAATAAGGCGGATGATGATGGGATCAACACTGAAATATTCACCGATACCTCCACAAACACCACCCAGGATGCGATTATTCTGGCTACGTAATAATCGTCTATTCATACTGGTCTCCTTTTAGTTTTCGTAGAATATAGGGCAGTACTAAAATTGCCACACCTACCAGAATTAACATGATCGGAAAGACAAATTTCATCTCATATGAGGTTACGCCAACGATACACCCGATGATAAATAAAATCCCGGCGGGAATCCATGCCCAGGAAAAACTCTCACGGGGTTTTCCAGTGAAGGCAACCACACCAAATGTTGCAGATACACCGAAGAAGAAAAGGAATTCTGCTGGAAATACTCTGGAGATTGGATCAACAGCAATTAATGCCAATGTGGAGAGTACGCCGGCAGGAATCAAAGCCCACCAAAAGGATTCTTTACGTAAAAAGTAAATGATCCAGAAGGAGATAGCAATGCTTCCTAAAAACAGTCCGCCGCCAACCTCATCCGTTATTCCGGGGAGATACTCACCCCCGAAAATCAATAATCCAATGGCAATTAAAGCTGACGCTGGAATGATGGCCCACCAATTTTGTGTGGGATTGTTAACAAGCTGCAAAATGAATATTGCTCCACCTGCTATAAACAGCAAAGAGAATAATGCAGCCGAAAAATTTTCAGTGGCGGGAAGAATGCCCATAGATTGCATGAGCAAAATACCACCAAACGCCAATAATAATAGGCCGACGACCATTCGCCATTCTAATTTTTTCATAATTACTCCTACCTGCCCTTCCTGAATCTCAGGAAATATTAATTTCGCCTAAACCAGGTTTTACCTGGATATCTAATTTGTTTTCTGATGTTGTGTAATCTGTTGATTGATAATTGTCACCGTGTTGCACGAATCGGTTCGTGTCGATTTTAATACTGGATAATTCTTTACCCTGAACGGATATATTTGCAGCCACATTGCTGGGAATATGCAGTGAAACCTCTGCTACACCGGCGCTAATGTTTGCAGTACAATAACTGGCTTTTTCAGAGAAGTAAACATCTGTTTTGCTGGCACCGGTTGAGATATCCAGTTTTTTTATATTGACTTTTGTCAAATTCAGAATACTTTCATTTGCTCCGGCTTTGAGTTCAATACTGGTTGGTAAATCCGGGTTTATTTCCATATCCCAGTTTACTCCATGGAAATTACCTGGCATAACAAAATCTACCGGATCACTGAATGGTTTCAACGAAATCTCGGCGACAGAACCGATACGATTGACAGATGAATCGATGCCATTGTTGAATTTTCCGCTGAGCAGATGATAGGCATCATTGGCTGCTTTAAGCTGCAACTTGCCTGCACCATGTGCTAAATTCAGTACGATTTCTTCAGCACCCTCAACAGGGATGGTTAAACTTTCTGGTGCGGATGGTTTCGGATTTACCATTGCATTGTAAATGAACCACACACCAATCAGAATCAGGAAACCTGGGCCCATAATGCGCCAGATGTTGAAAGAAAAAATACCCATTGTTTTTAATAACATTACACCACCAAAAAGCATGATGCTGATGCCCCAAAATATACGATTTGTTTTCATCATAACCTCAATTATTGATCGTTTCTGATTCCGAAGAATCGTTAATGAAACGTGAAAATAATGGTTTGGCTAGCATAACTAATCCGGCAAGAATGATTAATACTGGCCAATAGGGTCCAATCCAGTTTTTTCCACCCAGTAAGGAACTGAATAGGAAAAACATGATCGCACTAAATAGTATGTCCCTTAAACCCTTGAAAATTTTCTTTTGGGGTTGGGGGGCAACGAAACTGGATAAAATAGTGCCTGCTCCGGAAAATGCACCAAACAGGGTCCACATATATGCCCAACTTGCCCAATCACCTGTGTACACTTGCCAGGTAAAAATGCCCGCAAGACCAATGAAGAAACAACCACCGGTGATTGATTCAGGGTTCTGTGCAATGAAGCCGGTAAAAATAAGAAAAAGTCCAAAAGCGGCGATGATCAAAGGCCAGTTTGCGTATGGGGCAATAATTTGACGTAAATCGGGAACTAATTGAAAACTTAGCATAATAGCACCGACCAGTAACAAACCAATACCAATGGATATATGAGATGAATTACGTTTTTCCATATGAATATTCTCCTAGTATAAATACGAAAAATATGGGAACAGGTTGCATAACAATAGTACGAATATCAATTATGATTTTATCTTATAATTTTTTCGGTGGAATAGACAACCAATTTCGCATTATAATCATTATTAATGCACAAATTTTTGATGAAGTGGGAAAATAGGGAGAAAAGAAATGACACAGTTTGTACCCGGATTGATTTTAAGTGAAATTTATTATTGGGAGGCAGTGCGTCCAATAATGTTGGAATATTTTCCAAAGCAGGAACATTCGGCTGCGCTGATTGGATGGGGGTCAGATGTACTTGGGTATGATAGTGAGGTCTCACAGGATCATTTATGGGGCCCGCGCTTGGTGTTGTTTTTAGCAGAAAAGGATTTTTCAAGGAAATCAAAATATGTACATCGGGCATTGCGCGAAAAATTGCCACCAGTGATCCGTGGATATTCCACCCATTTTGGAAAACCCGATGACGCAGATGGGGGTACCCGCAAGCGAGAGACAAAAACGGAAGGTCCGATTGATCATTTGATTGAAATCACCTCGATAACGAAGTATTGGCATCGAGAACTACAAACTAATCCATTAAAAACATTTTCAATACTAAATTGGTTGACATTTCAGGAACAACGTTTGTTGACATTGACAGCCGGAAAGGTTTTCCATGATGGTTTGGGACTGGAAGATATTCGTCAGCAATTTGCATATTATCCGGAACAGATTTGGTACTATTTATTGGCCAGTCAATGGGCATTGATTGCCCAGGAGGAAGCGTTTGTAGGGAGAGCCAGCCAGATTGAAGACCCTCTTGGCTCACAATTGATTATAGCGCGTCTGGTTGAGCGCATGATGCATCTTTGTTTCCTAATGGAAAAAAAATATGCTCCCTATAGCAAATGGTTAGGTACTGCCTTTAAGAGCCTGAAATGCTACAAGAAAATGAATCCTTTGTTTGAAAAAATTTTGAAAACAAACAATTTTATCGAAAAAGACAAATGGCTTTCCGAGGCATTTACAAAGCTGGCTCAAATGCACAATAATCTGAATATCACACCCAAATTGGCCGTAAACACAAAAACATATTCAGCATGGCATGCCTTGCGTGAGGGTATAGACGAGCTTCCTTTGAACGACCCACGCAACACGCGCCCATTTCAGGTGATTTTTGCAGGACGATTTACAGAAGCCATCATGAAACAGGTGACAGATCGGGATTTGCTGAATATACAAGCCCCTTATGGATCGGTCAGTCAGTTTTTAGTGGAATCCAGTGATGCTATGCAGAGTGTATCTTTTTGCAAGAGTTTACGCCAGAATATAAAATCGTATTAACCTTTTGTAATAATCAGGTCGTTTGAGAAATTTGCGGTTGACATTGAAAAATTATTCGTTATAATAATGGATATTATTACTACAAAATTAGTAGATATTATTTCAAGGAGTGATCATGCAACATTGCATGTGTATGGGACGGGGCTAGCGCTGCCGTCCTTGATAAAGTTTTTATAACCGAGTCAATTGGTATACGGCGGATTGCAAGCCCTGGTTTTTATTGGGTGTTATTGCGATCCGTTTTTTGTTACCAATTGGCTTTTTTGCTTAATATAAGGAATTAACAGGAAAGGTATATGATGAAAATTGCAAATGATATTACAGAATTAGTTGGAAATACACCGTTGGTTCGTATTCGACGATTGACAGAAGGCAGCGATGCAAATCTGGTTGCCAAATTGGAGTACTTCAACCCGGCTCACAGCGTAAAAGATCGCATTGGCGTAGCTATGATTGATGCCGCAGAGCGGGACGGCTTTATACATAAAGATTCAATCATTGTTGAACCAACCAGCGGAAATACAGGCATTGCCCTGGCAATGGTTTGTGCTGCACGAGGATACAAAGCATTAATCACCATGCCGGAAACGGTCAGCCGGGAACGGTATTTACTGATGCGCGCCTTTGGTGCTGAAGTGATTCTCACCCCCGGCAGCGAGGGCATGGCTGGTGCTATTAATAAAGCGCAAGAATTGGTAGCATTGGATGCAAGGTATTACATGCCGCAGCAATTCATGAATCCGGCCAACCCGGAGATTCACCGTCAAACCACAGCCCAAGAAATTTGGCGCGACACGGATGGTGAAGTTGCCTTTTTAGTAGCTGGTATTGGTACAGGCGGAACCATAACTGGAACAGGAGAGAAGTTAAAAGAATTAAACCCGGATATAAAAGTGTACGCAGTAGAGCCTGATTCGTCTGCGATATTATCCGGTGGCGAAAAAGGGCCACACCCGATTCAGGGAATTGGCGCTGGATTTGTACCGGATGTGTTAAATACTTCTATCTATGATGAAATAATCAAAGTATCAGGTGAAGATTCATTCCATACTGCCCGGGAAATGGGTACGAAAGAAGGATTGCTGGTCGGGATTTCATCCGGTGCGGCAACCTGGGCGGCACTTCAGATCGCGAAACGACAAGAGAACGCAGGAAAATTGGGTGTTGTTATCATTCCATCTTTCGGTGAACGCTATTTGAGTACGGCATTGTATCAAGATTTAGCATAAGGATATTGGGGAGGCAAAGTGATGATGAAGTGGATTAAGGTATTGCGTGAGGATTTGCATGCCGCGTTAGAACGGGATCCGGCTGCCCGAGGATCCTGGGAAGTGTTCCTTTTATATCCTGGGGTGCATGCGGTATGGGGCTATCGAATTGCCAGCTGGTTTTGGCGCCGACGAATGAAATTGATAGGGAGATTAATATCCCAATTTACCAGAGCTTTTACTGGTATTGAGATTCACCCTGGGGCTCAAATTGGTAAAGGGTTGTTTATTGATCATGGCATGGGCGTAGTGATTGGTGAAACAACCATTATTGGGGATAATGTAACCCTTTATCATGGGGTAACCCTGGGAGGCGTGAGTATTAGTAAAGGAAAGCGGCACCCCACACTGGGGAATAACGTGGTGGTTGGTGCGGGTGCTAAAATATTAGGTAATATTTTACTAGGGGAAGGCAGCCGTGTGGGCGCAAATGCAGTAGTGGTTAAATCGGTGCCTGTTAATTCAGTGGTTGTGGGTGTTCCAGGGCAGGTTGTGGTACGCAGTACGCCACAGAAACAAGCGCCGGATCTGGATCACAACAAGCTCCCGGATACGATCGGTATCGCTCTGACGGCCGTATTATCCAGATTGGATGCCCTTGAAAAACAAGAGGATAGCGTTGTTCGAAAAGGAACAAAAACAGATCAACCCGTCACCGCAGCCGATTTGCAGCGATCTGTGGGCATACATACGCCGGATCATGGTGTTTGGCACGGTGAAGACTTTATGATTTAGATTCACTCACTATTCCTACCTGTTATTAATTAAACATAAAGCCACCGCAAGGTGGCTTTTGTAATATTTGCTTTATGAGGATTAATTTTTCTTTAAGCTGCCAACAATAATCAAACCGATACCAAGTACACATACAACGATTAATATTGTGCCCAATTTCTGTTGACTGCCACCCTGGAATGTAGAAATTTCAGGAAAAAAAGGTTTGCGTGTTGATGTAGGTGTCATGGATGGAGTTTGTGTTGCTTTTGGTGGTGGCATTGTTCTTGTCACGGTCAATGTAGCCGTAGGCGGAATAGGTGTTTCAGAAGGGATGGGGCTGATGGTTGGTGACATTGAAGGCTTGACTACCAAGTCGTTTCCCTGATAAATTATCGGATTGGATGGTGACAACCGATTTAGGGTTACCAATTCATTTACTGTGACGCCATAAGCAACCGCAATATTATAAAGCACTTGTCCTTGCAAAATTGGATGTAAAACGGTACCATCGCTTTGCATGGTGCTGGTAATTATGGGCTGCACATAGTTTGAGGTATCGGCTGTACCACTAACAACAGACGTAGCTGCAACATCACCAGCTTCATAGGACCCACCTGCGGGGTAGGCTGCATGAACCACAAACCATGTGTTTCCGTTCGCTTCGGCGACGCCTGCACCAATATGTACATAATTGCCATCCACCATGGGGATCATATGATCAGGGTCAGCCCAGTCTACATATACAATATCATTGATATTTTTATTGGCGCCCATTGAAAAATTTTCAGTTGCCCATGCATTTCCATTCCCGTAACCTGCTGCAATAATACGTTCACGTATACCACCGATATGCCAGTGTAAATCCTGGGCGGCCATGGTTTCGGCTGTTGCTTGTGCAGTATACATCAGGATAGGATCCACAATCAGTGCTGGTAAACCATTGCCGGTACGAATGGCATTAACTTCGTTAATCAAATCACTGGGGGTGACAGAACTTGCTTTAACAGGTTGAATTTGCCAACCACTAACAGAGAGCAGCAAGACAAGACAGATAATTATTCGAATCGTATTTAGGAAAAATTTGCGCATCGTGATGGTAATTATACACGATGCGCATGATTTCAAGCCAGACAAGGGAGAAAATCAGATGATTCGATCACCAGGTGCTTTGCCAAGTGCCTCGGCAGCAACCAAAAAATCAGTCGCGGAGATCATACCAACGATTTTCTTTTTATCATCGACAACGGGTAGATGGTGGATATGTTTCTCACTCATCAGCAGGGCACACTCTTTTAAGCTGCTATTTTGGTCAATAGTGATGAGTGGTGTGGTCATTATCTCTTTGACCAGTACAACAGATGGATTTTTGTCCATTGCTACGATCTTGTCACTGACATCTTTTGAAGTGAGAATGCCATATACGCTGTGATCGCCGTTTGTTTTGACAATCAGACTGTTGATATAGCGTCTGCGCATGCGAGATAATGCTTCAGAGACGGTATTTCCCGGCTCAACAAAAACAACCAATTCGTTCATCCATTCTTTTACGGTGAATTTTATCACTCCCTGTTTCTCCTTTTCTGGTAGTTTGGCCAGTCTGTCTTGTACAGGAATAAGAAACGTGGTGTTGAAAGAACAAATGTGACAGGTGGCAATTAATAGTATATAGCAAATCGAGGGCAATGGGCAAACATTTTAACAGGCGATAAAACTAATCGTTTTTCCAGTTCCAGTTGGATAATTCACTTACCATTTGCGAATCAGTGAAATCCATATTTAACGGTGTAATGGAAACATATCCATTCATTAATTCGCCATAATCAGTGCCAGGTTGCAGCTCTGCAGTTGGCGGTTTACCCCCAATCCAGTAATATGCTTTCCCTTGCGGATCAACTCGATATTCAAGCTGATCATGATAAATACGCCAGCCCTGTCGGGTGATTTTGTAACCCTTTATTTGCTCTGGGGGTAAATGCGGAATATTTACATTTAACAAGGTATTACGAGGTAACCCATTTTTTTCTGTTGTACCTGTAATGTTGCGGATGATCTCTTTTGCAGCCGTATAGTCATAGTCCGCACCTTGTTCCTGGGGATTCTGAATCGAAAAGGCAATACCGGGAACACCATGAATCGTAGCTTCCATCGCAGAAGTGACCGTACCGGAATACGTAATATCATGGCCGATATTATTGAACGGATTAATGCCGGAAACAACGACATCAATTGGCTCAGGAATCAAGCCCAACATTGCCAGAGCAACACAATCGGACGGAGCACCATCACTAGTAAAAGCAGGTGTACCATCTGGTAGTTGTGTTTCCCATGCACGGATGGGACGGTGCAATGTTTTTACATGCCCACAAGCGGACCAGTTGCGATGTGGTGCAAAGACACTTACCTTACCTAAAGGTTTTACAGCTTCAACTAATGCATGTAAGCCATGAGCATCAATACCATCATCATTTGTTACCAGAATATGCATTTTTTCACTTGCCTTATGTATGACATTTGAATCTGCTGTGCAGTTGTATTGATAAGATTTCAAGTTATAATAACATATTCCAAACATGAAATTACTGCTCAGGTTGCCTGGTATGAAAAAATCACTTTTTCTTCTCGCACTGGTTTTGTTGCTATTATCAAGCGCATTCTCAACTGTGCCGCATGAAATAAACCTTGAATGGTTGCAAATTGAATTATGGCCTGAATATGATCGAGAAGATATGTTGGTGATATATCGATTCTCTCTCGCGTCAGATACGGCTTTGCCAACGGCTTTGGAACTTCATATTCCCAGTGAAGCCGGAGATGCCTACCAGGTAGCTATGCGAGATATTGACGGCTTGTTGTACCATTTGGATTACTCACTCAAACTGGAAGGTGATTGGATGGTGGTTTCCTTTATTACACCTTCCCCTGAGGTGCAAATTGAATTTTATGATCCACGTTTACGCCATGATGGGATTCAGCGCAGTTATAATTTTCGTTGGTATGGGGATTATTTGATCAATAACTGTAGTATACATGTAAAAGAACCCCTAAACACGACAAATTTACGCACCTTGCCTGCAACAGAACCGGGTGTGGGTGTGATCGGTGATCAGCAAAATTATGAAGCACAATTGGGTATGATTGAAAGGGGCAGTTCATTCTATGTACGACTGACATATGATAAATCGGATGATTTGTTGCTATCAAGTTTGTCGGAGAAAGTACAACCAGCTGCGCCAATAGATGATCAGATCAGAGGACGAACATCCTTTAAAGAAATTCTACCTTGGGTTTTTGGTATGTTGGGTATTGTATTGTTATTTGCGATACTATTGCTTTATGTAAATTCACGTCAACTGCCAAAAGGGGATAGCTTCTCAACGGATACGGCCAATCAACTGACGGATTATAGTGATGTAGAACCAAAAGCTGTTTATTGTCACCGATGTGGAAAACGGGCAGTCAAGGGTGATTTTTATTGTCGAATTTGCGGTGAAAAATTACGCATGGAATAGACTTATTATCAAGAAGGTAGGCATGTCGAATCAGGAAAGATCGGAACAAAAGAATCAACATTGGTTTTATTTTGCAAAACCCTCCTGGCGAAGTATACAGGATTATGCATTTGTGCTATTAGGCTCATTTGTTCAGGCTCTGGCAATGAGATTATTTCTGGTACCCTCATTATTAATTAGTGGTGGGGTAAGTGGCGCTGCTCAGTTGATCAATTATTATAATAATTGGCCGATTGGGGTTATGGTGTTCCTTGGCAATTTGCCATTGTTTTTACTTGGTTGGCGTTATTTAGGTGGACGTCGATTTGCAATGCGTACAATGTTATCCATCCTGACTTTTTCAATATTTACTGATTTACTGGTCTATCTGATTCCTGAGCAAGGCATGACGCATGATCTTGTTCTGAGCAGTTTATATGGCGGTGTAATTTTTGGGATTGGATGCGGATTGGTATACCGTGGTAAAGGTACAAGTGGGGGCAGTGATATCATCGGTATGGTTTTATATCATCGACTTGGTATTTCAATGACACAGGCATTTATGGCAGCTGAGGTCTTGGTTATCCTTGCCAGTGGTTTCGTTTGGGGTTGGGAATTAGCCCTATATGGCATGATTGTCATCTATGTTAGCAGTCTGGCTGCCGAGATGACCTCGGAAGGGCGAGGATGGCTGCGTACTGCTCTGATTATTACCAGTCAACCGGACCTGGTAGCAGAAAAAATAATGACCAACCTTGAGCGAGGTGTAACTATCTTAAACGGAAAAGGTGCTTACACTGGTGCAGAACGGCCGGTATTATACTGCGTACTATCTCGTGCGGAAGTCAATCAGGTCAAGGAAATGGTACATGATATTGATGAGAACGCCTTTATGGTGATTGGTCAGGCGCATGAAGCATTGGGTGAAGGATTCAAGATTTATCAGAAGAATTCAATGTAATAGATTCAATTTTTCTTGCGTTGATATCCTAGCCAATGCAGAGTATTTGGATTATTCATCCAATCTCGATTGACCTTGGCTCGCAGTTCTAAATACACTTTTTTTCCACTCATGGCTTCAATTTGTTGACGAGCGCTCTGACCGATTTTTTTCAACATTGAGCCGCCTTTCCCAATCACAATCCCTTTATGTGATTCTCTTTCTAGCAATAAGGTTGCTGAGATAAAATCCAAATTCTGATTGCGTTCTTTATATTCATCCATACGAACAGCAATCGAATGTGGAATTTCTTCCTTTAAGTGATATAGCGCTGCTTCACGAATTAAATCTGCAGCGATGTCGCGCATATATAAATCTGTAATTTGCTCAGGATCATACAGTGGAGGTCCGGGAGGTAGATTTTGCAGAATCTGATCTAAAAGGACCTCAAAGTTCTCTTTGTTTTTGGCAGAAATTGTGATTTGTTGAGCCTGGGGAGCTAGTTTTTTATAGGCGTTTATGCGCTCTATTTTCTGTTGTTCGGATTTTACCGCATCTGATTTGTTGCCAATCATCAATACAGGTGGGGCTTTGTGTAAGTCTGCCAATTGTTTGGCAATGATCTTATCTTCTTTTTCTGGATCTGAACTGAGATCAACCATCCAGAGAATAACATCTACCTCTACTAGGGCTTGCTGAACGACGTCCATCATAAAAGTGCCTAGCTTGTGTTTGGGTAAATGAACCCCAGGGGTATCCACAAACACAATTTGCATTGTTTCAGTCGTATGGATACCTAATTGTCGTTTACGAGTGGTTTGCGGACGCGGTGAAACAGCTGCGATTTTCTGCCCAAGTACCTGATTAATTAAGGTAGATTTACCTGCATTAGGTTTCCCGATCAGAGCACAGAATCCGCTGTGGAAATTTTCATAATCAAAGTCTATTGTCATATCCTAATTATAAGGTATCAATGAATCTAAGCAGCTTATCAATTCTATGGAAATAAGTATGTTCGTTAAAAACGCGCATCAACCCCTTATTCACAATGTTATTACGTTCATCTTTCCTCGGCAAATACTGCTCAAATAGATTAAGGAATTCAGCAGGGGAATCAGCGCTGACCAGCTCATCATCTTCGAAAAATTGATTTGTAATAGGAGACCGATTTGTAATCTGGAAAGCACCACAGGCGGTGGCGGTAAAGGCGCGTTCAGTTAAATCTGCTGCATAATTGCGATTGAAGACAGGCAGTGGATTTAAAATAATTTTTGATTTTGAACGGTATACTGCTGTTTCTTGTGGTAGGATGTCTCCCACTCCAAAGCGCCAGCCAGTGCCTGCCCATAAACCGTGATATTTCTTGAATAATGGTAATGTGTATTGATATGTTAATAAGGCACGTTGATAGCCAAAACTGGTTGCCATGAAATAATCGTAATTTTTTTCTACTGCTCTTGGGTAATGGATAAATGGATTTGCTGCAAAAGGCAGGCACAGATATCTAAATCCGGATTGATGCCAGGGAGCATTAAAGTGCTCAAAGAAGGATTCCTGCATCATACTAAAATAGGCATCAACAGAATTCCCTTTATGAGCTACTGCTAATCTCCAGAGATCTTCTGATGAAAGGCCTGGTTTGGGAAATCGATATGAATTAATGGGTGTAAAAAGTCGAATCAATCCGTTCGTTTTCTTGTATTGATTTATATATTCAAGATCAAGTGAGTGCAAAACAGAAGATGAATCCATGGATATAAAGATATTGGGTTTAAATGATTCCCAAATTTGATAAAAATCTGGATCTGTAATAGAGATGGTTTGTGTCGGAATACCACAATGAGTTAAGCATTGCGCAAGATCCTGAAACCAGAATAAGCCCACCCCACTTTGAGGCATCTGAAATAGAAAACGATAGTTTGATTTCTTGAATTTATCTTGATACTGGTTGAGCGTATCATCGCGTAGGGTTAAACCCAATTGAATGATTTCTTTGTCAAAATCTTCGGGTATTGAAGAATTATGCTGCTGGTTATAGGCTGCTTTTAATGGCAGTTCAATAAGGCGTGCGATACGATATTCAATGCGTGGTTTTAAATAAGATACTATATTCAAGTCGAAATCCTTCTGATCCACTACTGTACCATTATTTTAATGTTTTTTTTTTATATCTGGCGAATCAATATATATACTAATAAACAAAACAACTTGCGAAGCCCATTTCTCTGTCTTATAATTCCATCATGCCTATTTTAGCATCCAACTCTGTAGAATTCATTAGTCATAGTCCGGAACAAACACGCCGCCTGGGTTTACGTTTGGGGACGTTGCTTGACGTTGCAGATTTAATTTGTTTGGCAGGGGATATGGGTGCAGGAAAGACGACTTTTGTGCAGGGTTTGGCGCAGGGATGGGGTTCAATTGATTCAGTCTCCAGCCCAACCTATGTGTTGGTCAATCAATATCGCAACCCGGTGCATGATGTACTTCATCATATGGATTGTTATCGATTGATGAGTGCTGCCGAAGCCTGGGATCTGGATATGGATGTTATGTTGGAACAAGGCGCATTGGTGATTGAATGGCCTGATAAAATTCGAGAAGTATTGCCCAATGAGTGTATCTGGGTGGAATTAAGTTGGGTAGATGAAGAGAAACGAAAATTTATGTTCCATGCCACTGGAAGACACTATGAGGAATTGCTGACTAGTTTCAGAAAGTCAGCTTTTGGAGGATAAAAATGTTATTAGCGGTAGACACATCCACAAAGATGATCGGTTTAGCTCTGATGGATGGACAACAAATCATTGCTCAATCCTCCTGGTATTCAAAAAATCATCATACAGTTGAATTATCTCCAGCAATTGAACGTATACTACAACAATGTGATATTTCAGCAGAAGATTTATCTTGTCTTGCGGTTGCATTAGGCCCTGGCTCCTTTACAGGATTGAGGATTGGATTAGCTGTTGTAAAGGGATTATCTCTCGCTTTAGGAATACCCGTGATTGGTGTTCCAACCCTTGAAATTTATACCCATGCGCAGAAACCTGAAGGGGATCTACAATTAGCGACTCTTCTACAGGCTGGTAGGAGTAAATATGCGTTTCAGTGGTATCAAGCAGAGAGAAAAGGCTGGAAAGCGACTAGTGAGATTTTTGTCCTGGCAAGTGATGAGATTTGTGAAATACTTCAACAACCATGTATCGTCTGTGGGGAATTAACTACAGAGGATCGGGAGCTTATTCGAAGTGAATGTAAGCAAACTCATCTGGTTTCCGCAGCCGCATCTTATCGATATCCTACTTATTTGGCAGAGATTGCCTATAAACGATGGAAAAAGGGCGAACGTTGTGATGTAAATGACCTTGCGCCGATCTATTTACAAATTGCCGGATCAGTACCGACTTTATGAAACAGGAAAGAACCCTAGGGCATATCCATATTCGCCCGATGACGATCAACGATATATCTGAAGTGACTCATCTTGATCAGGAATCATTTTCATTACCATGGCCGCAAAGAGCTTTTGAAAATGAATTACTGAATCCGATGGCGAGAAACTGGGTCGTTGAATTATCAGATGAGCATCAGAAAGCTGTAGTTGGATCCATGATTCTGTGGATTATTATTGATGAAGCGCATATCGCAACCATTGCATTGGATAAACGTTATCGACGAAAAGGAATTGCAAAAGTATTATTAGCCCATGCTTTACTTACAGCATATGATGAAGGCGCTATCTGTTCATTACTAGAAGTACGACGCAGCAACAAAGCAGCGCTGGCGTTATACCAATCTACAGGGTTTTATGAGGTTGGCGTAAGAAAAAAATACTATAGTGATAATCATGAAGACGCGTTATTGATGAATTTGGATAAGATTAATCCTGAATTTTGGCATCGCATTTTGGAAGAATATATACCATAATTATGGAGGTAAAAAGATGAGTTCAGAAGACTTGTTGCGGGAAATTGGTGAAGAAATATCCCTATGCGAGCGTTGCGGGTTATGTAAAAACAGGAAAAATGCCGTACCAGGCGCTGGTCCCGCAAATGCTGAAATCCTTTTTATTGGTGAAGGCCCAGGACATCATGAAAATGAACAGGGACTACCGTTTGTTGGAAATGCAGGAAAATTCCTCAGCTCCATGCTGCAAGCGGCTGGTTATGACCGGGATTCTGTATTTATTACAAATGTTGTAAAATGTCGCCCACCTTCCAATCGGGATCCATTGCCAGAGGAATTGATTGCATGTGCAGAATATTTAGAGAGACAAATCGAAGTAATCACCCCAATTATCATCGTCACGTTGGGTCGTTTTTCCATGGCGCGCTACTATGAAAATGCACGAATTAGTACGATTCATGGAAAACCGAAATGGGCTGCTGGTCGATTAATTATTCCCATGTTTCATCCAGCTGCCGCATTGCATCAACCGGCTTTGAGGAAAACGGTCGAGGAAGATTTTTCTTTGCTGCCGCACTGGATTGAAAAAGTTAAGGAAAAAAAGAAAAAAGAAGCTCTACTGCCTGTACAAAGTTCTCAGGAAGAGGATGGCGGTCAGCCTGAACAACTCTCCCTTTTTGGATAATTTCAATTACAATTGAACATTAAAAAACATAATGCTTAAGAAGGTTTGCTGGTTATTTGTATGAAAATTTCTCAAGAACAAAAGCAGAATAAAAACAGAAATAGATTTCACAAACTTGCTGGTCTTATCAGTAAGTTTTTTCATCAGCCTATTGTGATTGTTATGGTTATGATTGGCATAATGATGGTGTCTTTAATCGCGGGAGTATATCTATATAAGGCCGGAGTGTTAACAAATATTAAATCGGCATTTACTGATATGAGTATTGAAACACATGCAAATATACAAAGGGAATTGTCGCCTTATATTGACAATGATTTGTCAACCCTATATTTGGATATTGCATTTGACGATTATCAAACACTTTCGATAAAGCGAGATACAGCGTTATCTGCTGGCGTTTTACTTTCCTCAGACGAAGATTATGTGCCGGGCAAGATCCACCTTGATGATGAGACATCCCAAAGGATCGAACTTCGTTTAAAAGGAGATTGGACAGATCACTTGGCCGGTGATAAATGGTCGTTTCGCATTCATATGAAAGGGGATGGTCAGATTTTTGGTATGCGCACATTTTCCCTTCAGGCACCGGAAACCAGAGAATATCTGGATGAATGGGCATATCATCAATATTTGCTTCAAGAAGGGATAATGACAACCCACTATTACTTTGTCAACGTGATCATTAATGGTGAGCCAAAAGGTATATATGCATTGGAAGAAAGTTTTGCTGAAGAATTAATTGAATCAGAAGAACGTCGTCAGGGTGTTTTACTGCGTTTTGATGAAGATGATATGTGGGAGAATACTTATTTATTTCATAGCCATGGTATTGCGTTAAACGGTGCCTTTTGGATTACTGATCTTTCAACTGCGAAAGTATCATTATTCCGGGAGGGTACTGTTTATTCTGATGAAACCTTAAGCCAGGAAGCGAAGACAGCAATTACATTAATAAGGGGCTTTCAACAGGATAGTATGTCTGCAGATGAAGTTTTTGATGTTGATATGATGGGAAAATTCTATGCTGCAAGTGATCTTTGGGCAGGAATGCACGGTACAGCTTGGCACAATATGCGTTTCTATTACAATCCTATTACTGGTTATCTTGAACCTGTGATGTATGATGGCAATGCATTATCAGAAAATGCAAATCAAAATACACGAATATTGGATTTTACCAGTCAAAAATTGTTTGCCCACCCTGAAGTTCGGGCAGCTTATGCAAAATATATACTAGAATTTACTGAACCAGAGGCAATAGACAGTTTTATTGAGAAAACATCTGATGCATTTTACATGAATCAATCCGCATTAGAGAAAGAGTATTTTACGTTAGCTGAATCGGAAATATTGGAGTCTCCCTGGTATAGGGTTCGCAAACGGGCAGAAATGCTCAGATTACAATTTGAAGTTGAACGTCCAGTTTGGGGAACAGTCACACCGGTATGGTTAGATAATTTGGATCGAAAAGGTTCGTATTTGGAACTGGATTTGCAAAATCAATATTTGATTCCAATGAAAATCACCTCAATTAATGTAAATGGTATAGAACAGTCAATTCAAACTGACATGATAGATATAAAAACAAGCGCTAGTTTTTACCCAGCAGACAAAGAGGCTATACAATTACTACCAACGAAAGATTGGTACCAAACTAAACTGTTACTTGGGCGAATCTATGTGCCGTTTGATATTTCGACTTTTGATCAAATAAACAGTAATCCTGTACTGAGTGTAGAAATAGCAGGAACTAATATTGAAAAACAAATTCCTTTGTCAGCTCAACAATCAGTGGATGATGCTTTGAGTGAATTCCGTCCTGAAATCCCAGAAGTAGATGAAGTGCTCGCATCACATCCATATATAAGACAAGTAGAAAATGAACCCATGGCATTGGAAATTGTACCGGGTGAGTGGTCTGTAAGGAAGGATTTGATTCTACCAAAGGGTTATTCTCTGACAGCGACAAGCGGAACCACCTTAAAGTTTGCTGATGATGTAATTTTATTTACAACAGGCGCTTTGTTTTTTGAAGGTACAGAGGATGCCCCAGTTATTTTGAAGCCGATTAACGAAAAATGGCCAGGATTGGTGGTAATACGTGCAGAGGAAGAATCCACATTATCACATGTCATTATTCAGGATACAGCCAGTATTCAACGGGGTGGCTGGATTCTTACCGGTGGCATTACTTTTTATGAATCTCCAATTAAATTGGATAATGTAATTATTGATGGTACCTTTGCAGAAGATTCGATCAATGTGATTCGGACAGAATTCAATTTTTATAATTCGCAATTTCGAGATACTTTCTCCGATGCGTTTGATAGCGACTTTTCAGATGGATTGGTTTCTGGCTGTTTGTTTAAGAATGTTGGTGGGGATGCAATTGATATTAGTGGTTCGTTGACAGAAGTATATGATTCAAAATTTATTGCCATAACAGACAAAGCTGTTTCAGTTGGTGAGCATAGTTCTATTTTGGTCCAGGATGTTGAAATTAATGATATCGGTATTGGCATTGCCAGTAAAGATTTATCCAGTGCTACGTTACTTCGTGTAACTATTTCAGGTGCACAAAATGCCGCATTGGCAGCTTATCAAAAGAAACCAGTATTTGGACCGGCGAATATTTTCGGTGAAGAAGTAACAGTAACGGATTGTGAACGTACTTCGATTATTCAGGTGGACAGTGAAGCTGTCATAAATGGATCAACACTGGAAACAATTGATCAAACTTTTGATGATTTGTTCAATCAAGGTCTATTGGGTAGCTAGGGTTTAGCGGATTCATCTTATGGGTATAGATTCTCGGATTGCAGAATTAGCAGATATTACTGAAGCCATTAAGTGTTTTGATTCAGAAAAAGATTTGCATATCATACGGTCAGGACAAAGCAGCCTGCTGGTTAATCTACAAGAGATTTGGGCATATAGAGAATTGTTGGTTTTATTAGCCTGGCGGGATATTAAAGTCCGTTATAAGCAAACATACTTAGGGGTTGCTTGGGCGATTATTCAACCGCTATTCAGCATGATTGTTTTTAGTGTTATTTTTGGGCAATTAGCCAAACTGCCTTCGGAAGGGGTGCCGTATCCGATATATACTTTTGCCGCTTTGTTACCCTGGCAGTTATTTTCATATTCGTTCAACGCCTCAAGCAATAGTCTTGTTGGTAATGAGAGGTTGATTGAAAAAGTATATTTTCCACGTTTAATCCTGCCGTTGGCTTCTGTTATGGCTGGCGTGATTGATTTTTTGTTTGGTTTTCTTATTTATATTTTATTGATGTTTGTGTTTCATGTCCCGATTACAATCCGACTGTTGGCAATCCCATTGTTATTGATATTTACAGTTTTTACTGCATTATCTATTGGTATATGGATGTCAGCGATCAATGTAAAGTATAGAGATGTTCGATATATCGTGCCATTCATCATTCAAATATGGATGTATGCTTCTCCGGTTGCATATTCTGTGACAATTATCCCCGATCAATGGAAATGGTTATATGGACTAAACCCAATCGTTGGTGTAATTGAAGGGTTCCGTTGGGCACTGTTAGGTATTGATACTCAGGGATCAAATTTAATATTACTTTCAGTATTAATTGTAATTGTAATTTTCATATTTAGTATCAATTATTTTAAGAAAACAGAAGAAATATTTGTGGATGTATTATGAGCTCATTAGCGATAAAAGTTCATCATCTTGTTAAAGAATATAAACTCTCAACGAGCAAGGATCAATATTTTACATTAAGAGACACAATTACCAGCGTTTCAAAAAATCTAATTAATCTTTTTAGAAGTAATCGTATGATCAAAAGACCTGCAGGGGATACGATTACTGCTATTAATAATATATCCTTTGATGTAGAACAGGGAGAAATTATTGGCATTATTGGTAAAAATGGTGCTGGCAAAAGCAGCTTACTAAAAGTGCTTTCACGAATTACAAAACCGACTCGAGGATTTGCTATCACGCGTGGTAATGTTGGCTCAATGTTGGAGGTTGGAACCGGATTTCATCTGGAATTAACTGGCCGAGAAAATATTTTTGTTAATGGTGCTATTCTGGGAATGAGCAAAAAGGAAATTGATTTTAAATTTGATGAAATTGTAGATTTTTCTGGTGTTGAAAAATTTTTGGATATGCCGGTAAAACGATTTTCATCTGGTATGCGATTTCGATTGGCTTTTGCTGTAGCTGCACATTTACATCCAGATATATTATTGGTTGATGAAGTGTTAGCAGTGGGGGATTATGCGTTTCAAAAAAAATGCCTGGGAAAAATGGGTGATGCAGCACAAACTGGCCGAACTGTTTTATTTGTCAGCCATAATATGAATGCGATATTACAATTATGCAGCAGGACGCTTGTGATGGATGCAGGCAAAATCACTTTTGATGGGAAATCTCGTGATGCCGTTGAACATTATATCAATAATTCTTTTGTCTCCGGTAATTTGAATTTAAATATTAAGAATCAAATTGAACAAAGTCCTATTGATCCGATTATTAAATATTCCTCAATTTTCGTTCGTCAATACAATAAATTGATTAATAATGATGTAGTGATGAATGGTGATGATTTGGAGATTGAAATTAATTATGAGGTGTTTGAAGATACAGTTGGATTACGTGTATTCATTGATTTAATTGGCACAAATGAGACATTGCTTTTCCGAAGCTATCATGACGAGTTATCAGAAGAATCTTTGCTAGTAAAAAAAGGCATTTATACTTCTTTGGTTACCATACCTAAAAACATGCTTGCTCCAAAAGAGTACGAAATTCGTGTCATGGCGGAAGAGCATAACAAACGCATTTGCTTACCGGAAGCTGGTATTCGTATTCCAATAACTGTAGAACCGAATGGTCTGGCTAATCGAGCATATATGACAGCACAAATTCGCGGGGAATTAGCACCAGTATTGAACTGGTATACAAAATGTATCAGAAATACGTAGAGCATGAAGATTACAATGCAAAAATCTATGTGGCAGAAGGCGCTGTTCAATAAGTGAGAAAAAATATGAAACCAGAAGTTAGTATTTTACTAGGATCATATAATCGATTAAATTTTCTTAGATCTGCAATTAAAAGTATCCGACTAAACAATATCTCAACGCCTTATGAAATTATCGTCATTGATGGTGGATCAACGGATGGATCGCTAAAATGGTTAATCCAACAAAAAGATATTATTACCATAATCCAGCATAATCATGGGAGTTTTCAAGGGAAACCATTGCAAAGAAGGAGCTGGGGGTATTTTATGAATCTTGGATTCAAGGCGGCCCAGGGAAAATTCATTTGTATGATTAGCGATGATAGTGTGTTACTTCCTGATGCAATCATGAATGGTATCGATCATATTGAATCTTTGCGCGATAAGGGTAAAAATGTTGGCGCTGGCGCTTTTTATTGGCGCAATAATTGGCCTACTGATGAAAATTATATGGTCAGCCGTACATTTAGTGAAGTGATATTTGTTAATCATGGCTTATATTTGCGTTCTGCAATTGAAGAAATTGGTTGGATTGAGGAAGAGCGGTATCAATTCTATTGTGCTGATATTGATTTATGTTATCGACTACATATGGCTGGATATGAAATTGTTGACATCCCAGATGCATTTTTGGAACATTATTTTCATGCGAGCCATGAAGCAAGAGCGAAAATTTCCAATATACAGCAGGAGGATAATCAAACATTCCTGGCGTATTGGAAAGAAAAAGACCCAACAATTTCAGATGATAGAATTATTTTTGAGCCATTAAGGTTAAAGTACGATGATCCTTCGAAAACAGGATACCGAGTGTTTCCTCAAAATGAGATCACAAAAATCAAAATGACCATATTTTGCGAGAAAGTGTTTCGAAAATTACAAAAAATTTTGAAGCAAAAAGGATAGGGCAAAACAATGCTAAAAATTGGAATGTGCCCGAATCCATTTTATGAGACTGATTGGTCCAGAACTGCTAATCCAAATCTGATATGGCAGGCCGAAGCAATAGAACAAAAGGGAGCAGAAATCATCCCATTAACCCGTAAGCAGGTACAGAACCCGGCATTATGGCATACACTACATTTGGATGTGGTTCATCTGCATTGGCCAGCAGCAGTCTTCAATTTCATTATTAGGCGAAAACAAATTCAAATGGTCTTACCACAGATGTTTGTGGTGAAGTGGGCAGAAAGGATATTGAAAAAATGGGAGAAAGATGTTCTGAAATCCGGTATCCCCATTGTTTGGCAGGTACATGATATTCTTTCACATCATGCTGTAGGATACAATTATCCAGCAGATTTGATGATGCATGAAACGATTTTTCGCAGCACTGATGGATTATTGCTTAACGGGGCAGGCAGTTTGCAGCCCGTAGTAGATTTCTATGGAATCGAAAAACCTTACTGCGTTGCGCCATTGGGTAGTTATCGAAAACTATACGGAGAACCAATTCCACGGGATGAGGCACTTTCCAGACTGGGTATTTCTACTCATGGCATGGTCTTTTCGTATTTAGGGACCGCACGACCAAAACGCAATCCGGCTGCCACAATAGAGGCTTTTTTACAACAAGCAAACGAATCAGATGTATTGATTATCGCTGGTAACAATATGAATTTGTATGTGACTGAACAATTAGATCAACGGATCAAGTTATTTTCTGGCGTAATTCCTGCGAAGCAATTCCATGAAATCATTTGTGCATCAGATTTTGTAATCAATGATGGTAAAAAATATTTAACATCTGCAATCATTCGAGCAGCAGCCAGTTATTCAAAGCCTGTTATTGCATATGCATATGGAAGTGCAATTGATATGGCAAAAAACGCAGCCATATGGATTGACGATGATCACGGTGGTTTAGGGGGAGCGATTCGCGAAGCATCCAATGTCAAATCCACAGAGTGGCAAAAACTATCTGACGGTGCCGCACTCAATGAAAAATCACTGACCTGGGAAGAAAATGGTATTGCCAGTATGGCACTCTATGAGCAGGTTATCGCTGCCAGGAAGGCAAATGGTAACTAAACATAGAGGTTATGCCTTTGAAGATTGCTGGTCAGCTTTGATCAACAATTTCATTTTTTTTTGTAATTCTCTTCTGGAAATCAAAATACGACGTTGACATTGCTGGCATTGCAGTCCGATATCAGCACCTAAGCGTACAACCAACCAATGGGTACTGCCGCATGGATGTTGCTTACGCATTTGAACAATATCGTTTAAATCAAGATCATTGAGCATATCTGGATTATACCATCCACATGTTATAATCAAATTCACAAAATTTCAAATTGTTTGAACTAATAAAAAGGTGAATTGAGCATGTTTGACTTGGATCCAGCTACAATTATATCGCGTGTACTTACCTTGGTCATTGCATTTACAGTGCATGAATTTTCACATGCTTTTGTAGCCACTGCTTATGGGGATAATACAGCGAGATCTCAGGGACGATTAACATTAAATCCCTTGTCTCACCTGGATTTTTTTGGCTCTGTATTGTTAATCACATTAGGATTTGGGTGGGCTAAACCAGTACCGATTAATCCGGACGTGCTGCAAAAAAAATCTCGTTATGCTACGATGTGGGTCTCCGTTGCCGGTCCATTATCCAACTTCCTGATGGCGGTCATTGCAGCCATTCCTTTACGTTATGGCTTTGTTCAAAATTTGCCATCCAGTAGATATTTTCCCAGTGTCTATTCTTTTTTGATTGATTTCCTGTTTATCAATTTGTTATTAATGGTTTTCAATCTAATTCCACTGGCTCCTTTAGATGGCGAGAAAGTATTGGAAGCCTTTGTGCCGAGTGTTTTACGGAATATGTTTGCTAAACTACGTCCGTATGGATCATTCATTTTGTTGGCATTAATTTTCGGCTTACCCAGACTTGGGATTGATGTTTTTGATATGTTTTTATATCCAATTGTTAGTTCAGTGTTTCAAATTCTGTTAGGAGTATCCATATGACAGTTCAAATAACGATTCTTGGGTTGGGAAAAATTGGCAGCTCTGTTGGCCTGGCGTTATCAGATGAACTTAAACAAGTAATACGTGTCGGGCATGATGTTGATCACCAAACAGCCCAGGCATCCCAAAAAATGGGCGCAGTAGATAAAGTTGAACGCAATTTGTTTAAAGCGATAGAGGGTACGGATATTCTTGTACTTGCCATACCAGTAGATCAGGTTATTGAGACGCTTGACCTGGTTAAAAATGATTTGCGTGAGGATACGGTAATTTTGGATATGGCTCCCATAAAGCAAACCACAATTGAATGGGTAGATGCCAATTTGCCTGAGAAAGTGTTTTATTTATCCATGATGCCCACGATAAATGCTAATTTGTTTGATCAGTGTGCAACGGGTATTGAAGCAGCAAATAAGGACTTGTTTAAAAAATCTTATATGGTTATTGCATCACCCAAGCGAACAGAATCAGACGCGATCTCACTGGCAAGCAATCTTGCCATGATGTTAGGTGCGGCACCATTTTATGCAGATGGTATGGAATCTGATGGCCTGGCAACTGGCAGCCATGTGGTACCTCAATTGATTGCCGCGGCAATGATGAATAGTCTGAGCAAGCAATCCGGATGGTTAGAGGGACGAAAAGTGGCTGGCCATAACTTCTATCATAATACGCTGCCCCTCCTACATCTGGATGATAAAGTGCGTCTGGGTGAATCCATCATACACAATCAGGAAAATGTTGTTCGCCAATTGGACCTCTTTATTCAGGAGCTTATTGAGCAACGTGATGCATTAAAAGAGAAAGATTTAGAATCGCTAGCTAAAATATTGGAGAATGCTCGTGATGAGCGTGATATTTGGCTTTCGCGTCGGACAGAGAACAATTGGGAAGTCAGCAAATCGGATGTGACGATGCCCAGTGCAAAAGATATGTTTGGTCAGTTATTTGGTTTGGGAAAACGCAGGAAAGAAAAACGTTAGTTATGCCATATTTTTGTTATATTGTGGAATGTGCTGATGGAACCTATTACACGGGTTGGTCCACGGACCCTGAACGACGATTGAAAGTGCATAATCAAGGAAAAGGGGCGCGCTACACCCGTCAACGCGGACCAGTACGCCTGATGTATATCGAGGAACAACCGGATCATTCTACTGCATTAAAGCGTGAACGCCAGATTAAACGATACCCTCGGAATAAAAAGAAAGCTCTGATTGATGAGAATCCCATTAATAAATAACATTAGGATCGCTTTTTGGGCGATCCTGTTTTTTTAGCCAGACGGTCACCCAGTTTCAAACAACGATTTTAATGCCTGTCCAGTATAGGATTCTTGTATGGCAGCTACGGCTTGCGGTGTTCCCTCGGCAATAATTCTGCCACCTTTTTCTCCACCTTCAGGGCCCAAATCAATGATCCAATCGGCACATTGAATTAATTCCAGATTATGCTCTATTACAACCACCGAATTTCCGGCATCCACCAGACGTTGCAGTAATAGAATCAGATTTGTTGTATCAGCTGCATGTAAACCCATTGTTGGCTCATCAAGTAGATACAGCGTTTTGCCACTGGCTTTGCGGCTTAGTTCTCTGGAGAGTTTAACGCGCTGGGCTTCACCACCGGACAATGTCGTGGCCGGTTGTCCAAGCTGTAAATAGCCCAACCCAACTTCTTCTAACAGGTGCAGCTTTTCTACCACAGCCGGATAATTCTTAAAATGTACCGCCGCTTCGCTGATGGTCATTTCAAGAATGTCAGCGATATTTTTGTCATTAATGGAAACAGCCAATATCTTTTTCTTGTATCGTTTTCCCTGACACTGAGGACATTTCACACTCGTATCCGGTAAGAAGTGCATTTTCACGGTTAATTCGCCAGAGCCTTTGCAATGTGGGCAGGCACCATCCCGAGTATTAAATGAAAAATGCTTGTCTTTTAATTTTAATTGCTTTGCATCAGGTGTAGATGCAAAAGCTGCGCGAATATTATCAAATGTTCCGGTATAGGTAGCGGCATTTGAGCGGGGAATACGTCCGATGGCTTTCTGATCTACACTGATGACTTTATCAAGATAATGCCAACCATCAATTCGTTCGAATTTACCGGGTTCTTCTTTGCTGCCATTAAAATAATGGTTTGCTGCACGCTGTAGAATATCGATGATTAATGAGGATTTTCCTGATCCGGACACACCGGTAATGGCTACCAAACCACCCAAGGGTATGCTGACATCCAGATTCTTCAAATTATTTTCAGCAGCACCGAATATTTCCAGTTTCTGCTGTAACCGCCTGGGAATTTTTGGAATAGGTTGTTTTAAATTACCATTCAGGTATTGAGCTGTGATGGAAGTAGGATGCGCAGCGATTTCCTGTGGAGTTCCACTGGCAACAATATGGCCGCCATCTTTTCCGGCTTTTGGGCCAATATCAATTAGATAATCAGCTTTCCGATAAACATCCAGATCATGTTCAATGACCAGCATACTATTTCCAAGATCGCGGAGACGGGTGATGAATTTAAGTAGATTCTCAGTATCACGTGGATGTAATCCCAGCGTGGGTTCATCCATAACATAGATAACGCCTGTCAATCCGGAGCCTAAAAGGGAAGCCAGACGCAAGCGTTGAGCCTCTCCACCGGATAATGAAGTGGATGCACGATTTAATGACAGGTATCCAATGCCGACTTCCATTAAATGTTCCAGTCTTTCTATCATATCCACAAGTAAGGGTTCAACGATATGATTCTCTGCTTCTGATAATGAACCCGGTAAATGTTGCAGCCACTGATGTAATTGATCTAGGGCGTATGTAACAAGTTCAACAATCGAAATCCCCTGTATAGTAACCTGGCGGGATTCTACTTTTAGGCGGCTGCCAGCACAATCCAGGCAGATTTGTTTGGTGACCAGTTTTTTTAATTTATCCCGATATTCTGTATTTTGGCTTTGCTCAGTATAACGCCGCAGGATGTTGGTTGCTACGCCTTCGAAGCGTCCTTTTGAAACTGTGGCTGGCGCTGGTTTCCCCGGAAAGTGACGGGCGAAGTCCTGGCTTTCAACACCATAAATCAGTAAATCTTTTTGAGGTTGGGAATATTCTTTTATCGGAAGATTGAGGTCCAGATGGAGGTCGTAATATGCTGAGGCAGTTTTTAATGTTTTTGAATAATGTTGGATGTAGTGAATATCCCAGCCGCTAATGGCACCATCGGGAATACTGAGATCCGTATTAATAAGATTAGTAATTACGGGTCGATGGATTTCACCCAGTCCCATACAGGTTGGGCAGGCTCCCTGCGATTTATTAAAAGAAAAATCTGTCATGGAAAGTGGTTGTAAAGTGTGACCACATTTTGAACAGATGATTGACTCAGAAGCATCGTTTGCAGAATCTTCCTCTGATTCAAAACTATTCCAATTGGAATCATCTATATCGGCATAGTTTTGTTGGATTTGACTGCCACACTGAGGACAAAGGCGCGTCCCGATGCGAGCATATAGGATGCGCAAATAGGTGAATATCTCTGTGGCAGTACCTACAGTAGAACGCGGACTGCGGTTTGTTAAATGTTGATCTACACTGATGGTTGGAGAAAGTCCGCTGATGCGGTCGACAGCTGGTTTAGCGAGGTCATCGGTTACCATACCCAATGATTCCAGGTATTGACGTTGACCTTCCTTATGAATCGTATCAAAGACCAAAGTAGATTTTCCGGAACCGGATAAACCAGTGAATACAACCAGTTTGTTCTTGGGTATGTTGAGGGAGATATTTTTCAGGTTATGCAGCCGTGCTCCCTGGATTTTAATTTCATTGAACATACTTTTCTCCTCCAAATAAGCGCAATAATCGTTAATGCCAGTATATTCAAAGAGATTGATTTTGTATTGAAAAAATACGACAAAAAACCGGCTGATTCTATTCAACCGGTTCAGGATTAGTATTGATGGAAATGAGGAGTTTATAACATCCCGGAAACCAAGGCCAGTAGCACACCGCCAGCTATGACACTACCCAATTGTCCGGCAGTGTTTGATCCCATGGCGTGCATGAGAATGTAATTGTCATAGTCTTCTTCCTGGGCCATCTGGGCGGATAATCGACCAGCCATAGGAAAAGCACTGATACCACAGGCCCCAATCAGGGGGTTGATTTTGCCCTTGGTTACAAAGCACATGAATTTGCCGAACAAAACACCGGCGGTGGTATCAATCACAAAAGCCAGTAACCCGAGTCCCAGAATCATGCCGGTTTGTAGGTTAAGGAAGCTTTCGCCGGACATGGTTGCTCCAATGGCTAAACCCAGGAATAGTGTCGAAATATTAATAATTTCATTTTCGGCGGAGATACGTAAGCGTTCTACAACGCCACTCTCACGCAGTAGATTTCCGAGCATTAATGTAGCAATTAATGGGGCCGCATCTGGTGCAATGAGACTGATGCTAATCGTAACAATAATCGGAAAAGCAATCACTGCTTTTTTGGAAACCGGTTTGGCTTGATAATCCATTCGAATCAGACGTTCCTTTCGGGTGGTTAGGAGACGCATAATGGGCGGCTGAATAATGGGTACCAGGCTCATATAGGAATATGCAGCCACCGCAATGGGGCCTAATAATTCAGGCGCAAGTTTGGTTGCCACGAAGATTGCCGTTGGGCCGTCAATGGCACCAATCACACCAATGGATGCTGCCTGATTGAGTGGGAATCCTAACAATGTCGCCAGAATCAATGTAGCGTAAATCCCGAATTGACCGGCTGCACCTAACAAAACAGTATATGGCATGGAAAGCAGGGGACGGAAATCAATCATAGCGCCCACGCCAATGAAAATTAATAAGGGTAATAATTCAGTCTTGATGCCTGCATCATAAATAACTTTGAATACACCATGATCGGTGCCCATACCCAGGTTGGCCAGGATACAGCCAAATCCGATGGGCAGCAAAAGTACAGGTTCATATTCTTTGACAATCGCTAATGTAATTAAGATCAAACCAACCGCAATCATTACGGCGTTTTGCCAGGTAAAAGAAGTAAATCCCTGAAATATTTCTGCGAATAATTCATCAAATTGCATGCTGGATTGTCCTTATCCTGCCAGTTCAATCAAAATCTGGCCATGTTGTACATGATCACCTTGATTTATGTTGATGGATGAAACTATGCCAGTTTTAGTGCTGCGAATGACATTGTTCATTTTCATTGCTTCAAGCGTACATACTTCCTCGCCGACAGATAATGTATCACCCACACTTACCTTGATCGTTGTGATGACACCCGGAATTGGTGCTGTAATATTGTTCATGCCTGATGTAACAGATGAAGCAGGTGCTGGTTTGGAGGTGCTGACGGCTTTTGGTTTCTGGATTTGTTGTACAGATGGTTTATTGATTTCTGGAGTTACTTCAAAAACTTCACCGTCGATGATTGCCTTAATGGGACGGGCATTAATATCGTTAATTTCTACTTGATAAGATTTATTTTTTACATTAACTGTAAGATACATGATTAAACCTCTATTTCAGTGGCGTGTTTTGACGGAATGAGGATTGCCAACTGCTGACTACCGCAGATGGTGCTGGATAATCACCCTGATATGATGAAAGAACATTTGAGTTTAATACGGCAGCAACTGCGACAGCTGCAATTTTTTGTTTAAGCTCTTTCTCATTCGTTGATCCATCAGTAATATTTGTCTGAACTTCAGAAACTGAAGAATTTTTGTCCTGCGTAATTTTGACAAGAAATGACATTAATCCCCATAATAAAATAATCGCAATGAATACAATTCCCATACCGATTAAGGTTATCCATAGCGAGGTTCCAAGATTTTCCATGCAAATTTTCTCCTAGACTAAATAGTAAAACGCATTAAAGCGGTATATTTCCGTGTTTACGCGGCATTGGTCGAATGGCTTTATCACGCAAGGCGGTTATTGCGGCATATATGGCTGGCCGTGTTTCTCGTGGTTCAATGATGTCATCAATATAACCGGCTTTGGCTGCCGTGTACGGATTGAGGAACTCAGATCGGTAAAGTTCTGTGAGTTTTTCGCGTTCGGCAACCGGATCATCGGCTGAATTAATTTGTTTGCCATATAAAATATTCACCGCACCTTCGGCACCCATAACGGCAATTTCTGCGCTAGGCCAGGCATAACAAATATCTGTGCCAAGATATTTGCTGCTGAGTACTACATATGCGCCGCCGTACGCTTTGCGAGTGACAATGCTGATTTTGGGTACGGTTGCTTCAGCATAGGCATAAAGTACTTTCGCACCATGCCGGATAATCCCGCGATGTTCCTGATCAATACCAGGCAGAAAGCCGGGTGAATCAATAAAGGTTACTAGCGGGATATTGAAACAATCACATAAGCGTACAAAGCGAGAGATTTTATCAGCCGCGTCGATATCCACTACACCCGCCATAACACAAGGTTCCTGCGAGACAATGCCCACAGCATATCCGCCAATGCGGGCGAATCCGATGATGGCATTAGGGGCAAAAGTCGATTGGATTTCCAGAAAACTGTTCTGGTCTACGATATATGAGATGGCAACATGCATGCTATACGGCTCTAATCCACTCAAAGGAATCAATTGATTCAGGCTTTCTTCCATACGATCAGGCCGTTCTTCTGTTATTTCAATGGGGGCATTTTCCAAATAATTATCCGGTAAATAGCTTAAGTACAAACGTGCCGTCGCTAGAGCGGATTGTTCATCAGGACTGGTCAGATGAGCCAGGCCACTCTGGCTGTGATGCACCTTTGCACCGCCCAGATTTTCAAAATCAATCTCTTCACCGGTAACTGCTTTGATTACACTAGGTCCGGTAAGGAACATATATGAGCTACCTTCCACCATAATGATGCAATCCGTGACCGCTGGTGAATAAGCAGCACCGCCAGCACATGGGCCCATAATAATGCTGATTTGAGGAATGGTGCCTGAGTATTGCGCATTGCGTTTGAAAACCTCGGCGTAACCACCCAAACTATGAACGCCTTCCTGAATGCGGGCGCCACCGGAGTCAATAATTCCGATAATTGGTTTCCCGTTTTCGGCGGCTTTATCCATGACATTGCAGATTTTTTTGCCGTGCATTTCACCCAAAGCGCCACCCATGACAGTGAAATCCTGAGCATAAACATAAACCGTGCGACCATCAATGCTGCCGTATCCCGTAATGACCCCGTCGCCATAATTTGATTCTGTTCCATTTTCAGTGGAAATATTGCGTTGGGTTATAAATGGATCTAACTCGTGAAATGAATTTTCGTCCAACAATACAGCAATGCGTTCTCTGGCTGTGTATTTTCCTTTGGCATGCTGCTTCTCAATACGTGCTCCACCACCACCCATTTGTGTTTGGGCTTTTTTTTCACGGAGTTCAATAATTCTGGGATCTTCAGACATCTGTTTTCCTCGTGATTCTGAGATTATGCGTTCCTATTGAAATGGATGAGAATACGTTAATATCATTGTAATCCGCTACATTCAATTTCTATGCGGTAAAGATCATGTTTTTACTTAACTTTTATCCTATTCTTTTGTGGAAATATACCATTCTGCAGTGGTGAATCATCAATATAGATGCGATTAATTTGTGATTAAGGCATGATTTCTATCAAAATATCTGGATATATGTCATAAAACCCCTTTTTTGTGGCACTTCTTGTACCAAAATTCGGTTTCCCTATTCGGATTATTCTAGTATTTTGATATAATTTATTCATATACTATAGTTTTATTTTATTGGGATGCGTTGATCCAGATTCACGAAATGGTCGCTTCATTTATGTTATTGGTACATAGATAATGGATCTGGGAAGCAGAGTAGCGAAACCGGCCCGTATGGCTGGTTTTTTTTTATTTTATTTATATAGCAAAGAAGTTTATCGTTACTCGAGGAGTGTAAATATGCAAAAGGATTATTTTAGAAAAATTTTTGGATTTATTATTATTTTAATATTTATGTTTTCGTTGATTAATCCCGGTTCAGTATTAGCGGAAGGCGAAACGCCTGAGCCGACAATCGTAGAAGAAGAAATGCAAGCAACAGAATTGCAGGATACATTGGTGCTTGAAACGGAGTTGTCGGAAACTGCTACTGAGGAAATTGAGCCAACTGATGCAGAATCCGATGAAACACCTACTGTTGAATCAATTGATTTGACGATTTCCGAGACAGAAGAAACGCCTGCATTGCCTGATAAAGCAGATTCAACAGAAACAAGTGAACTAACCATTGAGCCTTCCTCTGAACAGTTGACTGATATCATCAGCGCGGCAGCTCAAGCAGATGTTGATTTTGCCAATGAAGAGGGTGAGCCAGTTGTAATGGCAAGTGAAGAATCCCTTGAATTGATGGAGTCAGTACCAGATCCATGGGTTATTCGTGCTGGCATTACTCACCGATTTCTGAGTGATTGTACTGGGCAACCAATAGATGCCAATAATACCTGTACAGTTCCTACATTACCCCTTCTGCCAGTACAGGCTGCTATAGATTTTGCAAATCCTGGTGAAACAGTCTACCTTGGCCCCGGCACATTTGTTGAGGATATAGAAATTACAAAAGACCTTACCCTGCAAGGAATGGCTGGCACAATTATTCAATCACCAGTGGATATCAATAGTGAATTTACCACTTCTGGTCCAAGGGATAACAGTCCGATCATTTATGTGAATAATGCTACCGTAACGATTGACGGCATTACCCTGGATGGTGCTGGGAATGGGAATGCAAATTATCGCTTTTCCGGGATTGCCTATCATAATGCTGGCGGTACAGTATCCAATAGCTTAATTCAAAATATTATGGATACACCTTTTTCCGGATCACAACATGGGGTTGCCATTTATGCCTATAACGAAGATGGTACAGCACGCACATTGAATATCTTCGATAATACAATCGTGGATTTCCAGAAAAATGCTATGGCTCTGGCAGGTGCCGGTTTGACAGTAGATGTACATGACAATACGATAACCGGAGCAGGGCCAACCAGTGTAACGGCTCAGAATGGCATTCAGGTGGGCTATGATGCTACAGGTAGCATAACCAACAACATTGTCGAAGATGTTTGGTACAGTGGACCCAATTGGAGCGCAACCGGGATTCTGATATACAACGCGGGTGGGACTGTTGAAGTATCTGATAATACCGTGAATGATAGTCAGAATGGTGTTTATGCTCAAAATACTGAGGTTGAAATATCAGATAATACTATTAATGGAAGTGACTATGGCGTAGTAATCTACGGTTCAACCTCAAGTAGTCAAGTATCGGGAAATACCATATCCAACAGCTTGCTTGGATATTACTCTGATGAAATCTCTGTTGTCGTAAGAGATAATATTTTTACTGGAAATACAGATGGCGCCGAGGTAGATGCAGCTCCATCAACAGGCGATTTGCTGTACAACTATTGGGGTTGTGATGAAGGTCCGGATGGAACATCATCGAACTGTAATACGGCAGTTGGTGCCAACTATGATCCCTGGCTGATTGATCCGGATGGCGATTTTGTTTTTGAATCCAGCGATGGAACAGGCGGATATGTAGATAATTGTCCAACCGTTGCCAACCCGGATCAGGCAGATAGTGATGGTGATGGTATTGGTGATGCCTGTGAAGATGGTGGTGATGTTACGCCTACGCCGAATCCACCAGCGCCGCAACGATTTGATGGTGTCATTCCAGTGACGGGCGGTGATATCAATAAATTAGCTTGCCCTGCTGGCATTAATGAAGTAGTTATGCGGCTGGAAAATGGAAATCAGGTACGCTTCATTGGTTTATGTGACCTGGATGCAGTTTTGAACACGATAGGAGAGGATGGATTACCTGAAACCTTGCCTGCGAATACTGCATATGTCTCCGATATGCTGATTCAGGTTTTGGAAAATGGAAATTTGTTGGAATTGTTGTCCAATGGTTTGCTTGAGATGTCATTTCTACTTCCAAAAGAAGCAGTTAACAGTGATTTAGGATTATATTTCTGGGATGAGGAAAACTTAACCTGGATAGAGATACCTTTGCATTCACCCGAAATGGCGTATCCATTGACTTTAAACCAGGATGATGAAAATGATCAACGTTTGATTTTCAATGGACTGTCTGCTGTGATTTCTCGGGCAATGTCTCAGGAAAACTTTACTGGCTTATTTGTCTTGGTGGAGCAGCAATAATCAGCAATTACAGAAGATAGCGAAAATAATTTTCTGAATTTCACGAATAAGCAGCTTTTTATATAAAGGAAGCTGCTTTTTGTCTCCTTACAAATTTGATATTAGTACGGATTCATTGAACAAAATGAGGAATAATCCTCTATAATAGAGAATACAACGTAAAAATGGCGTAAAAATGATGCAATTGCATTTGGACGTTGTTACAAGCACATTCAGTGATTCGGAGAATACCATCCTAACAGTTTTGTATACAGAATGTTAACAAGGATGGATTACAATTGGATTAATTGGATGAACATTATGATGTATTTTGAGAGGTTAGTATGAAAAACCGAATGTTAGGTATTATTTTACTGGTATCTATATTGGTAAGCGCTTTTAATTTTATGCCAGGTGATACTGGCTATGTTGGTGAAACACCACCAACCAGTGAAGATGATGACGCTACAGGGAATGATATAAATCCGTTAACAGGCTTGCCGGTTGAAAATCCGGAGAATTTGGCTGTGCCACCGGCATTGATATCAATTACCAATTGGCCTTTGGCCGCGCGACCACAGGCAGGCTTATCATATTCACCGATTGTATTTGAACTATACATCGGCGAAGGGATGAGTCGTTTCCTGGCGATGTTCTATGGTGATTATCCCCAGGAAGCAGTAAAAAACGCAGAGGGAAACACCCTCGGTACAGGATTTAAAGCCCCTGCTGGTAATGCCTCAGTTGGTCCTATTCGTTCCGGTCGGTTGCCATATGAACATTTACGTTCATTATATAATGGCTTCCTGGTGATGGCTTCAGCATATAAGGGTGTTGCCGCAAATTTAAGTGCTACAACCAATGTTATTGGATCAGATGCGGATAATATCAATAGTGCCATGATTGAAGTAACCAAATTAGAAGACATTGCCAAGGCCAGCCAGGACAAAATAGGGGACACATCCTTGACCGGTATGGTATTTGATGAAACACCACCGAAAGGCGGCGTAGATGGACAGACTCTCTGGATGATTTATAATGCCATTGATATGGTTAAATGGGACTATGATAAAGAATCGGGTTCTTATTTACGTTATCAGGACCTGGCTGATGGGATTAATTTTGAACAGGCTACTGATCGATTGAATGGCGATCCGCTCACTTATGAAAATGTTGTTGTTTTGTTCGCCAATCATCGCTATTGCACTGAAACTGCCTTCGATGTTGATTTGATGTACATCAAGCGCTCACCGGCATTGTTATTCCGGGATGGCGAAATGCACAAAATCTGGTGGACAACCAAGAATGGGACATATGAACAAACAACTGGCAAGGTACGTCCTATTCGCTTTATGGATGAGAATGGTGATCCACTGCCATTCAAACCCGGTCAGACCTGGATTCACTTGATGCCATTAAATACCGCCTACTGGGAGACTGTTGATTCTGATTCCTTGTATTATATTTTGAATAGTCGTGAAGAAGGTTCAGGGATATGGGCATCCCGTTTCTATAGCTCGATGATGGTATTTGATCAGGGTGTATGTGATCAAGTTCGGTAAATTATAATTTTGACTTTGTATTGAGAGAGAATAGATCCCCGTCTATTCTCTCTTTTTTTGTCTCTATACCTTTTGATTCGGAAATTCTGCCGTATAATTGGAGCGAATGTTATGTCCCGGAGGCAATAAAAATGAAATTATTAATCGCAGTAGACATGGAAGGAATTTCTGGTATTACACGATGGGAGCAGGTCAATATACATCAGACTGAGTATGAATATGGACGTTCCTTAATGGTCGCTGATGTTAATGCGGCGGTTGAAGGTGCCCTGGAAGGTGGTGCTACAGAGATTCAAGTCAGTGATGGGCATTGGAATGGCACAAATATTCTGCTGGCAGATTTGCATCCGGCAGCTCGTTTACATACCGGCAATGTTGCGCCATTGGCTATGGTACAGGGCATACAGGATGGATTTGATGCAGTGATTTTTATTGGCTACCATGCCATGGCTGGTACCGCAAATGCGATTATGGATCATACCTGGTCAAGCAAGAATATTGCCCGTTTATGGATCAATGGTGAACTGGCCGGGGAAACGGCATTAAATTCATATCTATGTGGATTTTATCAGACGCCAGTATTGGCGATTTCTGGTGACCAGACTGTAGCTGCAGAAGCAAAAGCCTTGCTGCCTGGCATTGAGACGGCTGTTGTAAAAACCGCCACCTCACGCGAATCCGGGATTTGTTTGGCTCTGGATGAGGCGCATCAGATTATCCACAATACTGTCAATTTCGCGGTGAAGAAATTCCTTGATGGAAAGGCACCAAAACCTTTGCTTCCGCCAACGCCGCTGCAGATAAAAATAGAATTTATGCATTCACAAATGGCAAGCAGAGCTTGCTATCTGCCGGGTACTAAACGGGTAGATGGGCGATCTGTGACATATGTTGCTAAAGATATGCCGGATGCGTTTTTTGCCTTTCGTACGATGTCAACAATAGCGAACGATTGAACCTGAAAAATTTACTGGCTGCGCTTTGTAAATCGGAGTAATCATCTTCTTGCATCTTGAGCAGAAACTATGCACTTGTCTGTTCTTGATTCATAAGGCATAATGACCCTATGCAATCCATCTCATCTATAACAGAATTTGAATTACCTTCCGGCACGATGCGCTTACCGGTTTATTTACCAGATGCGACATTTGGTGTCGTTCGCTCAGTGGATGCCCAGGACCTGGAAGCATGCGGTGTGCAGGGCTTGGTAATGAATGTTTATCATCTCATGCAGAAACCTGGCTCTTCCACGGTGCAATCTCTGGGTGGTTTGCATAAAATGAGCGACTGGAAGCGCCCAATTATTACGGATTCGGGTGGATTTCAGGTTTATTCTCTGGTGCGTCAGAATCCAAAATTCGGACAAATTCAGGATAAAGGGATCACTTTTTACCCTGAAGGCAAGGATCGTAAATATCAACTTACCCCGGAAAAAAGTATTCAATTGCAATTATCTTTTGATGCGGACGTCGTGATTTGTCTGGATGATTGTACACATGTGGATGATTCAGCGGAGGAACAGGCCTTGTCTGTTAAAAGAACCATTGCCTGGGCCAAACGCTGTAAAAGCACCTTTGAAACCATTACAAAAAATAAAAAATATGCCAATGATAAACCACCGAAAATCTTCGCTGTTGTACAGGGTGGCGCCTCCTTGGCATTACGCAAGCAATGTGCCGAAGCGTTATTGGAAATCGGCTTTGATGGCTACGGTTATGGCGGCTGGCCATTGGATGCGAAGAACAATCTACTAACCGATATACTGGCATATACGCGTGAATTAATTCCGAGAGAATTTCCCATGCATGCTTTGGGCATTGGCCATCCGTATAATGTGGTCAAATGTTACCAGATGGGCTATGAAATCTTCGATTGCGCTATGCCCACCCGTGATGCGCGGCATGGTCGTTTGTATCGCTTCCGCTCTGATCCCGACACAATTAATTATGGTGGTAAATATGATTGGCTGCAGTATGTTTATATCAATGATGATAAGCATATCAAAGGCAATGAACCGATTTCGCCATATTGCGATTGTGCTTGCTGCAAACATTACAGCATTGCTTACCTGCGTCACTTATTCAAAATGAACGATGGTTTGTTTTTTCGATTAGCCACGATTCACAATTTGCGACTGATGACCCAGCTGATGCAAGCCATTCGGGGAGATGAAGATGGGGCTTGATGCCAGTCAACTTGATATAGTGGTTGCGGAAATATGCAAAAATGAGAATTATGCGCGCATGGAATCCGGGATTGTAAGGAAAATCGCCTTACAGGAAATGTCCAAACGCAAGAACCTGAAGAAAGTCGTAAAGGCAGCACGCAGTAAATTGCATCAGATTGGCACGGTATATCTGGGTTCACCCAAGCCGCTCGCGTTTGATTTTTCAACCATTCCTGCAGATCAAAAAACAGATATTGAATTTCAAAAAACATGGGCGCAACCTTATCTGGAAAACCATGCTTCAACGAATGAGCGTTTCAGTTTTTTGGAACACTTTTACGGAACGATATTTGAGCGGTTGCCAGAGGTTAAAATGATCACTGACCTGGCTTGCGGGATGAACCCCTTATGCCGTCCCTGGATGCCGATTGCTCCTCAAGTGGAATATAGGGCCTGTGATATTTTCACGGATGGCATCAACCTGATCAATGGCTTCTTTGATGCATTCGGGTACAGTGGAAAAGCAAACATCTGTGATCTGACTGATAAAGTGCCTGATTGTAGGGATCAGTTGGTTTTTTTATTGAAAACGCTGCCTTGCCTGGAACAGATTCAAAAAGGTATTGGCAGGCACATCCTCTCAGAAATTAATGCTCATGTATTGGTGGTAAGTTTTCCATCAAAAAGTTTGGGTGGCAAAAATAAAGGTATGTTGGAACACTATGATGCCTATCTGAAATCTATTTTGAATGTGGAAACCTGGCAAATGCAAACGATTGAATTTATCAATGAAACTGTTTATTTGTTGACCAGGAAGGATTAAAGAAATGGCAAATTCCCCTGCCTGGGTAAACAAAGTATTGGGCAGTAAAAAGTACAAAGCCTTGGCACTCAATGAAGAAACCATCCATGATCTGATTCGTCAGGTTGAGGCGGATGGAATACCCGCGAAGCAGGTGGAGAAGGCCGTTCGGGAAAAGTACCATAATATTGTGGCACCCTATCTGGAGGATGTTGACTATCAGGCTGCCATGCTTGAACTGGATCAGATCTCCGATCATGACATAACCCGCCTGTATCCTTTTGCAGAGAAAATGCTGCGAGCACACACTTCTACTAATGAGCGTATGGAAATACTGGATGAATTTTACGGGCATATTGCAGGGCAGTTCCCAGAAAAAAACGAACTGACAATCGCTGATTTGGCTTGCGCAATGAACCCACTAGCGATTCAATGGATGCAGTTGCCACAAGGCTGTGAATTTCTGGCCTATGACCTGAATGGGGCGCGAATTGCATTGATAAACTGCTATTTTCAAAAGTTAGCAATAAACGCGCAGGCAATTCATGCGGATATTTTGGTGGATACGCCCAATGAACCTGTCGATGCTGTTTTCTTTTTCAAGGAAGCCCATCGTTTTGAACAACGCCAAAAAGGCAGTACACGCAAGCTATTAAGACAAATCAATGCGCCGTTGATCTTTGTTTCACTGCCATCCCGCAATATGACCGGCCGGCATGATTTAAAGCTAAAACATACAAAAATCATGCAAGAGGCGATCAAAGATATGGACTGGCAAATGCAAATTAATGAATTTGGCAAAGAATTATTATTTACGATCAGGAAATAATGGCAAAAAAGAAGAAACAAAAGGTTATTAATAAAGTCGATGCCCTGGCTGATGCTATGCAGCATATGCAAAATTTGCTCAGCGAAGAAGATTTTGAAGCTTTGCAGCAGGAATTAGCGCAGCCCTTGCGTCAGGCCATTCGATTGAATCCATTGAAAGTGAATCCGCATAGCGTCATAGGCGATTGGCAGCAGCGCTTTGGCTGGCAAACCAGTCCGATTGCGTACTGTAAACATGGCTATTGGATAGATGAAGCTCAAACACCTATCAGCAAACCGCTGCAATATCATTTCGGGCAGTATTATATTCAGGATGCAGCATCCATGCTGCCGGTGGAGTTGTTTGATTTTCCAGTTGATCAACCGTTGGTACTGGATATGGCTGCCTCACCTGGCGGTAAAACCACGCATATTTTATCAAAGATCATGGATAAAGGATTTGTGATCGCCAATGATGCCAGTAAAAGCCGCCTGACGGCTTTACAACTCGTGCTGCAAAACTGGGGTGCGTTAAATGTGGGGGTCACTGCTTTCAATGGAGAAAGCTTTGGACAATGGTACCCGAATACCTTTGATGGCGTATTACTGGATGCACCGTGCTCCATGCAGAATTTACGTAACACCGAAAGCCATCCCATGCGGGCAATCACGGATTCGGAACGTCAGAACTTATCCGGGCGTCAGCAAAGATTACTGCATAGTGCTTTGCTAGCCGTAAAGGTTGGCGGCGAAGTTGTGTATGCAACCTGTACATTGTCCCCGGAAGAAGATGAAATTGTGCTGGATCAGATAAAGAAATTGCTGGGCAGCAAAATTGAAATTGTGGACATGAATAGCAAATTACCCCAGCCAGCAGGCGCTCTGGCAGATTGGGATGGCATTAAATTTGACTTGCAAGTGCAGCATGGCTTGCGCATCTGGCCGCATTTATTCCAGACATCCGGTTTTTTTAGCGCGAAAATAAGAAAGATAGATGGTTTTGATGTTGAAAATCAAATGCCTGCCCCTTCTCGTGATATGAGAGATATTGGCTGGCTGCCGATGACAAAATCGGATCAGCAATGGCTTGGTGCATATCTGCAAGAAAATTATGATTTTGATTTATCCAATTGGCAAGATGAGCAAGATGTTGATCTGGTGCAGTATAAGCAAAAAGTGTTTGCTTTTCCAAAGGCTTATTTTGATCATTTTGACGGTTTGCCCGTACAAATGCTGGGCATGCTGATGGGACAGGTTCAAGGTGAACAATTCCTGCCGAATCATGATTTTATAACGCGTTTCTATAATTTGTTTGCTGAGGGAAGAATCACGCTTAACCCACAAAATGAGCAGGCCTGGCTGCGCGGGGAAGATCTGCATGATTTGTCATTGGATGGAAAACCGAACGGAATAATTCTGATTACATGTAATCAGGCGGGGGAGTATATTGGATTGGGGAAAGTAACCAGCAATCGCTATCGTAATTTATTGCCGCGTAGATTGTTTCTATAAATACATAAGCTAATGATCAGGCAGGACTGAAATCAGGGCATCCACGATTTGTGCATCAAATTGTGATTCCTTGCAGCGCAGCATCTCCTTTTTGGCTTGAGCAGGTGATTTCTTGTGCTGATAGGCTCTGCCATCAATCATCGTGCTGTAGGCATCCGCAACCGAAAGAATGCGTGCTCCCTGAGGGATTTGTTCACCAGCTAGACGGTCAGGATAGCCACTGCCGTCGATCCATTCGTGATGTCCGCGGATGATGGGTATCATGTTGTGAAGATCGATAATTGGCTCAAATAAACTGGCACCAAATGATGCGTGGGTTCGAATGATTTCCCATTCATGCTTGTCAAGAGGTGACGGTTTATTCAGGATTGTATCCGGGATAATGATTTTACCAATATCGTGGAAAACACCGGCAAAATAGAGCGTCAGACTTTGTTCAGCAGTGCCGCCCAGTTGGTGTGCAATACTTTTGGCAAGGCTGGCAGTATGGTTGCCATGTGCCTGCATATGCAGCTTGTTCGTATCAATATGATTGGCAATTTGGAAAAGCATCTGAATATATGCCTGGCGCAGCTTCTTTGATTCACTTTGCAGAAAAAGAATTTGATAAAACTGGATAAAGAAATCCGAAGTCATTTGCATTGCATATTTTGTTTGATGATAGCGATATCCGGGGATGTTTGCAAAAACAATTTTGCCAATTTTGCCGTGTGAATTGCGATGAATTGACTCTTCCATATCCATATGGATGGCTCCATTGTTTTTGGGACGAGAAAAGCTCATACCGGCATCCGATGAGGCGATATAGGCATTCGCGATAGGGAAAAGACTGGCAGAGGGATGCGGTGGGAAAAGTTCAAGGCGGCATTCCGTTGCCCCAGAGGAAAATATAAGAAAACGCAAGACATTGTTTACCAATTCTTGTGTGGATATATTATGGTTTTCAGAGAGAAGATCCGGCTGAAAATACTGATAGGAAAGCTGAACATTCCATGGCAGTACATGGAATGCAGAATCTGTCGTAGGGCGTGAGGTTTGATGTTTTAGCATGGCCTCTCTTTAGTAGAGGGTCCAGACAGCCAATTACCCCCCCTCGAAGGGTACGCGTTAAATAAACGGCATTGGCTGTCTGGAATGAAATTGCAATGTAATGTTTGTTGCTCTCTGTCTCAGGTGCTTATTCTTTTATATAGAACGGGCTTGAACGAGTTTCAAAGCGAAATCACTGAGACTATTTGCCCGTATGGAAGACACAATCATCTTATCTTCCGAATTCATTTCGAACGTTTCACCACTGTAGCCATTATTGATGGCTTTTTCAGGGTCGTTCAGTAATAAATCACAAAATCTTTCATTGATCACCGCCGCTGAGATAATGCGGCTGTATACTGAATCACTCATGGTCTTTTGCTCTCTTTCTTCATCCTTTAAGTTGGTATGGTGTGTACTCATAACGAGCCCCCAGTTCAATAAATTTCCCGGGTACCATCTGATAGAGAATGTAGAATAAGCCTATCCCTATGACAATGTCACCCAGGCTAAAAACGACACGATAAGGAAACGAAACGGGCAGGGTGAAGCGATCACCCAGTATCCATAAATTTGTTTCCTCTTGAGACAATACAACGTCTTTCGAATTACCGAAACGGGTACCAATAAGTATTGAGGGGTCGGATAATTCGGAATCATCTAATAAATAAGCCACATGATGTGGTTGTACGGGCATTAAACCGCCATTGGCTTGCATACAGATCATGTTGAACAGGAAACCGAGCCCTAAAATCCAAATGCCTGCCTGTTTTATATTGCGCAGGACAAAGATCAGTAGGAATAATTGGGAAACACCCAGAAGGATGGCTGCCCAGGTATCATTGAGCCGATCGATATGGAAGAGTCGCGGATTGATTACCGGCAGCATCACCAGTAAGGCGATAGGGAAGATAAAGCCGGACTTCCATATTGGAATTTTTAAAGTACGGATGTTGAAACGTGCTTTGATCAGTGCGATGCTAACGCCAAGTAATATCGGCGGCAAGAAGATGAACACTATGATCCACCACCAGAAGTAACTGGCGCGCCTGCAATGAGAGAGAAAATAATTAAAGAGCCAACAGTAAATGCAATACGTATTGTCTGGCTGTCATATTTTGATGTAAACAGAATGGATTTATTAATGAGGGTTTTCATATTTATTCAACTCCATGTTTTTTCTTATTATGAAGATCGGGAGTCTCAAAATAGGCTCAAAAGAAAAAAACACCGCTATTGCGGTGTTTTGGCTAAAATTTCATTAAAGCTTGGTGTAGTTTTCTGGTTTTTTGAGAAGGCGGGGCTTCCAACTCATCCAGCAGGTGTTTTTCACATAGTTTATAGAGACGCTCTACCTCCATACGATTGCCGCTGGCTGCCTGGGCACGCATAGCGGTGCGATAGGCTTCCTCCTTGCAGGGATCATTTTTTAATATCTCTTGTGATATTTCTATAGAAATTGGAAAATTCTCTTGCTCAAAAGCAGCTTTACTGATTTCTTCCAATATTTGTAAAAAAAGTTCATGTAGCTCAGTTCGTTCTTGCCTAATCCATTTAGCGTCCATATCCGGAAGATATGGCCCCTTATATAATTTTAATAAACTTTTATAAAGTTTGAATATTTCTTCCCACTTAGTTGCCTTCTGTATAGCAACCACCTCTCTTCTAAAATCCCCGGCATCAAAACGAAAATCCATATTTTTATTGAATACGTAGCGTTCTCCTTCCAGAAGAACGGTATCTTTTCCAATGGCGTGACGGACGCGATAAATGGCATTTTTAAAATGGAATTTTAATTCCTGTTCAGAATCTTCGGGCCAGAGTAATAATCCAATTTCTTCTTTGGTGAGCCCTTGTGGTTTGGATAGAATGAGGAAGAAAAAATCACGGGCAGATTGGGTTTGCCAATCAGAAGAAGTTAACCATTGTTCATTAAATTTGACTTTCATATCACCAAGTGTGATGATTTCTAATCTGGCTGGTGCAAATGGCACAAGAGTTGTTTTTCTGCGAATTCTGCGGCGCAGAACAGGAATTCTTTTTTGGTAGGAATCTACTAAAGCAAGCCATTGCTTTAGGTATTTTGTATCTTGATATTGATTTATCAAGTTTATAATTTGTTTATATTCTCTTAGGCCAGTGGGTAATAAGACAAATTGATTTTCTGGTATGAGTAAATTTTTTTTCAATAGTTCTGAAATATTTTTTATTTCCTCATTGTTACCTAATTGTAAATATGTTAGCAATGTATATAAGCAGTTTTTGCCAAGTAATGCTTTATACTGATTTGACAAAAAGAAATTTAATGTTTCCAAAAAATATTTCAATGCTTTGGAATACTCTTTTTGATAATAATGATCTAACCCTTGTGTAAATGTAATTAGGTTTTCTTCATATTGCAAAATCCGGCCCATGCCGCACAGTAATTCCGGAGTATGTCGCACAGTGATTCCGGGGCAAGCCGCACACTCA
>JAEKNU010000159.1 GCA_016838895.1 Chloroflexota bacterium
ATCTCTTTTCAGTATAGCAAAACAGACCTCTTTAATAAGGTCTGTTTTTGTCTACTTTATAGGTTCCAGTTTAATATGGACAGCATCCTTTTATTTTTATCAAATTTGATATTCAAAAATCAGCCGATGGCTTCAATTGCATAAGTCATATCATGATCCAGATGTTCCCGCATACACTTAATGGCCTCTTCAATCTTTCCATCTTGAAGCAACTGATTTACCAGCTCATGTTCGTTCTGAATTTGTTCCACATAATTATTTTCTAATTGATACAGATTACTCAACAAAGTGATTTGTGCCCGTAGTTTTTGGGCTGCACGTTCCAGGCGAGTGTTATCAGCATACTGATACATGATCAGATGAAAATGATCCGATAAATCCCCCCATTGTTTGTATTGCTTTTTGGTTAAATATTTTGCTGATCTGTTGACAATGTCATCCATCTCAGCAAGAAAGGTCTCTTTTCTCGAACCCGCACAGCAATAACGCATTGCCAAGCAATCCAGATCTCCACTAAGTTGGAAGATTTCCCTGGCATCATTTTCCGACAAGCTGACAACCGTTATACCAACATTCGAGTAATAGATCACCAGATCATCCTCTACCAGACGCGTTAACGCGTCCCGAATAGGCGTATGGCTGACTTTGAAGCGGTCCTTTAAAGATTGCAATGTTAGTTTTTGCCCACTCTTTATTTCCTGGGTTAGTATATCTGTGCGCAAAATTTTATAAATCTGTTCGGATAAGGTTTGCTTGTTAATCAAATCTGTCATTTTATATCACCTTCCAACCTGGATGATTCAACAGTCGCCCAAAAAAGGAAATTCCGCACAATATCTACGCGCAATTTTGCTCACTTTCCTTTGTTTTCAATTCATCATTTTCTTGATTCTTAGCGATTGCTTTTGTTATCCTTCACCTAGTTTATTTTATCATATCGCAGGAATATTTTGTATATTTTGTTTTTTGCAAAATCGATCATCCTAATATACTACTCCATCTTCTGGCAAACATCTGTTTAAACCGTTTTCCATCAAAGCAATGTAATTTAGAAAAGATAGATTTCCACTATTCCCATGATTTTGAAAAACAGTCACATTGATCCAATATATGGACGAAATTGACAAGAGAGATTTGCCTAAATTATCTTGTTGAATAAGCTGATATCTGGGCTGACAGGCAATACCAGTGCTTGTGAAACCCGCCAGACAAATGGCATGGAGTAGATTTTTTTTACTTATTCTCTAAAGGTCATCGGTTAACAAGATATCAATGAGGCAAGACCATTTTTTCTATGGAACTATTCATTTAAAATACACCAAAAAAAGCATGTATTTACAATATTTATCGAGGAAAAATCCAAATCATTTCATTGATACCGGTATCATTTTACAATATGAGTAACAATTGGAGGGATCTCCAATTGTTACTCAAGGTTAATCTTTGTAAAATGTCTGAGTAGGCACACCAATGATCCGCGGAAGATTTGCCTTTGCCTGTTGGGATTTGACACATTCAATAAATTCATATGCTGCATCGGATAATTCCCCATTCTTCAAATAGCACAGATTAATTTGTGCATATACTTTAGGTGATATATCCACAACACAAATTTGCTCATTGAAGATACATTGAGCAAGCCGCTTCATCAGTAACGCTACGCCCAATCCTTTTTCTACAAGATCAAGAATTGTTTCCAATTTATTATCAGTGTGTGCAATTTTAGGTTCAAATCCACTTTGTTGGCAAGCAATAAGGCTCAACTTATGCGGCTTGGTTTGTTTTTCCATCAAAATAAAATCTTCATTCTTAATGGTGGCCAAAGGGATATTTTCTTCCTTTGCCAATGGATGCCAAATGGGAAGAACCACAACCAATTCATCCATCATATATAAGTATTTTTCTATATCGTCATCTTCTTCATCAGTTTCACAAACAAAAGCAAGCTCACATTTTCGCTGACGCAGTTTATCCTTTAATTCTTCAGTCCCAAATTGAGTTACATTAATGGTAGCTTGAGAGCAGTTTTTCTTAAATTCAACCAGAATATCCGTGATATTATATTGAGCTAATGCAGGAATTGAACCCAGCGTGAGCAGTTCCCGATCTGTTTCAAGACTGTTTTGTAATATGGTTGAATATTGATCTTTCAGGTTAACGATTTGCTCTGCATACGGCAATAGCAATTGCCCAAATTTGCTAACTTGTACTTTGCGGGTGGTGCGATCAAAAAGGGAAACTCCTAGTTCCTTTTCAATATTTTTTATATGCTTGACTCTACTGAAAAAACATGCTACTTTTCAGTCTAAATTTTGCATACAAAGCGAAATTGGCCTTTTCCAACCGT
>JAEKNU010000043.1 GCA_016838895.1 Chloroflexota bacterium
CTTTAAATTGATTATTTTACTTCTTTGTCCATATCATTTGTCCTTGTTTTATACCAATCTGGACTCTGATTACATCTAAAGTATAGCGTTTAAATTGCCTTTTTGAGTATATGATCGCATACATATACAGCTTCCAGATATCTGACTATATTTTAGGGGGTGTAGATTTAGTGAATCGCTTCCATCTCTACCGTTATCTAGCCCAACTCCAGACCAGCGAGGAGCTCGCCGCGGGCAAAAAGTGCCCTGGCGATAACATAACAGCAGGTAGCGCGCAATTCTCTCTTTTATGATGTTTGATTTCCCTTCTACCGAATAAAATTCGTAAATACTCTTGGCTCGTAAACAGGTTCTGCAACACCGGCTTTACGCGCCGCTGCAATGCATTTCAGCAGCCAGGCCATATTTTCTCCCAGCACGCGCATGGTTTGCAGCCCTTCTTCATCCTTCAAGACATCTTCTGCCGTATGCCCATGCACCATATTCCAATAATTGGACGAAACAATGGGCATATTATTGATCGAAAAATACTTGTTCAATTGATCAAACGTGGCCGTTGCCCCGCCCCGCCGGCAGGATACAACAGCGGCCCCCGGTTTGCCAAGTAATTTGCTTTTATCACAAAAATAGAAAAACCGATCCAAAAAGGCCGTCACCTGGCCTGTGGCACTCGCGTAATAAACCGGCGAGCCGATGATTATGCCGTCAAAACTGTCCAATCTTGCTGTAACTTCATTTACTTTATCATTGAATACACATTTTCCGGTTGTGCGGCAGCCAGCTTGTAGGTTTCGCACAGGACGGATATTTATTTCCTCTGATCGGATAATCCTCCGTCCAAAACCAAACACATTCCATCATCACACTTGCAAAAGCCAGGACAATCTCAATCCTGGCTTTTGCTTTTTCACCTGCCCCACCCTCATTTGTAACCGATTTGTAACCGGCGTTGGCTATGATGGGTTTACATAGATTGCTAACCAAGAATGTAAACGAACAACCATAGATACCAATTAGGAGGTGTACGTATGCGCCTGGATGGAAAGGTTGCATTAATCACTGGCGGAGCTGCCGGTATTGGCAAGGCTACTGCGCAAGTGTTTGCAAAAGAGGGAGCCAAGGTCATTTTTTGTGATGTCTCTAAAGAAATGGGCAATGAAGTAGCAGCAGCGCTCGGTGAGAACGCCCAGTTCAATAAAGTTGATGTTTGTAATCGCGCTGAGGTTCAGCAATGGGCTGATGAGGTGATTGCCAAATACGGTAAGATTGACATCCTGGTTAACAATGCGGGCATTACCCGAGACGCTCAATTCATCAAGATGAAAGACGGCGAACTGGTTAAACAAATGAGTGAAGATGCCTTTGACCTGGTGGTTTCCGTCAACCTGAAAGGCGTTTTTAATTGTTCGCAGGCTGTGGCACCTTATATGGTCAAACAAAAAGGCGGCGTGATCCTGAATGCCTCTTCTGTTGTGGGACTATATGGTAATTTTGGGCAAACCAATTATGTAGCCACAAAATCTGCGGTTATTGGTATGACAAAAGTCTGGGCACGCGAGCTGGGTAAATACGGTATCCGTGTTAATGCAGTCGCTCCAGGATTCATCATGACCGAGATGGTCGCCAAGATGCCGGAAGAAGTACTGGCCACCATGCGCGCTAAAACACCGCTGGGACGTCTGGGCACACCGGAAGATATTGCCAACCTATATTTATGGCTTTCCACCGAGGAATCCGCTTATATTCATGGCACCACAATAAGCGTAGATGGTGGTATCGTTCTGGGTACATGATTAACCCAAACGGATCGGAGGACTGATGACAAGATACGCGACAATTATATCCAGCGGGGCTTACTTGCCCGAAATTGAACGCCCCAACACGGCCATGGAAGAGAAATTTGGCGAGGTAATCGGCAAGTTTCAGAAATCATCCGGCATCAGCACCCGCTTTTATGCCCCGGACGATTGGGCCACATCTGACCTGGCAGTGGAGGCCGGTAAACGTGCCATCCAGAAAGCCGGTTTGAAACCCGAAGATATTGACATGATTATCCTGGGCACCGACAGCCCGGACTACATCACCCCGGCTACATCGGTGGTGGTGCAGTACAAGCTGGGTGCGACAAACGCCGGGACGTTCGATGTCGGTTGTGCGTGTGCCTCCTTCCCCACAGGGTTGAATCTGGCGGCCGGATTAATTTCCAGCAACCCTAATCTGAAGTACATTCTGGTCATCGGCGCCTATATGATGCATAAATTATCCGATTGGGAAAACGACGTGATGTCCTTCTTCTACGGTGACGGGGCCGGCGCTGCCATTGTTACCGCCAGCGATAAACCTGGATTCGTTTCCTCTGCCTTTGCCGCTGACGGTTCTTATCACAAACACTGGGGCATTTATTCCGGCGGTACATATGAGCCTGCTACAGTAGACAGTATTAATGAAGGAAGAACAAAAGTACGCCTGGTAACTCCCTTCCCGCCCGAAGTCAATCACGAAGGCTGGCCTGCCCGCATGCGTGAATTAGCCAAAAACGGTAATTTTAAACTAAGCGATGTTGATTTAGTCATCTATACGCAAGTTCGCCTGAACAGCATCAAGCTGGTGCAGGAGACTCTTGGCCTGCCCATCGAGAAAGCCCATTGGGTGATGGACCGTTTCGGATACACCGGCTCCGCCTGTCTGCCGATGGCTTTTGATGATGCCTGGAATCAGGGTAAAGTCAAATCCGGTGATCTGGTTTGTTTTGTGGGTTCCGGTGTGGGATACAACCAGGCTGGTTCAGCCTTTATCATGCCTTAGGTGATTATGAATTCACAAGAACTATACAAACAGAAGCTAATTAGTATTTCCGAGGCTGTTGGGAAACTGCAGTCTCATCAGAGTTTGGGTATCGCGATGGCTGCTTCAGAGCCGCAAGGCCTGTTGTCCGAATTGAGCAACCACCGCGAGCGCCTCGAAGATATCAGTGTTTGGGTTTCCTTGCCCATGGGCACATATGAGTTCATCACCAATGAAAACATGGACGGGCATTTCTTCATCGAGAATTGGTTCTACGGCAGCGTAGATCGCAAAATGCATAGCCAGGGCCGCGAATCCTACATCCCCAACAATTTGCATCAGGCAGCCACCCGAAAACTTTATGCCACTCAGGGCAAGGTAAATGTTTTCTTTGGTACGGCTACCCCACCGGATGCGCGCGGTTATATGTCTCTTTCGCTGGGACTGGTAATCGAGAAACAACTCATCAAAGCCGCGGATATTGTCATCCTGGAAATTAACGAAAATCTACCCTGGACATTGGGCGATACGCAAGTACATATTTCCGAAGTGGATTTTGTCGTTGAAAATCATGTCCCCCTGCTGGAACTTCCCGTGGTTCCTCCAACTGATGTGGAAGAAAAAATTGGTGGATATATCGCCAGCCTGATTGAGGATGGTTCCACCCTGCAATTGGGCATCGGCGGTATCCCCAATGCCATAACGCCCTTCCTCATGGATCGCAAGGATTTGGGTATTCATACGGAAATGTTCACTGACGGCATGGTGGATCTGTACAACAGCGGTGCCATTACCAATCGCAAGAAAACACTTTGGAATGGCAAGATGGTGGGCGCATTTGCCCTGGGTACTCAAAAATTATATGACTTTGTCAACAACAATCTTTGTGTGGAATTTCAGCAAGGTTTTGTAACCAATGACCCATATGTGATTGGAAAGAATCACCGCATGATCAGCATTAACACCGCATTACAGGTGGACGTATTCGGTCAGGTTTGTTCCCAATCCATTGGGCATCGCCATTTCTCAGGTACCGGCGGTCAGTTGGACACCCATCGTGGTGCACAGCTCTCGGAACATGGACGCGGCATCATCGCGTTACGCTCCACTGCCAAGAAAGGTGAGATTTCAACCCTCGTGCCCACGCTTTCTTCTGGGGCTGAAGTAACCATCACCAGTCAAGATATTGATACGATCATCACCGAATATGGTATCGCCGATTTAAAGGGATTGTGCATACGTGACAGAGCCAAAGCATTGATCAGCATCGCTCATCCTGACTTCCGTGAGCAGATGAAAGAAGAGGTCATGCGTTTGGGTATTGTGCCCCATTTTTAATTTGTTATCTGGAAAATTTTTTAGGAGATGGATATGAATAAGCCAACACCTTTAAATGGAATCACCAATCGGGATGTTGTCACCGAGCGCATTACACAGAATGTGTATTTTTCGGGCGATGAAAGCGGTATTCCGGTCATCTTTTTGCATGGCAACTTATCGGCAGCATTATATTGGGAAGAGAGCATGTTGGCCCTGCCCGCAGCGTATCGCGGTATTGCCCCCGATTTGCGTGGTTATGGCTGGACAGAAGATAAACTGATTGACTCAACACGCGGTATGCGTGATTTGAGTGACGATGTCAAAGCATTGATGGACACCCTGCACATCGAAAAGGCACATTTTGTGGCCTGGTCTATGGGGGCTGGCGTGGTTTACCGTTTGATCGCCGATTATTCCGAAAGGATACTTTCCGCAACATTGGTCTGTCCGGTGAGCCCATTTGGCTTTGGTGGCTCCAAAAGTGCTGACGGAGAACCTTGTTACACTGATTTCGCCGGATCAGGCGGTGGCATTGTCAACCCCACTTTGATTAATTTGATTAAGGTCGGGGATCGCAGTACGGATGACCCCAATTCCCCGCGTAGTGTGATTAACACTTTTTACTACAAACCGCCCTTTGTGGCTGCCCGCGAGGAAGATTTCCTGACCGCAGCCCTGGCTGAAAAAATCGGAGAAGACCGTTATCCGGGTGACTTTTTGCCCTCTGAGAACTGGCCGAATGTTGCGCCAGGGAAATTAGGACCGGTGAATTGCTGGTCGCCGAAATACTGCGGCGAGGATGTGCCCGATTTATTGGCTGCTAAAAACAAGCCTCCTATGCTGTGGATTCGCGGCGATGCCGACATGATCGTCTCGGATACTTCCATGTTCGATTTTGGCACGCTGGGCAGTCTCGGTTATGTGCCTGGTTGGCCCGGAAATGACGTTTATCCGCCGCAGCCCATGTTACTACAGACCCGCTTCGTTTTTGAGAAGTATGCCCAGACTGGCGGCAGCTATATTGAACATGTCGTTGCAGATGCTGCACATGGTGTCCACATCGAAAAACCTGAGGAATTTAATCAGCTCTTCCATGCCTTCCTGAAAAAACAATAATGTTCAGAGACAGGCTTTGCAAGTACAAACAATGAAGGAGAGAACCATGGCATCAAAAAAACTAGCCAGAGGAGTCGCATTAGTCGGCGCTGGCATGAGCAAGTTCGGCGCTTTCAAAGGTAAAAGCTCAAGGGATCTGTTCGTTGAAGCTTTTGTTGAAATGCTTGGCTCCATTGATAAACCTTTTGATCCAAAAACCATCGAGGCGCTTTATGTAGGCAACTACAGCAGCGACCTGTTTGAAAACCAGGGCCATATTGCCCCGATTATGGCAAGTTGGGTGGGCCTGACCCCGTTACCTGCCGTGCGTGTGGAAGATGCCTGCGCCAGTGCAGGTGTAGCTCTCAGAGAAGGCATTCTGGCTGTCGCTTCCGGATTATACGACCTGGTTGTGGTCAGCGGTGTTGAAAAAATGACCGACCTGGCCACGGCTAAAGTGACAGATACCTTAGCTACTGCTGCGGATATGCAGTATGAAGTTACCACCGGATTCACTTTCCCAGGTTTCTATGCTGCCATGGCAACGGCTTATATGTCGGCTTACGGTGCTACCCCTGAAACATTCATGAAAGTTGGCATTAAAAATCATAATAACGGCGCAATGAATGAAAAAGCTCAATTTGGCGCAAAAGTGAGCAGCATCATGAAAGCCAGGCAAGAGAAAGCTGCGGCCAAAGGTCTGCCAATACCTGAATGGGATGATGAACTCGATTTTCTGCACGATGACCGAGCCAACCCCAACATTGCCTGGCCCATGCGCTTATACGATTGCTCGCCCATCTCGGACGGCGCAGCGGTTGTATTATTGGCCAGCGAAGAACTGGCTGCAAAATTATCCGATCATCCGATTTATGTAGCCGGTCTGGGGCAAGCCAGTGACGGCGCACTGCACGATCGCGAAACTTTAACCTCCATCCCCTCTGCAAAAATCGCCGCCGATAAAGCCTACGAAATGGCCGGTATCGGACCGCAAGCGATCAACTTTGCTGAAGTGCATGATTGTTTCACCATCGCTGAAATCATTGCCACGGAAGACCTGGGATTCTTCGAAAAAGGTGCTGGCTGGAAAGCCGCCGAAGCCGGTGAAACCAGCCGTGAGGGTTCCAAGCCGATCAATTTATCCGGTGGTCTGAAATCTAAGGGGCATCCTGTGGGTGCATCCGGTGTCGGCCAGGTGGTGGAAGTTTGGAAACAACTGCGCGGTGAAGCAGGTGAACGCCAGCTCAACGGTGATTTGCAATACGGCCTGACCCACAATGTGGGCGGTACCGGGCAAACCTGTGTGGTACATATTTTTGAGAGGAAAAACTAACATGGATAATCAGTTTACTTTTTCAGCGTACAGCAATTACCTCAATGAACATAAACTGATGGGCAGCCGTGACAAAGCATCCGGTGCTGCGTTTCTTCCCCCGCGTCCATTGAATCCGGAGAATTTTTCAACCGATATGGAATGGGTTGAATTCAGCGGCAAAGGCAAACTGAGTGGTTTCACCATCGTCTATATTGCCCCCACCGCTATGATCGAAGCCGGATATGACCGTAAGAATCCCTATTGTGTGGGTATCGTCGAAACCGATGAAGGCCCCATGGTCAGTTCATTCATCATGGATGTAGATGTATTGCATCCTGAAACCATCCAGATCGGCATGCCTGTCAAAGCCGCATTTATTGACCGCGGAACGGAAGAGAATAAACAGGCTTTTCTGGCTTTTCAACCTGTATAATCCGGGAATTTGCAATGGCAATCGTTAACGTAAATGGTGTCAATCTATATTACGAATTACATGGTCCCGATAATGCGGATGTGATCGTTTTTTCCAACGGCATATTTATGTCCACTGCTAGTTGGGGATACCAGATTGCCGCCATGAAAGAGCACTTCCGTGTACTGGTATATGATTGCCGCGGCATGTGGAAATCCGAGCATCCGGCTGGACCGTATAGCATGGATCAACATGCTGATGACCTGTCAGCTTTATTGTTGGCACTGGATATTCCATCTGCGCATGTGGCGGGTATCTCTTATGGTGGTGAGGTCAGCATGACTTTTGCCATCAAGTATCCACACATGGTCAAGAGCCTGATCGTTTCATCTTCGGTCAGCCAGCTTGATCCATTGTTATCGGCCATCGGCCAAAGCTGGACTGCTGCCATACAAAGCGGGAATCCGGATACATTATTCGAGGTCACCCTGCCCTATAACTTCTCGGAATCCTGGATTGCTGAAAATCAGGGCATATTGGATGCCTCCCGCAAAAAATATGCCGAGATGGATTTCACCTCAGTCGGAGAACTGATGGCTGCCTTTACCCGGTTGGATCTGACCGGGCAGTTAAAACAAATTAATGCCCCCACGCTGGTATTGGTCGGCGAGGAAGATATTTTAAAATCCAGAAAGTATGCCGAAATCATTGCGGATGAAATTGCGGATGCGGAACTGATTATTATTCCCCATGCAGGACACGCAGTATGCCTGGAAAAACCGGCATCCTTTAACAGTGCCATTCTTGGATTCGTATTAAAACATTGTGAGGTCGTTTCTTGAGTACATTTTCAGCAGCCAATCTGGTTCCTGGTCTCCAGGCAACATTTAATAAAACCATTTCCGAGCAAGAATCAAAGCTCTATGCTGGTCTGATTCAGGTGAATTCGCAAACATCAGAGGATCAGCAGGACACGCACCATCATCATCTCTTCATGATTGGTCTGGTGGGCGACTGGCTTGATCAATTAATTCCGGATTCCCATGCACAATGTGTCAATATCCATTACGAATTTCTTTCTTCTATCCAAATCCAAGACAACATTGAAACCATCATCGAATTGGTAGAGATAGATGAGATAAAACATCTGGTGACCTACAGAATAAACTGTTTCAATCAATCCAAAAATCAGGTCATCACCGGACAGGCAGTCATGCTTGTTTCACGATAGGAAAACAATCAGCTCAGATGCGGAGGTGTAAAGGAACAGTATATCAGGTTAGTTTTGATCACCTATTGATTTTGCTATAAAATAATTGGAGGAGAGATTCATGAAAAAATTTACAACGATCTTAAGTTTGTTAGCGATAATGGCGATGCTACTGGGCGCCTGCGCAACTGCAACCCCAACGGCAGTTGAAGAACCAGCCAACGCTGTGGTTGAAGAAGCTGCACCTGCAGAAGAAGTTGTTGAAGAAGCTCCCGCAGAACCCGAAATGGAATTAGGTCCGGTATTGAAAGTTGGCCAAATTACATCGGCTTCCGGGGCGTTTGCTCTTTACAGCCAGCAGCAAGTTCGTGGTTTTGAAATCGGTCTGGAATATGCTTCCGGCGGCAAACAGGATGCTGAAGGCCGCTACATTATTGCCAACCGTCCCGTTGAAGTATTGATCGGCGATGATGAATTGAATCCTGAAAAAGGTGTTCAAATTGCCCGTGAATTCATCGAAAAAGACGGCGTAGAAATTTTACAAGGTCCGGTAAGTTCCAGTGTGGCTGTAGCCTTGACCACAGTAGCCCTTGAAAATAAGATGTTGCTGATGATTGACCCGGCAGCCTCTGCTTTCACCACCGGTGAAAACTTCAATCCGTATGTTTTCCGTACCAGCCGTACAAACTATGATGATACACTTGTCATTGCCAAGTATCTGGTTGAGAATGTTGGCTCAAAATTTGCCCACATCGGTATGGACAGCGCCTTCGGACAGGGTTCAGGCGCAGCTTTGAAATTCTCAGTTGAAAAATATAATGGCGAAGTTGTCGCTGATATCTATGCTCCTGCTGATACCACTGATTTCACCCCTTATATCCAACAGGCTATGGATTCCGGCGCCGACTGCTTATTCCTGACCTGGGCTGGCATTGGTTATGTAACTTTGTTCCAACAGTTGGCTGATTTAGGCACCCTGGATCAGATGCAGGTAGCCACCGGTTATGGTGACAATGCTTCATTTGCTGCTGTATACGGCGCTGCCATTGATCAGATCGGTTTGAATGTGTATCATTACACCGTTCCTGAAACCGAAGTGAACGATTACCTGGTAAGCCGTCATATGGAATTATACAACGAACCCCCGGATCTCTTCACTGCTGGTGGTATGACATCCGCTATCGCCCTGGCTGACGCATTGGAAGTTACCGCTGGTGATGCTTCAGGTGATGCACTGATCTTAGCTTTGGAAGGTTTACAATTTGAAGGCCCCAAAGGCACCTACTACATCCGCCCCGGCGATCATGTCTGTGAACAACCCATGAACATTCTCAAACTGGTTGACATCAATCCGGATACGGATGGTGACGGCGTAAATGATTACAAATTCTTCGAGACTATATATGTCAGCGCTTTTGATGAATTGGATGTACCCTGTACATTGACCGGTGATTATGTGTCCCGCTGTGAGATGAACGTAAAATAAACTTAAACTGAATAGGTTTCAAGTCGTTAGGGATGAGCCTTCATCTCTAACGACTATCTTAATAAAAAGGAAAACTGGATGGAGTCTGAAAAACAACCCCTTCTGGAAGCGCAGCAACTTCGAAAAGTTTTTGGTGGGTTGGTGGCTGTAGACGATGTGTCTGTTGAAATTCAACGGCACACGCTTCATTCCATCATTGGCCCAAATGGCGCCGGAAAAACAACATTATTTAATATGATCTCTGGTGTTATGCGGCCTACTCGAGGCCATGTGATCTTTAAAGGTCAGGAGATCACCCATCTGCCAACACACCAAATTGCTCATTTAGGTATTGGCAGGTCATTTCAAATCACAAATATCTTTCCCACCCTTTCCGTTTTAGAGAGTATGCGCTTATCTGCACAGGCCATGGGAAAAGATAATTTCCGTCTATTTCAGGATGTGGATCATTTTAAACGGTATTTAAACCAGGCGGAAGAAATCATTGATCTGGTTGGGCTGCATGGCAAAGAAGATGCTTCTGCAGCCAGTTTGTCGCATGGAGAAAAACGCAAATTGGAAATCGGTATCATGCTGGCCTCCTCGCCCGAATTGCTCCTGCTTGATGAACCAACGGCAGGCATGTCCAGTGAACAAGTACCGGATTTGTTAGAGATCATTCGCAAAATTCGTGAGATGGGCAACAAAACAATCGTATTGGTTGAACATCGCATGGACATGGTCATGAGTATCTCTGATCGTATTACAGTGATGCATTTAGGGAATGTCCTTGCAGAAGGCAACCCCAAAGAAATTGCCAACACACAATCCGTTCAGGACGCTTACCTCGGAGCACTTTACGGCGAACTGACCGAGAAATCGGAGGCTTGAATGGAAAATATCCTCACAGTAGATGGTATTCATACTTTCATTGGTCAATTCCATATTCTGGAAGGGGTTTCCTTAACCATACCGAAAGGGCAAATCACCGTTTTGCTTGGCCGCAATGGTGCCGGAAAAACAACCACCTTAAAATCCATTCTGGGACTTACTCCACCCCGCGACGGGAAAATCACTTTCGACGGACAGGAAATTGAGGGTAAACGCGCCTATGATATCGCTAATCTTGGGATTGGCTATGTGCCTGAAAACAGAATTATCTTCAGCAATCTCTCCGTATTAGAAAACCTGAAAATTGCCGAGAAAAAACGCGGTGATCTGGATAAAAAATCGGATTTTATTTTTCAGCTATTCCCGGATTTAAAACGACTTTACAAATTGCCCGGTAATCATTTGTCCGGCGGACAACAGCAAATGCTGGCCGTCGCGCGCGCGCTGGTTACCGATAATAAATTATTACTGATCGACGAACCCAGTGAAGGCCTGGCACCCATCCTGATTGAACAAATGATGGAAGCCATTAAAGAATTAAGTAAAACAACCACGATATTACTGGTTGAACAAAACTTCATTATGGCCAGTAAACTGGGACAGCAGTATTACATCATTGATGATGGCGCAACCGTGATGAATGGTGAAATGAACGAATTAATTTCAAATACGGAAGTGATTAAACGCTATCTTGGCGTATCCATTGGAGGTGTCAAATGAAACAAAACGTTCAATGGAAACAAGCCATTCCCGGACTGATGATTGCGGCTGCGATTTTATTGCTGAGTTTGGCGGGTATCAATTACATGGGGCAGGAATCCTTTGTGCGCACCACCCTATCCGGATTAACCATTGGCGCCCTGTATTTCATGGTTGCCTCAGGTTTGACCATCATCTTCGGATTAATGGACGTACTTAATTTTGCGCATGGCGCCATGTTCATGACCGGTGCCTACATCGGCTGGCAATTCTATACCAATCCGACCTTTCTTTTCGGACTGTTCCCGCTCATCCTGGCCTTTATGCTGGGTATAGCCACTAGTGCCTTATGGCTGAAGTACACCACCCGCATGAAGATATCCGCAAGCTGGCAGCCTCGCATTCGCAATTTGTTAATTCTTGGCGGATGTATAGTAGGTATCTGGGGAATTTGGGGCCTTGATATTTTGGGTCTGGCAGAAACAGCCTTGGTTGCCGCCATGATGGCAGGCAATCCGCTGGGTGAAATCAGTGCCCAGGAACCTTTATCCATATTCTGGATGCGCCCGGTTTTACTGGCTTTGGCAGGCATGCTGATTGCCTTTGCATCAGCTCGCCCCGGCGATCATACACAAATCGTCCCCAAAGGTAAACAATGGTCAACCTGGATTCAGGTGGCTGCCTTATTCCTGCTGACCATCATAGCGACCATCGTACGCGAATCAGGGCCGATCGCTGTGTTAACCATGAATGCCAACTTGCGCTTTTTCCTGGCGCTCATCATCGGCGCCGCAGCCGGTGCCGGATTGGGTACCATCGTGGAAGTCAGCTTGATTCGCCCGCTGTATTCCAGACCCTTCTATATCGTACTGGTGACACTGGGTATCGGTTATGTGCTCAGGGAAGTTGTGCAATTGCTCTGGGGTCCGGTGGCATATGCCATGGCCAGACCGCCCGCTTTTGCTCAGCCCGGAAAAGCAGAGAACTTGTTTGCCTGGCTATCAGGCAATAATTTGACCGTCGATATATTAGGGGTAACCTTCCCCAGTTACCGCATCTTCATTATTGTCCTGGGTGTCTTGATGCTGATTGGCCTGGCGATATTAATGCGCTACAGCCGACTGGGTATGATCATCCGGGCAGGTGTGCAGGACCGTCAGATGGTAGAAGCCCTGGGTATCAACGTGCGCCGAATTTTCTCGATTGTTTTTGCAATGGGTATTGGCCTGGCCGCTTTAGGCGGCATTGGTGCTGCGCCGTTTATTCCGGTACAGCCCAACATGGGCGATGTTTACCAGCTTCAGGGATTTATCGTGGTCGTGATTGGCGGCATGGGAAGCTATGGCGGTGCAGCCATTGGCGCCCTGCTGTTGGGAATGGCACGCGCCTTTGGTGATTTCCTGTGTCTAAAATTCTCGCTCTCCCCAGCCATTGCTGAAGCCTCAACGGTAATTATCATGGCAATCATTTTGCTCGTGCGGCCTTCCGGTTTATTGGGAAAAAAGGAGTAAGTCATGCCAGCAATCAATAACGAATCTGCTCCAAAGAAAACCTCTACCGGATATGATTTTTCGAAGATCAAAAAAGACCTTTCATTGCTGATTTTCCTGGCCGTTCTGGTCATGTTTCCGTTCATATTTGGTTGGATCACCGGGACATCCCCGGTTGACGGACCTTCCAAATACTGGCAGGGACAATTAATCACCTTCTTCATTCTGGCTGTATACGCCATGAGTTACGACCTGCTAATTGGATACACCGGGATTCTTTCCTTTGGACATGCGGCATTCTACGGCAGCGGTGCGTATACGATCGCGATATTTTACAAGCACATCGTTCCGCGGCTGGTAGAAGAGGGTCAGTTTTCTGTTGTGATTGGCTCTATTGATCTGACCGAGGCAATACTGTTCATCTTTGTCTTACTGATCGTTTGTCTGATCTGCATTTTACTAGGCCTGCTGTTTGGCGCAGTAGCCATTCGGGTCAAGGGTGTCTACTTTGCCATGATCACCCTGGCCATGGCCGATGCTCTGTATATTCTGAGCAAAGCCACGGACTTTGTCAAATGGACTGGCGCCGATGAAGGATTGCACGGCATCCCTGTACCGGAATGGATCAATCCCAATGCACACCGCTTGCGTTTCTATTTCATCGCCTTGATCTTTCTGGTGTTCATTTTCCTGCTGCTGCGGCGTATTGTCAATTCTCCGACTGGGAAAGTTTTTGTTGCTATTCGGGAAAATGAGAGTCGTTCCAAAATGATTGGTTATAATCCGGGTGTGTATCGCACCATGGCTTTCATCGTCAGTGGTGTCATTGCCGGATTGGCTGGCAGCATGAGCGCCGTTTGGAACCTGGGCGCAACCACCACCATGACCAGTTCCCTGACAACCATCAATGCGCTGATTATCACCATCTTGGGTGGTATGGGCACTTTGATCGGACCTGTATTGGGTTCCGGTATCATGCAGCTTATCTCACAATTCTTCTATCAATGGTTCGGTCCGCGCTGGCCATTGGTCTTTGGGTTGTTGTTTATCCTGCTGGTGATGTTCCTGCCGCACGGCATCGTCGGCACCTGGCGGCGTAAAAAACCAGAATGGAAAGCCGGTTGGGGTAGGATGTATAAATTGTTGAAAACGAATGAAGAGAAAGAATAAAATTATTTAGCCCAAAGGATTTTTGAAACCCAATGTTACTACCATTTAGCCAATATAGTGGAACAGCGCGCTGTTCCACTATATTGGTTTTAATTAATTTGGAATTACATGAGAAAGCATTTTAAATGTAGGTAAAGTTGAAGCGGAAACTACCGCTGAACCCTGACATTTCCAGGTAGGTGTTCGTAATTCCTACTCGATCTCGTCGGATTTCGGAGCAGGAATCGCCTAATTCAACAATACTGTTAGGCACCTCAATACCGATCTACGTAGAAATACGTCTCCTAAAAGGAAAAGTTAATGGCATTGTGTTTTCGAAACCCTTTGGGTCTATTCTTCCGATTATTTTCTACGTCAATATCTTGGCGGGAGATCGCCACGGGCAAAAAGTGCCCTCACGATGACACGTTGGTTTTATTTGGTGGGATGGCAACCCATTACTTTTGGCTTATTACTTGCAAACATTGACCAGTCCTTTAATGAACTCGATTTCACGCAATTCTCTTTTTTTCGGCAATGCCCGGCTACTCATGCGCAATGACATGATTGCTGACCGAAAAAATCAACAACGTTGAACACAAATAAATCGGGAACCATAAAATCATGCTGGCTTCAATAACATGAAACGCCATCATCAGGAATATACCCGTTAATAACAAAATGGAAAGTAGTAGCGTAATCAGCGCAGCACGCGATAGATCCAAGAATTGTTTTTCATCGTACCATTCCGTGAGCTTCTCTTTACGTTTGATGTACAACCAGTACAACACGGCTAAACCATAAGGTAAGAATGCTACTACGCTGGAGAGAATGAACAAATCATCCATGTATGTATCGGGGACACCCATCATTTTTAACGCGATCATACAAAAGAAGCCCAACAAGGCGGCGAATATGCCGACCTGATGCACGGTCAAGAACACGGCTTCATCTTTTTCAATGTGCTGTATTTCCTGCTCTTGCTTTAGCTGTTTCCTTACCAGGCGAAATTGAACGATCATCAGCAAGGCAAAAATACTCAATAAGAGATGGTTGAAAAAGATAATATTCCATTCCCCTGAGCTGTCATGGCCAGCCTTCAATTCCTGACCGATATCCTGCAACATGACCACGCCCACGACCAGTAGAAAAAGGGCAAAGAAACCCAATACGAATGTAGCTGAACGCAGCAGGTTTTCATGTTTGAAGTACTTGAATTGATGAAATAGACTCGCCAAATTAAATAAAGTAACCAGCACCATCGCAATGATGATAACTGCTACCAAAACCCCCACCCATTCTGCTGGTTGCAGCATATGCAGGCTGCTTCTGATAGTTGACAAAAGCAAAGAATTTATCACGACCAATAAAAGCAGAAGTACACTTACGATTCCAGAGAAATTATTCAGCTTTTTCATCATTCAGATCCTCTTCATCATCAATATAAAAGATATCATCCACCGGCTTTCCATAAAACCGTGCGATCTTAAGTGCCAGCAAGGTTGAGGGGACAAATTTCCCCTTTTCAATGGAGTGGATTGTCAGGCGGGTTACGCCGACCGCATTCGCCAGCGCCTGCTGCGTCATTTCTCCATGCTCGAATCGAAATTTTCTGACAAGATTACCCAGTTTCAAGATGTTCCTCCTGAAAGGTTCCGTGCCTTCATTAGAATACCGCGCTTCATCAAACCAAGTTGAACCGTAAAATATGTAATCGAATAAAACACAGTGCCCAGGATTAATTTCTGCAATGGGAACAACCAGGGATAAATCGCTTTATCAATGGAGAGTGGATTCCCAAGCATAATCAGCTTTATTAATAGTCCTATTGTAAAGATAAGCACAGTCAACAAACTATAGAGATTCGCCACAACAATCGCCATGATCTTTCCCTTCCTGCTGTCGGCATCCAGATACAACATCAATCCATAAGCCGTACAGATGAAAATACCTATTAAATAAAGTGGGCTGGAATCAATCGGCGCATTGGTAACCACGATATGATTCTCGCGTAGTATCGTATATGCCTCTGTTACCAGCGCCATCAAGCCGCCAAACAATAGTCCGAATAGAAGATGTTTTTTATGGATGCGCTTACGTAAAAAGCGCACAATCAATAGAACCGCTAATAGAATGATAAAGATCAGAAATATGTCTGCGTTATGACCATCCACTATAACTGCATCCAGAAAATTGACACTATTGCTGGATACTTGCCAGAAAAGTGGTGCTTTTTCTCTTAATTCAATCGTAATCCTTTCAGTCGGATTTTCCAAAATGATGAACTTATCATTGTTGATATTCATCATTTGCAATTTGCGATTGAAGTATTTACTATCCATGGAAGATGAAGCAAATCCTGGGATAGAAACAAACTCATAATGCGCACTATCCGGTATGTGAATGGGAATCAGTCCAGCGGGTAAATCACCGATTTCCATAATGCGTATCTTGTCAATCAGCTCATCCCGGATCATGGTGTATGGCATTTCACTCTGGCGATATATGCGTGGATCGCCTAACATATAAAAATGAGCTGCATCCATATAACTTTGCATAGCGGCCTGATTTTGAATTTGCACCAGATGGCCCAATGGAAAATTCTCCCAGGTATACAGCAAGCCATTATTTGTGTAATCTCCGAAACGGGTGCCCACAATGGATGTGTAAATAAACCCTATATAGGCCAGTGCTCCCTGATGAATGCAGGCGTTGGCGATTGAATATTCCACCCAGGGGCGGAAAGTGCTGCAACCGTAATGGAGGATTACTGTGTCATCCAGTTGGGGGATATCCTCTGCACGAACAGTGATATTTCCATGTTGGTCAAACCATGACCCTGCTGCTCCTTCCAGGGAGATTTGCACATTGGCTTTATTTGCCAATGCATCCAGCAAGTTTTCTTTGGTTAATGTAGTGGAATATTCCTCTCCGTTTCCATTGTTATGGATGATTTCCGGATCCAGCTTTTGAGTAGCCCCATTTCCATTGATGATGGCATAATCATCAGCCGGGATAAAATGTGCAGCACCTCGCAGCCAAAGGCTGCGTGCATCCTGCAGGCTTTGCCCGGAAAATATGCCAACAGATATGCTGCCCGGCAAATCCTTCATCTTCAATGAAAAATTTATCAGCGCTTGTTCGGTTAAATTCTGCGGTGCAATCACCCACAAAAGAAATTGCGGCTTTGTTTTTGATGCCTCCTCAAAGGTATGAAAAATCGGTAGTCCTTCCGCTGCTGATATTTCTTCAGCCAAAGCGTAATACGGATCATCTTGTGATGAAAGGATGACAGTATCAAAAGTTGTCTGGGAAGAAGCGTCTACCTTAGCAACTGTCGAACTTGCAACAAATACAAAAAGAACAATTATTAGTGTCGTAATTACGCGTTTTATTCTCATATGACTTCATATAACCCCGTTATTTTGAATGATGTGTATAGTTTGCTATACTTATTGTATATCCTACTATGCTTTATAAAGTATGTCAATAGGGATTTGATTCTATTCCCCCTTCTGCATTATGCCCTGGCAATAACAGGGTAAGCTTGTAAATTGTTTTTGGAATTAACCTCTCAAGCAAAGTGACAAATTTTCTTTGTTGAAAATTGTATTGTTGTATATGATAAGGAGTAGATTATGTGCACCGTTTTCCTCCCTATGAAGCCACTAAAAGCTATCCCTACAATTATATGGCACACCAGTATTTGAACGGGAGATCGCCCTGGGCAAAAAGCGCCCTGTCGATGACACACCAGCTTATGGCTAGCTTTTTGATTCCTATCCTTTTTATAATCCAGGGGATGTTGAGCAGAAATAAATTATTTATCAATGGGTTCGAATTTCTTAATTATTAAGTGCCTATACGCATTTTTTTGTAAATATTTACTTGCCTGATAAGACCATCCTATTTCGTCAACGCTTCCCATAATAATCGAGTCTCGGATGACGGCTCCACATCCAATTCCTCGCGTAATGTGCTGCAGCAGCGCTGATAGACGGCCTGCACATTGGCGCGATTGCCACGTGCAGTATGATAATTCATCAACATGCGAAATGCCGGCTCATTACAGCGATCAATGGTGAGAATATCATGACAGATTTTCACAGCCTCTTCCCATTGATCCAGATCAATGTACTTATTGGACAATTTCATGGCAGTTGCTAGATAGGTTTCGCGCAAGTGTTCCCGCATTTCGTTGATCTTATAATCATCCAGCACTTCATTTAAATAGTCCCCTTGATAAATGGATAGTGCTTCTTTCATATCATCGATTTCATCAGATACAGATAACACACTAAAATCGTCCACATCCAGACGTATTTTTGCGGCAGGGTTCAATCGATAACTGTTGTCTCGGCGGATAATAAAAAAGGGCACTTTGCCTGGTGATCGGTCTGGCTCGATTGCTTTATTTAATGCATTGAAGGTGACTTTGAGATGTTGCGCCGCTGTATCACCATCCATATGCGGAAAAAGCTGATCCGCAATTTTTTCGCGCGGCATCCATTTTTCACGATTATTGAGCAATAACTGAAGCAGCTCTCTGGCTTTCTTACGCTGCCAATCTTTGGGATCAATTTGTTCCTTCCCACGCCACACGTCAAAACTCCCCAGGCAGCGAATCTGCAAAGGATACCCCGGGTGAAAATCCAGATCAACCAAGTGATTACGTTTCATGATCTCTTGCAGCCAATCCTGTTCAATGCCCTGATGATATGTTTCCAAAATCAACGGAAAAAAGATTTGGTCATCCTGTATACCGAGATGGCTCGTCCGCGTAAGGAGAAACCCAAGATTTAACTGACGGATTTGTGGAACAAGTTCAGCAAAATGCTGAACGGCATCTTCTTTTGATCCGTTCTGCCAGGCATTCAATGCCAATGCACTTTTTGCAGCCGTGTGCCCAAAAGTATCACCGACTTTTGGAAACATCTCTGCTCCGCGTTTCAGCCAATCCTCAGCCTTCTCATGATCTCCAGCCAACATATAAGAAGTGCCCATGGTGGTGGTTAATAAGGCCACAAGCCAGTAATCACCGGACATATCGGCAATATCAATGGCCTGCGTTGCATAGCGCTTTGCCTCAGCGACATTGCCCTGATAACCATAGAACCTGCATAAACCCCACAAGGGTTCGACCTGCACACGAACCACATTAAATGGCTTAACCAGTGCAATGGCTTTCTCGTAAAACGCACGCGCTTTATCGAGTCTGTCCATACGCCAAGGTACCTGTGCATGCAATTGATACGCATGTCCCAGCCGCATCAGGCCCACTGCTTCAACGAATGGAGAATCCAGTTGCGCGCCAATTTCAATCCCCTGGCGGGCGAATTTTTCTCCATTTTCCTTGTCACCCAGCATCAAATAAATTAACGAGAGCAGCAGCGGCATTTCTCGGTGAAATTTCTGCGGACGCTTGGTGGATAATTCCTCATTGAGTTTGGTGGATGATTCCAATAAATTACTGGCTTCATGCAATTTACCGGTTCGCAGCAAGGTTCTGGCTTCCAGGTAAATCGCATCCGGATCCGATTCCGAGCGCAGCATGTTGGCTTCTTTGTGCAGCTCACGTGCTTCGCCGGGTTTCCCCAGATTGACCTTATTTTCAGCCAATTGATCCAGTAATACAGCCACTTCTGAGGGGAATTCCTGCGGTTCCAGCAGACCCACGGCCTCTTCCAGTAAGCTGGACGCTTTCAGTGGACGCACTGTATCCAGGTAAACCTGCGCTTTGCTGCGCAGTGCCATGCTCCTGCCCATATTGTCTGATTTTTGAACAAATACTCGGTCAGCCTGATCATAACGATGAATGGCCTGTTCAAACTTTGAGCGCAGGCGCTGCACATCCCCCATCAATAAATTCAAACTGGGATGCAGGCCAAGCTGCTCATCATTTAATTGTTCAATCCATTTGGCAATGGTGCGCAAGCGGCCAATCTCCAATAGTTTCGGACCAATCTGTTCAATCAGGTCTGCCGCTTCTGCAAGATTTCCGTTAGTAAATTGGTGAAAAACAGCTTCCTCAAATTCATTCTTTTGGGTGAAATAATCGGCTGCTTTTTCATGAAGCGACGAAACTACTTCAGGGTTTTCCTGCAATACGTTCAGCAAAAAATCCTGAAACAAGCGCTGATAGCGAAAATTGATATGGTCAACCGTGGAGATAAATAAGCCTCTATCATTCAGCAATTGCAAAATATCCTGACTATTGTTGATATCCAGCAAGTGATTACAGCTTTCCGCGTCCATATCCCGCAGGATGGCACTGCCGGTCAGAAATTGTTGAATATTTTCCGGCTGACGCATGAGCACTTCCTGCGCCAGGAACATGAATATATCCGTCAATGCTGAGGGCAGTGCAGCCAGAATGTTCTCCAGTTTTTTTGAGCGGCTGCTCTGCAGGCGCTGCCAGATCATCTGTAATGCAATAATCCAGCCGTCTGTGTAGGAATACAGCGTGGCTGCCTGCTCATCCGAAATCTCAAATTGATAATGATCGGTAAACAAGGTTTTGATCTCATCCTGCGAAAAAGACAGATCTGATTGATCAATGATTTGAATATTGCCCTTAACCCGCCAACGAATAAATGCCGGTGTAGTGGGAATCTGACGACAGGCCATCGCGATATGTAAAAATGGCGGCCTGTGTTCAATTAATTGCTCAAGCCAGCGGTCAATGTCTTTCACGTTATTGACCAGATGAAAGTCATCCAGAATTAATACCGCCGGATCATATAAATCTGTGGTCAGTTGATTGATCAACATGTTGAGTAACGTGTTATTGGACCCGCTTGGGTTGTTTTCAAATTGCTCTATGATATTGGCAGAATCCGGGAGAAAAGCGGAAATCAGATGAGCTAAAAACAGTGTCGGATCACGGTCCGGTTCGGTAATGTTATACCAGTAGACATGCTTGTACTGCTTGCTCAAGGAGATCAGGGCGGTTGTTTTACCGAAACCCGTACCGGCATGCACCAGCGTTAAAGGAACCTTGAGTGAGGCATTTAATTTTTCCTGCAGCCATGGTCGAAATAACACTGCTTTTTGCTGCTGCGGTGGAATTAATTTGCTCCGAATAACCATTCCGGAAAAGTGCATGCTCTAATTTTATCTTAAAGGGGCACCTTTGTCGTCAGACAATTCTTAGCATTTCATCCTCGATTTTACATGCAATTTTTCCGGGTAACGCTGCATTCTTTGTACTTCATCATGCTGAGTAACGTCCTGCGTTAGCGCCATAACTGACTACACTTCAATTACCTTTCTATCGGATGAAGTTGGTAAAGATTCTTGGTTCGTAAACGGGTTCTGCAACACCGGCTTCGCGGGCTACTTTAATGCATTTCAGCAGCCAGGCCATATTTTCACCAAGCACCCGCATGGTTTGCAGGCCTTCTTCATCCTTCAGCACCTCATCAGGATTGCTTCCATGAACTTGATTCCAATAATTGGATGAAACGATGGGCATATTGTTAATGGTGAAATATTTATTCAATTGGTCAAACGTTGCCGTTGCCCCACCCCGTCGGCAGGAAACCACCGCTGCACCCGGTTTGCCAACCAGTTTGCTTTTGTCACAGGAATAAAAAAATCGATCTAAAAAAGCCGTTGCCATACCGGCTGCACTTGCGTAATAAACCGGTGAACCAAGAACAAAGCCATCGAATTCAGCCAATCGGGCCGTAATTTCATTCACTTTATCATTAAACACGCATTTCCCTGTTGTGCGGCAGCTGCGACAAGCAGTGCAGCCATTAATGGCTTTTTTGCCCAAATAAAGAATTTCGGTTCCAATGCTGTGTTTGTCCAGCACGCCTTCAATTTCATGTAATGCGGTGAAGGTGCAACCCTGTTCATTTGGACTGCCATTGATCATTAGTACTTTCATTTCAATTTTCTCCTGTCGAAATCTGCCGCAATCGGCATTCATTAATCGGATTCATTGCTCTTATTTTACTTCCTTTAGTTCACTCCAGGTCAATAGTGAAAAACAAAATCTGTTCAAATTGCAGGTTAGTTTCACAATTTCGAACAAAAGCCAAAGCAGAGAGGGTAATTTACATTGAACAACTGGAAATAGACCCAAAAAACCCGTAAAATGAAATTGGTACTTGACTTGGAGCTAACTCCAAGTGCTACACTGTTAACAGGAAGGAGGTGAAATGATGAGAATTGCAGAAGTAAGTGAAAAATACAATATTTCAGCCGATACCCTGCGGTATTACGAGCGCGTCGGATTACTGCCGCCGGTAAACCGCACCGATAGCGGTATTCGGGATTTTGATGAAGGGGATATTTTGCGGGTGGAATTTATCAAGTGCATGCGATCCGCTGGTTTGCCCATTGAAGTATTGACCGAATACATCCAATTAGTACAAATGGGTGACAGCACCATTGAACAGCGTAAACAAATTCTGGAATCAGAACGAGAGAAGCTTATTGGAAGAATGGCAGAAATGCAGAAAACTCTTGATAAGCTGGATTACAAAATTAGTATTTATGAAAATAGCATGCTTGCAACTGAACAGAAACTGTCTGATGTGGAAGAAATGGTCGTCTAATTCCTCAGGAGGAAAAATATGGAAAAGCGCTATCTTGGGAACAATAAATTAGAAGTGTCGGCACTTGGTCTGGGGTGTATGCGCATGAGCTTTGGCGACGCCCCCATTGGCACGCGGGAAGAGATGATTCAGGTGATTCATGATGCAGTGGACCGCGGTGTCACTTTCTTTGATACCGCCGAAGTATACGGACCGTATACCAATGAATTGCTGGTAGGTGAAGCCCTGGAACCCTTCAAAGGTAAAGTGGAAATTGCCACCAAGTTTGGCTTCAATCTCCATGAAGATGGCAGTCCGGGGTGGACCGGGCTGAACAGCCGTCCGGAACGCATTCGCAAGGTGGCCGAGGAAAGCCTAAAACGCCTGCGCATTGACGCCATTGATCTCTTCTACCAGCACCGCGTGGATCCGGACGTGCCCATTGAGGATGTGGCCGGTACCGTTAAAGACCTGATTCAGGAAGGCAAAGTAAAAAACTTTGGTCTATCCGAAGCCTCAGCCGAAACCATCCGAAAAGCGCATGCCGTACAGCCTGTTGCTGCCGTGCAAAGTGAATATTCCATGTGGTGGCGAGACCCGGAAGAAGATATTTTAGCGACTTGTGAAGAACTGGGCATTGGCTTTGTGCCCTTTAGCCCATTAGGAAAAGGATTCCTGACTGGTAAAGTGGATGAAAATACCAAATTCGATGCTTCCGACATTCGCAGCCGCATTCCCCGTTTTCAGGGTGAAGCCCTCAAAGCCAACCTGGCATTAGTTGAGCACCTCAAAGCACTTGCCGAACAGAAAGGAATTTCACCTGCGCAAATTGCCCTGGCCTGGTTGCTGGCCCAAAAACCCTGGATTGTGCCTATCCCCGGCAGCCGTAAACGATCCCGCCTGGAAGAAAACATCGCTGCAGCAGATATTAACCTCTCATCAGCTGACATGACGGATATCGAAAAAATCCTGGCGAAGATTGATATTTTGGGTGATCGTTACCCCAATGATATTAAGAAGATGGCAAAACGATAAAATCTTCAAATGCATAATGGAACATCATCATCCCTGCACTGTTTCATGCAAATCATATTTAGGGATAGAGATATGAATCAACGCAATAATCGCTGCAGAATTTCAGCGAGTTTGGAACCTGGTTGGAATGCCTTTTGACCATTACAAAAAACACTGCAGATTTCAAGACAGGCACATTTCGCCAATAAGGCATCCTCAGGAGAACGAGATGACGAATCATACAAAAAAATCCAGTTCAACCATCAAAGGCATCAGTTTTCTCTTATTGGCATTACTGATTATGTCCCTACAGGGCATCATTGTAAAAGAAATTGGTGGTGATTACCCCATACTGGAAATTGTCATATTCCGCAGCTTTATCGCATTGCCAGTCAGCCTGCTTATTTTCCGTATGGAAGGCAATCGCGGATTGCCTAAAACAAAGCGCGTGGGGTTACATTCCATGCGTGGATTGTTCCTTTTCCTCTCGTATACCACGGCTTTCATGGGCATCGCCGCGCTGCCTCTGGCAGATTTTTCCGCCATCCGCAATTCCGGCCCATTAATGATTACATTTTTATCCGTGATATTCCTTGCTGAAAAGGTAGATTACAAAAAATGGATTGTTTTAATTATTGGATTTGTGGGCGTTTTGTTGATTGTGCAACCCGGTTCCGCAACCTTTAATATAGGATCGATTTTCGTTCTCATCTCCACATTGCTGTACGCTTTGGTTGTCCTGATTACACGAAAACTGCAAACCACGGACAGCAGTGCCGCTATGGCTTATTTCAGTACATTGGTTTATATGGTGGCTGCTGCCATATTTGCTCCACTAACCATCATGGTTGGAGAAAATGCAGGCATGCATCCCAGTATCGCTTTCCTTTTCCATCCATGGTCAATGCCAACCTTTGTGGATTGGCTGATCATGTCCAGCCTGGGACTGATCTGGGCCAGCGGTATGTACTTCATCGCCCGTGCCTACAGCCTGGCAAAGGTATCCGTTGTTGCCCCATTTGAATATGTGGGATTGTTGATTAATATCCTCTGGGATGTTTTGCTGTGGCAAATCTTCCCTACTCCAGTGATGCTGGTCGGCGCAGCCTTCACCATCATTAGCGGGCTGTATATTTTATATCGGGATCAGCGTCCTGCGCCAATCGTAAACTCCGGCATCCCTGCCCCTGTACAGAAAGGGATAGGGGATTAGCCACTTGTTAAGAAACCATGCTGAGTACTGTCACTCATTTGATCCCCTATATTGGTTATCCCAGATCATTAAATACAATCCGTTGTATCAATGAAGGTTTAGCGGATTAAATGAAAAACAAAAGAGGAAATATTTTTTATGAAAATTACGAAAAACGGTTCACAGCCATCCAACAAAGGACCACTAGAATATTTCACAGGTGTCGTACGAGTTGATCCGTTGTTTGAAGCAGAGTCGCCAGCTCGTGGATTTGGCGCCTACGTGACTTTTGAGCCCGGTGCCCGCACCGCCTGGCACACCCACCCCCTCGGCCAAACCCTGATTGTAACTACCGGCTGTGGTTGCGTTCAGCGCTGGGACGGCCCACTTGAGGAAATCCGCCCAGGGGATGTTGTCTGGTTTGAACCTAACGAAAAACACTGGCATGGCGCCGCCCCAAACACGGCCATGACACATATCTCGATTGTGGAAGGCAGGAATGGCCATTCCGCTGATTGGATGGAAAAGGTTAGTGAAGAACAATATAGAGGCAAATCTTTTTAGAAAATAGATAGGAAGGAGAATGTATGCAATACCGAAAATTTGGAAAACTGGATTGGCAGGTATCAGCCCTGGGATTTGGCGCGATGCGCTTGCCCACCATTGATGGCGTTAGCGGCAATATCGATCAGGAAAAAACAGCTGAAATGATCCATACCGCCATTGAAGGCGGCGTAAATTATTTTGATACCGCCTATGTCTATCACGACCAGAAAAGTGAAGCGGCTTTGGGCAAAGCCTTGCAAAACGGTCTGCGCGATAAGGTGCGCATTGCCAGTAAATCAGCCATTTGGCTGCTGAACGATGGCGATGGATTTCAACGTATGCTGGATGAGCAATTGGAGCGCCTGCAAACAGACCACATTGATTTCTACTTGCTGCATGCCCTGAGTCGAAATTCGTTCGAAAACAAAGTACAGAAACTGGATCTGATCAAGGAAAGTGAAAAGGCCATAGCTGATGGGCGAATTAAACACATCGGCTTTTCATTCCATGATAATCTGGACGTTTTCAAAGAGATCATCGATTTCTATGACAAATGGGATTTCTGCCAGATTCAATATAACTATATGGATACCGAATTCCAGGCTGGCAGAGAAGGTTTGAAATATGCTGCCGAAAAAGACATCGCTGCGCGGCGGCAAATTGGCCCAGGATCTACCGGCTACACGCCCTATTTGGGAAGCCGCACCTGAGAAACGAACCCCGGCGGACTGGGCTTTCCAATGGTTGTGGGACCAACCGGAAGTTGCTGTTACCCTCAGTGGTATGAGCACCCTGGAACAGGTGCAGCAGAATATTGAAGCCGCCGACAAAGCCAAAATCGGCCAATTGGGTGCCAGCGAATTGGGCATGTTTGAAAAAGCGAAAGAAGCCATTGAAGCCAAAAGCCCCATCCCTTGCACACGCTGCGAATACTGTATGCCTTGCCCCAATGGCGTGAATATTCCCCGCAACTTGGATCTTTACAACGAAGTTGCCATGTATGAGGATATCAAGGGCAGCCGGTTTGTCTATAATAATTTTGTCGGTGAAACAGAACGTGCCGCCAACTGCATTCAATGCGACGAGTGCCTGGAAAAATGTCCGCAAAACATTCAAATCAGCAGTTGGATGCCAGTCATCGAAGATGTGCTGGGTAAGAATCAGGACTTTGTTCCGTCGTTGTAAATGATTAAATCCTCACAGGTTTCCAAAACCTGTGAGGATTCATGTTAAATGTAGGTCGGGTTGAAGCGGAAACTACCGCTGAAACCCGACATTTCCATGAACGGCGATGGCCTGACCTGATTGATGTCGTCGGGTTTCGGAGCAAGCATCGTTTTTATCAACAGTTTTTATATGCTCCTCAATACCGACCTACACCTGAATTTGATTCCGGACAGGAAAAGTAAGCAGCATCGTAGGATGTGCTGGGGTAACCTGATCAATTTGAAAAACATGGATTCGCCAGCGCATCAAAACCGCAAAAAATGCTGCGCTCCCTGTTAACTTCGAGCATTTTCAATGTAGGTAGCGCTGAAGCGGAAACTATCGCTGATCCTGATAATTCCAGGAACGGCGCTGATAAAAACAGTTTGACCTCGCCGGATTTCGGCGCATATTTCGTTTTTACCATTTACGAAAACATCCAATGGATTCATCCCCACAAATAATTTGACTTTTTACTCATATTTATATACTATCATTTGTAGCCCTCAGATTAACCTATTCATCAGGCGGATAAAGGATGATGAAATGAAAAAATTATTGTTCGTTTGTCAGTTATTTCTTATCGCTTCCCTTGTGCTATCTGCCTGTTCGACAATAGGACAAGTCTTTAATCCGCCACCTAAAGTACCTCCCATCAGCGAAAATGAGACCTGGAACGTGGAAGTGCTGAGCATTGAAACCTTCAACGAACCTATAGAATTTATTTGCAGCGATTGTGACCTGACATCCATTCATTCCAGGCTGAACCTTCAGGATAAGAAAACGTATCTCAAACTATCAGTAAAAATTATTAATAAAAGCGGCATAACCCAAACCGCCCCCGATATCAATATCGGCATCTTGCTGAGCAGCAGTGTGTATGGCTGTGGTGGGCTGACTTTGGCCGGTGCGGATTATTGCCTGCCCTCCGGTATGATTCGTGATGGCAAGAATTATGTTAATTACGGCATCAATACACCGGATTTCAAGAATACCCTGTTGTTCGAACCCAATCAACCGGATGGTGAAATTGTTGAGCTGATATTCATCGTCAAAGAAAATCCAAAGTATAAAGCCTTCTACTTTAATGACCTGCAACCGATTGATATAAAAAAGATCAAGGCAAAAGAAGTGAAATAAAATGTTTCACTCTCAACTCCGAGAATTTCTTTTCACGAAAGAACGCCCTTCCCCATCAGGAAAAGGGTTTCAATTCTCCCCGTTCAATCAATCCTGTTAACAAATCATCGTTCATTACCCCATCCCAGTGAACATCCATTTCAGCTAACCAGATGATGGCTTTTTCCTGTAATTCCTTCTCCGTTGCCGAATGAGAAACCCCTGCTAATAGATAGGATTTTGCTTTTTCTGTACTGCCACTCATCTGGTAAACTCTTGCCCAGTTAATAATTACCCGGCCAATACTGCTATATGCAATGCTATCAATGGATAGTTTCATTGCTTGGCTGAAATTATGTGTACTTTCCTCAAAATCATTCAAGGCACAATATGCCTCCCCCAAATTATTATGGCAAATGATGAGTGTCCAGGTATCATCTAATTTTTGCGCAATTTCCAGCGCCTCTTCAGAATATCTTATCGCTACATCGAATTGCCCCTGACTGGTGGCAAGTTCACCCAAATTGTTTATTGCATAAACGATCCCCACTGCATCACCAATTTCGCGCACAATATCCAGGCTGTTTTCGTAATACTGTTTGGCGGTTTCGAAATCTTGCTGCACCTGATAAATCGTACCCAGATTATTCAATAATTTTGCCTGGCTATATCGATCCTCCAATAGCAAACTTATTTCCAATGATTCCTGGAATAAATGTGCAGCCTCATCATAAGTACCTTCATAACATAAATTATCCGCCATTAAATTCAGAATATAAATCAAATTGCGCTGATCCTTTGATTGCCGGCAATACTTTAATGCCTTTTTAAAATACTGCTGTGATTCCATGAAATCACCCAGGCATTTAATGATTAATCCAATCTGGGAATATGCCATGGTCAATCCCTGAATGTTTTTTTGTGCAGTGAAATGTTCTAAAACCAGATCGGCATAATGTTGTGCTAAATCCAATTCATCATTTCTCAAATACGATCTAGAAAGTTGGTGCCTGCAATATGCCAGTTCTTCCAATGCATTTTCAGTGATCAGAATTTCCTGGCTGCTTAGCAAACAATCCATCATCTTCTCATCATCATAAGCAGCATAATATAGTACCCCCGACCGCCAAAGCAGCATACCACAGACAAGTTTGTCCTCAGTTGTCTTGGGCTTGCATAAGCGTTCAAGACCAAAACCAAACCATGAAACACCTTCCCGAATCATGCTCCGAATTGAGAAGTAATGATAAAGGCTGTCCAGGCATATTTTCATCAGATGAGCATCTTTGTGTTCCACTATCCACTGCCATGCCAGGGTTATATTACCAAATTCTCTCTGGATGCGGTGTAAGGCTTCCATCTGATGTTCGTTTAACAAATCAGGCTGGCTTTTTGAAAGAAAACCGGCATAATAAATGGCATGTGCTTCCCTGATTTCCTCAGCATTGATACCTTCAAGCGTCTTTTTGCCTACAAACTGTCGGATCGCTTCATGGATTATATATCGTCCATTCTGATCCCGACGAAGCAATGATTTCGCAGCCAAAGCTGCCAGATATTCAGCATTGGCATTACTAATTTGTCGGGCAGCTTCAAATTCAAATCCATCGGAGAAAAAGGTCAATGCATACAACATTGTTTGTTGGCCGTCCGATAAAAGTTCCCATGATATTTCAAAGGCTGCATCCAAACTGCGGTGGCGCTGCTGGAAATTAACCATGCGGGTTGCCAATGCACTCAAATCATCCTCATACGCTTTCAGGATATGCTCCTGACCCTGCTCAAAAACAACAGCAGCGGCCAGCTCCACACCCAATGGCAGACCTTCCAACAAGCGGCAAATCCGCACCATGCTGTGCATTGAATGTTCCGTGATTTTAAACAATGGCTGTTTCTGTGCAATCCGTTTTCCGAACAATTTCAATGAATCGAAATCTGAAAACTGTTCTACAGATATGTTCTCTTCCTTCGGGAAAGGTAATCCGGTCAAAGCATACACGTGTTCCTGGCTCAAATTCAAGATTTCTCTTGAAGTTGCCAATACTTTTACTTTGCGGGTAGCTCTGAGCAAACCATCAAGAAATTCAGTGATTGTGGATTTCCCCAAGAGGTGTTCAAAATTATCCAGAACCAATAAAAGTTCTTTATCATGCATATGAATGAACAATTGACGCTGATTCCAAGACTGATCCGGAAATACCAACCCCATGGATTCGCCAATCAGTTGCACAATTTGTTCATCACTCTTTTCCGGTATCAGGGAAACAAAGAAAACACCATCCGGGAAGATGCCGATCATCTGTTTGGCAATTTCACTCGCCAGGCGTGTTTTGCCAATACCGCCAAGGCCCAACAGCGTGACCAAACGCATTTCCGGGGAAATCAGCATTTCCATCACCCGGTCCAGCTCATCCTGTCGGCCAATAAATGCAGTGTCATTTTGGGGAAGATGATAATGTGCTGATGCTATATCGGAGATAAGTTCAACTTTGCCTTCTGCAGCCAGGCAGATTTGATTGTATAGCTTTGTGGATTCCTGCGATGGTTCCACCAATAATTGTTCTTTCAGGTAACGCTGCATTGCAAGAAACTGGCTCTTTGCTGCCGTCCATTGCCGGTTGATACCTAATAAGCGCATGATCCGGTTGCGGACTGGTTCGTCCCAGGGGCATATTTCCACAATTCGTAATGCCTTCTCAATCGCCAGTTGATATTCTGTGCGCTTCTCATGATATTCACACAATATGTTCAATGCTCGAACCATTTGCAAATTCACTTCTTCGCGATACAGCATCACCCACTCTTCAAACATAAAACTCTTGTTTACGGAAAAATGGGATAAAAACTCTCCCTGAAATTGATCAATTGCATATTGTAAAAATCGCACATGAAATAATCCATTGCCAATCTGGCTCTGGTAATGGAAAAGACCTTTTTGCAAAAATTTTTTGAACGCCAGATAATCCACCTGAATATCAGCTTTCGGATTGATTTGTATGCTCTCTCGGTCTGACAAAATCAGATTTGCAGACTGGTTTGATTCACCCAAACCCTTACGAAGATACGAAAGCGTTTGACGTAAATTTTGCAGCGCCCGTTCTTCTTTTTCATCGGGCCATAAGAGCCCGGCCAGATGAGATCGTTTAAATGAAAACCCTGACTCAACTACCAGGTAGATTAACAATGCCCTGGTCTTGTCGGTTTCAAAAGAGGTGATCTGCTGTCCATCAAGAATTGCTGTAAAATCCCCAAGACAGTTAATCTGAAGTCTTGTATTCAAAAAAACCTCAATAATTTCATCTATTTGTCTGACGATTTTATGACGCTAGGATTATATAATGAGCCAGAAGGTTATGCCTATTAATATATATTTTATCAAGCATTTGCCCAGGGAACAGGAAAATCAGAGCAGACAAATTCATTTCTACAAATAATTTCCGCTATATCAAGGAATAATCATTACTATCATATCGCATATTGATATAAACCGTCATTTTACCGGTATCAAATAAATTATAGAACCCTGATACATGGGGGTAAGCAGGTATTTTGAGGAGGAATTAATGATAAAAATTAAGGAATACAAAACCTGGCCGGTGATTCTGCTGGTTATCCTGGGTATATTTGCCCTGCTTGCGATTGGCCTGCTTGTTTATTGGTACTATACTCATCCCCCTCTTCCTACAGTAACCGTTTTGCAGCCGGATGATAGAACGATATTAACCTCCGGAGATGGATTGATGATCATATCAGAAAGTCAATCCGATGCAGGTATACAAAGACTCGAGTTCTATGTGGATGACATTTATCAATCTCAACAGGAAAATCCAAAGACCTGGACAGAATCATTTCAGGTTGCTTTCCCATGGTTTGCGAGCCAGGTGGGAGTTCATAAATTGTCCGTTGTTGCTTATGATGTACAAGGACGGGCTAGTTTACCAGATTCAATCATTGTCGGCGTGAAATCTGTGTATTCTGCTCAGGTCATCCCTTCCACAGAGCAGGAAATCAATGGCGACAATCAGGGAGATGAGGAAGTTTATCAGCAAGGTGAGGGAGATACTGAAACACAGGCAGTTCAGGTGGCCTTTGCATCAGAATCAAATCAGGTAATAGGTGGAGGTGAGGTATTTCAGGCAGCGGATATCCGCGTTGATCATGCCTCTGATGAACAAATACAGATTGCTGTGGATGACGCAAATATGGATGATAACTTCCCACAGGAAATTCCCGATAATCCTCAGGATTTCGCACCAATACTGCGTGTGACAAGCACAACTGAACGTCAGGGGGCCGGGATTGTGGTTTCCCTACATGTCTTTGCAGAAGATGATTTTGGATTAGATTCACTACAAATGATTTACAAAATTCCTGGAGAAGATTGGGGTGATGACTCTTTTGCGCTAGGTGGTAATTTATTCTATGAAACTAGTGACCATCTTTTTTTTGAAAGTGGCGAACTTTCTTTCTTTTTCCAGGTATTTGATACGTCCGGACAAGCCTCACAACCTGTCTCCCTGTCATTTCAGGTAATTCCCGGTGAAGGTGATGATGCCCCGGCCATTGTAATGGATGATGAATTTAATCCAGATGATATTGAAGTATTCGATGGCGGTGGTGAACAAGATGAACCACAAGAGCAAGTTTTTCAGGATGATTTTGGAACACCGATCATCTCCGATTACCCCTGTTTTGGGCTGGGCGTTGAACTGGAAGTGCCCTACAAATATGTAACGAATCATGGGGCGCAAGTATATGCAGCGGCTTTTGCTGTAAAGGATGGTGAATTGCTGGCTGCAGGAAATGCACCTGTAGAATTATCCAGTGACGGCATTGTTCGTTTTACAATGCAAAAGCGTGAGGATATTGAATCAGTGAATACCAGCGATTCTCTCTATTTAGAACTACGAACCCCCGATCCCAATCACCCAAATAATGCCTACTACGGCGAGAGATTTTATCGAGAAACGGTTGATTTCCCCATCAATTGGGTTCGTTCCCTTCCCGAGCTTGTAATCACTCGAGTGACTCGAAGCACCAGTGGACGGGATTTGGAAATCGATGTACAGAATCAGGGCTGTGCTCCAGTGGATGGATTCAGCCTGCAAACCCACACAAATACGGGAGAGATTGATTGGAGCGGCCGCTTTGTGGACTCCGTCCCGGCAGGGGAAACGACAACTATCACTATCCGGGACCTCGATCCCAATTTATATTCATGGGCATTTGATGTGGAAATTGACCCCGAAAATGTTATACAGGAAATCGATGAACAGAATAATGTGTATCAAAAATTGCCCATCCGCGTGAAATACGTCCATATCTATCAAATTGATATCCACGATACCAGCGATGGCGAATGGCATCAGGATTCTGATAAAGGAGAATTTCGAATTAAATTGGGTGTCAATGACGTTCATACCGTCAGACCCGTTGGTACGGTTGGCTCAACATGGAATCTATCCAGAGGTTCACATAGTTTTGATACCTCACAGGGAGGTCCTGTTTATCTCTATCCACAGGTGAATCCAAACATTGCATTGGCAATATTTGTGGAGGTAACCGAAATGGACGACATTGGCAGCGATGATCAACAATATTTCGTATTCGTCCATCCATCTAGTTTCAATGAACCGCAAAATTGGAAATTGGGCCAGGAGCGCAGCTATTCGGTCACCAGCGAAAACGGAAAATACACACTGCACTGGTATATTGTTCTGGAAGAAGATAGATAGAGAAGGAAGGCAAAAATGGCAAACAGATATCATTTTCAAACCCTTAAATCAATTATAAAAGTATTGCTGCCTGCCATCCTGGTCATGGCAACAGTACTGGCATGCAATATGCCAATGGAACAACAAAGCGCATCAGCAAATGTGGGACTGGTAGGCGGCGGTTTTAGTAACGGAGTAACCATTCTCTACCCCGCAGATGGTGCTCAACTTTCCGTGGGCGACTTTGTGGATATCCATTCCCAAATTGGTGACCCTTCAGGAATCAGTAAGGCGGTACTAACCATTAATACCCAAATCGAACGACAGGATCAATTGCTCACCATCGTCCAATCCGGTGACCTGTACCAACCCTGGCAGCCTGCACAACCTGGTACATATATCCTGTCTGTTGTATTGGAGACCTTGGGCGGAGATCAAATTTTTTCCAATAAAGTGACAGTATATGTTGGAGAGCTCCCTCCTGATAAAACCATTGAAACCCCAACAGATATGGTCCCCTCCGTTACCCCAACACAAACCAGTACACCCACGGTAATAACCCCGACCCTCACCCCCACAGCGGAAAATGCGATGGCCAGCAGCGATCAAACTGTCAATTGTCGCAGTGGTCCGGGCATCGTTTACGGCATCAGGGGTGCCATGCATGAGGGGGAAACAGCGCCAATTGTCGGGCAAAATAACGCCCGAACCTGGTGGCTGGTTGATCTGGCAAGTTTTGGAACAAATTGTTGGGTATCCGGTACACTGGTCAATGTTAGCGGGAATATCGGCAACATTGGACTCGTCTCCGATCCACCTACACCGACATTTACGATTACCCCATCCAATACTCCCAAGCCCCCCCCGGAAACATCAGGCAAAGAAAGTGCATTCAGTGCCTGTCATGATTACCCTGATCAAGCCGTTTGCTTCAGCGACCCAGAAGGATTTGGTGTCTGTTCCTGGGATACAGGTACAAATAAGTGTCAACCTTGAAATGAAATAAAACCACACTTTCGGGTGTGGTTTTTTGATCATTTAATAATCTCAATTTCCAGATCACGATAAGGCTGTAAAACTTCATTCGGCGCACTCGCCTCGGTGACAATGGTGTTTACTTCTTCAATATCGGCTACATGAAAATGCGATGCCGTATTCAGCTTGGATTGTGAAACCAGCGCAACCACCTCGGCGGCATTGGCGATCATGGCTTGCTGTACCGCCACTTCTTCCTGATCCGGGATGCTTAACCCCACTTCCGCATGCACACTGCACACCCCCAGCATACACATATCCGCGCGCATCGTACGCAGCATGTCCACGGTTTCGACACCCACACTGACCATGGTACGCTTCAACACTCGTCCTCCGACAAGTATGAGATCAATTTGAGTATGATCCGTGAGGGCAACTGCCACAGCCGGATTGTTGGTGATGATGGTTGCCATAAAATTTTTAGGCAAAAGAGAAGCCAGTTGGGCGTTGGTGGTGCCTCCACTGAGGAATACAACCATAGCTGGTTCAATTAACTGGGCTGCTTTTTGGGCGATCTCCAGTTTCTCGGCACTGACCATGCGCTGGCGATCACTGAATCGCGCCTCCGCAGGAGAGCGCATTAACGCCCCACCGTGAACACGCTGCAAGCTCCCTTCGGCATCCAATGCCCGTAGATCCCGACGGATGGTGTCCTCACAAGTGCCCAGGCGCACACTTAAGTCAGCGGCTTGCACACGGCCTTCTTCATTTAATAACTGTAGTATGATATTCCTACGTTCAGCGGCTAACATGGCAGATCCTTTCTTTGTTATTCTTGACTGTTCTTGTATTTTACAGTAATATTCTTATTACGTCTTGATTATACTTGTTATTTCTCGTTTTAGGAAGAAAAACAATGCAAAAAACATTCACGCGCGATGCAGAAACCTGGTTGACCTATTTGATGTTGACTTTCTATGGGTATCTACTCAACATCCTGGGTCCCTTAACCCCTTACCTGCGGGATGAATTAAACATCAGCTACACTATCGCCGGTTTTCACTTCAGCGCCTTTGCTGTCGGCATGCTCATTTCAGGGTTATTCGGCGAACAACTACAAAACCGTTGGGGATATAATCGCACCATCTGGTTTTCCGCGTTTGGTATGCTGCTGGGGAGCCTGGTATTTCTATTTGCCAGGGTCGTTTACCTAACCATCCCGGGCACCTTTTTGATGGGCTTGTTAGGCACCACCATCCTTTCATCGGTAAATGCGCGGCTTTCACAAAAGTATAAAGAACAAAGTGCAATTGCCTTAACCGAGATGAACGTGATGGCCAGTTTTATGGCCATGTGTGCCCCACTTTTGGTGGGCATCTTTGCACCAACCCTCTTCGGATGGCGCGCAGCCATGATGTTGGCATTGATCGCCCTGCTTGTCCTGGCTGCAGTGTTTATGCGCCCTGGTACATGGGAAAAAGTTACCCCATTAGTAAAAAGCAATACAAACATAAAAAGGAAATCCTTACCCTGGGTTTACTGGCTGTATTGGGCAATTGCCTTCATGGTCGTTGCAGTGGAATTTTGCTTTATCTTTTGGGGCAGTGATTTTTTGTGGACCGTCGTCGGTTTATCGCGCGAGCTGGCTGTACTCTCCCTTTCGCTCTTTATCGGCGCCATGTTGGTCGGACGAACCCTGGGCAGTGTCATCCTGCGCCGTGTGTCTGCACGTATCCTCTTGCGCAGTGCCCTGGGCATGGTTGCCCTCGGATTTGTATTCTTCTGGACAGCCCTGACACCCTGGTTGGCAGTCGTGGGTTTGTTCATCGCCGGACTGGGCGTAGCCAACCTCTACCCCACCACCATTTCCTTGGCCCTGCACTGTGTACCCGATGAACTCGCAGCACAGGCCAGCGCCCGATCCGTGCTCTCCTCCGGCGGCGCCATTCTTAGTCTGCCGCTGTTGCTAGGCGGCCTGGCCGATCTCTTCGGCATGAAACCGGCTTTTTTGGTCGTGCCAATGTTGATTGCATTGGCATTTGGTTTGAACTTGATTGTGGCCAGGGAAATAGATAAGAAATACGCAGTCATCATTGATTAAAAGAATAAGGATTTTATTAACTACGCCGTTTGTATACACAAAACAGGTGTAGTTGACTCATTTAACATCCCTTTTCAGGCAACGCAATAAATTTCCTTTTATAGACAAAACAAATTATTTCGTAATACTGACCGAAATTTCTATTTGCAATTTAGTTTCATTTTATGGTGTTATTAATCTCCATTTGATATTCTTATTATGTATCCTATAATATGAAAATTTGGTATCATCTCAATAAAACGGGGTAGAGCTAAGATTTAGGAAAAGACCAACCCAAATTAATTTGAGAAGCGCGT
>JAEKNU010000044.1 GCA_016838895.1 Chloroflexota bacterium
AAATTTTAACAGCCTATGATAAAAATTAATAGGCTTCAGTTCTTTTTCGTTTGCCCCGCTTTATTGAGATGATACTTGTTTTGTTTATAAGAAAATATTTTCTTGTCGGCATAATGGTTCTATGATAAAATTTTCAAGCTAGTTTGGCGATTCCGATGGAGGGATGGCCGAGTGGACGAAGGCGCATGTCTTGAAAACATGTTTGGGACCTCCCAACAAGGGTTCGAATCCCTTTCCCTCCGCCTTCTACGATCACAAATTTAGCACAGCGCATCTGGGGAGGTGCCAGAGTGGACGATTGGGGCCGCCTGCTAAGCGGTTGTCGGGTGTAGAGCCCGACCGAGGGTTCGAATCCCTCCTTCCCCGCTGTATAACCACCCGCCAAATGGCGGGTGGTTTTTATTATTAATAGGGTGGCACTAGCCAATTATGCTTGTGAAATTAAAGGAATTGTGTCTTTGCGATGGAGCGTTGATAAAATTAGCTGCTATCCCAATCGTCAAAAGCGACTGAAACAATCTCCCGATCTAATTGACAACGAACCAAACTTCTCTCAATTCCACTCATCTAACAGATTTCACCTTATCCCGCCGCGTAAATCACACGCGAATGCTTCCACCGCCAACCGATCAAACCGGCTATCCCTTGGCGCAGCCAAATCCGCTGTAATTTGGGTTAGCCCGCATTTTATAGAAATACCCCGCACTAATTTCATAACATTTGCACTACTTACGTCAAAATAACACTGGTGCATTCACTAAAAGGATCAGCACAAAGACCACCACGAGAGGAATGGTCAGCTTTTTAACATTGTAATGCTCCCAAAATACAACTAAGCCTGCAAAGGCTAGCGTTTGGATAACAATCTCAGGCAAGTAGATAAGATGAAATGAAATCGGAAAATTAGTATAAACAAATCCTTCAATCGAACCAGGCGCCGCACTGGATGGGGCAAAGACCGCCAATCCCAGAAAAATACCCCATAGATATAACCACCCCCATTTCTTCTCAAGAAACACACTTCGAAATGGGTAAAGTACTAGGGCAAATATACCTCCCCGCAGTAATTGGAAAAATGGGCCCGCCATTACCAACAGGGATGATGTCGGGCGGAAAAATGCTGTTACCAATGGCTCTGCATGCTGTTCATAGTAGACAAGAACATTTAGCCCAGTGAGATAGAACACAAGACCCATGCAAAAATAGGTTAGAAAGTGAGCTACGATCACTCGTCCAGAAAAACCCAAAAAAGGGCTAAGTTGTTTCATTTTAAAATCCTCCATTCAGATAAGTTTTGATAACATGATGCTTATTATTCAGTTTAGCCAATAAGCAGGGTTTCATCATCGTACTTTTGATCGCTCTTGGCTTGTACTTTCGGACATTGTACGCTGTGATATTGCGTGTTTGAAGTGGTCAAGCGTGCTAACGGTTTGCTCAGTGGGCCTGGTATTTTGACGCTATTGGGGAACCACTTTGCAATGACCAGGCCCGCTTCTATTGGGGTATAAATATTGTTTCTATTTTATGGGCCGTAAAAATGGCTCATGCTTCAGGGTTAGACCACTTCCATACATACCAAAAAATGAGAAATATACACAAAACTTCCATAGTGGCGAAAAATATGTAAGAAAGACTGGTGTTTCCACCACCTATAACCCAAAGAATGGTTATTACGCCTGCAATAATATTGGCTAAACGATTTGCCCTATACTTCAATACTCGAGACAGGACAATCATCGCAATCGGAATCTCTACTAATATTGCGGCTACCAACAAAAACCCTTGCGTGATATCCATACTTGTCATAATTTCTTCCAAAGTGCCGGGATTAATAAAACCAATAATATCGGCAAAAGCCATATTGAACATTATAAATATCCATAATGTTGAAAGTTTCACTTTCATATCTTGCATGCCAACAATCCTTTTTTCTGTATCCATCTTTTACTCCTTTTTAACGTTTTTTATGATTTTCATTGAATTAGATTTGAATAAAACCGAGTGGCCTACCCTGTTCCCGGGGGCTGAACTAGATTGGAGTTACGTTATAGACAAACCTCCTTCTTTCATATTGCCAACTTGCTTCAATTTACCGGTTGACATCTGACGTATCCGCCTGATCGGGTTTTACGCAAATGACCGAGAGCAGCAGCATTCCTAGATCACGCACTTTTCTGAGGTATCCATACAATGCAGCCTGATCAATCACTCGGACGGTCAAACAGGTAATGCCGCCCTTTTCAAGGGTTATGACCAGGTCTCCAAACCAGTCGCTCCAACGGGCATCAAGATGTCCTTTGATGCGGATTTCGTAAAGTTCGAACTCGTTCTGATCATCAACAGGTTTATATGCTTCACTCATTCTGCGCCTCGTGCTTTTTTCCTGAACCTACAAAGAATACGAAAAAATATAATGAGTTGGCATCATTACATATAATGATTTTTGTCGGGAAGAGATGAGAAAAATAAAAAGCCCTGGCTAAATATTTTTAGAAAATTACCAGGGCTTGGGTTTATACTTGTGGGTTTGCTATTGCAAATCGAGTTCCTGAGCACGGCGAATTGCCGCCTGACGATTGGTTACTCCAAACTTGCTGTATATGTTTTGAATGTGGGTCCGGACGGTGTTCAGGGACACTGAGAGTTCTCGGGCAATTTCTGGTCCGTTCAATTCAGTTCTAAGATACCGAAGCACTTCAAGTTCACGTTTGCTTAGTGGATCAACCAAAGGTTGATGGACAAAGGATGAAGGGCTGTTCTGAGTAGAGCTGATGGGACGAATTTCGTTCCCGGCATAGGTAATAAGTAATTTATGGATATAGGTCTTCTGTCTTCCATCATCCACCTTCATACTTCTCAACAATTCCACCATCGGCAACCCTTCATCAACAAAAATACGGCAGTAGCCTTCCGACTCAGACAGGATCAAAGCACGCTCTAATTGAGTAAGCGCCAGGAGCATGTTGCCTTGCACCTTGCGAGCCAGCGCCTGCAGTACCAGAATCTCAACCACACTGCCCCATCTTCTTTGATCTTCCGCTGCTTTCTGAAGACGTTCTAAAAGTACAATTGCTTTTTGAATAGACCCGTCTATTGGGTTGCTCTTGTGCTCAGCGATGAGTACCCTGGCCAGCGTGATAAGCTCGAATTCACGCAGGTAACTGATGTCATCACCAATCGACAAATCATTCTCACGGACCCAATCCTGGGCTTTTGCTAATCTACCCTGCCGAAGATAAATCCCGGTTTTCAGGGCGCTTATGGGGCGTATATCCGGTACGGGTGTTCTGACATACAAGCGTTTTGCATCATCTAACTGGTCAAGAGCACCTTTAAATTCTCCCCTGGATTCCATTACTCGAGCCTGAGCAATACACCAACGGTATGGCCAATCGACTAACGCGGTTTGCTCACCCAACTCACTGGCTTTTTGCAGGTACTCATCGGAAGCTGCCTGATCGCCGCTCTCATGATATAGCATAGCCAACCCTAGATAATGATGCGTAGTTACCTGTTGCACAAGTTTGTCGTGCTCTGCTGCAAGTTGCAATGACTGCTGATAGGTTCGGATTGCTTCACAGAGATGCCCCTGTGCCACCATTATGTCAGCCAGGACAAAGGCAGTGGCAACTGCAAATTGGATATTTCCCGCCATCTGCATATCCGTGACCCAATCGGAAAAGGACTGACAGGCGGCTTCCAGGTTTCCACTCGACCAGTACGTAAACCCCAGCAGTACAGATGCCTGGGACCTGAGGGGGTCTGTTTTGGTTGTGAGTTTAAGTGCCTTTTCAGCATACATTATCGTGTCGGAGGTGTTTCCCTGATACTGGGCTAAACTGGCACGATTAATTGCGATCTTTGCAGGCAGCATCCGAACCTGTTCTTCATCCGAAATAACCTGCCCGTTCGATAAACTTTCCAGACTCGTCCCTGTGTCTCTATCTGAAATATCCAGCCATTGTTCGGCATCCTGCAGTCGAACCTCGGCACCCTCTAAATCACCCATATTTATCAGGGTTTCAGCATATTGGACACTAAGTACTGGCTGGGACCGAATCAGCTTTTCCGGCAATGCCTTCACCCAGCCAAGCCAGGTGGAAAACTGGAAACTCGCATCCATGGCCGGCCATGCCAGTTCAATCAGGCTAGACGAGCGTTCGAAATCTTCGGCAGCCAGCGCCTGATGGATTGCATCGGACCACAGACCGTTCTGCTGGTACCATTCGCTCGCCCGCAGATGCAGGGCAGCTACCTGATTGGGTTGATCTTCCATCAAGTGAGCCTGGAGTACATCGGCAAAGAGATGGTGATAGCGATACCACTGACGCTGGTCATCAAGTGGTATAACAAACAGATTGCCACGATCCAAATCAGCCAGGATCTGTCTACTATCTTCCCGCTGTGTAACGGCGTCACACAACGAACTGCTCAATTGGTCAAGAATGGAAGTTTGCAGCAAAAAGCGGCGCATATGTTCAGGCTGACATTGCAGCACTTCTTCGAGCAGATAGTCCAACACAAAACGATGGCTGCCTGTGAAAGCCTGGATAAAATCAGCTGTGTCTGCTCGTCCCTGCAAAGAAAGCGCAGCCATCTGCAAGCCTGCAATCCAGCCTTCAGTGCGGGTTTCCAGGGCGGCGATATCTTCCGCCAAGAGTTCCAGGCCCATCGTCTGGGTCAGAAATCCAGCGGTTTCGTTGCTGGTGAAACGCATGTCGGCTGCGCGTATTTCAGTCAAATTCCCACGAGCGCGCCAACGGGCCAGTGGAAGTGCGGGGTCCTCACGGGTGACAATAACCAGGTGGATCTGAGGTGGTAACTGTTCTACCAGAAAGGCGAGGGTATTGTCAATCGGTTGAGCATCAATCCGATGGAAATCATCGAGAACAAGAACAAATTTGTTTGCGATTGTAGTGATCTCATTAATCAGAACTGTGAGCAGTGTTTCGGTTGACTGCTCACGGTTCTGGAGCATACCTAACACCTCTTCTCCAATATTCGGTGCGACCGTTTGCACTGCAGTGACAAGGTAAGTCAAAAAACGTACGATGTCGTTATCATCTTCGTCCAGTGACAACCAGGCAGTTGGTCGTTCGCAATTGGCGATCCATTCGCAGATCAATGTAGTTTTGCCAAAACCCGCGGGCGCAGATATGAGGGTCAGTTTGCCTTCCAGGTTATTGTTCAACTTCTCGATCAGCCTGGGACGCATGACAGCTTTTGGTCGAAGTGGAGGAATATAAAACTTGGTGGCTACTACTGGCGCAGACATGGAATAATTATACGATACACCCCCAAATTCAAAAAGTGACACCCTAACCCTTAAGTAGACAGCCTGGGGCTGCTTTTGAGCGGTTTTTTTTATACGATGTTTTGGGTGTCAAAACGCCAGGAACGAGGTGTTACACATCCAAAAGGATGCATAACACGTCGCCCTATAATCACAAATTATCCTGCCGCATATTTCTTGCGCGTATTCTTCCATCGCCACCCGATCAAACCGGCTACCCATTGGCGTGGCAGTATGCTGCCAATAATTTGCAGCGCCTGATTAATTAGTCCCGGGATCACTACAGCCTTGCCTTTCAGGGCGGCGTTCAACGTCTGATTGGCCACCGATCCGGTATTCAAGGTGGTTAGCTGCCCCATTAACCCTTGTGCATCAATCGAACTAATGCATTCGCGCGTGGTGGGCATGCCTGCCGGACACAATACCGTTACTGTAGCATCCATCTCCTTAACCTCATTACGTAAAGCCAGTGAGAAATCCAGTAAAAAGCGCTTGGATGCGGCATAAGTAGCTTTAACCGGCATGGGGTAAAATGCTGCCAGGCTGGCAACATTGATGATGCGAAAGGTCTGTGCTGGATCGCGAAATGCCATAGAACTGTATATCATTGCAAGTGTCGCTTCCACATTGAGCCGCACAATGTTTAACACCTTGTCTGCCGGCTGTTCATAAAACAATCCTTCATAATCGCCACCAGCAACATTGATCAATCCATGCAGTTGAAGATCAATCACATGGATATACTTGAACATATCTCTACGAGTATTTTCATCTGTAAGGTCGCAAGCATACGAATTTACTTCAACATTGTATGTTTGTGATAAATTTTTTTCAAGCAATTCAAGCCTTTTTTCATCTAGATCTGTTAGAAATAAATTCCATCCTCGGCTTGCACATTCCACGGCAAAAGCCTTCCCCAGGCCTCCGGTTGCACCAGTAATCAACATAGCGGCAGGGTTTTTCTTTTGTATTGATTCTTTCATTTCAGTCATCATACACCTCTACGCCATGCCGCACATTTTTTCTGAGACTGTCCACAAACGTTGTGCGTCCTGCATCGTCTGTGCTTTGCGGCTGGCTTTTTTAGGCCGACAATTCTTCCAGTAAATTTCATTGCTATCCTGAATGGATGGCTCACTGAGTAGATAAACAATGTTTCGGGCAGGCACATCCGCTGAGGTGCCGCCTGAACGTCTTCGTGCCCAAATCCAGCGTACCAGTGGCGGTGTATCCTTAAATCCAATTTCTGTTTTAACCAATCCAGGGTCAGCAGCAAATGCTTTTACCGAGGATTGTGATCCAATCAGATGATTGAATGCCCGTGTGAATAAAACATTGCCCAGTTTGGTGTTACCGTAAGCAAATAAGCCGTTATAGCATCTACTCAACTGCAAATCCGACCATTTCATTCGTCCTTGAAAATGCGAATCCGAGCTGACGGTAACAATTCTGGCGGTAGGGGCTTCCATCAGCAGCGGCAGCAATACGTTGCTCATTAAGAAGGGCGCCAGATGATTAACTGCCCACTGCATTTCAAAACCCTCTGCTGTCAGGGTTTGCCAATATGTAAAAGTGCCGGCATTATTTACCAATCCATCCAGTCCCTGCCTGCCGTGATCCTTTAAGATGTTTTCGATCTCTGATCGTAATCCACGAATGCTGCGCTGCAGAGATAAATCCGCGACACACATCACAATCTGACCCTCCGGGTTCTCAGCCATTAATTCTTTCTTGGCAGTCCAACAGCGCTCCTCTGAGCGTCCAATGCCGATCACAAAGGCTCCCTGGTCCACCAGCAATTTCGCTGTGGCGTATCCGATGCCAGAGGTCGCTCCACTGACGACATAGGTTTTCCCTTGAATGTTATTTTCCATGTTGTTTTCCTTTTCCATCGCAGTTTGTGTTTTCGCACAACAAACCGCTTGATCTGTCATGGGTATAACATGTGCCGGTTGGAGATTTGATCCATCTGCAGGTGGATTCTCTGGGTGGATTTTTATCTCCACCCCAGGGTGGAGAAGCTAAATTTGGCGGGTAGAGGATTTGATCAGACCCATTGATCTGGCCTGACGAATGGCACGAATGCGTGATTGCACGCCCAATTTGCTGAAAATATTATTAATGTGGGTTTTGATGGTGCTGGGTGCAATGGATAAGCGCTCAGCAATTTCTGCATTCGAGAGACCCTGATCAATCAACAGCAGTACCTGCATTTCACGTTCTGTGAGGGCTTCCACTGCTTTATTACTGTCACTATTATTCGGGTAATGCTTTGCAGAGGAACCATTTGCTTCTTGCATATTGCGGGTAAAACGAGCCAGAATATCCCCTTTCTGATTCAAACGATAGAGATATATCCCACCCACGATCAACAGCAAAGGTGCAGCAATCTGAATGAATAATCCGCCAGTTAATGCGCCAAATGCAATGAAAAACAGTGCCCCGGCCAGCATCATAACAGAGCCGATCAGGCTGTATGTTTCAGGCCAACGCCCCCGACGATTGCACATCACCACGCCAGTACCCAGCGCAGAGAGGATCAAAATCCAGGCATATGCCCAGGATTTCCAATCATTGGTCAGAACATTGAGTAGAAAGATCGCTCCCAATACCAAAACCACTGCGCCGGGAATATACAAATATTCCATCCATGTATATTTTTCCGATAAAATTCCGGCATACAAAAAAATAGCCACACCCACCATCAACATGGCAATCGGCCAGGTTACAGCCAGATTTATTTCAAAAAATATATTCAAAACAATTGCGATTACACCTAAACTAACCAAGAGAATACTAATGCCTAAATTAATCCATTTTATCTTTTTTTCCATTTTGCACCTCAAATTCAACGACAACTTATGCCAACAACTGCCGTACTAATCGATCCACATAGGCTTTACGGGTTGATTCATCCGTCAAATCCAGACCAAAGCTATTTTCAAAAATACGCGGTGCCAGTATGGCCATCATCACCGTAGACGTGATTTGCATACAGGCCATACGTAAATTCTCTTCATCCAGGTCAATACTGCGCTGCTTCATATCCGCCACCAAATTGACCACAAATTCATTCAATTTTTCCACTGCCAGGGAGTCATAATTACCATTGGCAAGCACATCATAAAAATGGGAGCGTGTTAATCCGGGGTAATTCAGACCGCCCACGATTAAATCATTGAATATTGCTGCACAGCGTTCCTGTGCTGTACCACCGGGTAACTGTTCAAAATCCTCAAAATCAAAGGCATTGTGCAAGGTAACTTCCATACAGCGCTTCATTAACGCTTCCTTGCTGCGGAAATAATAATTAATTGCCGCATTATTTACGCCGGCTTCTTCAGCGATCTTACGGTTGGTGGTACCCTGCACGCCGTACTTTTCAATGCAGACAATGGCAGATGAGATAATTTTTTCTTCGGTTGAGGGGGTCGCATTCATCAAATTAATTCTCCTTACGAATTGAGTATAAATGAATCATTCGTTTTAATCAACTGATTGAATCCTTTGTTTACTTTTTTTCTGTTAACAACAGAAATCCATAGCTGGTTTGAAGTTTTTTACAATCCCCCCCCTTTTGGAATTTCGTATTACAATCAGGGCATTGATTTACCCATCAGGAGTTTATTTATATGCCCGCACAAAATTTTGCGCTTCAGCGTGGTGAAGAAAAACGATTACTTGTTACCTGGAATGTCGGATGGAAAAATATTCTAATTGAATTGGATGGCAAAAAAATCGGAACCATTGCTACCCGATCAGAATTGGTAGCTGGAAAAACCATTACCTTGCCCGATAAATCCCAATTGCGTTTCAGATTAAATACGTCAATCATTAATTCCGGATTGGCAGTTTCCAAAGATGATATCCCCCTGCCTGATTCCCCTGATGATCCCTTGACCACCTTACGCGGAGGTTACGTTATCGGTTATATGGTGGCTGTCTATAACATGCTCATGGGTTTCCTCACAGTTGTGTTTAAATTAGAAGCTTTGCAAAAATATCATTTTGGCTATCTTGCATTTTTTCTGGGTGTCGCCTATTTCATTTTGGCTCGTTTTATTTCCAAGAAATCATTAATTGCATTAATTGCTTTTATCGCGCTTTTCTCATTGGAAACAATTCTGCAACTGTTTTCCGAGCCTACGATTGATGTAATGATCCGTTTTATCATCATTTACTATATTAGCCTCAGTTTTGCTGTTCTCAAGAAGTTAAAAAAAGAAGAAAAACCCGAACAAATAGAAGCCATTACTGAATTGTAATTTTTCATATTGAGATTATCAGTCAGTCAAGACCACTCGTTATGCGGGTGGTTTTTTTGCTTTCCCCCTTCAGATTGCTAAATGGGTTAAAAAGAGCACCGCCTGGGATGCAGGCGGTGCTTTTCAAAGCTGGTATACGATAACAATATTGTATTCTTGTGTGTTGTTTATCTATTGATAACTGTAATGCGTTTTTGAATGTTGCTTATCCTTTGATACCAGACATTGCCACACCATTAATAATTTGCTTCTGAAAGAGAACATAAAACAGTAGTGGAGGGACAGCTGCCAATAAATTAGCCGCCATAACCACATTCATAGTGGTATACGACATCGGATCGTTATACCAATTAATCATCTGGCTTACCGTAAACAAATCTGATTGAGTTGAGATCACCATCGGCCAGATAAAGTTACCCCAGGTGGTCATAAAGGTCAGAATCGCCAGGGTTATCAACGCATTGGATGAGAGCGGGAGCACAATATAGCGGTATATCCCAAAGTGAGAAGCGCCGTCAATGCGGGCTGCATCCATTACATCCTTGGGAATATCCCCTAAAAATTGGGTCAGCATAAACAGTCCAAATGCTGACGCCATCCCTGGCACGACCAATCCCTGCATGGAATTTAACCAACCCAGATTCGCAACTAGTAAATAAGTCGGAATCAGTGTTACAGCAGTGGGGATCATTAAGGCCAATAAGATAATGCCGAACAAATATTTTTTTCCGGGAAAATCAAACAGGGCAAATTCATAGGCTGCCATAGAACATAACATCAGCGTACCCAGAATGACCAGTACCGTATAAGCTGTGGAAACCAGATACGATTTTAGGAATTGGCCTTCTGAAAGGACAGCCAGAATATTCTCTACGCCGGCAGTTAATGAAGTCGGCCAGAATCGGGGATTGATGGATATGGCTACCCCGGGTTCACTAAATACAATATTAAACATCCACCAGATCGGGAAAACAGCAATAATCAGGATTATCGTGGCAAAGGTCCAGCGAATGATTTCACCAATATCAACACGGAATTTTTTCTTGTTTGTTGTATTCATCGTATTCACCTGTTATTCCTTCTTCCTGAATACAAACAGTGTAGCGGAAACTGCCACAATCAGTATTGTCAGTAAAAATCCATAGGCTGAGGCCTTTCCAAATTGCAGGTTGCCGAATGCTCTGCCCATCATATCCATTACCGGGAACAGCAATGCCTTCATACGTCCGCCATAATACTCATAATTCGAAATCGTCAACAACCACGGGGCATCAAAGACCTGCAAAGCTGAAATAAAACCATACGTAATCGAAAAGAATAATACCGGCTCTAATAATGGCAGTGTAATATATATCACTTCCTGGAACTTATTCGCACCATCTACTCTTGCGGCATCATAATAATCTTCAGGGATATTCTTTAATCCAGCCAATAAAATGACCATATTGAAGCCTGCCGCACGCCAGACATCCACCACAATCAATGAAAAGATCATCACTTTTGGATCTTTCAACCAATTGATGGAGTCTGCACCAAACCAGCCAATAATAGTATTCAACAAACCAACTTCAGGAGCATACATCCAGCGCCAGATAGAGGCGGCTAAAAACAAGGGGATCATGGTCGGGATAAAATAAGCACTACGGAAAAAGGTCGCCCAAAATCCTTTTAATCGATTGACAAAAAGTGCTAACAATAATGCAACGGTAATACCCACTGGAACTGTGATCGAGACGTATTTCAACAGGTTTGTAAAGGATTTTACAAAATCACTGGATTTTACAATTGAAACATAATTATTCAAACCTACAAATTCGGCAGGATTAATGCCATCCCATTTGTAAAAGCTGGTGTTTAACCCTTTCAGAATCGGATAAAGGAAAAACATCGCAAAGAAGAAAAAGAAAGGGAGAATCATTATGTAGTGTTTGAGGTTTTTTGCTACCCACTTTTTCATTGTTGGGTTCTCCAGACAAATAAATTTCGGTGTATGGTGCAGGTCTGCATCCTGCACCATACAAACCAGCGGAAAATAATGATTATTCCGCAGCTATTACAGCGTTCAATTCTTCAATCAGGTTTGCTGCACCTTCATCAGATGTAACATCGCCTAATTCAATGGCTGCAAGGTTATCAGTAAGAATTTGTAAGTAATCACCAGGATATGCTTCAACGAAATGAGGAGGACGTTCAAACAAAGCTGATTTTGCGCCTTCAGTGGTGATCTCCAATAAAGGATCGGATACTTTGGAGAGGGATACTTCGTTGCTGTTATAACGTGCTAATAATTCAGTCCAACGTGTCATTTGAGGTTCATCACAAATATACATGGCGAATTCCCAGGCCAGGTCAATGTGACCATTGGGGGCAAAGCCGATGTATTCTGTTCCACGAATGCCGCCTTTGTTATCAGCAGTTGCGCCAGGGATCACAACATAGTCATAATCCAAACCGTTGGTTTCTTTGGCTTCAAGAAAAGTGGGGTTTGCCCAAGGACCACTGACGGTATAGGCAAGTTGGTTGGTGATAAAGAGGTCAGTTGCACCCTGATCACCAATACCTAGCTCGGTGCCGAAGGGTTTTGCATCCACCAGGAACTGTGCAGCCTGAGCAAATTTCTCGGGGTTGATCTTGGTTACATTATTGTCGAAATCAATACCCCATTCATCTGCGGTACCTGCGCCACTATAAATACTGACGAAATCCCACCAGTCGTAAGAGAAGGAAGGTAAAGCAACAAAACCAGCATCGCTGATCTGTTCCATTTGAGCTAACCAGGCATCCCAATCTGCGATTTCAACATCAGGATCAATACCGGCTTCGCCTAAAACGGTCAGGTTACGATATAGGAAAGTGGCATAACCAGTGTATGGCATACCATACATGGTGCCTTCGCTCTGGGAAACTTCAGCAATCATGGTGGGGTTAAACTGGCTGCGGAAATCTTCCGACATTTCCATCCAACGATCGTACACATTATCTACAGCATTAACTTTGACGAATTTTGCGCCATTACTGGTGCTGTTCATGAACAGATCAGGTAATGTGTTGCTGGTTGCGCTGGTTACCAAACCGGTGTTCAATTCATCATCGCCTTTTCCGGAAATGTTGATCGTCACACCAGGATGTTCAGCTTCAAATTCTGCAATAAAGGTTTTCTGTAAATCTCCAGCATCACCCTGGGCATAATCGGAAAATACCCAATACTCTAGTGTAATGCTCTCAACCTCTTCAGCAGACTCTTCTGCTTCTGCTGGTTGGGCCGGTTCTTCCTGGGGTTGCTGAATGGATTTCGGTGCACAGGCACTTACAACCATTACAAACAGCAGCAAGATTGTTACAAAGGTTAAACTTTTATTCTTCATGGCTTCTCTCCGTTTGATAGAATCTGGGTTGAATTAATGATGTTTTCTGGTATGATCTCTTTATCTTCGTTTCATACTTTTTTGAGTAGAGTAACCTATCTTCTGCAACATTGATTCAAATCCATTTTTAAACCTACTACCTATAGAATAATCGGCACTGGAAAGAACTCTCGCCAATGTTATGCCAAGATTTTGCCTTATGGTAAGATAGAAACGGAGTATTTAATGGATAATAACACTTTTTACAATGCAGTTAAAGAAGCTTTGAACCATTTATCGGATCCCGCTTATCTAAAAAACCATCAGCTTGTGCAATATTTTCTAACAGAAACTGAATCCCGACAAAGCAATTGGATTCAGCTCTTGCATGCGAAAGTCTCTGAAATTATTGATCTATTGCGACCTCCAGAAGGCACACCCGAGACGGCATCAGAATGGCGCAGTTCCAAGATTTTGTCCTTACGTTATCTGCGTGGATTTGAATTGTATCGCATTGAAGAAGAATTAGGCCTCAGCCAACGCCAAACCCATCGTGAACTTAAAAAGGCTGTGGATGCCTTTGTCACCATCTCAGAGGACATGCATCTCAGTCGAAAAGTTCAGGAACAGTCAGGCGAAATACCTGATGCCAGCGATTTGGAAAACATCAAAACCGAATTAAAAAGTTGGGAGATCACCTTTGATCTGTATAATTTACGCCAGATGATCGAAGAAGTCCTGCAGCTCTGCGAATCCATGGATAAAACGGATTTACGCGATTTAATTCAAATGGATGATGTTCCCTCAACCCTTAATATCAATGTAGACCAGATTCTCACCAAGCAGGGTCTTTATAAAATTTTGGGTATGGTAGACCGTGATGTGGCAAATACCAGCATTCGCATGAGCAGTCGCAAAATCAACGAGCAATTCATTGAACTTTCCATTCATATATCACATCAGCAGTCATTAATGATTGAGAACTGGCAGATCGCACAGGTTTTCTTCACCATACAAAATATTAAGAATCAACTTATTCAACAAGACAATGAGACAACCATCTCCATTGTACTGCCCTTGAAACATCAAAGCAGTTGTCTGGTTATTGACGATGTCTCTTCTGTACGCCGATTAATCGAAAGAATGCTTGGTTCCTACGGGATACAGGTATTTGGGACAGATGATCCTCAGGCTGCGCAGGCATTAGCCATAGAAATACAGCCTGATTTCATCTTGCTGGATATACTCATGCCAAAATTGGATGGCTGGCAATTGATTAAGAACCTTAAAGCACATCCGGAGACTGGGCATATTCCGGTAATCATTTGTTCTGTACTATATGAGCCAGACCTAGCGAAAGCCGTAGGCGCCACCGCTTACGTGCGTAAACCCATCAACCGATTATCACTTATTCAAACGCTGCAGCAAGTTGCATTAATCCCTGCCGAAATTGAATAAACCAACGTCAAGCAATTATTTGGCAATGAAATGGCATGAATCGGGCGAGTACCTTCCCCCGATTCAATTATGCTTTGTATAGCTATAAAATCGAAAAGCTGCTCAATGCGACTTTCGTGATGGTATTTTCGAGCAGTTATTCAGGAAAAGGAATAAACCCAAAACAATGAACGAAGAACAATTAAAAGCCAAATTTCCGAATAATACCTTGAGGGAAAAACATCCCTTTTATATGGGAGACGCTATATACGATATCCCCGGATGTTTAACTGCCTGTTTGCAGCCTGAACTGCTCACTGCAATGCGGGATGCTATGAAAAACATACAGCCCGAGCATATTTTTACAGTGGGTTGCGGCACCTCTTACAATGCCTGTCAGGCGGTTGCTTATACCCTTCAGACCATGCTGAATATCCCTGCTCGGGCATACGATGCTCACGATTTTTATGTGGACATCCCTCCGCATGTAAATGAAAAAGCACTGGTGATCAGCATTAGTCAATCCGGGCAAACCTTAATTGCCAGCCAGGCACAACAAAAAGCATGTGATTTGGGTGCCTTTACCGTCGGATTATCCGGCAGCGCACAATCCCGACTGGCACAAACCGCCGACTATGCAGTAACGGACCCCTATCTGATTGAGATCCCTTTTGGAAAGACCCGCAGCTATCTTAGCAGTATTCTACAAGGTATGTTGGTCGGCGTTTTTACAGCACCGAAAGCAACACAAGACACCTTTATTGAGCAAGCAAATGAGATGCTGGCAGCCCTGCGTAATGCCATGCCGCTTTGGGAAAAAGAAGCGAAAGAGCTGGCTGAAAAATGGGGCGATTTAACCGTTCACTATATATTAACCGGTTTTGGTGTACAGAAAGCCAATGCTGATGAAGTCGGCCTGAAAATTATTGAAGTGATTGGTGAAAGTGCCACCAGTTATGGATTGGAAGAATTTACCCACGGTCCCAATGCTGCATTCCGTGAGGATATGGGTATTTTCCTTTTACAAACCGATCAGCGTACACTGGATAAAGCTACCCGCATTTCTGAAGGCATTGAAATGTCGCGTACGCCATTGGTAATATTTACCAATCAACCCCAGGCTGCCTGGGCTGCATCTGCGCATATCATCAGTCTCCCCGATACAGCCAACATGCAGCAATTTGGTGTATTCCCGGCTGCTACCGCAGCCCAATTTCTGATGTATTATCTGGCAATTGCCAAGGGAATGAATCCCGACATTAACGGTCACGATTTTCGTCCACATTTGGGAGATGTATATGAATACTTCTTCCCCGCAGGAACTCATTAATCAAAGCAGGTAGCCCTATGAAGGTATTAGGTATAGATATTGGATGTACATCCATAAAACACGGCATTGTCGATCTTGATCAGGGCATTGAAGTCAATGATTTTGACATGATCTTCATCTCTCAAAACTCCAGAACTGAAAAATATCTGGACGCATTGAATTATCTTGTAGCAAATTCCGCTGATGTTCAGGCAATTGGTATCGGTTTCCCCAGTGTGGTTCGTCCAAGCGGCATTCTCAACACCAGCATTATGTTCAATGACATCTGGCAGGAGATACTCGCCACAACAAACAAACTCAATCTGCCTTGCTGGGCACTAAACGATGCCGATGCCGCTGGTGCAGCTGAAGTTTACCGCAATGACGCCAAAGATTTACGAAAAGGTGTAGCCATTGTAATCACCCTGGGCACCGGTATTGGTTCAGCAATATACATTGATGGAAAACTTTTACCCAATACTGAATTAGGCATGTTGAACATGCAGGGCATGATGGCCGAACATTATACGGCTGCCTCTGTAAAAACTGCCCAAGCATTAACCACGCAGGAATGGGCAGGAAGATTGCAGGAGTACCTTTCGCTGGTTGAAACCCTCTTTACTCCGGACCATATTGTGCTGGGCGGAGGAATCAGCAATGAGTTTGAAATCTATAGTCCGCTATTACAAACTGAAGCCGTATTAATGCCGGCCTATTATCGTAACCAGGCTGGTGTCATCGGTGCCGCTCTCTATGCAGCCCAACAAAAAAATGATTAATCCGCTCAGACCCAGTTTTTGGTCATCTCCTTAGGAGGAATGAGGTTGGATTCAATCCGACCTCATTCTTTGTTATGATTAGAGTATCAAGATTTATCAATAAAATTGGACGGAAAATAGCACAGAATGAAAACCAATCACGATGAATATCTAAAATATAGCACCATCTTTGTCACTGCGATTGGGGTATTAATTTTATATGCCGGTATCTGGTCCTTGGATACCGATAGAATGGCCGATGCGCTGTTGGTCAGCTCAATGCGGCCAGCACTTTGGATCGCCTGTATACTCTTCTTTATGGGCGTAATCATCAGCAATGTGCTCAGCCGTAAATCACTCACTTTTGCCAGTTGGGCATTGTGCATCTCTGTTACTTTGGGGATTTTTATTTTCCTCCTCAGCTTACCAACACCCTTTGCGATTTTGGCATTTCTATTTCCTGTTTTTTTAGCGGCGTTTATTCTAAATTGGAAACATGTTCTTGCCCTGATTGGTATGGTGTTTGGTTTATCCATTTATTTAAACTTTTTTCGCACAATCCCCCATGAAACTGAACTCGAAAAATGGCTGCCTATTTTCATCCTGCTCTTTGTGGCTACCTTTTTGGTGATCATTACCTCCCAGTTGTATGCCAACTTACAATGGTTTGAACAAAATTACGTTTCAGTACATAAAAGTGAACAGATCATTCGTGATAATGAAGCGGAATTAAAACGTCTGCTTTCCCATATGAAGGAGTACCAGAAGTACCTGCGTGAAACCAATGTGCTGTTGATCAAAACCAGTGATGAAGCCGAAAGAGCCCGTCAGGTTAAACAGTTTTTTGTACAGAATGTCAGTCATGAATTACGCACCCCACTTAACCTGATTATCGGCTTTTCAGAAACGATGATCAACGCCCCGGAAAACTATGGCGAAGTAAAGTGGACAGAAGAACTGAATGGGGATATCGAATGTATTTATCAGAACAGCCAGCACCTGAAAGACCTGATTGATGATGTACTCGATTTAGCCACCCTTGAAAGCCAGAAATACGAAATCACTCCCCAGGATATTGATATCCATTCCGTCATTCGTGAAGTGATTTTAATCAATGAAGATTCTTATCGTGCCAAAGGACTCATTCTTGAAAGCGATTTAGCAGATCAGGCATTAATGGTCTACGCCGACCCGGTACGTACCAAACAGATAATCATCAATTTACTTTCCAACGCCCTCAAATATACCAGTAGCGGCGGCGTGGTGGTCACCAGTCAGGTTGTGGAACAAATGGCTTTTATCTCGGTCGTGGATACCGGCAAAGGCATCCCCCAGGAAGACCTGGACAAAGTTTTTGAAGTCTTTTATCAAGTGGATAAATCCAATAACCGCGAAGACAGCGGTACTGGCTTAGGGCTTTCCATATCCAAACAATTGGTTGAATTACATGGGGGAGAAATCAATGTTACAAGCACATTCGGTGAAGGCACTATGGTACGCTTCAGTTTGCCTTTGAGCTCAAAAGTATAACTGGAATAGCAGAAGTTTTTTTAGGTTTCCTAGCACTCAGCTATCAAATTTTTGTAAAAATTTATATTTTGCAAAACCATGGGTTACGCTAATAGTATCTGAATTCCCAATTTTGAAATATCAAGCCTTGTACTTGGTGGTAGAGCATCATCTGTAACCAATTTCTGCGCTGCAGTAAGTGGGGCAACCTGAATACCCACCTCATCATTGAATACAGTATGATCGGCTAGTAAAATGACTTCACGAGCCATATGGATCATGGCTTGCTTGACGGTCACCTCAGAAATAGTGTGATGGTACATGCCAAAATCAGGTGTGATGCCACTCACCATCAGGAACAATTTGTCTGCACGCAATTCTTTAAGAGCACCCTCAGCCGTTGGTCCGACCAACATTTGCGTACTATAGCGCACTGCACCACCAGTTGTGATCAAAAGCATGTCCGGTGTATGGTTGAGAATATCAAACACCACCATGGAATTGGTAATCACTGTGATGCCCTTCTTTTGTTTTAATTGTTCTGCCAGGTATTGTGCAATTTGCCCACCATCAACCGCCACTACATCGCCTGGTTCAACCAGGTTTGCTGCTTTTATGGCAATTTGACGCCGTCGAAAATCTACCTCATCACGCACATTCTGATCCGCATCAATTACTTGTAAACCAATCCCATATTTCCCTGCATAGTCCTTCAATAAAGTAGTCAGGTTTTTATACCATTCATGCTCAATAAATGGCACAATCAGGCCGATTTGTTTTGGCATATTGGCTACTGATTGAGGTGTTTCACTTTCAATATTAATAGGGATATTCAAAGTATCATGAACTGTTTTCCAGTTCAACTCCCAATCATCATCCTTTTTTGTATAATATTCCGGCAGAGATTCCTGTGTTAAGATCACATGAGGTGTGATATATTTTTTGGGTTGTTCCAGATGGTTATTGGCTTTGATGGCTGCTTCAATACAAGTTAAACTGACAATTTCAGGAAACATCGCCAATCCTGCCTTACAATAACTATTTTCGCTCATCAAGGCATTCTTTAACGTTTTGCCTTCCAAGCCAAAGGTTATAACAGTCATATTTGCAGGGTTAATATTTAAATCACGGCAGGCATTAATCGCTGCCCAGGCAGTGATATCGTTGATAGCAAATATCAAATTGATATGTGGGTAAACCGTTAATGCATCCAGAGATAATTGATAGGCTGTAGCATATCGCGATTGTGAATTAATGGAAAGAACGACCTCATTAGAAAGGCTGGTGACATTCAAACCAACTACAAAACCACGGCTGCGTAACTGGGTGTTTGGCTTGTCAAAAGTTAAATCCAGTAAATTTATTTTCTTCACGCCCTGGCGTTGTAGATAATTACCTGCCCAACTTCCCAAATCAAAACCAGCCTGATAGTTGTCAACATTTACAACAGTACACTGGTTTGGCATTTCAATTGATTCAGCAATAATTGGTATATGTTTCTTAGAAGCTCGATCAACTAAGATATTATCATAATAAGGATTTACAGAAGTTCCAATTAATACATCCACCTGATCGACCAGTAACACCTCTTTACGTTTTTCCAATGGAACATCAACTGGATTTTCAATAGAGACTTGTGCATGGTCATTTTGAATAGATACTGCGCCACCATAGGTGCGCATAATACGTCCCTGCTTTTGTAATTCATTCAAATCGCGACGAATTGTCATCTCAGAAACATCACAGAGCTCACTGATTTCATTTACAGTGAGAAAGCTGTGTTGATTTACTATAGCAACGATGCGATCAAGGCGTGCATTATTTTTCACGATTTTTCCTTTATTAATTACAAAGTACGAACATGCTCATTATACCGGATAATTGTTAAAAGTCAATCATAGTTATGGTTATAGTCAAACTATTGTGTTGACTTTAATTTTTTTTTTTTTTTTTGTGCTATTATGAACATTATGTTCAGGGTGGATCAATTAATGTTTGTGTTTTGCTCATTTATTGTTGATTATTAAAGCGCTATTGGTAAATTATGTGCGATGTTTTTCATATACAACCAAATAAAGGACTGAGTCAACAAAAACCAAAACGGAGTACTACATATTAAATTGTACTCGATATAGTTCATCCAAACAGGAGAAGACAATGAGAAAAAAACAAATTTTTACCATCACAAGCTTTATGATCATTTTCACCATGTTACTAACGGGTTGCGGCCTAACTGCAGACCCAGCCAGCGACAGTGGTTCCACTGATTCGGAACTAACTATCGCTGGTGTCGTATTTCAGGATGATCAATTCATGAAAAGTATGGTTCAGGGTTATGTAGACGCAGGTGCCGAATATGGTATCAAAATCCTCACGGCCAATACTAACAATGACCAGGCCAAAGAAGCCGAATTGATTCAGACCTATATTGCCCAGGGTGTCAGTGGTATTGCCATCGCACCCTTAAGTCCGGATGCCTCCATTGCGAACCTGCAAGAAGCAGCAACACAAGGCATCCAAGTCGCCGTTACCAATATTAATCTAGGTAACGTAGATTTTCTGGCCGGTGGTTACACCTCCGATGACAAAACCAATGGTATGCTGGTTGGTGTAAATGCAGCTGCATTTATAGCCGATAACATAACTGGTGATGTCAATGTAGCCCGCGTCGACTTCGACCATCAACTCCCCGATCAATCGAAAGCTCGTTGGAGTGGTTTCTATGAAGGTTTAGATGATGCCGGTACAACGTATACTGAAGTTGCAGCTGTTAGCGCCAATTTACAGGACGATGCCCTCGCCAAAGTCAGTGACATGCTTACCGCTCATCCCGAAATCAATGTGATTTGGGCCTGTAATGATGGCGGTACCATTGGTGCAGCTATGGCTGTTCAACAAGCTGGCCTGGCTGGCAAAGTGTTCGTCTTTGGTTATGATGGCGGCGATCAACAGACTAGCATGATCCTCAGCGACAACAACATTCTCATCGCAGTTGTAGCCCAGGACCCATACGGTCAGGGTTATGCAGCCGTGGAATCTTTGGCCCTCACCCTGCTCGGAAAAGATAACCCCGACAAAGGCAAAACGACCATTGTTCCAGGAACTTATTTAACCTCCACTGACCCCGATGCAGTAAATACTTGGCGTGTTGCAAATGGCATGGAAGCAATTGTAAGTTCTGCTCCCACTGCTGCCGAAGTAGATTTGACCATTGCTGGTGTCGTATTCCAGGATGATCAATTCATGAAAAGCATGGTCGAAGGTTTTGAAGCCGCTGGTGAAAAATATGGCATCAAAATCCTCTCTGCCAACACCAATAACGATCAGGCCAAAGAAGCTGAATTGATTCAGACCTACATTGCCCAGGGCGTAAACGGTATTGCCATTGCTCCATTAAGCCCGGATGCCTCCATCGCAAACTTGAAGGAAGCCTCAGACCAGGGTATCCAGGTTGCAGTGACCAACATCAATCTGGGTAACGTTGACTTTCTGGCCGGTGGTTACACTTCAGACGATGCCACAAACGGTAAACTAGTCGGCACAAATGCAGCTGCATTTATAGCCGATAACATAACCGGTGATGTCAATGTAGCCCGCGTCGACTTCGACCATCAACTCCCCGATCAATCGAAAGCTCGTTGGAGTGGTTTCTATGAAGGTTTAGATGATGCCGGTACAACGTATACTGAAGTTGCAGCTGTTAGCGCCAATTTACAGGACGATGCCCTCGCCAAAGTCAGTGACATGCTTACCGCTCATCCCGAAATCAATGTGATTTGGGCCTGTAATGATGGCGGTACCATTGGTGCAGCTATGGCTGTTCAACAAGCTGGCCTGGCTGGCAAAGTGTTCGTCTTTGGTTATGATGGCGGCGATCAACAGACTAGCATGATCCTCAGCGACAACAACATTCTCATCGCAGTTGTAGCCCAGGACCCATACGGTCAGGGTTATGCAGCCGTGGAATCCTTGGCCCTCACCCTGCTCGGAAAAGATAACCCCGACAAAGGCAAAACGACCATTGTTCCAGGAACCTATTTGACCTCCACCGATCCTGCAGGTGTACAAGCTTGGCGTACAGCTAACGGCTTAGATTAATTCACGTGTAAAATAGATTTTAATTGATGGGAACGGGGAGATGCCGTAAAGGCATTCTCCCCGTTCTGATACAGAATTTTGAGGTAACCAGATGAGTATTCTCGAAATAAGAACAGAGCATATCACAAAAGATTATCCTGGCACCCGTGCTCTCGATGACGTAAGTATCCGTTTTGATAGTGGACGAGTGCATGCTCTGGTAGGAAAAAATGGATCAGGAAAATCAACCCTTGTCAAAATCCTGGCTGGCGCCATCAAACCCACAAACGGAAATATCTACCTAAACGAAGAGAATCTCCATTTTAATTTCACCTCGGATGCCTATGAAAAAGGAATTGTCACTGTATACCAGGAAATGAGCCTGGTGCCGGGATTATCAGTCGCAGAAAATATATTTTTAGGTCGTTTACCCAAAAAGAACATCATCATCGATTGGTCTGCAGCCTATCAATCCGCTAGCTCATTACTGCATAAAATGAAAGCCGATATCGATCCGCATGAGCAAGTTTCGCGATTAAGTATGTGGCAAATGCAGGTTGTTGAAATTACAAAAGCACTGAGTTTTAATCCAAAAGTCATTATGCTTGATGAACCCACATCAGCATTAGCTCAAAGTGAAGTAGAAAATTTGTTTGAAGCAATACGTGCCTTGCGTGACCAGGGTGTTATTGTTATTTATATTTCGCACAAATTACAGGAGTTACCGCAAATTGCAGATACAGTCTCTGCATTACGAGATGGGCAGTATGTCGGGACAGTGCAAATGAAGGATGTCTCGCAAAAAGAAATTCTCGATATGATGTTCGGTGAAGTCAAAATCAAAAATCGCCCCACTGATGTTCAGATTCTGGAAGAATCTATAATGGAAGTTAGGGGATTATCTCACAAGGCTTTTTATAAAGATATCAATTTCAATCTTAAAAAGGGTGAAGTACTTGGTATTGCGGGTATGTTGGGTTCCGGTAGAACGGAATTATTACGCGGTATTTTTGGCGCAGATCCATTTGATAAAGGTGAAATCGAAATTGAAGGAAAAATTTTTAAATCTACCGATCCTATCAAAATGGTTAAAGCCGGTATGGGTTTAACCCCTGAAAATCGAAAATTGGAAGGCTTAATTCTGATTCACTCAGTACGTGATAACCTGTGTTACGCCAGCATGAAAATGACTGCTAACGGATGGTTGGAAAACAAAAGCAAACGCGATATCTTTGCCGGAAAACAAGTTGAAGAACTGGAAATTGCAGTAAGTAACATCGACTCACGCTGTGAATCTTTATCAGGCGGTAATCAGCAAAAAGTAGTCGTGGGAAACTGGTTAAACACCAGCCCAAAAATCATGCTGTATGATGAACCTTCACGGGGCATTGATGTAAACGCCAAACAGCAAATCTTCGAGATCATGTGGCAACAAGCCCGCAAAGGTGTTTCTACCATATTTGTTTCTACCGAACTGGAAGAACTTTTGGAAGTCTGTCACCGCATATTGATCATGCGCCAGGGACAGATTGTAGACGAGGTAAACCCGGATACGATGAATGTAGCTGATCTTTATGAATTGTGCATGAGAGGAGAATAGTCATATGAATAACGCTGCAGAAAGCGGATTGAAATTTGATCGCAAAAAGATATACATATTTCTACTGGACCATATTATTGAAGTCTGTTTAATATTATTAATTATTGGCTTGACGATTGGTGCCAATCGCTTTTTCACATGGGCAAACTGGATGAACATTTTGCGCGCGAACTCCTTGAAAGGTGTTATCGCGTTTGGTATGACAATGGTCATTATTGCAGGTTTGATTGATCTTTCTATCGGCTCTACAGTAGGTTTAACCGGTGTGATCGTTGCTCTAACCTGTCAGAATCTAACAGCTGGCGGCATGGATCTGACAACCGCCTGTATTATCGGAATGACCATCAGCCTACTGATGGGTGTCGGAGTTGGTTGGATATACGGTTTCTTTGAACAAAGAACGGGAATGCCGGCATTCATTGTTACATTAGCCGGCCTCTATGCCCTTTTGGGATTGGCTGGACGACTTTCTGGTGGTTTTCCAATTCCTAATCAGTTCCCTGATTGGTACAACCAGCTAGGTGGCGGCAGAATCGGCGGTATTAACGGTGTGCCCATCCCTGTGGTAATCATGCTGATCAGTTTTCTGATTATCTGGTTTATTATGGAATTCACCACCACCGGACGAGCAACTTATGCTGTGGGCGGTAACAAAGAATCGGCACGGTTAAGCGGTATCAACGTTGGAAAAACAAAGATTTTTGTTTTTATTATTGTGCAAATCATGGCTGTCATCTCAGGTTTCATGACCTCCGGACAGGTAATGTCCGGCACCTTCTCTTTTGGAAAAGGTTGGGAACTTGACGTTATTGCGGCAGTAGTTGTGGGCGGTACCAGTTTTACTGGCGGTCTTGGAAAGGTCTGGGGCACATTGGTGGGAGTCATTTTCATGGGTGTGATTGGGAATGGCATGACCCTTTTGAATATTGATATTCATACCCAATACATCGTCAAAGCTGTGATTATGTTCCTGGCAGTCCTTTTGAGTTCCTACCGCGCGCGGATTAAAGCATAAAAAAAAATTCATTCTTCTTACGCTGTTCAACATCTCCTCTACCCTTCCGGATCACATGATCCGGAAGGGTTTTCATAACTATTTCTTTTCAGAAATTCATATGGGGAAATTGTCAATCGGTTTTTCTTTTTCCATACCAAACAAGCGCCTCATCAGTAAAAAATCATCGGCTCTCCCCAAGAGTGTGATCCCTTGTGAAAGCAGAGTCTGTCTATCTGCTTCTGTGATGGATAGAGATACCTGATAACAATCCACAATCCAATCCGCAATATCATCGGCGGCAACGCGATTAATTGAAAATGCATCACAACCTTCACATTGATGCACCAGCATTAATTCACCGGCTTGCTGTGTATACTTGTTACGGCTTTGCTTGAGCGTTAACCCCATCGGGCGCATGTCTGCCCGACAGGCACACAATCTGTCCCCGGCCTGGTATAAATCCACATGCCGGGACCATAGACAATACGGGCAGTGATTACGATTCTGTACACCACTCAACAAAGGATCCGCGTTGATTAATACACCGCAATGCTGACACTTGAAACTTGCTTCGAAATAACGTCTGCTTGTGCGCTTGGACTGCTTTTGAGCTACGCATGCAAATGGTTCATCATAGTAATACTTCTCTTTGCGGGAGTTGACACCTCTCATGATGCACGCTCCTCATCCAGCAGCTTGAGATAGCTCTGATAGCGGCGCGGATCAATCTCGCCTTGTATGACTGCCTGCCGTACGGCACAATCAGGTTCTTCATCATGCCAGCAGCTTAATCCAAAACGGCATTTGCCAATAAAGGACTGCATCTCGATAAAACAATACTGCAAATCCTCTGCTTCACCCAGCCATAAGCCAAACTCGCGAGTACCTGAGGTATCGATCAGGCGTGTATCTGAATCCACACAATGCATCCAGGCACTGCTGGTGGTATGTTTACCTTTACCGCTTTCATTGCCTACCACTCCTACTGATCTGGCAACTTGCGGGAATAACGCATTCATCAGCGAGGATTTCCCCACGCCAGACTTACCGATCATCAAGGAGGTTTTCCCTTGCAAATCCTTTCGCAGTGCTTCCAAACCGGATTCATGCTGCGTGGAGGTAAATTGCACAGCATAGCCTAAATCCTGATACACCGCTAAAGCGTCTTCTAGATCCTTTTGCTGACCTTCGCCTGTTGGCTCCAAATCCATCTTGGTCATGCAGATCAACACAGGGATTTCAGCAATTTCTGCTGCGGTCAGATAGCGGTCCAGCAAATTCCATTTTGGCGCAGGATTTTGTACAGACAGCACCGCGATGATCTGGTCAATATTGGCTGCGATCTTTTGCTCAACCGCTTTTGGCCCGGCTTTTCGCCTCGAAAAATGATTTTGCCTGGGAAGAACGCGTTGAATAACGCCATGTGCAAATTCAACCTGATCCCCGACCAGTATCTCAGTCCATGTCCTACCTTTATTTTGTTTTTTCCTAGTTGCTCCACCCACGAGTTGACAGTTGAAAACCTGATCATCAAACTGCACGGACACCTGATTTTGATAAACCGCAATAACGGTTCCTGTATTAACGTTTAAATGCTTCTTCATTGTGTTTAATCCTGAATATTGCTTAAATAAAAAAACCAGCCACGAAAAAAAATTACGTGGCTGGCAACATTAATCAATATCCCGGATTGTTAAATCCTCGATGCAGGAATGGTGCCCAAAATATGCTTTACGCGAAGCGTTAAAAGCAAACCACGATGCATGAGCGCACCCGTGGCTGGCGTGCTGCGACCTGATCAGGTGAAAACAACTTCACTGATTCAAGTGCGCTCAGGCAACTCTTCTGAATCCAAACACCGAAGCGAATTTAAACATAAAACGTAATGTACTTACCCTTTCTTAATTATTTTTTGTCTTGCGCTGCAAGCATATCATTTCTTGTTTTGGCTTGTCAATATTTTTGATATGCAATAAACAAAAAACCCTGCCAAAGCGCAGGCGTTGCCTGTACTTTGGAACAGGGTTATTAGCATTTTTCGAATTGGTAAATATTTATACCGTTTGCTCTTTCAGTTTTTCCAGGCCTTCTTTATATACCAACGGAATAATGGCATAAAATACCAGTGCAAAATAATACCCACCAATCATCGATATCGGAAGCATTAGGCAGCTGCACAGCATTGTCATGTAAAAGATTTGTGCAACAAACATGATAATCATATATACGCCAAATCCAATAAGCAATGCGATGAAAAATCCGCCAAAATTGGCTTTAAGAACCCGCCACCATTCAGAAAAACGAAATGCAGCTTTGAAAGAATCGTGTTTTACTGTGTTACATAGGGCGGGTGGTGCTGCAATCCCTCCAACTACAGCTAAGACCATGCCAATGGTCAGGCAAACGAACATTATCCCCATAAACAAAAAGAGCAAGAAAATTGATTCTTCAGGGACAGAATATTCAGTACTGGCAAGGGTAAACGCAAAGACACCAACAAAATAAATGACCGCTCCCATCATGATGAAGATTACACCCGGCAAATTGTAAATGAAATTTACACAGAACAAGCGCCAGCCGTCTTTAATTAGTTTTCCCCAATCATCCCATTCCGGTAAATGCAATTCCCCATCATCCACCAGAATACGATGCATAATTTGATAATAATACCCCGAGACGATCAATGCGGGTAAAATGGGAATGATAAAATTTGCGAGCCCGATCAGCATGCCAATAATGACCTTCCCCTGCCAGCGTTCATCTTTGAATGGATACGTTAGTACCTGTTTAATGGGTGCGGTTGTAAATGTCGTACTCATTGTCCCTCCGAATTAAAAATGAATGAATCCATCAAAGTAATTTATAGTTGATTTGTCACGTTCTCACAAGGCAATATGGAGTTTCAATTTTGGCAATTTTTTAGCCTGAAATTCAAGTGGTTTCTTCATGTACTGGCTGTTCCGCTGAATGTTGTTCGATCTCAGCAGCACTATCTTCTGTCGGCAGAATCGTAATTGAAAGTGAAATCTGGCTGCCTTCGATTTTCAGCTCAACATTTTCCTGATAATTGATTTCCGGTTTGCCTTTCCCGCTGACATAAATATCATATTTATTGCGCGGCCCGCCATGCAGGCGCATATGATTGATGATACCGATCAATGCCGCAATATTATCGACCATATTGCTGGTTTGAGCATTGCCAATCAAGGTTTGGAAGGCTTCCGAATCCAGATGAAGTCTGACTGTTTCATCGCCTTTTTGCAAAAAAACCTCTCGCAGGGAACGTACAATATCAACAATAATTTCATCCGCAGTGCGGTTCTTTTGTGTAATGGTCAGGTTTTGTTCTTTTACAAAATCAATGGATTGTTGGAAGAAATCCATTTTGATCTGGATGGGTTCCCCGCCAAACCCTGCAAAATCTTTTTTGGTGTATCCCAATGATTCTGCCGTAAAAGTAAAGGATAACTGCAACGATTCCGTTCTCTGAGACACGTTGATGCTGTAACTGGCTTTGGCAATTACATCACCATCCACATCAAAACGCATATCCGTCCAGCCGCCAGAAAATTCCACCTCTTGCATCTGATGCGTTAAAGCGGATTGCGAAGCAGCACTAATTTGTACCAGATCACTGGCGGCATTGTTTTCAGGGTGCGCTGATTCAGGCAACCCTGCGCCTCCGGATTGAATGGATAATCCAAATCCTGCTTCACGATATGATAACTGCTCACGGGTGTACAAACCTGCAATCACGGTAATACCTCTACTATTATCATCGACAAAATCTAGTCAATCTTGATGACGAACAGCTTAATCTACAAATATCCTATCCATCTGGCCAGGGTTAAGATCATCCAGTTGCGGGTCGCGGCCTTTTTTTGTGCATGCTATGATTTGATAAGGAGTAATGGCGAAGGAGCTGAAATGATTAATCGTGAAAAAATATTATTTTCAGTACTCCTCCTGACCTGCTTTTTGCTCTCCATTTGGGGATTTACCAGCGTAACTGGTAAACAAATCCAAAACACCAGGGATGCATTAATTCCTGTGACACCCCCCGAAGCAATACGCATGCCGACCACAGATAATTTACGATTTGAGCATATTTCCATAGAGCAGGGTCTCTCGCAAAGTACGGTGAATGCCATTTTACAGGATCAAAATGGCTTCTTGTGGTTTGCTACCCAGGACGGCCTCAATCGATATGATGGGTATGATTTTGAAATCTATCAATCCTCTCCAGGCGATGAAAACTCGCTCAGTCACAATTTCATATTATCGCTGGCGGAAGACCAACAGGGCAATATCTGGATTGGTACCAACGGCTTTGGACTGGATAAATTCAATCCGCGAAAAGGGACATTTGAACATTATCAACAAACAAAATCTGATCAATACATCAGAGGACGATATATCCTGGCATTGTATACTAGCCCGGATGAGACGCTTTGGGCTGGTACCGAAGATGGTCTCAGCCGCTACGATGCAAAACTCAATCGATTTATAGACATTAATGCTGTTAATCAGCACAGTGATTCGGGCATTATCAGCATTTTTCAGGATAAAGCAGGGATGTTGTGGTTAGGAACGCATGAAGAGGGACCGGCCATGTATAACCCTCAAACAGATATGTTTACATTTTTGAATCCTCTCCTCCCAAATAGCATCAATACCATACAGAGCGTCAAAAGTATCATACAAGAAAAGAACGGGGACATTTGGTTTGCAACTTCTCAGGGCGTGCTAATTTTCAATCCACAAACAGAGCAATTCTCGGACTTTCCAGGCTCAGCAGAAATCAGGGAATACTTAGTGGAGCACAAACCGAAGTGTTTATTGCAGGATCAATCCGGTATGATCTGGATCGGTACTGTAAACGGTGGTTTGATTCTTTATAATGCGCTTGATCAAAGTGAATTTACCATCATACCAAATCCTGATCAGATTAACGGCATCAACAATGATTCCATTATGAGCATGCTGGAAGACCAAAGCGGAAATTTGTGGTTTGGCTCCTTTAGTTCCGGGGTCAACTTACTCAATCGCTTTGCAGCGCCAATGGAGATATATCGCAGCAGTGCAGCAGCAGCTTATCGCCTGAGTGATGATCTGGTTTGGAGTATTGCCAGTGATATTTATGACAACATCTGGGTTGGCACAAATAAAGGGGGGATTAACCGCATCAATCTTAATGATCAGAGCATTGAGGTTTATTCATCCACTTTTGGTCAGCCATTGTCAATGAATGATGAGGGCGTTGAGGCGTTGTTTTTCAGCAGTCAGAATATCCTCTGGGCCGGAACAAGCAGCGGCATGTTAACCCGTTACGATCCACTCAGCGGGGAAAGCAGACAATATATTATCGGCAGAAAAATTCAATCAATTTATGAGGATCGCGATCATCAATTGTGGCTTGGCATGGAAGGCAATGAACTGATCGCATTTAATCCACAAACGGAAACCATGCAATCCTATGATTTGATTCTTGGAGATGCGGATGAACAGACTGCCTGGGGTGCTGTTTACAGCATTCGCCAGGATGCAGGAAACACCTTGTGGATCGCGTCCAACACCGGTTTGTATGCTATGGATTTATCAACACGAGAGATCACCCGGCACCATTTGCAATTGGATATACCAACTTCATCCAGCAGTCAGACCGTTTTAAGTATTCTTATCAAACAGGATACGCTATGGTTAGGCACGTTTGGGGAAGGGTTAATTGCTTATCATCCCAAAAGTGAAAAATTCCAACGCTACACCATGCAGGATGGCTTGCCAAACAATGTGATTTACGGCATTCTGGATGATGAATACGGGCGACTTTGGTTAAGTACCAATAAGGGCTTATCCTGTTTCGAACCAAAATCGAAATCCTTTGTAAATTATGAGGTTAGTGATGGTCTACAAAGTAGTGAATTTAATTCCGGTGCATATGCCAAAGGCCAAAATGGTGATCTGCTTTTTGGGGGCATCGATGGTTTGAACCGTTTCTACCCACAGCGTTTTCGAAAAAATCCAAACATACCGCCTATTGTGCTAACCGAGCTGACCATCAATGGACAATCCATGCTGTCAGAAATGGATATCAATAATGAGCCCATTGTGCTGGAATGGCCGAATAATAATTTTGAATTCGAGTTTGTGGCACTAAATTACATCCAATCCCAAGATAACCAATACGCTTATAAATTGGAAAAGGTAGATGAAGACTGGGTATATATTGGCAATCGTCGCTATGGACAATTTACCAATTTACCCGGCGGCACGTACACCTTGCGATTAAAGGGGTCCAATAATGACAACATCTGGAATGAGAGTGGGTTAGCGATACAAATTGAAGTCATTCCACCATTCTGGCAAACCAGGTGGTTTATCTCCCTGATGGTTTTAATGACCGTGAGCATGATTGTCGGTTTTTACAAGCTACGTATGCGCAGTATTCACGCCAGTAATTTACGCCTTGAAAGCGAAGTTCAAGAACGCACCAGCGAATTGATGCAAACAAATGTACGTCTCAAGCAGGAAATTTATGAAAGAGAAAAAGCAGAAACGGAACTCTCCGCCAAGGCCGCTGAAGCCGCGGTGACCAATGAGCGCAATCGATTGGCACGTGAACTACATGATGCTGTTACCCAATCTCTCTATGGCGTCAATTTATACGCTGAGGCAGCCGCGAGGATGTTGGCAGCAGGCAAGCTATCCCCAACTGCAGAAAACATTTGCGAGCTGCAAAAAAGTGCCCGTGAAGCCTTACAGGAAATGCGTTTACTGATCTACGAATTGCGTCCCAGTATGTTGGTAAAAGGCGGCTTGCTGCTGGCATTGGAAAACCGGCTGGAATCGGTTGAAAAACGTGTCGGCATTGTCAGCGATTTCAAGCATAATCTCAACCACCGTTTACCTGCCCAATACGAGTTATCCCTGTACCGCATTGCCCAGGAAAGCCTCAATAACATCCTTAAACATGCCCAGGCCACCCTGATCCTGATTCGCTTATGGGATCATAAGGACAGGGTGTCCTTAAAAATTCAGGATAACGGAATTGGTTTTAACCCCATGCCCACAGTGTATAACGGAGGGATGGGGTTGAAAATCATGAAAGAACGAGCGGAACATCTGGGTGGTGAATTTCAGGTGAAATCCAGCCCTGGCAAGGGCACAACCATACTTGTGGAGGTACTCTATGACAAAGCCCATTCGATTGTTGATAACGGATGATCATGCTATTGTACGTAAAGGCATACACGCCCTGATCAATACCGTACAGGATATTATCCTGGTTGGTGAAGCAGAAAATGGACAGCAAGCCCTTGAAATGTGCACCTCCCTCAAACCGGATATCGTCCTCATGGATCTGGTCATGCCTGTGATGAATGGCATTGAAGCCATTCTGGAAATCAAAAAAATATGCCCAGATATGCCTATCCTGGTATTAACCAGTTTCAGTGGGGATGATAAAGTTTTCCCGGCCATCAAGGCCGGGGCAATGGGGTATCTGCTCAAAGATTCTGCACCGGAAGAATTAATGGAAGCCATCTATCAGGTTGTGCGCGGTGAGCCCAGTTTGCATCCCACGATTGCTCAAAAGCTATTGCATGAATTAATGAACATGGATGAAGATGACAGCAAAGAGCAGCGCCGCAAAAATCAGTTCAACATTCCCGGACAAGCCGAAAGCCTGACCGATCGTGAAGTAGAAATTCTAAAACTGGTCGCACGAGGTCTCAGCAACCGCCAAATCTCCGAGCAGTTGATCATCAGTGAAGCCACTGTACGCTCGCATGTCAGTAATATTCTGGCGAAACTACATCTGGCCAGCAGAACCCAGGCCGTATTGTATGCCCTGCGCGAAGGCCTGGCCACACTCAATGAAGGCCATGAAACTGAATCATTGGAGAGCATACTGGAGTAAAACCTCGGGGCACTTCCATACTATAATAAAACCAGCAGTAAATTCAAACATGCCAAATGAGGAATCCAGTTATGGATAAACCGACAATTATGGAGATAGGGCCATTCCTGTTGGCGGGGTTCAGCTTTTATGGGGATCCCTTTGCTTATCACATGGAATGGGAAAATGAAAACGAAATTGGCCAATTATGGTCACGCTTTTATCAATCTCTGGAAGGCCAGCCTGAATTCAGTAAAATTGTACAATCTGGCGGCATCATGTACGAGATGCATCTCCTGCATCCGCAAAGCAAGGCGACCGGCCGCTATGAAGTTTTTATCGGGGCGCCCTATACAACACCAGCTCAATTACCTGTACATTTTTTATTGAAAAATGCCCCTGCAAAACGCTATCTGCAATACCGCGTCAACGGAACTGCGATTGTGGATGACCCTGAACATTTGCCCATTGATCGCGATATGCATGAATTCGGATATCAACGGGATCCAACCTATCATTTTGTTGGATACGATGACCAATTTCTGGGTATGGATCGGCTGGACGAATCAACCGTTCTGATCCTGATCCCCATCCTTGAGTCATGAAACCATCGCCGCAGCAATTCGAGCAAATTGCCAAATCCCTGCAATATATTGAGGATCATCTGACTGAGCCGATCTGTATTGAGGATATCAGCCAGCATGTAAATTATTCCCTCTATCATTTCAGCCGCGTGTTTAATGCCGTTACGCTGATCTCACCCTACACCTATTTAATACGCCGGCGCATTTCGGAGGCAGCCATTCAGGTTGTACATACCCGGCGGCGGTTAACGGATATTGCTGTCGACTATGGCTTTCAATCCAGCGAGGTATTTGCGCGCAGTTTTCGGCGCTTGTTTAATGCACCGCCATCAGAATTACGTAAAAAGAAAGTGCTGGATTCACGCCTGCTTCTATCGGCGTTGCCTGGTGATCAGCTCAATGACTGGCAAGATTTTCACAACATAAGCCTGAAAAAAGAGCAAAGTCAAACCCTGACCGCTTATGGCTTGCTCACGCATTGTGATGGCACACCTCAGGCACTGGAAGATATCTGGCGGGAAATGCATCAACAATATCAACCGCCTGGGAACAGCCAGAAAATTGGCATTCGTTTTTTTCCTGCTCAATGGGAGAAAAAAGGCATTTATTACTTCAACGGCTATCAATTCAACGATCATTTAGCAGATCTCCCGCCCTGGTTTGTTCAAAAAGAGATTCCTGCGCAAGATATGTTGATGCCAACAGCAAGCATTTCCGCACAACATACCACCAGTTTTTTACAATACCTATCGTCGGTTTGGTTTCCGATATCGTCCTATCAGGCAAAATTGCCTTTTGTTATTGAAACCTACTCAAACAATGATTCAGAAGTACAGCTGATGATCCCGGCACAAAACAAAGCAGGACATCAACAATGAGCTGTTCTTAAAAAGAGGAAAAGATGCGTCCCATACAAAGTGAAATCCGTAAATTAACCATTGATGAATTTCCGGCTTTTGTCAATATGGATACAGAAGCCTATCCGGGTATGAAAATCAACACGGAAGAAGAGAAAAAGAAAATTGTTTCCCGGCTGGAAGAACAAAACAAGGACAATACGATCAATTTTTATGGCGCTTTTCGCGATGGACAATTAATGGGCATCATGCGCATGCATGATTTTGTGATGCAGGTTTATGAAACACAAATGCCGACAGGCGGGATCGGCTCGGTGGCCGTGGATATTGTTCGTAAAAAGGAAAAGGTCGCCCGCGACTTGCTTGTTTTTTATCTGGATCACTATTATGAGATTGGTGCGCCCATGGCAGCACTATTTCCGTTCCGTCCTGATTTTTATCGAAAAATGGGCTTTGGCTACGGCACGAAAATGAGCCGCTATGAACTCAATCCGGCACAATTTCCGACCGGTAACAAAGCACATGTACGCCACCTGACGGCTGATGACCGCAAAGCGCTTTTCGAATGTTATCAAAGGGTAGCCAGGAAAACGCATGGTTTGATAGAAAAAGGAAAAAACGATCTGGATCGTTTGTTTATTCCACCCACCCATCGCCTGATTGGTGTGGATCTGGATGGACAAATTCAGGGCTATATCGTTTATCGTTTCCAAAGCAAAAAACCGGATAATGTCATTCACAATGATATGGAAATTATTGAAATCATATATGAAAATAAAACAGCTTTTCTTGAGTTGATGGCTTTTCTGCATTCCCAGGCGGATCAGATTCATGACATCATCTTCGACAGCCAGGAAGAAGATTTCCATCATCTCTTCTTTGATCCACGCAACCCCACCGAGAATTTATTCCATGAGGTTTATCATGAGAGCAACACGCAGGGTGTGGGGGTCATGTATCGCATCCTCAATACGCGCAGATGGTTTGCCATGCTGCGCGATCATAATTTCAATCAGCAAAATATTCAGGTGAAGTTCAATATTACGGATACTTTTCTGCCACAAAATAACGGCAGTGTGATTGCCCATTTCAGGGATGGTTTGGCATCAGTAGCTGAGGACAATTACGATGTCGAAGTCAGCATGGACGTATCCGATTTTTCATCATTGGCCATGGGTTGTGTGCAATTTGAGAGTTTACTGCTCTTCGGTAGAGCCACAATATCCGATGATGCCTATCTATCACAGGTGCAGAAACTGTTCCTGACCCATAAAAAACCCATCTGTACCACGGCGTTTTAAAGCATTCTGTAGTGGCACAGCGCTTGTCTTGAGCTTGTCGAAAGGCGCTGTGCCATTACAATTTTTGAATATTCAAATAACATTCCATAATTGGGCTGCCGCGACACAATGCTACCCTGAGTGCATGTGGCAGCCCTTGCATAGTTTTATAAATATCCATCCAGGAGCATGGAGAGAGTGAGTTTGGCTTGCTCGCCGAGTGGAATCGAGGTGAACGTGGGAATCGACTCCTCAACCTGGAAAAACATATACTCTGGGACAAGTAGCATGCATTCCAAATGCACTCTACTCAGAAATTAATATACACTCCGTTTATGCTTATTGCGCTTCCTCTTCATCCAGTTCAGATTTTTTTATCCATTTCTGTAATGCCATCGCAGATTGGCCACCCGGACAGGCAGCCCGTGTCGCACAATGCGGACAGATCAACCACATGTAGGAAACGGTATACAGGCTTACTACCACAATGTATCCGATCAACAAGGGAATGCTGGTCATATACAGAAAATACAAAGGGAAGAAAATAATGGCAAAAAAGAAAACAAAAGCTGCATTATAAAAGAATTTATACCTGCCTTCTGTGCGCTTGGTATTCTTCCATAAGCGTGCCAACTGGCTGGAAGGCAGGCAGAAGCCACCCACACAGGGTGCAAACTTGCCCACATACGGGCATTGCCAGTAAACACACACAAAACTCATGCAAAGTGCAACAAGAACAAAAAAGGATAAATAAATCAGTGCAAACATTGGTTTGATCTGCCATAGCATACAGAATATTAAAATATATATGACAATCATGGGCAGCGTTAGCGCCAGGTATAAACCTTTGCGCTTATAGGGCACACATTTCATATCAATCATGATTCCCTCCCTGTTTATTCAGTACAATCATTAATTGGATTATTTATTCCCATTCTACTAACATTTATAGAGGCTTGTGAACACACCGATACACATAATTGCCACGAGCTTACGCTGAACCTGATCAAAACACCCATCAGAGGTATGGAGAGGGTGAACTAAGTTTGTCAACGAGTTTATGCTGAGCAATGTCGAAGTGGGTTTCCATTGCTTACTCAATCCCTTTTGGTTTATTTTGCGGACGGCCAGCTAACGGTTTGCTTTACTGGTAGTGAGGTAGATATGGATTCACTTTGAGAGCAGAGAATACTCGAAGTCAGGAAAATGTTCGAAAATGCCGCTCGCCGTAAAGCGGTAGTCCCCAGCGTTAGGTGGTAGGGTCAAGGGATGGCGCCTGAGAAATAAACTCTGGTTTCCATCCCCTGCCACATCGAACCGGACATGAG
>JAEKNU010000045.1 GCA_016838895.1 Chloroflexota bacterium
ATATACAAAGAAAAAAAATCTATGCATTTGTTGTCATCTGCATGATCTGTAATTTATTTTTCCTTTTGCTATACAACAGCCCAAGTATCAGAATTGCTGTCATATCTTTTACATCAATGATTATTGGAGGACTCATCGTCTGGGATTTGTTAAATAAACCCGTCTATGCATCAAAAATCAGATTTTTTATTGGCATAGCCTATTTGATCCTTCTTGTGGTTTCTTTGCTACGTGGAATTGATGCAGCAATTGTAAATTATGGGAAATACACGCTCTTAAGTACTTCCCCTTTGCTAACAATTTTTATGGTTGCCGTATTTCTTTCCATTTTTGCGTCGTCATTTGGTTTTATTATCATGTGTACCCAGCGCTTCAATGATGAACTCAACAAACAATCTATCTTAGATCCCACGACAAACTTATATAATTGGATTGGTTTAAAAGAAATTTTGGAGAAAAATATAGCACAAGCAAAAATCACCGAGATTCCATTAACGATTGCCATTTTTGACATTGATAATTTCAGGATAATCAATAAACAATATGGCGTTGAAGCTGGCGATTTCGCAATTAAACAGATTGCCTCCTATTTTCAGAAATATTCACGTATGATGGATATCCTCGGTCGCCTGGGTGGAGATAAATTTGTGCTTATTCTCCCTAACACAAACTATACGGAAGGCTACAAAATTGTTTGTGAAATAAAAGAAAAGATCGATAAATCCACGTTACAGATCAATCAGGATGCTTTAAAAATAACGACCAGCTTTGGCATTGCTATGTTGGATATGGACCAACCCAATATTGACGAGCTCTTCAAATTAGCCGAGCAAGAACTATACAAAAGCCGAACACTCTCAGATGATAGCTATGGGACTTGATCCTATGGCAGCAAATATTTAGTACCAAATTTGGTAAATTCAACGATTTAGCATTTCCTTTTCCGCCAACCGGAAACTTCATGCACACCTCCCCTGCTGCCTAACACATGCTGATGCCTGTGTAGTTCGTGATTGAGCGATTTATGAATCCATTTTTACTTTCATCGCAATAAGCGCAATTGTGACATGCCTGCTTTGTCAGGGGCATATTCAGCATTCTCAAGGACAAAGCGCTTCTTTCTCTATCCACCATCAACCTGCGAGCAAAGCAAAACACCCCGCCTGATTCATTTTCAGATTGTTTGGAAAAATAATTAGTTTTCAAAATCGGAATAGAATTAAAATCAAAATTTTTTATTGCAATTGATTGCAACTACCAACATTGTTTGTTATAATAAATGCAATCAACTATAGGGGAAGACACCCAAAGAGAGAGGACTTATGCACTATTCACCAGTCGCCATGCACATACCGGATGGATTTTTGAGCATTCTGGTCTCAATCCTTTTTTGGATCGTTTCTGTAATTGTGATAGCCATGGCAATAAAAAACATAAACAAAAATTTAAGCGAGAAACAAATTCCGCTGATGGGCATACTTGCAGCAGCCATTTTTGCTGGACAGATGTTGAATTTCAGTGTCACCGGCGGTACGTCCGGCCACTTATTGGGTGCCGCATTGGCAACCATCCTATTGGGTCCATGGCCGGCAGTCATTGTTATGACAGCCGTTGTATCTACACAAGCCATCATCTTTCAGGATGGCGGTATGCTGGCATTAGGTGCCAATCTATTTAATATGGCAGTGTTGGGTGTTTTTGTCTCTTATGCCATCTATCGCCTGATTCAAAGATCGGCAAGTGGAAAATCATGGGGGCTTTTTACGGGCAGTGCAGTTTCTTCTTGGGCATCCATTTTTATTGCATCATTATCCGCTGCGCTTATGTTGGCGCTATCAGGCACATCCCCTGCTAATATTGCCGTACCGGCCATGGCTGCCATTCATGCCTTGATTGGTGTGGGTGAAGCCATCATTACCGTAGGGGCTATATCCTTCCTCTTTGCCGCACGCAAAGATCTCTTTCAGGAAACGGCCACAACGCCATCCAATAATCGTCCCATCATCATAGGTGGGGCAATCATTACTATCGCACTGGCAATTCTCTCGCCGTTAGCCTCCTCGCACCCGGATGGTTTGGAGTGGGTGGCTGAACAGAACGGTTTTTTGGCTTTGGCACAAGAGTCCTTGTACCAGGTGGTTCCCGATTATGTGATGCCGGGTATCACGAATGAAGGATTGGCAACGATTCTGGCAGGCATTATCGGGTCAGTTTTGGTTTTCTTTGCGGCATTTTTCACCGCCAGGTCCCGCAAACAGAGAAAAATATCCTGACTTTTCACGAGTAGAGGCTACCAATTGGCAGCCTCTTTTGTTATTGCATCTTCAGCCCTTTGAGATTACCCCTCACCGTTCACAGCATTTCGGTTAATCTTAATTTATCATTCACTAGAACACAATATTGAATCTACCATCAGACCATGATTCATGGTTCAACAATAAGATTACTCTATTTGTTTAAGGGGTATCAATCCATAAAAATCATTGGATAAAAACCGGTTACCCAAGAAATTTTTTCCATTCGTAGTTGCTGTGACATGGATTAATTGACTTTGCGTTTCCATAGATTTTATGGTTAATAGTTCTGACCAACTCAGATTATGATAATTAACAAATGACGGCGTATTTGTCAAAGCATCCTCTACAATTGGAAGATATTCTATTGCCAATGCTTCGGTTGGAAAGATATAAAACAAATCCAGGTCCGTTTGCTCGGATAGTGCATGGTATGTAACCAGCACATATTCCCAATCCAACTGGTAATTGTTGTTGTCTTTCATGAGAATATCTTCCAGATATGGCGTCATCTTAACTATTTCATCCATTTTTAAATTAAAAGCAGGCAAATCGCCGCTGGATAACAGCGTTAGCCCATGCGGATTATGGGTTTTTTGCACCATTTGTCGAATCTGGACCATCTGGCTCGCACTGCGCTCAGGGTTGTCTTTTTGCCAAATCATCGTTTCCACGTCGTCACAAGTTTGGCCAATCAAAATAACCTCCTCAGAAATACCAAAACAATACTGATCCTCATTCCCTGTATAAACCGCAAATTTCATACCCAGTGAAACCGCATAATTTTTAGTAAGTAAAGCCTGATCTATATTTCTTGCATCAAAGGTGCCACGCAAAATAGCGGCGTCCTGATCAACCAACACCAAGGATTGTGAAATGTCAGCTAAATCAAAACCATAAGCTGCATACGTATCATGATTCGCAGGGTCCAGGTCTTGCGGGAAACCCTGTAATCCCTCGAATTGATAACCGATGATCAATTTTAATTTATCTTCCCAGGAAGCAGTACCGTCTATATCCGGCAACTTCAGATCTTTCCGCATCACCTCAAAATCAAAATAGTTGATTTGCATGCCGTATAAATCGGCCGGATGATAATCCACTAATCCCTCAGGAATATACGCAAGCATATCAAATAGAATTTCCTGAGAGTGCCCGGTATTCTTTTTTTGAACCTGATTGATATTCAATGTCGTGCAGGAAATACAAAAAATTAGCAGCATGATAAGGATCGTTCTTTTTTTCATTGTGTAACCCCGTTTATACGATTATGCTGATTTTCGTCCATACCTATGTGATTATATTATAAACCGAGATTCGATTCATAAAGAAGAAACCCTGACACAAATATGAATGTCAGGGTTTTGAATAATTACAAATTTGGGTCTCTTACGGATTCTGTTTATAATCCATTATCTCTAACGTATCTGACTTGATCTTCAATTCTAAATCCGCGTTCTTACCCTCGGCCGGATAATGATAAACAATCCAATAGCCTTCCAGTGGTAATTCGCTAAGCTCAACATATCCTTCATTCAGGCCAATATTTTGTAGATATTCCTTCATTTTGTCAACAAATAAAATAAAACGCTGTGAGGAAATCTTTTGCGAGACCAGATCACTTTTATCGGTTGTATTTTCTACGTAATATGCAATATGTCGGTCCGATTTTGTATAAATTGCACTCAGCTTAACAGGTGTTTTGACCAATCCGTCACTTGGGATTCCCAAATAATGCAATTGCATATCCCCAAAAGCCTGATCAATTTGCGCAAGATTGCCTTCATAATAAAATTCGGCATAAACCATATCAGGATAGGAACCTTTAAAAAATTGGCTTGCCGTTTTCTGGAATTCGTCAATCAACGTTGCACCAGTTACTTTATCGGGGATTTTTACCTCATAAACAGGTTCTGAACTATTGGTCTGTCCCAGGGGTTTCTCTTTTGGTTCACAACCGACCAGCCCAACCGATATCATCACGAACAAAAATAACAAAACTGTCTTTCGCATCATGCCTCCCTTGAAAATTCTATCAAGCAATTTCCAATCCTTATTTCCATTATAACCCAAGCGATATTGAAATGATATTGCATTAAAAGAACAGACTGCTACACTAGCAACCCATTAAAGCGTAAGCTGATAAAAATTTGTGTTTCGCAATGTAAAACCAAGTTTCTGATAGAGTTTATTGGCTTCCACACGTGCAGCATTGGAAGTTAACAAAATGGCTTTGGCGTTTTTCTTTTTTGCCATATCTATGGCTTGCAGCGTTAACCTTTTTCCAATTCCCTTACCTCGATAATGGTTATCGACAATTACATCCTCTATCCAGGCTTTGGTGCCCGTTGGCGTGGTATATAAAGCCAGCGTCAGGGCGCCGACAATCTTGCCATATGCTTCTTGATCGCGGGCAATCAGGATATGAGTATTCTCTGCATCCACGATTTTGCGCAATAATGCCTGATCCGGCGGCGGATTATTCTTGGTTAATTGTGGAATCAATTGTGCAAAGGATGCTTCCAGGCTGGCATCAACTTCCGTTACCAGGCTGATTTCGATTTGGAGTTGCTTCATAACACCTTACCTTTTGATCTATCTTAATTTTAGCCGAATTTCCAGAAGATGGGAAACCCTCGTGGAGGAGTTTATGAGAATTAAATGTCACCACTACGAATTAGTATTTATGATCAGCTTATGCGCTTACTTCATTTTGTGGTGTTTAGTCCAATCAAGATTTCCAAAACGAGCAACGTTTTGGCAGCTTTGCGTAATCCTTTCAATCCCCCGACAGGCAACTGCCTTAAAATGATTCCCGTAGGGATTCAGCATGCTGAATCCCTACGTTCGTAAACCAGTTAAATAATGTCTATATGCAGCGGTAGCGATTTGGGGGAGAATTGAGCCGAGGCTCTTGTATCCGCACTTTGAATTTGCTATACTAAATTCATGGCTGGTGGTCAGACCACCACCAATCTCCCAGAGGTATCCATGATCCAACTCCCCGTACAACAAATTCAGCTTCCTTCCCTGAAAGAAGCCTGTGTCCAGCAACTGGAAACCCTCATTCTTTCCGGCGAACTTCGCATGGGCGAGCGTCTGCCCCCAGAACGCGACCTGGCTGCGCAGCTCAACATCAGCCGGCCCATCCTGCATGACGCCCTGGTGGATCTGGAAACCAAAGGCCTCCTTGAAATCATCCCCCGCCGCGGTACCTATGTCAGTGATTACCGCCGCAATGGCTCCCTGGCCATTCTTTCCTCCCTGCTTAACTACCACGACGGCTCCCTCAATCAGGAATTAATGGGTAGTATGTTGGAAATGCGTTTGCTGATCGAGAGTGAAACCGGTCGGTTGGCAGCCGTCAACCGAACCGAGGAACAACTCAAGGAATTCCAAATCATCCTCGATGATGAAAAAAGCACGCCATGCAATGAAGTACAAACCCTCACCAACCTCGATTTCGCCTTTCATCACCTGATCGCCATCGCTTCCGGCAATCAGATTTACCCTCTCATTCTTAATTCATTTCGCACTGTTTACACCAGTATCACTGGTGATTTTTTCAGCAAATATTATGATACCAGCGTCATCCGTACTGTCCATCAATTTCATCAGAACATCATTGAAGCCATTCAACGCCAGGACGTCGAAGGCACCCATCAATTGATGATCAAAATGTTAAACCATGGTGAGACCTATCTGAAGGGAGATGTATCATGACCGTTGAGACCTTAGAAAAACCCCGCTATACCATCAAAACCCCTACCAATAGTTCGTCGCGCATCCTATGGTTGCGCGATTATTATTTTATGGGGGTCAAGCGCAACTGGAATAATGAATATACCGCCTGGACCACCGGCACCCCCTGGGACTTTCAATACAATGAGCTTAGCTTTTACATTGTCCCGGAAACTTATTCCTTTCTGCAAACGTTCCGCTCCTCCTTCAATCAGGTTGCCCGTCCAGTAAAACTGCATCCCCAATTCTGGGACTGGTCCATCCCCGAGCGGCGCGCCTGGTTCAACAAGGAAGTGCTGGTTAAGTACCTCCCCCAGGAAATATTGCCCAATGATCTCATCGCCGGGGCGCGCTTCAATATCATGACCTCCGCCTGCCTCAGCCAGAAGGAAACCAAAGCGCGTGACAAAATGGTCTACGGCTCCAACGGCGCCCGAGCCGCCATGCTCTGGTTTCACAATCACGGCTACGGCAATGCCGGCGCTACCAGCGGACACCTTATCCCCGACTACGGACGTGTGATCCGCGAGGGTTGGAAAGCCATTCATCAGGAATTGCAGGTTTTTTACAACGATCTCAATGAAAGAGACAAAAAAGGCAAACAAGGCGCCCAACTACGCGCCATGATGAGCACCTCACTGCTGCCGCGCGAGCTGGCAGCCAAATACAGCCAGGCTTGCACCCAACAAGCAGCCGAAACATCCGACCCGGAACGCAAATCCGAGTTAACCCAAATGGCCGAGATGCTACAGCGTGTGCCCTGGGAAGCCCCGCAGACCTTCTGGGAAGCCGTTCAAGCGCTGTGGATCACCCACATGCTGATTATGTCCGATGAAAACTATCCCGGCCCCGGCGATTCTTTCGGCAGGCTGGATCAATACCTTTACCCGCTCTGGGAAAAATCCATCACGGAAGGCATGTCGGAGGAATTCGGCAAGGAAATCCTCAAATGCTTCTGGATGCATTGCAACACTGCCTACGACAGTATGATCCGCACCGGTGGTAATCAGGGGATCACCGCCGGGTATGGTCAGCTCTTCACCATTGGCGGCCTGGGCAAGGACGGCGCCGATATGACCAATGAGCTCACTTACGTACTCATGGATGTGATTGATGAAATGTCCCCCATTCTGGAACCCAAACCCAATCTGCGCCTGCATCGCAACACTCCCGATAAACTACTGAACAAGGCCGTCGAAATGATCGCCTGCAGTCAGGGCGCGCCCTTCTTGCTTAATTTTGATGAGCGTTCCATGGCAGGTATGATGCTGGAAGCCAAAAAGTCCGGCATCACCCACCTGATAAATGAAAACAACGTCTTCGAGTATGCCCCGGTGGGCTGCCTTGAAAACACCATGGTCGGCAATGATCGTTCCGGTACCGTAGATGCCAATCTCAACTTGCTAAAAGCCGTTGAACTGACCCTCACTGGCGGCTACGACATGCTGCCGTTCAAGGATCCCATCAGCGGTAAAATCGATCCGCTAAAACGCTACGGCGCCGATACCGGCGATCCACGTACCTTCGCTACCTGGGAACAATTCTGGAGCGCCTACGCCAAACAGACTGTCTATATCATCCAAACCATCGTGGATTTATATGAGCGCTCCGAGGAAATCCGCGCGCAATATAACCCCACCCCGTATGTCTCCTGCCTGGTCAAGGGCTGCGCCGAAAAAGGACTGGATGTCACCGAAGGCGGCGCTGAAATCAGTTACGTGACCATTGAAGCCGTCACCTACGCCACCACCGTGGATTCCCTGCTGGCCGTCAAATACCTGGTTTATGATGAAAAGCTCTGCAGCATGGACGAATTGATCAGCGCCTTAAAAAACAACTGGGTCGGCCATGAAGTGCTGCAAGCGCGGGCCCTGAACAAAGCCCCCAAATACGGCCGCGATGATGATGAAGCGGATAAGATGGCATCCCGGGTGATGGGCTTTTGGACTGAAGAAACCTGGAAACACAAAACCAAAAGCACCAACCGTCAATATCGCCCTGGCATGCTCAGTTGGAATTACTGGGTCGCCGATAGTTTTGTGCTGCCCGCCAGTCCGGACGGTCGTCCGCGGGGCAAATTCCTCTCCAACGCCATCTGCCCCTCCAACGGTGCCGATACCAACGGCCCCACTGCCAATGTCAATTCAGTCGGCAAGGTGCTGGGCGGCAAAGCCCCGGATGGTAAAGGCGATTGGGAAGAGTTCATCAACGTGCTGCCCAACGGTGCCAGCCATACCATGACCTTCAACCCATCCCTGCTGCGCGATCCTGAACACCGTGACAAATTCAAGGCTTTTCTGCTTGGGTACATTGAAAATGGCGGATCAGCCCTGCAAATCAACCTCATTGATGCCGATATGCTGCGCGATGCGCAGAAACACCCCGAGAATTACAAACATCTGCTGGTGCGTGTCACCGGATATAATGCTTATTTCACTGCCATCGGACGCGAGTTACAAAACGAAATCATCGCCCGTGAAAGCCATCAGATGGGTTGATATGACACAAGGAATCATATTACACCTCCAAAAAATGTCCACCGAGGACGGCCCCGGTATTCGTACCACGGTCTTTTTCAAAGGCTGCGGCTTGCATTGCGCCTGGTGCCACAACCCTGAAAGTATTGCCTTTCATCCCGAGATTCAATGGTTTGCCGGACGCTGTCTGGGATGCCGTACCTGTACCACGGTTTGTCCACAAGGTGCCTTGACCCTCAGCGAAAATGGATTGCACATCAACCGCGAAAAATGCGACGGCTGCTTCCTGTGCAGCGATGCCTGCCCGGCCAATGCCATTGAACCGCTGGGCAAGAATATGACCAGCCAGTCATTAATGGCTGAGCTACTCAAAGACCGTGCTTATTATGAAACCTCCAAGGGCGGCGTGACCCTTTCCGGCGGTGAGCCTACCATGCAGCCCGACTTTGCCGAAGAAGTCCTGCGCGCCCTGCAAGCGGAAGGTATTCATACCGCCCTGGATACCTGCGGTGTCAGCAGCAGGTCCAGTTTACAGCGCCTGCTGCCGCATGTGGACCTGGTACTCTTTGATCTGAAAGTTATGGATTCCGGCCTGCACCAGCAGTTCACCCGCGTACGCAATGAGCACATTCTGGAAAATCTGCAAATGCTGGCCGATATCCTGCGCACTCAGCACAATCCACCCAAATTGTGGATTCGCACCCCGCTCATCCCTGATGCAACCGCAAATGAAGCCAACCTGATTGCCATTGGGCAATATATCCAGGCCAATCTGGAGGGACTGGTGGAGCGCTGGGAACTGTGTGCCTTTAATAATCTCTGCCGTGACCAGTACACCCGCCTGGACTTGACCTGGGCATACGCCGACCAACCGCTCTTTTCAGCAGACGAATTGGCGCATTGGGGCCAGGTCGCCCGCACTTCCGGCGTGGATCCGCAAATTGTATTCACCACGGGAGCAACCCGTGTCACAGAACCCGCATAATAGATGCAGGAATCAACATCAGGAGACAAATATGAAATCCAACCTGTTTACCTCTTTTTCAGCACAAGATATGGACAGTTTTTTACCTGAGATGAAAATCGGATTATTGGCCACCGTAAATCCACAGGGACAACCGCATGTTTCTCTGATCTCCTCCATCATTGCCAGCACTCCCACCCAAATGGCCTTCGGACAATTCATTGAAGGGGTATCCAAAGAATACATCAAGGACAACCCCAAAACCGGCTTCCTGATCATGAGCCTCGATAAACAGGTCTGGCGCGGAAAAGCAGCCTATACGCATTCAGCAACCAGCGGCAAGGAATACGACTTCTACAATAACATTCCCATGTTCCGCTACAACTCGTATTTCGGTATTCATACCGTACATTACATGGATCTGGTCAGCCACAGCGGAAAGTCTGCCTTGCCCATGAGCAAAGTCATCTACGCCGCCATTCTTTCTACTATCGCACGCACTTTGGGCAAAAAAGAAAATAAAGTGAACGTGCTCAATGCCTGGACACGCACCTTCATGAACAAGCTCGATAACCTCAAATTCCTTTGTTATATTGAGAGCGACGGCTATCCAGTGCTCATCCCCGCCATCCAAACCCAAACCCTGGACAGCAATCGCCTGCTCTTCTCCACTGCCGTCTATGGTGACGACCTCAAACAGATTCCCCTCGGCTCCAGCCTGGCCGTCTTTGGCATGACCCTTAATATGGAAGACGTGCTACTGCGCGGGGATTACCAGGGCATACAGCGCGTGGGTGGCATTCCCTGCGGTGTCGTCGAAATCGACTGGGTCTACAATGCCATGCCCCCTGTGCCTGGACAGATTTATCCGCCAGTACCCATAGAGGCTGTGACAGAGTTTTAATTATTCAAAACGTAGGGGCGATCTCTAGGGATCGCCCCTTGCTTTGAATTTTAACTCAATCTGCAATTCTTCTTAACCTGAATCCGACTGAAAATAATCCATAATTTGTATTTATCCTATATTGGATTATTGTCAATCCAATATGCAACACTAAAAGAAAAATCAACAAAAGGTAGCTCATCTATCTTCCAATTTAATCTTGAACAAATTGTCGGCAAGGATATCTTAAAATCCTGATAACGATTAAAAATCGTGTCGCCACTTGGAACGATCGTTGTATTTGAGTCAATTTCTAGATTGAACCAATCACGTATTGTTTTAATAATTAGTTTTTCATCATGATTATGAGCTAAAATATCATGTCCTGCAAGATCAGAAATAAATTTTTGCTAACGGTAAGGTTCACTATCTAATATCAAAACTACTTTCTGACGTTGATATATATTTCCATACTTCTTACAACCTAAATCAACCCCCAACTCAAAAGGCATATTAAATCGTGGTAAATTTGTTGCTTTATCAAGTTCAGTTCGTGAAATATCATGAATACTATATTTACAATCAGAAATAATACGATATATTTTATCTAGCCTGTTTTGTCCTGCATTACTAGCCTCTAATGCACATCTTGGTCTGAATCCGGTATCATGAATTGTAAAAATAATTGAATTAAAAAGATTGGCATATAAAATATCAAAAGGACAATTTATAAAAACATTTTTATCAAAATCATTACTTTTTTTTGCCATTCCGCCCTTTATTATCCAAAGCTAAAGAAATTATTTGGTTCCTTTCGTTTCATTCATAATATCAGAAATGACAATTTTTATTTTATTTTGTGATGCAGCTCTTCTTTGTACAGGATACAATACCTCTCTCGCTTTTCTTGTTTGACCAGAAATAGCGCAAAAGCTATTACGTGATTGAATTCTTCCATCTTTCATATGAACAACAAGTTGACCAGATGCATTTTGAGCTAGCTTTTTTGCAGCTTTTTCGGCATCACGTCTTGTTCGATACATAGCATTAATCTTTTTTTCATCACTAAGTTTTACTACCCAATTGTCATCGGATGGCATAACATGAACTGAGAAGGGCATTTTTTTAGCCATATTCTTTTCCTCACAGATTTTCTATTACAAGAATATAATAGCACATTCAAATTACAATTATGTCTTAATAAATCATTAGAATAAAATAAATTCTTCTAAATTAAGTATATTAATTTAACAAATATGTGTCAAGGAAAAACGGATAAATATCAATTTCCACTGCTATGTCACCAGCGACGCCTATCCGGTGCTCATCCCCGCCATCCAGACCCAAACCCTGGACAGCAACCGCCTGCTCTTCTCCAGCGCCGTCTACGGCGATGATCTCAAGCAAATTCCCGCCGGCAACAGCCTGGCCGGCTTTGGCATGACCCTTAATATGGAAGACGTGCTACTGCGTGGCCAATATCAGGGTATTCAGCGCATTGGCGGTCTACCTTGCGGCGTCATCGAAATCGACTGGGTCTACAATGCCATGCCCCCCGTCCCCGGGCAAATCTACCCGCCGATTCCGATCAAGACGGTAACAGAATTCTAAGAACCAAACCCTCATAGGTTTTTTCTTTTTCGTATGGTGGGTCGCTGACCCACCAAAACGGCGCCACTCTCATAATGAGACAAGGTCTACCCCAAAGCTCATTTTGTCTGTACGCAGACATGCTTTGAGAATATTTATATCGGCAATGATAATTGAAAATGAATAAGAATTTCTTTCAATTTAGTAAACATTTTCCGGTAAAGGATGGTGGGTCAACGACCCGCCCTACCTCTACTGCAACGGTATGTGGATGGTATTGTATACGGATGGTCTTGTTGAAATCAACTGAGTCTCTCACGCCTTGCTTCCGTCCCAGGGTAGATTTATCCGCCTGCACCAATATGGCCGTGACGTAATTTAAAATTATGGAAGATCATCATTATTTACCCGTCAGATTTGTCAATAGGATTGGTGCATAATCACCTATGTTAATTAACTTCATATACTGAATACAACTTTATTATTGTATACTTATCTATACAGTTGTTTATTTGTAAAAATAAGGATGCTTATGAGTGTTTTTCTTCAATTTTCTATCATACTAATCATCATTTTGCTTGTCGCAAAGTTAGCCGGTTATTTTTCCAGCAAAATTGGACAGCCATCCGTATTGGGTGAGTTGTTGGCTGGATTATTGCTTGGTCCATCTTTGCTTAATATTTTTCATCTACCCTTCATCACCGAATCGCACACTGTTTACGAACTCATCAAGGAAATTGCCGAACTGGGCGTCCTGCTTTTGATGTTCCTGGCCGGCTTGGAATTACATTTAAAAGATCTGGCTAACAATACAAAGGTCTCCGCTTATGCTGGCATTTTAGGGGTTTTGGTGCCATTCGGTTTAGGTTGGCTGGTAGGTTATATGCAGGGTATGGATATTAATCATTCCATCTTCCTTGGGTTAACCCTGGGTGCAACCAGTGTTAGCATCTCTGCACAAACCTTAATGGAGCTAAAAGTTTTGCGCAGCCGGGTTGGTTTGGGTCTGCTGGGTGCTGCGGTTTTTGATGACATATTAGTCATTTTACTGCTTTCGACTTTTTTGGCCATTGCCACCGGCGGCGGAAGTATACTGGCGGTTTTGCTCGTCATCGGGAAGATGTTTGTGTTTATGGGTGTCTTCGCTCTCATTGGCATCTATGTACTGCCGGCATTAATTCGTTGGACCATACGCAAACCAATTAGTCAGGGTTTAATCACCCTTACTATTGTTGTTTTGCTGATGTACGGCGTCGCCGCTGAATTAATCGGCGGGATGGCGGCCATAACCGGTACATTTCTGGCAGGGTTAATGTTCTCTCGAACCCCTGAGAAAAAGCTGATTGAGCGCGGTATTCAGACGATTGCCTACAGTTTCTTTGTACCCCTCTTTTTTGTCAGCATTGGCCTGAGTATTGATGTCAGCACATTGGGCGGGCAAGCCATTATTTTCATTCTCATCATCTCGTCTGTTGCCATACTATCAAAGCTGCTCGGTGCCGGATTGGGCGCAAAATTAGCGAATTTCTCCTGGCGTGAATCTCTTCAAATTGGTATCGGCATGATATCGCGCGGGGAAGTTGGGTTAATTGTGGCAAAAATCGGTGTCGATAATGGGTTCATTACAAGCGAAGTCTTTTCAGGTGTGGTTGGCATGGTGTTGATCACCACGCTTGTTACACCACCTCTATTGCGTTCTGCCTTTCCATCCGCAGGTGCAAAAGAAAGTCAACCTGCAAAACCAACCGCTTAAAATTGAGGAGCATAAAATGTACTTTTTATTATTTGTCCTTCACGATTCTACAATATGCGATGATGTGCTGCACGCCTGGGAAGCAGCCGGCGTTAAAGGGGTAACAATATTGCCCAGTACAGGTCTGAATCGGATGCAGAATAGAGCATTACTGGAAGATATGCCGATCATGCCCAGTCTGGAAGATTTTTTCACAAGCACCGAGGTTGGCAACCGTACCATGTTTACGATTGTTCCTGATGACGAAATCGTTGACAAAATCCTGGAAGCGACACAAAGTGTGGTTGGTGATTTGAACCAACCAAACACGGGTATACTGATTGTTTTGCCCACAGTTCGCACGTATGGATTGACTCAATAATATTTTTATATAAAGAACTGGCAGAGATAAATCTCTGCCAGTTCTTTATTTTTAACGAGATTCATGGACTACCAATACCTCTTCCAGCCCCCATTAACCGGGCAAAGCCACATCCAGCTTTCATGAATCCACATGGTTAGACGTGTACCTTCATCAGGTCCAGAGCTTAATTCGCAGATTTGGCGATCATTTTCAAGCATGGTGTTTTCCAACACAACCCGATATTCATCTGCTGGCAATGGATTAATGACAATCACTGTCTCATGATCTTGAACGCGTTGTAAAGCCCAGTCTTCCATTTTCACCATTTTAGGCTCGACCCTGCCCATATTGTTTTCCGGGATTGGCAATGCTACCCAATGCGGGTCATCTTTCAAATCCGGTTCTATGTCATCTACAAATATTGGGGATCGTTGAAGTTGATCATCTTCGGGAGGTAATTGGTAAGCATGCTGCATATCCCGAATACCAAAGATATTCCAATCCGCATCCGTGATGAATAGAAAATCCAGTGTTTTTTCAACATTTTCACGTTCAACCTGCTGAAAGAAACGCAACAATAAAGATTCCACTGAGTAATATTGTTTGGAATGCTGCGGACTCATCCCATAAGCCTGAAACAAATTCAATGCTACAATCGTAATCATTAATCCCGTTTGAAATGGCTTAATTTTTGAAGTAAAAGCCTCATCAAAGAACAGCAATTTGGATACATAATCTATACCATAAACAACAATCATCCACCAAATCGGTAAATAAAGGAAAAAATGCGTCGCGGATGGTAAGTGTCTGTCGCGGCTGGCACCCAGACTGATAAACAAAAACAAATACGAAAGCAGTGTAAACCAGGCAAATCGATTATTTTTTCGCTGCTTCAATATGGACCCAAAACCAAACAATAATAATGCACAACTGATTGCATCCAAAAAGGAAATGACTACAAAGTGTGTATCTTCAGGTGCATAAAATGGGGCAAAGAAAGTATACAAAAGATTAGAGAAGAAATGGAATTGGTGATCTGAAACAATGCTGCTGGCAACGGACGATTCCAGAATTTTATCGGCCCAATAATCCGGCTCAACCAATGTGGGGAACAACAGCAAAAAGAAAGCCACGATTAATAAAAACCATTGGCTGGTTGATGTTTTTGATTTAAAAGGTGGATTATAAAGCAATAATAACAATAAGGAAATCGGCATCACCGCCAATATCGCCGGGTAAGAATACAGGCACAATCCCAGACATAATCCCAATAGTGTATAACCAAAATTACGATTTACATCCAAAGCTTTGCCTGTCAACCATAACAAGACTGACAAACTGAACAGACCAGTCAGATTATTGTAGCCAATTTTGCTAAAATTGATCAATAAGTGCGAACCAGTCATCAGGATTGTAAAAAGGATCGCCATGCGACGGTTCATAAAGCGTTTAATAAACAAATAGAAAAATGGGAGTGAAGCAAAACATAACAAGGGATTAACAATGCGCCAGCCAAAATTTGTGCTGCCAAACATTTCCATTGTGATGATATTGGGCAGAATGGATAAATAAACAAATTTCCCATGAACCATTGTTTTCGGATTGAGTAAATTTTTTAATGTAAACAGGAATGGATTCTCTTCACTCAATATGGCTTTGTTGTGCCCCAAAAATGCATACTCATCTCCAATGACCGAATAACGCCATGAACCAATTAAGAATACGAATAACAGCAAACAGCCCAGCGAAATCCACATAATCAATGGAATTTTCTTGCGTTGAGGAATGAGAAATACCAGACCAGCACCGAGTAACAGCAATGGAATCAACATGGAGGCTTGCTTATCATAGGCTGCCTGAATAAAACCCAACAACCCCAGTAAAAATATCATGAATGGAATGACCCAATTTGGAATGGACTTGATATGTCGGTATATCTCCTGCCATGAGAATTCTCGTATATAACAAAACACGACATAACATAAAATGTAGAAGGCGAATTCTGCTCCCGGATTTCTCCCAAAGAATAAAGCCAGGCTGATATCTACTGCAATGCCAATTAAAGCAATACTGCCAATCACATTGGAAAATATATACTGCTGGCGAGATAAATTGATTTTGCTCTGCTGAAAAGGGAAACTGGCTTTAAATGGCAAATTTACCTTTGGTCCGGCAAAGAGTAGAAGAACTATCAAAGCGATGATGCTCAAACCCACATACAAAAAATATGATGGCAGGATTGTTTGGCACAAGAATGGGGACATACACCACACATCGCGTGATAGATCGAGCATAAAGCGCACATCCAACCAACGATGCAAAATCACAAATACCGGCCCTATCAAAGACAAAATAATCGCCCCTGCAGCCAGTATTACCTTTGGCCAATGTTTTTCCCAGGAAAAGTGTGATTGTTCAACCTGGGTTTGAATCATATTATTTTGCTGCAGCAACTGCACCGATAACTGCTCTTTTTCTTTTGTCATCTTTTCTATTTTTTCTTCCATAGGTGTGATTTTCTTTACCCAAAGAATGATGCCACTGATTAATACACCAAACACCATGCCAAAAACACTGCTGGTTATTGCATTACTTTTGGAAGAATTTGATGCTTGATTGGGGTTTGTACCTGAATGACTTTCTTTTTCGGATTTCATAGATAGTATCCTCTTTTGTGCAGCTTCTTCCTATCCCTGTTCGTTACTTTTAGATGTTTTAAGATTATAGCCTAAATTTAATATTCGAAGAACAGTAGAATCACCAATTTTTTCCAAGTAGATCATTTTCATTTTTCTCATTTCACTTGTTACGCATCAGTAAAGAATTCAGTCATCATCTAAATTATTGCGTAGACCTGCAGTCGCCTATAAACATGTTTGCGTGGAAAGCAATGAAATCCATTATTACGCCCCACATTCCTCAACGTCAACTCCCTGACTAAAAACCGCACGGAATAAAAATCCGTGCGGTATATATATTTTCTTTCTGGTTTAGAAAAAAAGTTATATCCCCAACCAGACCTTAACCTGCACATCCTTGCCGCCTACAGGCAACGATACCAGATTACCTATCATCTCAACCCCATCCACCAACATTTTCGCGACACCCTTGCAAACATGCTGCGGATTATGCACCTCAATATGCAGCATTGCCCCGCGGAAGCGCCGGCTGACCTTGAAACCGTCCCATGCGGCGGGTATACAGGGATCAATACGCAAGCCATCATAATCAGGACGAATGCCCAATATCCACTGCGTGCCGGCCTGATAACACCATGAGGCGGTACCCGAAAGCCAGGAATTACGTCCCAACCCGAACTGCGGATGCTCGTTCGCCAGAATGTTCTGGGCGTACACATAGGGTTCCACTTCATATAATTCGATCATCTCATTCTTGCCGACCGGATTAATTTGGTTATAGTACTGGAAGGCGCGATCACCATTTCCCAGCAGCGTCTCGGCAATCATCGCCCAGGGATTGGTGTGCAGAAAAATACCGCCATTCTCTTTTGCGCCGGGTGGGTATGTGGTCACCCCTCCGTAATGCGGATCATGTCCATTGAATCCCGGATGGCTGAGTTTGATGCCGTATTGTGTATTAAGTATGCTGTTTACCGAATCCATGGCTTGTTTGCTGCGTTCAGGAGAGGCATACCCCGATATCACCGACCAGGACTGTGCATTCAGATAAATCTTGCTATATTCATTTTCTTTCGATCCGGAAGGCACACCCTGATCATCATAATAGCGTACATACCATTCCCCGTCCCAGGCTTCTTGTTCCACCTGTTTTCGCATGGTTTCATAAGCGGTTTCAAATTCTTTGGCGGTTTCGCCGTCACCCATAAAATGCAGTAGCTGAATAATCTCCTGTAATGCCTTGCCGTACAAATTAGCCGTAAAGATCGATTCCGCGCCGGTCGGCAAATTGACTGTGTCATTCCAATCGGCAAAGCCCAATAATGGCAGCCCATGCTGACCGGTATCTTTGGCAGTGAAACGCAATCCGCGTTTGAGATGCTCCAGCACTGGCGCTGATTCGAGAATATTGCCTTGTTTGTCCTTGTCATTAAACGGCACGGATTCCTTGAGGAAATCCACATCACCGGTTTCCTTTACATAAGCACACACCGCCAATACACCCCAAAGATGATCATCACTATAATAATGCGGACGATCTTCCATCTCCAGCGAGTCCCCTTCATTGCCTTCCAGAGTAAATGGATTAAACTGATGATACGAATTTCCCTCACACTTTTGGAAAGAGAGTAACAATTGGATAAAGTCCTTGCCTTCCTGCGGAACCGAAGGCAATACCGCCAGGACATCCTGTGAGGAATCACGAATACCGATGCCGCGCAAACCCAATCCTAACTGATAATACGAGAGATAGCGCGACCAGGTTTTGGTCATATAGCATTGGTATGGGTTATGTACATTCAACATGCGATTCATGTCTTCATCCGGGGTTTGCACTTGAAGAGCTGAGAGGTATCCATCCCAGAATGTTGACATCGCCGAAAGTTCATCCTCGATGGCTTGCGGATTACGGAACTTTTTAATTGAAGCACTGGCAGCCGCCAGATTAGGTGTTTGCCCAAATTGGGTAATCAGTTGGATTGTCTGCCCAGGTTGTATTGCACCCAGTTCATGCAACATTGCCGCAATATTATCGCCGCGGCGTGCTTCGGTGTTGGCAAGCTGCGCGTTTTGCAGGCTTAGCGGCGAAGCAAATGTGCCGTATTCATTATCACCCAGGAAAATTTTGCGATCTGTTTCAAAGGAGCTGACCGGCAGGTTCGAAGTCAGATAATTCACCTGCCTGTCTTTATTCATAAACGGGGCTTGCATCAGGACGGTAAATTCGCCATCCTTTGCCATCCAGCTCTGCTGGGTTTGCGGAATCCAATCCGCGTTGGTAAATTGCTGCAAGGCATTCGGATGGGTGTATTCAATCAGCGGAATCACATCCACTGTTTGCGCTTTCTCTGCCAGATTGGTGATCTTGATCGAACGCACTTCACAATGTTCGCCTTTGGGCACAAAAATAGTTACATCACAACGAGTGTTGTAAATTTCTGAAACAATTCTGGTATAGCCCAGCCCGATATGGCATTCGTAACGATCCAATGGCTGCAAAGTCGGCACAAAGAATGGTGAAAATACAACATAACCGTCCGCAGTACGCAGGCGTAAATACAACGTCTCGCCTTTGAAATCAGAGGATGGCATTTGCTGTAAATATTTGGTAATACGATTGAATGATGGGTCGTCCTTGCAAATCAGCGCGCCACCGGTATGGTCTACAAAGCCGCCAAAATCACGCGTACCGATGTAATTGATCCATTTCACCGGTGTGCGGGGATTGTTGATGACATACTCTCGTTTTTCGGGAATAAAATTGCCAAACTTCATTTTAGTCCTCTTTGTTGTTATATTAAATCGATTTTGTATGGGGATTTTTAATAACTGACTGCGGTTCTACATATTGTCCTACGTATAATTGATTCAATACAAACATCCGTAGGGATGTGTAGGGACAATTCAAAGTGCCCTTTAGGGTATGAATTGTCCCTACGGAATTATCCCTACAGATGAATCATTGTCATTTAGATACTACCCAATCGTGGCATCAACCTTAACCGTTTTTGTTCCATCCGCAGGCAATGGAATCACATTCCCATCCACGGCTTTTCCATCCACGGTAAGTTTCACATCATTGCCTTTGCCCTTGCGCTCAATCTGAATATCATAACGCACGCCGCGATATTTGCGATTAACCGTGAAGGATTGCCAGTTTTCCGGAACCACCGGTGCGACCATGAGACCATTGTAGGTCGGGCGAATGCCCAAAATCCACTGCGTGATCGCCACATAGTTCCAGGCTGCCGTACCGGTTAACCAGGAGTTCTTGGCTTCGCCGGGTGTAGACGCTTCTTTACCCGCGATGGTTTGTGCATACACATAAGGTTCGCAAAGATGCACATCACTGATTTCTTCACGGGCAGAAGGATTGATTCGCAGATAGAAATCCATGGCTTTGTCGCCGCGTCCGATGCAAGTCTCGCCAATCATAATCCAGGGATTGGTATGACAAAAAACGCTGCCATTTTCCTTATATCCTTGTGGATACGATGAAATTTCACCGTATTGAAGATAGTAACTGCTATACGCAGGATACAAAACCACCAAACCATGTGGTGTACCCAGATGTTCCTCAACAGAATCCAGTGTTTGCTGTGCACGGCCATCATCCACGCCTAAACCAGCCATGATGCACAAGCCCTGCGGCTCAACAAAGATCTGGCCTTCTTCACAGGTTTTGGATCCTAATGGATTGCCAAAGTCATCGTAGGCACGTCGGAACCAGGCGCCATCCCAACCGTGTGCCCAAACCGCTTTTTCCATTTCTTTGGCTGCTTTGTTAAAAATGTTGAGATCATCGTTCTTTTTTACTTCAGCAGCAATTTGCACCATTTCTTGCGCCGCTACCATAAACAAGCCGGCAATAAACACAGATTCGGCAACCTTGCCATCCTTGCTTGTGGTGGTTTGGAAGGATTGCCCCGGTGTATCCGAGAAACAGTTCAGGTTCAAACAGTCATTCCAATCCGCGCGGCCAATTAATGGCAATTTATGGGGTCCAAGCCGATCCAGGGTATATTGTAGGGAACGGCGTAAATGTTCGTAAAGGGGTTTTTCACTGCCCGCTTTATTATCAAAAGGTACCATTTCATCCAGCAAAGCTAAATCACCGGTTTCTTTCAAATAAGCAGCCACGGCCAGCACCAGCCAAAGCGGATCATCGTTGAATCCTGAACCAACGGCATCATTGCCGCGTTTCGTCAATGGTTGATACTGATGATACGCCCCACCGTTTTCCATTTGCGTAGCAGCCACATCGATAATTCGCTCACGGGCACGCTCAGGTATCAATTGCACAAAGCCCAACAAATCCTGCGTTGAATCACGGAAGCCCATGCCGCGTCCAATACCGGATTCAAAATAGGAAGCCGAACGGGACATATTGAAAGTAACCATCACCTGATAGGCATTCCAGATATTAACCATTCTATTGGTGTTTTCTTCCGGTGTGGTAACCTGCATGTTATCCAGTAATTCCACCCAGTAGGCTTTTAGCTCATCAAAGGCATTGTTCACTTCTGTATTGTCCAGGAAGCGTGCGATCACCGGTTTTACAGTGCGTTTGTTGATGATCTGGGATTCCGGCGGATCGAATTTATCATCAACAGGATTTTCATGATAGCCCAACAGATAAACGATCGTTTTCTGTTCGCCGGGCTTCAACGCCATCTTTACCTGATTCGTACCCACAACCTGCCAGCCATGCGCGATGGAATCGCTCATTTTGCCGTTTTCTACTGCCGCAGGTTTTTCCCATCCGCGATAACGTCCCAGGAAGGTTTCCCGCTGTGTATCAAAACCGCTCAACTTTTCGGAGCAGGCAAAGTAAGCATAATGATCGCGGCGTTCACGATATTCAGTTTTGTGATAAATTACATCGTCTACAACTTCCACCTGACCAATAGAATAATTACGCTGGAAATTGGTCGCATCATCGTTGGCATCCCATAAACAGAATTCCACACCGGCAAAAACGGATAGTTTCGCTACAGTATCCCTTTTATTAGTGATTGTCATCTGCCAGATTTCCATATTCTGACCCATGGGTACAAAGTAACGGGTACTGGTTTCAACTGCATGCTTTTCTGATTTGATAATGCTGTACCCCATACCATGCCGGCATTCATAGGCATCCAGTTTTTCACGAATTGGTTGCCACGAACTGGACCAATAAACTGGTGCTTCTGGCGTAGAGGCATCATCATCGCGCAGATAGATATAGCGGCCATTGGTATCCAATGGCTCGTTGTTATAACGATAACGAGTTAAACGGCGTAGTCGCGCATCTTTGTAAAAGGTGTATCCACCGGCTGTGTTAGACATCAATCCAAAAAATGACTCATTTCCCAGATAATTAATCCATGGTAATGGCGTTTCCGGTGTGGTAATCACATATTCACGATTATTGTCATCAAAATATCCATATTTCATATTGTTTAATTCCTACTTATTCTGCAAGCAACACCATCAAGGCGCGCTGGTTTTACTTCTTTAAATTGCATGATTCATACTTTTACAGCTCTAATCCTGGCAATCAACATGCATCATTCGCATCATTGGAGAAGATGCAATGGATGTTGCCTTATCTTTTCTGTAAAAACCATCCTTACAAGAACGCCCTTGCAAAGATTTTCAGATTTCTCATCAATGGTATTGCTTAATCAGAAATCATTTCTAAAATATGTGGAATATCCACGTGTTTCATTAATTAATAACTATTTTAACACATCAAAGAACGTTGATACCTGTAATTTTTTGATGACTGTGTCTCCATTATGTTTGGCATTGTAAAAATTAACCACATGTTCAAATAATCATCAAATCCAAAATTATGATTCGTTATCTTTTGGTGCACCACATGTTTCACGTACAATCAATTCGGTATTAACGATCAGTTCCCGTACAGGTGTCATGCCGTTCTCAATCACATCTATTAGTAATTCAACCGCGCTCATACCGAATTGAAATACAGGTTGGTGAATGGTTGTTAACTGATGTTTTGATAAAGAAGTATTAGGTCCTGTTAAATCATCAAATCCTACAACGGCGATATCTTCAGGGACTTTTAACCCGACTTCATTAATCGCTTGCAAAGCACCATAAGCGATTGAATCAGAACCAGCAAATAATGCATCCGGTTTTGCAGGCAATAAATCTCTGATTAATGAATATCCACTTGCCTGGGTAAAATCCCCATACGCGATTAACTTTTCATCAAGTTCAAACCCATTATCACCTAATACCTCAATATAACCGCGCATGCGTTCTCTGCCTGCCATACTTTCCTGTGGGCCGGTAATGGTTGCGATGCGTTTCTTTCCTAGCTTAACCAAATGCTCCACGGCAATACGTGAAGAACCATAATTGTCAATATCAATGTAATTAACACAGCACTGATTAATCGGTCGTCCCAGCGCTACAATCGGCATTTCATTTTGGATCAACCGTTCAACCAGATGGTCACCTGTTGAACCAGCCTGAACCAGAATACCATCCAGCAATCCCTTTCGTGAAATTCTTGGATATATCTTTTCCTCATCCTCAACGCTGTTGACAATGAATAACCCCAAAGTGTATTCATACATATTACAGGCTTGAGCAATACCTTGCGTTAGTCGCGGAAAATATGGGTCTGAAAAGAAAGCGCCTACCCCTTTGGGTAAAACCAGACCGATTGTCCAGGAACGATGTGAAGCCAACGAACGAGCTGCGGCATTTGGCTGAAATCCAGTTACCTCAATGACATCCATCACGCGTTGACGAATATCCTGACTGACATTGGGTTGATGATTCAAAACCCGTGAGACAGTTGATCGGGAAACACCGGCTTGCAGTGCAATATCTTCGAGAGTCAGGTCAACCATTTGCTTCACATCCCATTTATCGATTGATTAACTTTTGCTGAGGTAATTGAAAAATGGTGATCAAACATGTATAATGATGAGAGCGCTCCCACCAAACAATATTATACAGATATTTTTTATCCTGGTCAACTGCTTATACTGAAATTATCATATTGTAATTATTCTTTGGATTTACCCAAGACATCTTTCGCTATTTTCTTATGCTATGGAGGTACTTTGAACACTTCAAATCAACTGCTCAATATCCCCTGGGAAGAAAAACCCTCATCCTGTACCGATGTTGTCTGGCGATACAGCGCTAACCCCATTATTCCACGAGATTTAATACCCTCATCTAACAGTATTTTTAATAGCGCTGTGGTGCCTTTTCAGGGTAAATTTGCCGGTGTATTCCGTTGCGATAACAAAAAACGAGAAATGAATCTTCATCGTGGATTCAGTGACAATGGCATTGACTGGAAATTGGATGATGAGCCCATAACCTGGCAATATAATGACCCGCAGTTAGCCAAATTTGAATACCGTTATGATCCACGAGTTGTCTGGCTTGAAGATCGATATTACGTATCTTGGTGCAATGGCTATCACGGACCCACCATCGGTATCGGCTACTCCTTTGATTTTGAAACATTCACTTTCCTGGAGAATGCCCTGCTGCCCTTCAATCGCAACGGCGTTCTCTTCCCACGTAAAATCAATAATAAATACGTCATGCTCAGCCGTCCATCCGATAATGGACATACACCCTTTGGCGATATTTACATCAGCCAAAGTCCTGATATGGTTTACTGGGGTGAACATCGTTATGTCATGGGCGTCAAAGGTGGCTGGCAAGCAACTAAAATTGGCGCCGGTCCCATCCCTATTGAAACCCCCGAAGGCTGGCTAATGTTTTATCACGGCGTGCTCAACTCCTGCAACGGTTTTGTCTACAGCTTTGGTGCCGCCCTATTAGATCTGGATGAACCCTGGAAAGTGATTGCTCGTGGCGAACCGTATTTACTCTCACCGCAAACCATGTACGAATGTGTCGGCGATGTGCCCAATGTAGCTTTCCCCTGCGCAGCATTGGTTGACGAACCCAGTGGACGTATTGCCATTTATTACGGCGGCGCTGATACCGTCACTGCCCTGGCCTTTACAAAAATTGATGACGTGATTGATTTTGTGAAATCAACCTCAGTTATTTGAAACAATCATCTTCAATGCCGCTACTCTGCAACCCCGTAGGATGGTTACTAGAGCTTCTACTGTATTGATATAACGACAAAAAGACCTGGGAGGTCAACAACATTCTGGGAGTGAATAAAAGTTAAAAATAATTATTGCAGGGCAATCGTGCCTTGGTTGTATATTTAAACCAGAGTTCAACATCATAGCATATGATTCAGGTGACACTAATTTTGGAATTATGCGTATTTTCGATTATTCTGAATCAGCTATCGCTTTTTGAGTCTCCCAGTATGAGAAATCGTAACGCTCAATAGGCAGCATTTCTTTTCCTTTTAGCGAATATGCTGATACGATCAATTGATCTTCTTCTTCATGCACATATAGGGCTGAATCATCTTCCGAGTTTCCTAATCCGGTTGCAAACATATAAATACTTTCACCCGGAATCGTTTCATAATAAGGAGACAACCTGCTTTGATTCGCGCCAACATCTCCAGAGTAGATATAAATCGGCACTTGTTTGCTAAGCGGTACAAGTACTTCGTCAATAAATGTGGTAAACGCATTGGTATCACCACAGTCACTATTGGGAGAAAATATTTTTTCTTTGCTTTCGGCATCATAATCCATAAATAACACATGATGAACAAATAAATGAATCCCTTCAATTGAATCTTGAGATTCTGCAGCCGAGATTTCATCTGATATAAATTGATATTGTTCTTCAGTCAACTTACAAATCTTTTGATTTGAATCTAAAAACAAAAATAAATAATTTTTGAATATAAATGAGTAAACAGTCTTCCCATATCGGTTTTCGTATATTTTGCGGTCTAATACATCATGATTTCCTACTACATTAAAAACCGGCATTGTAAAATATCCTAATAAATTATCTTCTACATTCAGAAATTCTCGATTGGTGGATTTCATCACCATATCACCCAATAAAACTACCATATCGGGATTCAGTTCATTTATTCTTTGTACATTTGTTACCAAACTCATTGATGGATGAAATTCATCTTTGTTTATATTTCCGTACACATGACCCGCAACAAAAAATGAGAGTGGATTACGATTATCCTGAAGAGGAATTTCATTAAGAGATTGTTCCTTGTTTTGAATCGTTGTTACAAAATTTGGAAATATTTTTTTAGCAAGTGCCGGGTTTATAATGGAAATATCATTTAACATTGTTTTTGTTTTCCAATATGCACGAAAAAAATTTTGTTCATTGACAAAAATACCAGAGCTGAATGCAATGATTACAAGGATAATTGTTGTAAAAATTTGTCTCCTTTTCATAATTCTCCCAACACAACTGCAATTCTCATAATATTAAAGACATAAATTCAGATTAATTAAGTATATACGTGAATATCGAATTATATAAGAAACTCCTCAGTTATTTGAGGCGTTTCTTTTCACATTATTTACCATTGGTGATACGGGGCATTTTTTTGAGCATTTCCAATTCTTTGACAGAGAGCTTTTCCAGCAAATCATTCGATTGCCCTTTGATGCCTTATTTCCAGTATTCCAAATCATATACTTCAATTGGCTGTATCCCTTTTCCGCTTAATGAGAATGCAGAATGTACAAGTTCACCATCAATTTCCCTGGCAATAATAATGGAATCATTATCATGATTCGAAATACCTGTGGCAAATAAGCTGATATTTGAATGGGGAAATATATCAAAAAATGGAGATAAATCACTTTCTTCTCCACCTATATCTCCTGAATAGATATAAACCGGGATTTGCTCACTTATCGGCGACAAATCTTCTTCCATAAATACAAGAAATCTGTAAGTATCGCTGCACTTTATATTTGGAAAATCAATAGAGCTATTTGCTTCGTACTCATCATTCCAAAATAGGACATTATGGATAAAAAGGTGAATGCCTTTTATATTTCCGGTTTGTTGCGCCTGGCCAATTTCATCTTTAATATATTGATACTGCTCTTCTGTCAGGGCACAATCATTTATGGTTGAGTCCAGAAAAAGAAACAAATGACTCTTATATTGAAATGAAAATACTGTTTCCCCATAACGATTTTCATAAACATGGTGGATTTTCACATCATGATTTCCAACAATATTGTATACCGGCATGGAAAGTTTGTTTAATAAAGAATTTTCCAGTTTGGCAAATTGTTCATCTGTTGGTAATATAACAGTATCTCCCAAGAACACAAACATATCCGGCTTCATTTGATTCAATACTTGAACATTGGTAACTAAACTGACAGCAGGATAAATATCTTGCAGATTAGCTCCTCCATATATATGTCCGGCAATGAGAAACGAAAGGGGTTGTTGATTTTCCTCTAATGGCACTTCATTCAGGGATTGATAATTATTTTCTACCTGCGGAAACCAATTAGGGAATACTGAAGAAGCAAGAGTAGGATGGCTATAGATATAATCATTCAGTATGTTTTGTAATGGTATGGAAGTATCACTAATCTGAATTTCATCAACGAAAACACCTGCAATAAATGTTGCTACTAGAATAAACAAATAAAAAAAAGCCTTTTTATTCCCCATAAATCACCTGCTTCAAAGATATAGTTATTATACGTTATATCTATTTTAATATTTTACATCCGTAATTTCTTATCTCGTTCAAATAACTACACAAAGCCCTTCGTAAAAACGAAGGGCTCCTTAATTATTTCCCGTTGGCGATACTGAGTGTTTTCTTGAGCATCTCCAATTCTTTGGTGGAGAGTTTCTCCAGTAAATCATTTGATTGCCCTTTGATGACCTGTTTGCCGAGGGCACTGTGCCGCCACATTTTCAAATCTTCCTCATCCGCCGAGCCTATAAAATCTTCACGCTCAATTTTACCATCCCGCATGACCAGCACCCGTTTCGTCTGCCGCGCAACCGCCGGATCATGGGTCACCACCACAAATGTGGTACCCGAATTCTCATTCAAGTCGCGCAATAAACGCATCAATTCCTGCCCATTGGTAGTATCCAATGAACCGGTCGGCTCATCGGCCAATACCAGGGGCGGTTTATTGGCCAGGGCACGGGCAATGGCCACGCGTTGGCGCTGTCCACCGGACAGCTGCCCGGGCAAGTGATTCATCCGGTCGGTAATGTCCACCATTTCTAACAATTCTTTGGCGCGGGCACTGCGCTCAGCGGCACTTGAATGCCCTATCATGGGAATCTCTACGTTTTCCTTGGCCGTCATTGTGGGTAATAAATTATGCAGCTGGAATATAAAACCCACCGAACGCGCCCTGAAATGATCCAGGTCGGTGATCTCGGCCAAATTTTGACCGTTTACAAATATCTCGCCACTGGTTGGGCGGTCAAGCGCGCCAATTACATTTAAAAGGGTACTTTTTCCACTGCCGCTGGGACCCATCACGGACACCAGCTCACCTTGTGCAATTTGAATATTAACATGATCCAATGCCCGAATCACATCGCCATCTCCATATACACGATCAAGGTCGTGGGTTTCAATGACCCATTGTTTTTCTTCACTCATCATATTGCTCCAGGAGGGCAAATCGCTTATTCATTACTGATTTCAACATCCACGAAAGCGGTCATACCCCATTTCAATCCATCCGGAATTTCATCCAATTCCAGTCGCAGGGTGTAATTCACACCCGAACCTTCATCTGCTTTGGGTGAAATATACATCACCTTTGCCGTTGAGACTTCATCCGGCAGCGCGTCAAAGGTAACTTTTGCGATCGCTCCGATTTGAATCTGGGCGACATCAATTTCGCTTAGGTCGGTTGTTTCAACGATGAAGTTTTCCAAATCACCAAAACTGACCACCGGACTGCCCGGATTAACCCATTCATTGACACGCAAAAAATGCTTACCAATCGTGCCATCAAATGGTGCGGATAATTCCAGGTTCGCCAGGTTTTCCTCTGCAGCAGTCAATTGCGCTTCAGCCGTTTCCACCTGTGCAGTGAATAAAGCCTCCATCTCCGGGTCAGGGCCATTCTGCAACTTTGATAATTCCTCTTCATAAAAAGCAACATTCGCTTCGGCCATCATCACCCGAGCATCGGCCTCAGCAACAGCTTCGGCATCCGGGTATCCGAGCGCATAATTCAGGTTATAAACAGCCTTATCTTTTGTTTTTTTAACAGCGACTAAGGCACTTAAAGCGCGTGCCCGGTCTGGGTCATCGGCGCTCTTATTTTCTTCAAAATAATTATAATCATCTTCAGCATCTTTTAGTGCCTGTTCCGCAATCACCACATCTGCTCGTAGACCATCCAGCGTGGTATCACTGCTGCGCCGATAGTCTTTACGACCACGATTATCATTAGCGTCGTCCAACTCTATCTGCGCTTTTGCCAATGCCATTTGTGCCTCAGCCAATATAATATCCTGATGATCATAAAAATCATCCAGTTGCTGCTGCGCAGAAAGCAAGCTTACCTCGGCATTTTTAACAAAAGACCGCATTTGATCCGTGCCATCCAAACGTAATATCACCTGATCTTTTTCTGCAATCTCCCCTTCATTCACCAATATCTCATCCACAACACCCCCCACCGACATGCTCATCATCGCCCATTGAGCCGGAAGAACCTTACCGGTAGCGCTCACTACCGGAATAAATGTTGCTTCCAATTCAGTTTCGGGGGTAGGGTCTGCTTCAGGTTTCCCGGCTGAACAGCCAGTAAAAGCCCAAACAAAAGTCAGCCCTACGATTAGCAATCCTGTCCATAATTTTTTCTGCTTCATTGTAGAACCTCCTGAAAAAAATAACCAATTATTCATAACGCAATGCCTCAACGGGCTGCATCTTTGTAGCGCGGTAAGCGGGATAAATACCACCCACCAGACCCAACATCAAAGAAACCAATATCGCACGTGCAAAAATACCAACCGTCCATATCATATTTAACAATTCACCAGTCATCGGATTCGCCCTCATCAGCGCACCTAATCCGAAAGCGACAAATACGCCGCCTACTGCACCGACCAGCGATAGAATCAAAGATTCCTTGATAATCATCTCTAACACCCGCCGCCTACGCCAACCTAAAGCCCGAAGCACACCAATCTCGCGGGTACGTTCCAATACCGACATCAGCATGGTGTTCATCACACCCAACCCGCCAACAAGGATCGCCAGGAAGGAGATACCGCCCATCATACTGTCCATGCTTTCCATATCCGGCATCTGGTCTGCAAACTCGCCGGATAATGCTGCATGCACATTTGGAATCTCCTCATTGATTTTCTCAACCATTTGTTCAGCCTTTTTGGGGTCAACAAGATTTACCGAATACATGGTTGACTTATGCGGTCGGCCGAGGAAGTTTTGTCCATCTCGCAATGAAATGACCGCCCCGGATTCTTCCCATCCCACACCGCTTTCATAAATCCCTTTTACTTTGAAGCGCGAGCCGTTCAATTCTATCGTCTCCCCAACCGATTTATGCAAGGATTCCGCCAGCATACTGCCTAGCATAATTTGATGATTGCCAGTAATAAGTTCACCTTCAACCACATTAAATCGCTGAATGGCATATTCATTGGGCGCATACCCCAGAATAATCATGAAGCCAGCTCCATCATCCGTCATAATGGCGGTAAAAACCATGCCGCTAACACTTTCTACTTCGCTCATGGCAGCGATTTTGGCTCCATCCCGTGCATCAATTGCACTCAAACTGGTATCAGCGATATCCGCCTGACGCACCATAATCTCCGCCCCCTGGCCGGCTGCCATGCCGGAGAGCTGCTCGCTCATGCCTTCCACCATGGCTTCCAATGACATAATTGCGCCTACAGTAACGGCTATTACCAGCAAGGTCAGGAAGGTCCGTGCGGCACGCTGCCATAAGTTTTGTACGGGTAAACCGCCAAATGGCAATCGCTTGACCGATTTACCGGTGGTGCCGCCTTCATAACGTAACGCTTCTATAGGTGCCAGTTTTGCAGCCCGATAAGCCGGGTATAGTCCGCCCACAATGCCCATGAGCAGCACAGTCACAAATGCATTAACGATTAAATTGGGACGAATACTGGAGGTACCCATGCCCATCATGACCGTGTTCTGCTCAATCATCCACAGCAGTCCCCAGGCTATTGCCAACCCGATGATGCCGCCCAAAAAACAAACCACAATCGATTCACCTAAAATCATCATCAAAACGCGCCAGCTTTTCCAGCCTACAGCGCGTAAAACACCAATCTCACGGGTTCGGTCATAAACCGACATCAACTGGGCGTTCATCATGCCAATGCCGCCCAACAGAATCGCCAATCCGGCGATCATCCAGACGAAGACATACATCATATCGCCCATCATCTGCGAATCGGCAAAATCTGAGGTACCGGATACAACATATTTTGGCCAGACTTTCGCCGCGCGGTCAATCAATTGTTCCTTTAAGGAAGGATCCTTCAGCTTGATGTAGAAAAGGCTTACCTGTCGACTCTTCCCAAGCAAAACCTGGGCTTCGGATAATTCAATCACCGCACCGCCATCCTCAAAAGCATCTCCGGTCTGGTAAATGCCGATAATACGATAGACACTATTGCCCATGCGAATGGTATCGCCCACGTCCTTTTTAAAGGATTCAGCGGCAGCAGAACCCAACAATAAGGGTTTACCGCTCTTGCGGCGCGCTAATGGATCATTAAAGCTGACGCCTTCTATAATCTGAAATCGATCCAGTAAAAACGAATCCGCAGGATAGCCGAAGATAAAAACATATGGGGAAGCATCTGTGGGAACATACCCTTCTACCATGGCACTGATCTTGTCAATTTCCGGCATCGCTTCTAGGCGTTCCCCTACTTCCTCATCCACCGTGCTTAAACTTACGTCAACCGTATTGGGTTGATGTAAAATCAAATCCGCTTTACTTCCCGAAATCATCGACCCATAGCCTTCATCAATGCCTACGGCCATGGACCCTAAAGCAATAATTGCCATCACCCCCATGCTGATTGCTAAAATGGTTAATAAAGTGCGTGCTTTTCTACGTAGTAAATTTTTCAGTATCATGTTCAACTCTTATTTTTGTATAAGCAAAAAAAATAATATTGTATCATTGTATCACCAGATATTTACAGATACAAGAACCTGAGCACGATTTTTGGTGGTTTTTAATCGTTTTTCTATCTATATGATCAACATTACAGCTTGAAACCCATAAATTGGTATAATGATATGTACCACAGGGTTCTGAAAGGATAAATATGGACACCACAACGTTGTTTTACCGCTTTGGTGCATCACTCGTAATTGGTTTTTTGGTCGGATTACAAAGAGAATACGCCTATGGCGATCCGGAACGAAAATTAACTGCCGGTATTCGCACTTTTTCACTGATGGGATTAATCGGCTGTTCGGCTGCCTTCGCCACGGATATCCTTCAATCGGCTGTAGCGTTTAGTGCAGTTATTTTGGTTGTCGGCGCTTTTCTGGTTGCCAGTTATTACGTTACCGCTTCAAAGAAACATGTCGGCCTGACCACCGAATTTGCCGCCATGGTCACCCTTATGGCTGGTGCACTTTGCTATTGGGGCTATCTGGCATTGGCCGTTGCCATCGCAGTGATCACCACCGGTTTGCTTTCTCTGAAATTTGAAATGCATCAATTCGTACGTACGCTGACGCAGGAAGATATTTTTGCCACATTGAAGTTTGCGGTAATCACAGCCATCGTCTTGCCGGTATTACCCAACACCACTTACGGCGCTGCCCCGTTTGATGTGCTGAACCCCTATTCTATCTGGCTGCTGGTGGTTTTTATCTCCGGCATCAGCTTTCTGGGCTATATTCTGATCAAATTTCTCGGCCCCAATCAAGGCATCGGCCTGACAGGTCTGTTGGGTGGTATGGTTTCCAGTACAGCGGTAACATTGGGGTTTTCTGAACGCAGTAAAGACGAAAATGCACTGGCCCGTCCGCTGGGTCTGGCAATTATGATTTCATGGGCAACCATGTTTTTCAGGGTGGCGGTTATCGTTGCGGTCTTAAATCTGAAACTCCTGAGCGTAATCTGGATGCCATTAGGGATCACGGCTATCGTCAGCCTGGTATATAGTTATTATCTTTATCGTACACAAAGGACGGACTCACTGGAAAATATTGCTTTTTCCAACCCGTTCAATCTGGGTCCCGCTATCAAATTCGGTATCTTATTCGCTGTTATCTTGTTGATCTCTCGCACTGCACAGCTTTACTTTGGCGAAGCTGGTATTTATCTCTCCAGTGTGCTGGCCGGTTTGGCTGATCTGAATGCCATCTCACTTTCCCTAGCTGGGTTAAGCCTGGATCCAAGTGCAGTAAGTCTGGCCACCGCTGGGCGCGGTATCATGTTTGCCAGCGTTGCCAATACCATCGTAAAAGGCATTGTTGTTGTAACAACGGGAAGCCCGAAACTTGCCAAGATCATTATTCCCGGCACCATTCTATCTGCTACCGCCGGCATTCTGGCTGCTTTCCTCCTGATCTAAAATCCACCAAAGTTTTTTTGAAGATTGTTGACATTGATTATTCTTTGCTTGCAATGAACAAAATGCGTTTTCGATTGCATTCGTTAAATCCAATATTAAGTCATGTGATCAATTGCCGTACATTAATGGTATAATATGTACGGCAGGAGAAAAATATCATGAACCAAACAAAATTAACCGTCAGGGTACCGCGTGATTTATTGGATAACGTTAAACAATACGCTTCAAATAACAACACAACGCTAACTGATTTAATCCAGGCTTATTTGCGTCGGATTCCATTTCAATCATCAATGGATGATGCACCTATAGTGCGCCGTTTAAGCGGTTCTTTACCTGCTGATCTCAGCAAGGCAGATTACCAAAAACATCTGGATGAAAAATATGACCGCTAACCCAATTGTACTGGTGGATACCAATATTCTATTGGATGTTTTCCAGAAACGGGAGCCATTTTATGACTCCTCCGCACGATTATTAGCAGCCATTGAAACAGGACATGTTCAAGGATTTGTTACCGCACATAGCATCACTACAATCTTTTACCTTTTTCAAAAGGGCAGATCAGCTGAGGAAGCAAGAGCAGTCATTACGAATTTATTACAAATCATGTCAATTGCACCAATTCATCAAAACACGATTGAACAGGCTCTTAATTTGTCATTTAAAGATTTTGAGGATGCTGTTCAAATGATCTGTGCTGTTCAGTGCAAAGCCGATTGTTTAATCACCAGGAACATCAAAGATTTTCAACACCCTCTTTTACCCATTATGCAGCCAATTGACTTTTTAGCAACACTATAATGTTGCAATATCTGGTTTCGCATAATCATGTATGATTTTTCAAATTCCTACCAACCAAGCATAATCCAATATATCTGATTACAGCCAAATCACATCCCGTAAATCGACTATAATTGAGATGAAAGCAAACTCAGATCAGGAATGTAACGTATGTTAAGCATAAACAAACAATTCAATCAGACAGATCAAGAAACCACCAGTAAAATCACTCCGCTTGGTTTATTTTTTTCGGGCAATCCATCTGATGAACCGACATCAAAAGTGAATCTCAAATTATCCTCTGCCTTCCTTGCAGATTCATTATTCATGAAGCAACCAGAAAACGAAGCGCCAGTTGTTGATGAGCTTCATCAAGCTCATATTTACTTCCCTGACGCCGTAACCACACAGGACGATACCATCAGCTGGTCATTGGACAAGCAACCTTCTCAATCCTTTGAGGATTTTTGCCTGGAGCATCAGCAGAATCCTGATGCCCAATTGATGGAATCCATCATTCTTAAGTTGTGTTCAATGATTCATTTGGTTCATTTGCACAACGCCGCTGATTATCCTATCTCAGCGGACATGATCCGCATTTCGGATACAGGGGAACCCATAATGCTGCTTATGCCAGACATGACTTCACAACCATCCAGCAACATATTCAAAAAAACATTGTTTTCATCCCCGGTTAGTGCTCCCGAGATACTCAATCAGACTGAGATGAACCCGCAGGCATTTGCATACAATATTGGTATGCTGGCCGCGCAGTTGATTGGTTTTCCATTACAGGAAACCGATACAGAGATTGAGCCAATGAAAGAAGTGAACCAAAGACTTGTCCAATGGCTTCAGCAAAATGAGGGCGATGCAGCAATCATGAAGTTAAAGCAGGTCATCTTGCAAAATCTGCACTGTGACCCCCAAGCGCGCCATTATTGCCCGATGAAAATCGTGAAAGCATTTACCGGTATTGAGACAATTTGCTGCCGTAAATAACCACGACTGATTACGCCGTATTCCTCTTCCACCAGATGCCTGTCCATTCCGGCAATTGTTGCCATTGATATTGATCGATCTTTTCAAGCATCTGTTCGCCAAAGAAAAAGCCGGTCAAGGCTTTTGCCTGCATTACGGATGGGAATAAATAATCCGTAGAAATCACTTTCTGCGTGAATCCCCAATTTGCTACAAAACAATCGTATAGTTCCGCCAGCCAGGGTGTGGGAGGCGCAGGCTGCAGTGCCCCGGTTGACATGGTCTCCATGATCATCAGCAGCCCGCCGGGTTTGCATGTACGCTGCATTTCGTCCAACACCTTGCTAATATGTTCATGCCAATCCTGGGGATACCAGCCGCATAAATGTCCAATCGCCCAACCGGCTGAGACGACATCGAATGAGCTGTCTGATACAGGCAGGATGCGCATGTCGGCTTGCAGGATATTCAGGTTTGGGTCTGCCTGCTGCTGCAAGAGCATGTTGCGGTGCAAATCCAGCCCGATGATTGAATCAAAATCATGCTGGAGTATACGCGGTAAACGCCCTGTGCCTGACCCAAGATCCAGTAAATTGCGGCTGTTGTTGGGGATTTTTGCCCGCAGTGCACGAACCAGGTTTTGTTGGAAATCCTCAGCTTCGATCATGGCTTGATACATGGCACCCTGATGTTTATAGATATTATAGAAATCAACCATCGTTAACTCTCCGTATTTTGATTATATGCTCTTCCAGTATAAATAATTGCCACATTAAATCAACCTTTTGATGGATCAATAGATCAATCGCGGGTTGGATGAGCTTGATGGTGACGGCGCTGCCCTGCATTTGTTGGGTAGCTTCTCTGCGTAGGCAAGTGACTTTCCGAAAAAGAGGTGATGGTGGTAGGTGATTTGCTACGTATTTTTTGCGTATTTTGTTGGCTACGGGAGGAATGGGATTGCAGAGGAACGATATTTCCAACTGGTTCAACTGATCACGGTGGTGTTCCCAATCGGGTATGAGGAGTTGGAGGGGTTTTTGGATTTGGGGGTGGACCTGTTTTGGGAACCACGAAAGGCACGAAATACACGAAAGGAAAGAGAAATAGTGACAGGTGTGTAGGGAGGGATCTGTTTTGGGAACCACGAAAGGCATGATATACACGGAAGGAAAGAGAAATAGTGACAGGTATGTAGGGAGGGATCTGTTTTGGGAACTACGAAAGGCATGATATACACGAAAGGAAAGAATTTGGGAAATAATTACGGTAAAAGAAGGGATGAGATATATGAAAGGAATAGCCACGATATGAGAACCACGAAAGGCATGAAATATACGAAATGAAAGAGAAATGGTGACAGGTGTGTAGGGAGGGATCTGTTTTGGGAACCACGAAAGGCATGAAATACACGAAATGAAAGAGAAATGGTGACAGGTGTGTAGGGAGGGATCTGTTTTGGGAACCACGAAAGGCATGATATCCGGATTCCACGTCACCAAATCAGTTAAATTTCGAAATTTTGTTAAAAAACCCACTTTGATTGTAAAAATAAGT
>JAEKNU010000046.1 GCA_016838895.1 Chloroflexota bacterium
GAATTTTCCTTATTTGAATGTTTTTTTTATCAATAAAGCACCTCTACAGGTAGAAGTTGAAAAGTGGGGAATGGAATTTTAGGATAAAAAAATGAGCACTTGCGCTGGAAAAAATGTTTAATAAGAGGAAGTTGTCAGATTACGCTTAATGTCATGTTGTTCAGATGACATTAAGCGCTTGTTTACGAAATGTTAATTTGATACGATGTTATCGTTCACGTTATCGTAAACGTGAACGATAACATCCATATTAGCTCAACGGGGTTTCTCTTAATGCCGATTCACTCGAAAAGACCTACCATAAAAGAAGTTGCTTCAGCAGCCGGTGTATCCACCCAAACAGTGTCACGTGTGGTTAATGGTCGTCCGGATGTCTCTGATGAGACACGGAGTCGAGTTCAAACCATCATCAAGGATTTGGGTTATCGCCCCAGCGCAATTGCACGTAGTTTGATTCAACAGCGCAGTTACACATTGGGTGTGGTCACCGCCGGTTTGAAGTTCATTGGTCCATCGCGGACTTTAAATGGTATTACCAGCGCTGCGGAAGAAGCAGGGTATTCGCTTCTTTTGAAAGAAATGTCTCATTTCCATGCTAATGATATTGTGCCTCGCCTGAATTCGCTTTATGGGATGCATGTGGATGGTATTATCTGGGCTGTTCCGGAAATTGGGGATAATCGCTCATGGGTAAACGATTTATCTATTGATTTGCCGATTCCGATCCTATACCTGGCAATGGAACCTCGTGAGGGCGTTTCTGTTGTATCAATTAATAATTATTTAGGCGGCCGTTTAGCAGTTACTCATTTAGTAGAACAAGGATACAAGCATATCGGTCACATTTCCGGACCTTTGGATTGGTGGGAAGCACGCCAGCGTATGGCAGCCTGGAAAGATGTAATGAGTGAAGCCGGTAAAACCATAAAGGATCATCATTGGGTCGAAGCAAATTGGTCCTCTGCCAGTGCTGTACCCGCCATGGAAAAATTATATAACCAATACCCTGAAATCGATGCAATTTTTGTGGCAAATGATCAGATGGCATTAGCTGTAACCAAGTTTGTCTGTGAAAGAGGGTTGCGTATTCCCCAAGATATTGCAATAGTAGGGTTTGATGATATTGCTGAAGCAGCATACTATACACCACCATTGACTACAGTCCGACAAGATCAACATAAATTAGGTGCTGTAGCTGTCCAGGAAGTAATAAAAATTATCGAAGAAAATAAAAATGAAAACCATGTAGAGGAATCTCGCACAATTATGTTAACCCCCACGCTTGTTGTTCGAGAGAGCTCCACACGCCAGAAGGAGGTGCAAAAATAATAAGAAGTTGTATTGATGAGAGAGAAGAAAAAGAAGGAAGCACTTGCTGTTGATTGGTCGTCCGCGGCAAGCACTTCCAGGATGCGAATACCTTGGAAATTCCAAGAGAAATTACGCATCGCTAATTATACTGCACAAATATAAAAATCATAGGGGAGTAGAAAATGAACCGTTTTAAGTTCGTTATAGTTATGATCGTAGCACTGTCTATGTTGTTGTCTGCATGCCAGGCACCCGCTGCAGCCCCCGTCGCAGAAGCCCCTGCAGCAGAAGAAGCCCCCGCCGCTGAAGAAGCTCCAGCAGCAGAAGAAGCCCCAGCAGAAGCTGTAGCAAAAACTTATGCAGATTTGACAGTTTGCTATCCACAATTAGGCGCTGAAAGCGACTGGCGTACTGCAAACACCGCATCCTTCAAAGAAACTGCAGAACAATTGGGCGTGAATTTAATTTTCTCTGACGCTCAGCAAAAACAAGAAAACCAGATATCCGCTATGCGTGCTTGTATTCAACAGGGTGTTGATGTTATCGCTCTGCCACCTGTTGTAGAAGATGGTTGGGACGCAGTATTAACCGAAGCACAAGATGAAGGTATTCCTGTCATTATTGTTGACCGCTCAGTATCTGCCGACAAATCATTGTATGCTGCTCATATTGGTTCTGACATGGTTTTGGAAGGTCAGAAAGCCGCCGATGAAATGAATAAACTTCTCCCCGAAGGCGGAAAAATTATTGAATTGAGTGGAACCACTGGATCTGGTGCTGCTGTTGGCCGTGCAGAAGGTTTCCGCATGAATCTTAATGACAACATCGAAATCATTGATTCCCAGACTGGTAATTTCACCACCGCTGAAGGGAAACCAGTTATGGAAGCCTTCTTAAAGAAATATGCTGGCGAAATTGATGGTGCCTTCATCCACAATGATAATATGGCAATTGGTGCTGTAGAAGCTATGAAAGCTGCCGGTTTAGAGCCAGGCGATATCAAAGTCATTTCAGTTGACGGTACTCGTGGTGGTTTCCAACTTATGATTGATAATTGGGTACAGGCTGACGTAGAATGTAATCCTCTGCTTGGACCTCAAGTAATGGAAATGGCATTGACCCTGGTTAATGGTGGAACAGTAGATCCTGAAACATTAACCAATGAGACAGTTTACTATCCTGAAAATGCTGCTGAATTACTGCCGAGTCGTCAATACTAAGTCATTCAATACTGAATACTTGAAAGAAACATAAAATTCAGGTAGTCAAAAGGTGGGAAGCGCTTATATCTGAGCGCTTCTCACACACCTAACAAATATAATTCCGTTAAAACAATATGGCTATTTGTTGGCAAAGTTATAAATGGATAGGTGTTCTCATGACAAATTGGATAGTCAGACTTTTTTCAAAAATAACAGGTGATTTATGAAAATCAATGTTCCTTCATTTCAGCGTATTCGTGAAAATCGTCTATTCTGGCCCGTAATAGCATTGTTGCTGATCTTGCTTGTAGATTTAATCTTTGCTCCTGGATTCTTTAAAATCGGTGTTTTGAACGGCCATTTATACGGAAATCTGATAGACGTTGTTAATAATTCGGCTCCATTAATGTTGGTAGCTCTTGGTATGACACTTGTTATTGCAACAGGTGGTGTAGACCTTTCAGTTGGCGCGGTTATCGCGATATCAGCTGCAATGGGTACTGTATTAATCAATCCAGCTCTGGGAAATGAACTGATTACAAATGATATTCTGGCAGCGAATACGACAAACACCGCATTGTGGTTGGTTGTTATTGTTATTATTGCTGCCGGTACATTATGTGGGTTATGGAATGGTTTTCTTGTGTCCAGAGGTAAAATTTCACCGATGGTAGCTACGCTTATATTGATGGTAGCGGGTCGGGGGATTGCCCAGCTCATTACGAATGGACAAATTATGACTGTCTATTACAAACCATATTGGTGGTTTGGGAATGGTTTCATTTTAGGACTTCCTGTTTCGATTTACATTGTACTTATCGTTTTTATTCTGGCATGGATATTAGTTCGAAAAACATCAATTGGCTTGTTTATTGAATCAGTTGGCGTTAGTGCAAAATCATCTTACTACACAGGTATTAGTGAAAAGAATATTAGATTGTTTGCCTATACTTTTTGTGGATTTTGCAGTGCCATAGCAGGACTCATATTGAGCTCTTATATTCACGGTTGTGATGCCAACAATATTGGTCTGAATTATGAGCTTGACGCGATTTTTGCAGTTGTCATTGGCGGTACGCTTATGACGGGTGGACGGTTCTCATTAATGGCCAGTGTGATTGGTGCATTAATTATTTGGACATTTACAATCACGATGTATACATTTGGTGTACCGGCAAATGCATTATTAGCCGGAAGAGCGGTTTTGGTCTTGGTCATTATTTTGCTCTACTCTGATTATACTCGTCGATTGCTAAATAAAATTATTGAGCGAAAAGGACGACAACATGTCTCAGCGAATTAAATCCTTCCTCGTAAGTAATGGTCCTTTATTGACCACAATAACAATATTTATTCTGCTGTATTTTGTTGGTACCAGACTTTATCCCTCTATGCAAAAACCGCAAGTGTTTTTTAACCTTTTTATCAACACTGCTGCTCTAATGATTGTTTCTATTGGCATGACATTTGTCATTATTACAAAAGGGATTGACCTTTCTGTAGCAGGCATGATTGCGCTAACTTCTGCAGCATCCGCTGCTTTGTTGGCAAATAATATAAGTCCTGCAATCGTAATGCCATTAATGCTGCTTATGGGAACTGCGTTCGGGTTTGCGATGGGCTGGATTATTCATTATCTAAAAGTCGAACCCTTCATCGTGACATTAATGGGTCTCTTTTTTGCTCGGGGCATGGCCTATATTATTACATTGTCCTCTCTAACAATCAAAGATCCGTTCTATCGATATTTAGCATTAACAAAAATCCATATTCCTTTTTTTGAAAAAGCATATGTTTATATTCCTTCGCTTGTTGGGCCAATATTATTGTTGATTGTCATATATTTGGCAAAATATACCCGTTTTGGCAGGACCGTCTATGCCATTGGAAACAATGAACAATCCGCAATATTGATGGGGTTGCCCGTAACCCGCACGAAACTAATCGTTTATTCTTTTGGTGGTTTTTGCTCATCGCTGGCCGGCATTGTGTTCAGTATTTCCTTGCTCTCAGGTTATGGTGGATATGCACCAGGTATGGAATTGGATGCAATCGCCTCCGTGGTAATCGGTGGAACACTACTAACAGGCGGTGTTGGGAATGTCATCGGCACCTTGTTTGGTGTCCTGATTAATGGAACGATCGTTTCCATTCTGCAATTTAATGGAACCTTAAGTTCATGGTGGACCCGAATTGGTGTAGGTGTATTAACGCTTATTTTTATCGGCATTCAAGGGCTTTTCTATATGCGGAAAAAACATTCTTGATTTTTGTGGAGTGTATTTCTGAGTGATTAAGAAAGGTATGTGTTGTATTTCAAATATCTGATCATAATCAGATAAAGGCTGCACCTGTTAGTTTTATGAATCACAATGGAGTAGTATGAAGCGGTACTTTCATCTGCTCCAAATCGTGAGCAGAATCACTGATTGTGTAGTCGGAGGTAAAAATTATGGCAGAGTTGAATAATGATATTTTGAAATTGGAAGGAATATATAAGTCTTTTCCGGGTGTACAGGCGCTGGAAGATGTAGACTTTTCTCTTAAAAAGGGAGAGATTCATACCCTGGTTGGTGAAAACGGTGCTGGGAAATCAACGCTAATTAAGGTGATAACAGGTGTTGAACACCATGATAAAGGATGTATTATGTTGCGCGGTGAAGAGATAAATATTAAATCTCCTCAACACGCCCAGACACTGGGTATCAGTACGGTTTATCAGGAAGTAAACCTTTGTGATAATCTGACCGTTGCTGAGAATATTTTGATTGGAAGAGAGCCCAGAAAATTTGCTCGCATTGATTGGAAAGCGATGAATCAACGCGCAAAACTAATTCTTGAAAGACTTGAAGTTGATATTGATGTAACGCGCCCTTTAGCAGAATATTCTACGGCTATTCAGCAAATTATTGCTATAGCTCGGGCACTTGAGATTGCTTCTGCTGATGTTTTGATATTGGATGAACCTACCTCTAGTTTAGATGAAAACGAAACACAAAAATTATTCAAAATTATGCGAAAGCTGAAAAGTGAGGGTGTGGGAATTGTCTTCATTACGCATTTTATCAGCCAGATATATGAAGTTTCTGATAGAACTACTGTTTTAAGAAATGGAAAATTAATCGGAACTTATGATACGAAAGCATTATCGCGAATTGAGTTGATTACGAAAATGATCGGGCGAAGCTTGGTTGATTTTGATGAATTGGCGAAGAACAAGTATTATAGCAGCCAGATTATCAAAAGTGATGAATCGGTAATGAACGCAAAAGAACTTGGACGTCATGGTTCAATCAAGCCATTTGACCTGGAATTACATGCTGGAGAAGTTACAGGATTAACAGGATTGCTTGGTTCAGGGCGTACTGAAATAGCCCAACTATTATTTGGTATTGAAAAACCAGATAATGGTTCGATTGAAATGGATGGCGAACCAGTAAAGAATTTTTCACCACACGGATCGCTTGAGCGGGGAGTTGCTTTATGCCCGGAAGATCGAAAAGGAGAAGGAATTCTTGGCGAATTGACGATTCGTGAGAATATTGTCATCGCTTTGCAAGCACGATTAGGTTGGTTTAAGTTTTTACAACTACGTAAACAATACGAGATTGCTGATAAATATATAAAAATGTTGAATATTTCTACTCCATCACCAGATCAATTGGTTAAAAATTTGAGTGGTGGCAATCAGCAGAAAGTAATTTTAGCCAGGTGGTTGGCAACACATCCAAAAGTATTGATACTTGATGAACCCACGCGTGGTATTGATGTTGGCACAAAAGCCGAGATTCAGAAACTGGTACTTTCCCTTGCCGAGGAAGGTATGGCATGTGTATTTATCTCTTCAGAATTGGAAGAGACCTTGCGAACTTGCCATAAAATTGTTGTTCTTCGTGAACGGGAAAAAGTTACTGAGTATGATGGTAAAGTGGATGAAAACGTATTAATGCATGCAATAGCTGGGAGTTAGTCATTAACAACTTAAATGTGGGTATACGGTTGCTGTGAAGATGTCTTTCCTATCTTCATAGGGATAACCGTCCTGTGGATCAATGCCTGAACCTGTTTCTGTGGTCGGAGCAGGTTCAGGTGATCGGAACCGAGAAATAATTTCGAAAACGATCACAAGGTATGATAGAAAATAATTTGTATCATACACAATAGTTTTTTTGATTTAGAGGTTATTAATGAAAGTTGTCCGTCTTCATGCTGCAGGAGATCTGCAATATCATACTGAAGAAAAACCTGTGGAAATACCAGGCGATGCTATCATACGCATTGGGGCCGTGGGTATTTGCGGATCGGACTTACATTGGTTTGATGATGCCGGAATTGGGGATGCCCGCCTGGAACGCCCATTAATCCTGGGACATGAAATGGCTGGCTTTGCAGAAACAGGCAAATATGCAGGACAGATGGTAGCGATTGATCCATCCGTGCCATGCGGAAATTGTGATTTTTGCAAAGAAGGAAATCCCAATTTCTGTCCTACACAGCGTTTTGCTGGTCATGCTGAAGAAGACGGCGCAATGCGCGAATATATGGTTTGGCCGGAGGAATGTTTATTCCCGCTGCCAGAAGGATTCAGTTGTGCTGATGGTGTCATGCTGGAACCCCTTGGAGTTGCAATATATGCAGTTGATCTTAGCGGCATTAAATCAGGAGATACCGTAGGAGTATTTGGGTGTGGCCCTATTGGGTTGTTGATTATCCAACTGGCTCGCCAGGCTGGCGCAGGTCAAATTATTGCGACCGACATTCTGGCGCATCGACTGGAAGCGGCCAAAAAACTTGGGGCTGATCAGGTGTTTTTAGCAGATCAGATGCAGGAAGTTGAAGTGATTCGGCAGGTGATTGATGCGAAAGGGTTGGATGTGGTCATTGAAGTTGCCGGAGACAATGAGGCTGTGGAAGCTGCCTTGGCATTGGTGAAACCCGGAGGAAAAGTCACTTTGGTGGGCATTCCTTCAGATAACCGCACCAGCGTGGACGCTGCCACAGTACGTCGAAAGGGATTGGCGTTGCAATGGGTACGCCGCATGAAACATACATATCCGCGTGCTATTCAACTTGTACAGAGTGGAAAAATAGATGTTGGTTCACTGATTTCTGGACATTTTTCATTTGATCAAGTAAACCAAGCATTTGAAACTGCACAAAAGCGTGAAGGTTTGAAGATTATTTTATCCATTAACGAAGGTTCGGAATCTGTCCGATAAGGAGTAATTATGGCGAAATATGCAATTGGTGTAGATTTTGGTACTGAATCTGGTCGGGCAGTTTTAGTAGATGTTGCTGACGGGCGTGAGCTCGCAACCAAGGTGCATCCCTACAGCAATCGTGTCATTGATGAGAAGTTACCAGATTCAGATATCGTTCTGGAACCGGATTGGGCATTGCAAGATCCAAATGACTATTTGGAGGTTTTCAAACATACGATACCAGCTGTGTTACAGGAAAGTGGAGTAAGTCCCGATGATGTGATTGGTATTGGCGTTGATTTTACCGCCTGTACCATGTTACCTGTCAAAGCAGATGGTACGCCGTTGTGCTTTTTACCGGAATGGCGGCAGAATCCCCATGCCTGGGTAAAGCTTTGGAAACATCATGCAGCTCAACCTGAAGCAGACAAAATCAATGAGACTGCTCACAGTATGGGGGAAGGCTGGCTGGATCGTTATGGTGGAAAGATAAGCTCAGAGTGGTTTTTCTCAAAAACATTACAAATACTGGATGAAGCGCCGCAAGTATACAATGCCGCTGATCGGTTATTGGAAGCCACGGACTGGGTGATTTGGCAATTGACCGGTGTAGAAACGCGTAATGCCTGTACTGCCGGTTACAAAGCAATGTGGTCCAAAAGAGAAGGTTTCCCTGATAAAGCATATTTTGCTGCACTGGACCCGCGCCTGGAAAATGTGATTGATGAAAAAATGACACGCGACATCAAAGCTATTGGTGAAAAAGCGGGTGAATTATCAGAACAAGCTGCACAATGGACAGGCTTGAAACCTGGCATAGCAGTAGCCGTTGCCAATGTGGATGCTCATGTGGCAGTGCCGGCAACAACGGTGGCTGAATCCGGGCGAATGGTCATGATTATGGGTACCAGTACTTGCCACATGGTGTTGGGCGATGAAGAACATCTGGTACCGGGTATTTGTGGTTATGTAGAAGATGGCATTTTACCGGGACTATTCGGCTATGAAGCCGGGCAATCCTGCGTGGGGGATCATTTCGCGTGGTTTACTGATAATTGTATCCCGGCTGCCTATGAATCTGAGGCAGCAACCCGCGGCATCAATATTCATCAATTATTGGAAGAAAAAGCAGCCCAATTGAATCCCGGTGAAAGTGGTTTGATTGCCCTGGATTGGTGGAATGGCAATCGTTCTGTATTGGTGGATGTTGACCTGACCGGTTTATTGATTGGCGCAACATTGTTAACAAAACCGGAAGAAATATACAGGACATTGATTGAAGCCACGGCTTACGGTACACGTGTAATTATCGAAGCCCTGGAAGAAAATGGAGTTCCGGTTAATGAGCTGATCGCTTGCGGTGGTTTGCCAGAAAAGAATAAACTACTGATGCAAATCTACGCAGATGTTACGGGACGTGAGTTCAAGATTTCGGCTTCGGCGCAAACACCGGCTGTTGGTTCGGCAATGTTTGGTGCTGTGGCAGCAGGTAAATCGGCTGGAGGTTTTGATTCCATCTATGATGCGGCACCGGTCATGGGCAGTTTGAAGGATGAAAGTTTTATGCCGAACCCTGATGCAAAGAAAGTGTATGATCAATTGTTTGCGGAATATATGCTGCTGCATGATTATTTTGGTCGTGGTGAAAATGATGTGATGAAACGACTGAAAGGTATCAAAGCTGCGGCACGAAAAGCATAATCAGAGTTCAAAAATTAGTAGAGCAAAGATTATTTCTTTGCCCTACTGGAAGAATAAATAATAACAAAAAACAGAAAGTGAGATATTGGTATGCTTAAAGCATTAAGAGAAGAATTGGTTTCATTACATCTTGAATTACCACGTTACAACCTGGTGGTCTGGACAGGTGGAAACGTCAGTGCCCGCGATCCTGAAACGAATCTGGTGGTGATTAAACCGTCTGGAATTCGTTATGAAAACCTGCGCCCTGAACACATGGTCATTGTGGATATGGATGGCAAAGTGGTGGAAGGGGATCTGAAACCATCATCAGATGTATATAGCCATTTATATATCTATCGTAATCGTGATGATGTAAATGGTGTGGTTCACACACATTCACGCTATGCCTGTGCATTTGCGGCAGTTGGAAAACCAATCCCTGTGGTGTTAACCGCCATTGCTGATGAATTCGGCGGCGATATTCCGTGTGGTGGGTTCGCATTAATTGGAGATGAAGCGATTGGGAAAGTTGTATTGGAAAGTATTGGTAAATCATCTGCTGTTTTATTGAAAAACCATGGTGTTTTCACAATCGGCAAAAATGCTGAATCAGCAGTGAAGTCGGCTGTAATGACAGAGGATGCCGCTGCTGCGGTATGGATGGCGATGCAAATTGGTACACCGGATGTCATCCCCGCAGAAGATGTTGCGAAATTGCATCATCGCTACACTAATGTGTATGGACAATAATGCGGACTTTCTAATCCGCGCACCTTTTTCTAAGGAGAATTATTCATGATTGATCTGAAACAAAACGAAGTTTGGTTCGTTACCGGAAGCCAACATTTGTATGGGCCCGAAACGTTGGAACAAATGGCTGTACACTCAAAAGAAATTGCAGCAACGTTATCAAATAAATTATGTGTAAGTGTTGTGTTCAAGCCCGTAATGACCACCTCGGAAGATATTCGCGAATTATGCCTGGCTGCAAACGCTGATAAAAAATGTATCGGACTCATTACCTGGATGCATACATTTTCGCCGGCACAAAAATGGATTGCCGGATTAACCTCACTGAATAAACCCTTTGTTCATTTACACACGCAGTATTATGCCGAAATCCCCTGGGCAGATATTGATATGGATTACATGAACTTGCATCAATCAGCACATGGGGATCGGGAGTATGGTTTTATTGCTAGTCGATTGCGCATGAATCGCAAAGTTGTTGTTGGTCATTGGCAGGACCCGGAAGTGCAAACTGCATTGGATTCATGGTCCCGTTCCGCATCCGCGTGGGCAGACAGCCAAGGCTTGAAAATTGCCCGTTTCGGTGACAATATGCGTGAAGTGGCTGTGACCGAAGGCGATAAAGTTCAGGCCCATATTCAACTTGGATACTCTGTTTTTGGATATGGCGTAGGTGATTTGGTTCAAGCCGTAAAGAATGTCACTGAAGCTGAAGTTGACGCGATGATGGATACTTATTATCAGGAATACGAAGTAGCAGCCGAAATGCAAAAAGGAGCTGCCAAGTATGACTCCTTAAGAGAAGCAGCCAGGATTGAAGTTGGTCTACGTAAATTCCTTGAAGAAGGTGGATTCAAAGCATTTACGACAACTTTTGAGGATTTGCATGGCTTGGCACAATTGCCGGGACTGGCTGTTCAGCGCTTGATGGCAGATGGCTATGGTTTTGGTGCTGAAGGGGATTGGAAGACAGCTGCATTATTGCGTGCCATGAAGGTAATGAGTGCTGGTTTGCCCGGCGGCACCTCATTTATGGAAGATTATACTTATCATTTTAGTGCTTCCGGTGATAGAGTATTGGGCGCTCATATGTTAGAGGTTTGTCCAACCATTGCGAATGGCAAAGCGCGCATTGAGATACATCAGCTAGGGATTGGTGGAAAGGAAGATCCGGCACGTCTGGTATTTGATACCAAAACCGGTCCGGCATTAAATGCTTCGATTATGCATATGGGTGATCGTTTTCGATTATTGGTAAATGAAGTGAATGTTGTCCCAACTGACGCACCGCTACCCAAGCTACCGGTTGCGCGGGCATTCTGGGAACCAAAACCAAATTTGAAAATTGCTGCCGCTGCCTGGATATATGCAGGTGGTGCTCACCATACCGGATTTAGTCAGGTGGTGACCAAAGAGCATTTACAGGATTTTGCTGAAATGGCAGATATGGAAATAATCATGATTGATGACAATACCAGCATTGATGAATTCAAAAAAGAATTACGCTGGAATGATTTGTATTATAAGTTGAATAAAGCTTTGTAGTACGCCTCTCTTCTCCTTTTTTCTGATAAAGTGACCGTTACGCCAAACGGTCATTTTGTTTTAAGGGTGTTATCGGATGATGAAAGCATTTATGGTGATAAATAAATCATCAAAATCTGTGAACCAGGCAGGAATGATGCATTCGCTGTGCGCTTCTGTTTTTTGAACTTCCCCGCTTTCATTCAACCAGAGTGTCTGAATTGTACCGATGATTTTGATATTTTTCTGATTCAGGAAAACAGACGTGATCTTGGAAATATGGAATTCGATACAGGTGGGCCCAGTAAATTGCCATTCGGAAGGAAAAATGACTTTGCGACGGAAAATTAGTTTTCCTTGCTTAATCAGTACCCAGCTTTTTTTTGCATTGCGGCGTTTAATTAATAGCCAAATTATTGCCCAACCTTTAAATAAAATAGCATTTGCAATAAACAATTCCAACACCCAAGGCACATTGATATGCCCAGTTGAGGATATAAGAGATGGATGGTGTACAAAAATTCGCTGCAAGAGGAGTATATCCAAGAGCAGTGAGGGTGTGATCAGTATCAGCAGGGTTGCTAAATAATATTTATTAAACGCATTGGACGAAAAAGTGTATTGCTGCATAGCTGTTGTTGTTATGAAAAAATACTTGAATGAGTGAAGAAGGGCAACCACTACAGTTGCCCTCTGTGGTTTTATGGCAGGGTAAGTTTGACCTGCATTTTTATTTTATTTGATTTGTGCCAGTAGTTCTTTTACGATTTCAGCAGGTGGTTTGGGATGTTGATCTTCTTGAAAAGCCAGAATACTTTCCAATGGCATGTCCTTCATAAATCCCATCATGTCCATACCTATGCCACCCTCACTGCTTTCTTCACCACTCATGAAAACACCCATAGATTCAATCATTTTTTTGAACAGGGGTTCAAGCACTTTCATGCCACGGGAGTCCTCTTGCCATTCTTTCAAAGTTGAGCTTTCATTCAGTACGCAGGGCAATTCTTGCGTACTTTGTACATGAACGGATAATTGGGCATGAATATCTCTTGATGAAGCGCCAATGAGAATATCAAAATCACCATCTTCGCAAACCCATAATTTATGTGCTGGGTGGTAAAAGGCAAAAGAGCGGAAATCTAGGGAGATCGTTACTGTTTTCGTTTCTCCGGGTTCCAAATGAACCTTGGCAAATCCTTTTAATTCTTGCGGTGGACGAATCAAAGTGCATTTCTGATCATGTACGTATACCTGCACAATTTCTTTTCCAGTCATGTCGCCTGTATTGGTAACATCAACAGAAACGACAAGTGTATCACTATCTTTAATATGATCTGAGGATAGTTGGGCATTACGATACTCAAAACTGGTGTAGCTCAAACCATATCCAAAGGGGAATTGCACCGACAATTTTCTGAAATCATAATAACGGTAGCCGATGAATAAGCCCTCTCCGTAACGAACTTCACCATTCTCCCCCGGCCAATTGGTATAGGCAGGGGTATCGGTTATTTTTGTTGGGAAGGTTTCTGCCAATTTACCGCTAGGATTGATTTTGCCATACAGGATGTCGGTTAAAGCATCTGCACCAGCTTGCCCCATCATCCATCCCTGAAGAATAGCAGCTGGACCATCGATCCAATCGGTCATGGCTACTGGTGAGCCGGTGTTCAAAACAACAATGCTATTCTTTTGCACGGCACAGACTGCCTTGATCAACGCAATTTGCTGTTGCGTCAAATCCAAATCTGGACGGTCATATCCTTCGGATTCCTTGGATTCTGGTAATGCAATAAACAATAGTGCAACTTCCGCAGCCCGAGCTGTCGCAACTGCTTGATCAATCAGAGACTGATCAAAAATATCATTTTCGGTATATCCTTGGGCATATTGAATTTCATCTCCATGTTTGAGCAGAGCATCATAGGGATGATCTACGCGGGTCGGATTAATATGTGAGCTGCCACCACCCTGAAAGTGAGCCTTACGAGCTGCATGACCAATCAATGCCAGGTTCTGTGGTGTTTTGAACGGTAATATATTGTTGTTGGTGAGGAGAACAAATCCTTCTGCAGCTGCATCGCGCGCCAGTTCGTGATGTGCATTTACATCAAAGGCTGTGTCATTCGAGGTTTCAGCAGCCTTTAAAATAACGGTTAACAAACGCCGAATAGCTTCATCCAAAACGGCTTCATTCAGCTCACCATCTTTTACGGCCAGGATAACTTCATTTACTCGACGATCTTTCGGGCCAGGCATTTCCAATTCAAGGCCGGCTTTGATGGATGCCACACGATCATGCACTGCACCCCAATCCGACATTACGAAACCCTCAAATCCCCATTGATCACGCAGGATATCTGATAATAATTGCTCATGATTTGCACAGTAGGTGCCATTCAGTTGATTGTAGGCACACATTACCGTCCAGGGTTGTGCTTTGCGGACGGCCATTTCAAAAGCTGGTAAATAGATCTCATGCAGGCTGCGTTCGTCAACTACTGCGTTGATCGAGAAGCGCTGAAATTCCTGATTGTTGGCAGCAAAATGTTTGATGGATGTACCAACGCCCTGGTTTTGTACACCTTCAATCCATGCTGTAGCCAATATGCCAGCCAGAAATGGATCCTCCGAGAAGTACTCAAAATTACGTCCACAAAGCGGTGAACGTTTCATGTTTACTGCCGGGCCAAGCACTACGCCAATACCTAAGGCAATGGCTTCTATGGCAATCGCTTTTCCCACTGCAGATAGTAATTCAGGATTCCAGGTGGAAGCCATACAGGAGGCGGTGGGGAAACAGGTGGCAGGATAGCTTTTTGATGCAAGAGATTCGCTATCCATGGTAAAACGTATACCATGCGGGCCATCGGACACGAACAATGCCGGAATATCCAAACGGGGTAAGGGTGTGGTAGACCAGGGTCCGGCACCAGTACACAACGCAGCTTTTTCTTCTAATGTCATTTGGGAAATTAAATCATGGATGGGTTGCATGCAGTATTTCCTTGAAAAATCAGTGAATTTGAATGATGAGAGTCCATTAAAGTATACACAAAATCTTGAGAAAAGAAACAAAATAAGCTGATAGGAAGCAATATTAATTGAAGATTAATGAAAAATGAGCGAAGAGTATTGAATTCTTTGTACATACGCTATAATTTAGTTATGTGTTTGGCATAATATCTAATATGAAACAGTGGGTGAAAATATGTCTCGGATAGCATTGATTACAGGTATTTCTGGTCAGGATGGTTCTTACTTGGCAGAAATGTTATTAAAGAAAAATTATGAAGTTCATGGAATAGTGATGCGCAGCGAACTGGAAGCGCCCGAAGGACGTTTATGGCGTCTATCAGGTATTCTTGATCAGCTTACTTTGCATCCGGCTTCCATTGAATCATATCCATCATTATTGAAGATTGCTCAAAAGGTGATCCCGGATGAATGTTATCATCTGGCGGCAACATCTTATGTTTCATATGCTTTTGAAGACGAATTTTCTATTTTTAATTCAAATGTAAATGGAACACATTATATCCTTTCAGTGTTGAAGGAAGCAGCACCCCATTGCCGATTTTATTTTGCAGGGTCGTCGGAGATGTTTGGTAAAGCAAAAGTAGCCCCGCAGGATGAAGAAACACCGTTTCATCCTCGTTCGGCATATGGCATTACCAAAGTGACTGGCTATCATCTGACATGCAATTATCGTGATAACTATAATATGTTTGCCTGTAATGGTATTTTATATAATCACGAATCACCGCGCCGGGGCAATGAATTTGTGACAAGAAAAATTACCAATAGTGCTGCGCAGATTAAACTGGGCTTGGCCAAAGAATTGATCCTTGGAAATGTAGATTCAGAACGGGATTGGGGCTTTGCTGGTGATTATGTGGATGCCATGTGGCGCATGCTGCAACAAGATGTTCCCGGTGATTTTGTGATTGCTACAGGTAAATTACATTCTGTAAGAGATCTATGCGAGGCTGCCTTCGGATATTTAGACCTGGATTATAACGACTATTTGATTGTTGATGAGCGATTTTTCCGCCCTAAAGAAGAAGTTCCCCTAGTTGGTGATGCCAGCCTGGCTCGAAAAGTATTGCATTGGCAGCCTAGTGTATCTTTTGAACAATTAATTCGGATGATGGTTGATGAAGACATGTGGTTTTTGCAACATAAGAGTCGTTTTGCAGGTGAAACAAAAAACATATAGAATTGTATTTTTTGTATGGATAATGAAGCAGGTGAGTTTGCCTGCTTTTTTTTATACCCATTCTGTTATTTAATGCTGAAATAAGCACATTTTTTTATACTATTTGGATTTGGGTGATAAAATGTCAATATGCAACGTATTCCAACGATTGGATTAATATCAACATGGCCGGTTTATCAGGGAACTACGATTGACCGTTATGCTCATACGTTAATTCAAGGTATCAATGCCGCTGCCCATGAATCTGGTTGTCATTTATTGCTTGGCTGTGGATTCAGTATCACCGGAAAAACACCTCAACGACGTAATTTTTGGCCTGTGCCGGGGCCAGATGTTGATTTTGTGCCGGTTGGGCCATGGAATACTGATGGGTTGATTATTGTCCCTGATGAATTAACCGATAGTCAGATGCAATATGTGCATGATTTATTGGGCACTGGATTTCCAGTGATTTTTACGACTCCTGAGGGACCCGGTCCATTAGTTTCAGTGGATAATACCCAAGGTATACGCGATGCTTTTTTTCATCTGCATGGTCATGGACATAAGGAAATTGCATTTATAGCGGGCAATATCGGCGGAGAGGGTGATTCGGAAGAACGACTGGAAGCCTATTTGGGTGCATTAAAGGATGCAGGCATCAAATATGATGAACGCTTAATTGCCTTTGGTAAGCACCGTAAAGAAGATGGTGCCATCGCTATGCAGAAAATATTAGATAGTGGTGTATCGTTTAGTGCCGTTTTAGCCAGTAATGATTTATCTTGTTTAGGGGCAATTGATGCATTATCAGAACATGGATTAAGAATTCCGCAAGATGTTGCCATTATGGGGTTTGACGATATTTTGGATGCAAGAGCATGCTCACCATCCCTTTCTACAGTTCGTCATCCTACCTTTTCTCTGGGTTATCAAGCAGTAATCACCTTGTTGGAATATGTTCGAGGAGAAAGAAAAGGGGACGCCAGGGTAGTGGTATCTCCTCGCCTGATTATTCGGCAGTCTTGTGGTTGCAGACCAGGTCATCCTGAGTTGCAGGTACAAACAAAAAACCTGCACGAATTGGCACATGAAATGGCAGTTGCCTCCATTGTTGAAGCAAGAACCAGCATGTTGGCTGATCTTGAAGAACAGTCGGTAATAATGTTACAGGCATTATCGGAAAGTTTGACGACACAAAATGCAAATCATATCCTGAACGCGATGGATCAAGCCTTGCTCTGGACTGAGGAACGCGGGGAAGATGCCCATGTTTGGCAGGCTGGTACAGCCATTCTTTTGCAACGTAGGAACGCAATGATCACGCTGGCACCGGATGTGGATCCATCTTTTGCTGCCAGTTTGATAGATCGTGTGCGCCTGCAAATTAGTGATCAGATCCAACGCCAAACCACTCATTCTATGCTTGGATACATGGATATGATGGCTCAATTGGGGCAATTGACCGCTGAGTTGCTTTCTGCAATGAGTATTGAACAATCCGCAGAGATTTTATCCAGGCATTTAGCCCTGGTTGGTATCAAAAATGCCCTGGTGGCTCTTTATGAAATCGATCAGGAAGACCCCACAGCTCAGGGAAAAGTGCTATTTGGCGCAGGATTTGAGGAGAATTTCAATGGGTTGTTATTTGAACCACGAAAATTTCCCATTTCACAGATTTATCAACTTGATGAACCACTACAGTTAACCATTCTTCCATTGGAAGTAGACGATACGACCTTAGGATTTGTGGCATTTAATGCCCCAAATCCTGAGTTATGTGCTGCTATCGTTCATAATTTAAGTGCTGCATTGCGTACCAGTCAATTGGTTAAGGATGCATTGGAAGGCCGCCGTTTGGCAGAGGAGGCCAATCGCCTTAAAAGCCGCTTCCTTTCCATGGTCAGCCATGAATTACGCACGCCTTTAAGCCTGATTATAGGGTTGAGCGAAATGTCACTCAGTGGAAAAGGTTGCGATGTGCAGGATATTGAGCAAATCAACACCAGTGCGCAGCATCTGGCTCGATTGATTGGCGATGTGCTGGATTTGGCCAGTAATGAAGCCGGACAATTGCGGATTTTACGTGAACCGCTGGATTTGGCTGAAGTGCTTGGCATTGCAGTCAAGATTGGCGGAGAATTAGCGCGTGAGAAAGGATTGGAATGGCAGGTTGAACTTCCCGCTCATGGGCCATGGGTTTTGGGTGACCGTACCAGATTGCGCCAGATTATGCTGAATTTGATCAGTAATGCAGTGAAATTTACTGCATTAGGGAAGGTTGCATTCTCAGTCAGATCTATAGACGGAGAGGTATGCATCTCTGTTAGTGATACTGGTTTGGGGATTGCCCCTGCTGAACTGGAAACAATTTTTGATGAGTTCTATCGCAGCGAAAGAACCATTGAAACCGGTATTGGCGGGATGGGCTTGGGACTGGTGATAACCCGTCAATTGGTTGAAAAACATGGCGGGCACATTCAGGTTCAATCACCCGGCGAATTTGGCAGCGGTTCCACTTTTTCAATAACCTTGCCGGTTTTATCCTCGGTACTGCAAGATTCTGATTTATCACCGGCTCTCAGCCTTGGAGATTCCACCATCATTCTTCTGGCAGAAAGTGGGGATATCACAGATCAGGTGGAGGAACATCTGCGTACACGTGGTTTTAAATTGCATATTTGTCATCTGGATCAGGAAGTGGATTGGCTATCCAAAGTGATTCGTCTGCGCCCGGCAGCATTGATATTGGGAGAAAGGTTGGCCGCCCGTGAAGGCTGGTCAATTGCCGGAATTTTACGTCGGCAGGTAGCCACGGAACATATTCCGGTTTTGGCGTATGCGTTGGATATTGACCAAAATCATGGTGAATTACTGGAACTTAATTATTTGCACAAACCCCTGCAGCCAGAAGAACTTTCCAGAGAATTGTTAAATGTCTTGCCGCCAGCTGGGGAACAGCAAACGGTTTTGGTGGTTGATGATGATCCAGGTATTCTGGCGATGCACAGCCGTTTGGTACAGCAAACCGGTCGACGTACATTAACCGCCCAAAATGGGAAAAAAGCACTTGAAATACTTTATAAAGAACTTCCGGATTTAATTTTACTGGATCTGATGATGCCGGAAATGGATGGTTTTGAAGTACTCAGTGAATTGCGCCAGCGTGAGAGCACACGTGATATTCCAGTGATCATCCTGACTGCACGTCTATTATCGGATGCAGATCTTGAACGTTGTAATTCTGGCGTTGCCAGCATTTTATCAAAGGGGGTTTTTAGCGATCAGGAGACATTAGATCATATAGATGCTGCCCTAGAACGCCGCAGTACCCTAGGTGGTGCAACCCGACATCTGGTACGCAGGGCAATGACTTATATACATAAGAATTACACTGATAACCTGACAAGGGATAACATTGCAGAACATGTTGGTATTAGTTCGGATTATCTGACAGATTGTTTCCGACAGGAATTGGGGATTACGCCTATTACTTATATTCGGCGTTATCGTATTCATCAGGCATGCGAATTGTTACGTAATACGAATCAATCTATTACTCAAATTGCCATGAATGTAGGATTTTCAGACAGCGCCCACTTTACACGCACCTTTTTGAGAGAGATGGAAGTAACGCCAAAGGCATATCGGCGGAAGCATCAGATATAATTTTCCTAATATGGAGGATATCTCGGAATTGTACAAATTTCTCCAGGTTTACTGCAAGAAAGCCCATTTTGATCTATCTATAATTTAAATATCAGAATTTCGTAATGAAGCAATTAATATTCATTAATTGTTGATTTCAATGTTTTTGTTTAAAAATCTTTATGCGCTTATTTATTACTGAAGAGTATTTTATGGAAAATAATGCTACCCAGCCTAAAATCGTAATTATTGGCAGTGATGAACGTATGACATACTTGCTGAAACGTTATACAGAACAAAGCCAATGCTCGTTGTTGATGCATGCCACAATCCCGGCTGTTGCTGATATTTTAGCGATACATCCTGCTGCAGTAATTTTTCTATCCATGGAAATATTGCAAACGATAAATCATAATATTGATGCTTTGCTGGCCAAAGAAATATTCGTAATTGCGTGTGTTTCTGCAGCAGAAGAAGCACTTGCCAGAGAGTCAGGAGCTGATGCGTGTTTGGTGCACCCATTTACTTATGAGGAGTTTTGGGCAACCGTATCAGCTGCATGTCCTGCAGAAGTTGAATAAGCTTTTATTGTAAGAAATTTCCGGATATTTGTCAGTACCGGATTTTTTGAAAAATCTACAATCAAAAAATTAAGTTTCATGCTTGTATCGAGGTGATATTTAATTCACCGAAACATATTGCATCACAAAGGAGAAGAAAATGAAAAAGATAGTACCGCTGTTTTCCGTCATAATTATGTTGGCTCTTGTGTTGTCAGCTTGTGGTGGCACAACTGCAGCCCCGGCAGCCGAGGAAGCTGCACCGGCAGCAGACGCTGCTGAACCAACTGCTGAGATGGTAGAAGAAGCACCCGCCGAAGAAGCCCCTGCCGAAGAAGAGTTAGCTTTAACGCTGTGGGTTTACGATGACACCCGTATTTCTATTCTGAACCAGCTTGGAGAGGAATTTATGAATGAATACGGTGTTGGCCTAAAAGTAGAGGTTGTCGATCTTAGCGAAATCCGTAATGCCATGAGTCTGGGCGCCACCACAGGCGAAGGGCCAGATCTGATTATCATACCTCATGACAATATCGGCCCTATGGTAGAGAATGGCTCTGCCTCAGAAATTGATCTTGGTAGCCTGACTTCAAACTACGTTGCCCCTTCCATAAGCGGTTTTACCTACAATGGTAAAATCTACGGTGTTCCTCTGTCTGTGGAAAACATCGGGTTCTTCCGCAATATGGACATGGTGCCAGATGCTCCTCAAACCTGGACAGAAGTTGCTGATGTTGCCACCCAACTTGTGGATGACGGAACAGCAGAATCTGGTATTGGTTTACCCGATCTTGGCTATAATATCTATCCGTTGTACACTTCTTTTGGTGGATATATCTTTGGCAAAGATGTTGATGGTAACTATACTCCTGATGATATCGGGATGAATAGTGCTGGCATGGTTGAAGCTATGCAATGGGTAAAAGATCTTGTTGATGCCGGTGTGGTTCCCTCAACGATTGACTGGGAAGCAGCTCATGTGGCATTCGAAACTGGCAAGTCCCCATTCATTTTCACCGGTCCATGGGCAATTACCCGCTTCAAGACCGCTGGTGTTAATTATGCCATCTCTGACTTCCCCTCGGTCGAAGAAGGCGGCACCCCGGGTGCTCCATTCATGGGTGTGCAGGGTCTTGTTGTCAATGCAACCCGCCCCAACGTTGCTCTTGCTATGACCTTCGCTACAGAGTTTATCCCGACCGAAACTCATTATCAAATGCTTTTCGAAGCCGACACTCGTCCTTCAGCCTGGACCACCGTTTTTGAAAGTGCAACTGACCCTGATACAGCTTCTTTCAATCATGCCGGAGTCAATGCACAACCAATGCCCGCCATCCCCGCCATGGGTTATGTTTGGGATGCCTGGACAAATGCAGGAAACCTGGTAATGACCGACGAAGCTACCGCACAGGAAGCTTTTGATACATCAGTTGAACAAATTGAAGCTCAGCTCAAGTAATTTCTCTTCAATGTAATATGCATCATCAGGGTGACAGTCGTTGAAAAGAGACTGTCACCCTTTACTACTAAAACAGAAGTCGAGGGTGATAAAGATGATGAATAAAAAGAATATGAGCATCACATCCTATATACTGAGTGTCCTAATCGCCGGGATCGTGATTGCAGCCACCCTGTTCTTAATCACAAAACTACTTAGCGATGGTTTATATCCTTTAGCTTCGATCTTAAGTGCCATTGTGATCTTCCTGGCAATGACGTACTTGCGTCCAAGGTTTACACCATATCGATGGATGGGAGCCGGGATTACGATTGCTCTTTTATTTACAATTTATCCAATTTTATATACAGTTTTTATTAGTTTTACCAACATGAGCAGCGGACACTTAATGTCCAAGAATCAGGCGGTTGCTCGTATTGAACAAACCCAGTTTATGCCAGAAAATGGACCGAATTACCAATGGACTGCTTTTAAGGCTGAGGATGATTCTTATGCGCTTTGGCTGGTTTCCAGCGAAGGTGCTGGCTTTTTCGTTAAGCCTGGCCAGGAAAACATAGAAGGTGTTTCCGGGCAAAACGGTTTCGGTGAATTTGACGTAGATGGTGTGCCCACCTCAATTCACGGTTATATGAGGATTTCAAGAAAAGACAGCATTAAATTGCTCACAGACTTGAGCAATATTGAATTTGGTGCCGCACCACAAACCTTTCGTATTAAGTCTTTATCTATTGCGTTGCAGTCTGCCCAGCAATATGTTTATGATGAATCAAAAGATGTGATGGTTGACCAACAAACAGGACTTGAGTATTCTCCGATCGAAGGAACTTTTACATCCATTTCGGGTGATACGCTCACCCCAGGCTATATGTCCTTCATCGGGTTAGATCATTATCAATATTTTTTGGGTACACCCGGTTTTCGTAAACCTTTAGGAGAGATTCTGATCTGGAATCTGGCTTTTACTTTTTTCTCGGTGTTTATTAGTTTTGCGGTCGGATTAATAACTGCTATCATGTTCGAAGATTTACCAGGCAAGCGTATCATACGTGCGCTGCTAATCGTACCCTGGCCTATTCCGGTGTTAATATCAGTGATGATCTGGCGAAATATGTTACATCCGGATATGGGGTTTGTGGCTCCAATTTTAACTTCCATATTCGGTAGTGCTCCAGAATGGTTCACTAACGTTTTTTGGACCCGCTTCGCCATCATTTTGGTGAATGTTTGGTTATCGTACCCATACTTTTATGTGATCACCGCCGGTGCCTTACGTGCTATCCCGCAAGAAATTTACTCAGCCGCGATTGTTGATGGCGCCAACCCCTGGCAGAAATTCCGTTATATTACTCTTCCATTACTATTGCAAATTTTAACACCGCTGATCGTAGCGTCATTGACTTTTAATTTCAACAACTTTAATGTAATTTACATTTTCAACTATGGTTTGCCTGCAATGGCAAACACGATAGTGCCAATGGGTAAGACAGACATTCTTGTTTCATTTGTGTATCGTTTAGCTTTTGTGGCATCCAATGTGGCTGATTTTGGCCTTGCAGGTGCTATTACTGTTTTGCTCTTCATTTTGATCGCCATTATGGTTGTGTTACAAATCCGCTTTGCCAATATGTTTAAGGAGGTTAATTAATAATGACAACCAACATTACCCCTTACAAACGACCTGCCTCAGTTATCGCCAAACGTTCATTTAGCAAAGGATCCCGTTATCTTATTGCGCTTGTTCTGATTGCTTTTGCCGTTATTCCGGCTTTATGGGTCATTTCTGCCTCTTTAAATCCTGCAAAATCCTTAGCCAGTGATACTTTTATCCCCAGAAACCCCGATTTATCGAACTATACCCAATTGTTGCTTGATACAAACTTCCCATATGTGAAATGGTTGCTGAACTCTCTGAAGATTGCTTTTATCACTTCTTTGGCAACTGTGTTTATTACAGCCACTACTGGTTATGCACTTTCTCGTTTCCGCTTCAGAGGGCGTACTGATCTGATGAGCGTCGTGCTGGTAATCAACATTTTTCCATCTATTCTGGCAATGGTAGCTTTGTATTCAATGATGCAGCAATTTGGTACTTTTATCCCGGCTTTTGGATTTGATTCACATGGCGGTTTAATCATGGTCTATATTGCCGGCCAAATGGGTATTAATTCATTGATGGTTAAGGCATATATAGATGCTATTCCAAAAGAGTTGGATGAGGCTGCCTGGATGGAAGGCGCCAGCTATTTTCAGACCTTTACACATGTGATTTTACCCATGATTACCCCAATTATCATTACAGTAGCCTTACTGTCATTCATTGCTTCGTATGGAGACTTTATTATTGCACGGGTGTTGTTGAAGACTTCCGATAAACTCACTGTGATGGTGGGGCTTTTCCTGTTCCGATCAGATCGTTTTGATGTGGATTACGGAAAAATCACTGCCGGCGCAGTGTTAGCAGCTCTGCCGATTATTATGTTGTATATTCCGCTTCAGAAGTACGTCATCAGCGGTTTGACTGCCGGTGCCGTAAAACAATAATTCACTTTGGAATTTACTGGTTCAGACATGGAAAACTTCTACTTAAACATCATACACCGACCTGAAATGATTCCTGAGTATATTCAGAAGGAAGCTGAACAGGGAAAAAAAGAAGATCTCACGCGTAGTGCAGTATTGGAAGAATCTTTGGAAATTTTCCGTGAGCAGCAACGTATTGCTCATGAAAATGGTCTGCGTACTACCATCCAGATGACCTATGCCAGCTTATTTAATGAAGAAGCCGTGGCAATTGCCAAACAGCATCAGCAGGAATTTGGGGATGAAATTGGTTGTACTTTTTTAGGGATTCAATGCAAGGAATTTCGCGAAAAGTTTCATTCTCGAGAATTGGCAATCTGGTTGTTTTCGATGGAGGACAAACGCCTTATCGTGGATGAAGTGTTTGAAAAATTTCACACTGCATTTGGCTTTTATCCAACCTCCACCGGGTCATACTATATGGACGCCGAGTTGGTTAATTACATTAAAGAAAAGTATCCCATGGTTAAGGCAGCAGTCGCTACCTGCTGGGAAGAGGGGCCAAAAGCCTACTGGAACGCAAATAATTCCTGGTATACCTTGTTGGATGGTGGTCCCTGGAACCCCTGGATACCTTCAAAGGCAAATATTCATTGTCCGGCTTCAGATGAAACGGACGATATTGGCATTGTTGCTATCCCGCATCTATCTCGCGACCTGATGGCCGTCTTTGACGGCCCAGGTTCCTATTATGGGACGCATCCGCAAAATATATTACGCGGTATGGTCTTCGAAGGCAAAGATATTCCTTATTTTAAAAACATTGTCGATCAATATCGTTCCATGGTGAAATATAACCGTGGCTATTCATATAATATGATGTTTGTCGGTCCAGGTTGGATGAGTAAAACCGGCCGTTGGGAAGCTGATTACGAATTTCTTCTTAAAAGTTATCAGGATGGCATGGCTTATTATGGCGAATTGAAGAAGCAGGGCAAATTACAGGATTTAACCATGACAGAATTTGCTGATGTTTATCGCCAGGAGAGAGCATATTCTCGTCCGGAATGTACACTATGGAAGGATATCTTATATGGCTCAAAGCGTCAGATGTTCTGGTACGCTGATCCGCATATGCGTTTTTGCCTGGATATGAATCAGGGTGGTGCAATGGTAGATTTGCGTCCGTATGCCGCAAAGTTGGTGCGGCCTTGCGGAGTAGGCACAAAAGCTATGCAAGATGCTTCCTATCCCTTTTTGGTGCAGTCGCTATATCGAGCCGGGTACTTTACCCATTATGCCGGAGAAGGGGCAGTGAAAAGTTGTAAGATCACTTACAACAGCGAGGAAGTCGATTTATGTACCTGCCGTACCCAGGCATCCTACTCAGAAGAGGGAAATACCCGCATTGTTACATTGGATCCGGTAACGATAGAATTTTCTGATCTAAACGTTCAGGTGCAATCTATATTTAAATTAAAAGAGGGCAGTGGTGAAGTTGAGATTATCCGGCGTATTGTAGATTGCAGTGAAGTGGATGCTGAAATTGGCATTGATGAGTATGTCACGGCATGCTACGGCACAACTGAATATGCAGAAGACATGAGTGGCATAAAGTTAAAAATTAAATCAGACACGCAATCCGAAGCCGTATCCTATGCGTACAAATGCAGGGAAGCTCAATTGGAGGGTGTGAAGACAGTTGAGGCTGTGATCCCACAGGTGCATACCCAATTACAAATGCGTACGGATGTACAAGCTGATGGATATTTCCGTGAAGGCTTTGCATTTTCACCGATGTTTACGTTAGGGATAAAAATGAATGTGAATCATGAAGGAGAATTGCGCACATGGCTCAAGGTGTCAAGGGCAAACTGAATTATCGTTGTCCGCGTTGTTTGATGCGCGAGATCGATATGGATATGTTATATGATAACGAAAATAAGGAATACTATTGTATTCGCTGTTCATTTATTGGTGATGAAAAAGAGGTGCAACGCGTGAATGCACAATTTCGCGAGAAATATGTGGACAGGATAAACAGAATTAGCGATTTTTGAACAATTTCATTTGGGCATTTTAATGAATTCTAATTATACTTAATGTATTGAATTTCCAGAAAACAACTTTTTTATTGTTATTAACGTTGGAGTTACATGAAATTAAATAAGATGATTTATGGCGGAGATTATAATCCTGAGCAATGGTCAGAAGAAATTTGGCAGGAAGATGTCCGCCTGATGCAGGAAGCCGGTGTTAATCTGGTTTCACTGGGTATATTTTCTTGGGCAAAACTCGAACCGCAAGATGGCGTGTTCGAGTTTTTATGGTTGGATCGTTTGATGGATTTGCTGCATGCCAATGGTATTGCGGTTGATTTATCTACACCTACGGCCTCACCGCCTGCCTGGATGATAACCAAGCATGAAGATATTTTGCCAATAACGGCTGAAGGATATCCACTCTGGCATGGTTCCAGACGCCATTATTGTCCACACAATCCACAGTACCGACGTTATGCTGCCAGAATCGCTGAAAAATTGGCCGAGCGATACAAGGATCATCCGGCATTAGCCATGTGGCATATTGATAATGAATACGGGTGTCATGTGGGGGAATGTTTTTGTGATACTTCCGTACAGGCGTTTCGGGATTGGTTAATGGAGCGCTATCAAAGCGTGGATGCTTTTAATCATGCTTGGGGCACGGCTTTTTGGGGCCAGCAATATGGAAACTGGCAGGAAATACAGCCGCCGCGTATAACACCGGCACACTCCAACCCAACTCAACAATTGGATTGGAAGCGGTTTACGTCCGACTCATGGATTGATTGCTTTAAAGAACAAAGGGATGTCATTCGAAGTATAACCCCGCAAATTGAAATCACCACTAATTTTATGGGTTTTCATAAAGGGATTGATTATTTTAAGTTTGCTGGGGAGGAGGATCATGTCTCGAATGACAACTATCCGGATACCTATCAATCGGATTGGATGGTACAAGCAGGTATGGTCTGTGATTTAATCCGTTCAATTGGCAATGGAAAACCCTGGATGTTGATGGAGCAATCCACTTCACAGGTGAACTGGCGCCCACGGAATGTGGTCAAGCGTCCGGGTGTGATGCGCCTTGGTAGTATGCAAGCTTTGGCGCGGGGCGCAGATGGTGTCATGTTTTTTCAGTGGCGGCAGTCTAAAGCTGGCGCTGAAAAACATCACAGTGGTATGCTTCCTCATAGCGGCACGGATACACGTGTCTGGCGCGAAGTGAAAGGTTTAGGGAATGAACTGGCTGGATTGTCAGAAATTGTTGGCAGTACCGTTGACGCAGAAGCAGCCATTCTAATGGATTGGGAAAACTGGTGGGCGCTGGAAATAGATAGCAAACCCTCCAATGAGTTAAAATTGCTGCCACAACTATATAAAATGTATCGCTATTTCCATGAAAGAAATATTCCGGTAAATTTTGCTCATCCTGAAAGTGATTTATCGGAGTATAAGTTTGTTGCCATGCCAAACTTGTATCTGGTGGGCGACCAGGCAGCCGAAAATATTAATCAATATGTACAGCAGGGGGGCACGCTGTTGATGACCTATTTTAGCGGCGTTGTAGATGCGAATGAACATATCCGTTTGGGTGGCTACCCGGCATCCTTTCGCGAAATGTTGGGTATGTGGGTGGAAGAATATGTACCCTACCCAGATGGATTGAAAAACAAAATTGCGTGTAATGATGGAAAATATTTTGAATGCGATTTTTGGGCGGATGTGATTCGGCTTGAGAGTGCAAAAGTTCTGGCTTCATTTGAAGAAGATTATTTTGCAGACATGCCAGCAATTACTCAAAATTCATTTGGTAAAGGGCAGGCATATTATTTGGGCACAGAATTAAACCATGATGGCAATGTCTGGCTGCTGGATCAGATATGCAGCAGCATTGGAATTAATGCGACCATGTGTGATGCAGGCGAGGGAATAGAAGCTATTCGAAGAACAAAAAATGAAGAATCATGGTTATTCCTGATGAATTATACAAATAAGGCAGTAGCAGTGAATCTTGCACATGCCGGAATAAATGTGTTGCATCAGGTTCCAGTTTCCGGAACTGTGACTGTTTCAGCAAATGATGTATTGATTATTAAACAAACCAGTTAAGGTTGTCGGTGAGTTGCTATGAATTACAAAACCCTGATGATTATTCTTGTTCTATTGGCTGCCGCAGTGGGCGGCTATTTCCTGATTAAAAATTGTCTTCAGCCAAAACCTTTGCCTGAGATTCAGAATGCGGATTTCGAAGCAGGTTTATCTGGCTGGCAAAGCAGCGGCATGATTGAAGCCGATGGTTATGAAAGTGAATCTCGTCTAACGCATTCTGGAGATACTCATGAAACAACTCAGCTATTAACGGATATGCCAAACGGATGGGTAACCCTGCGCGCCTGGGTGCGTTCTAGTGGAAAGCAAAGCAGTGCTGGTATTGCCTTAAAAAATTGCAGAACTGAAGATGCCTATGCAACAGTGCCCATTGTAAAACCTGGTGTATGGATGCAAATTGTGGTCTCTACAAAGGTGCGGGGAGGGCAATGTACAATCAGTATGTATTCAGAAACGGAACCCGAAGAGTGGGTGAGTTTTGATGAATTAACATTGGAAAGCGGTCAAACAGCATTAAGTGTCATAGGCGCAGATATTTCAAGCTTGAAAAAATCCGAGGATATGGGCGGTCAGTACTTCTACCAGGATGGTACGCCAGGTGATGCACTGCAAATTATGAAAGATGCCGGTATGAATTATGCCCGTATCAGAGTATGGGTAAATTCCGCGGATGGGTATCATGGCAAACAGCAATTACTTGATATGGCAAAACGGCTGGATGATAAAGGCATGCAATTATTGGTCGATTTCCATTACTCAGATACCTGGGCAGACCCGGGGAAACAATATAAACCGGTTGAATGGGAAGAGTATGATTTTGAAAATTTAAAACAAGCGGTTTATGACCATACTTATGACGTTTGCAGCAGCTTAAAAAAACAGGGTACACCTCCAGCGATGATGCAGATCGGTAATGAGATAAATCATGGGTTGCTCTGGCCGGATGGAAAAAATGATAAGGATTGGACACATCTGGCTGCCTTATTAAAGGAAGGTGCCCAGGCTGTGAAGGATTGTTCCCCTTCAACGAGGGTGATGCTGCAGCTTGCAGAAGGTGGAGATAATCGGCTGTTTCGTGATTGGCTGGATCATATCATTGCAGAAGAAGTGCCATTTGATGTGATTGGCGTTTCTTATTATCCATACTGGCACGGCACTTTGGATGATTTACAAAATAACTTGGATGATATTGCCGTGCGTTATGAAAAAGATATTATCGTGGTTGAAACGGCGTATGCCTTCACTGAAGAGAATAATGATTACCTGGATAATATTGTCAAGTATCAAAGTTCGCGCGGTTATCCCATCAGTATCGATGGGCAGTATGATATGCTGGAAGCAATCATGAATGTTGTACGCGCTGTTCCTGATGGTCGTGGTTTGGGTATTTTCTGGTGGGATGCCACCTGGACTGCTGTACCGGGTAATGGTTGGGAACCGGCCATTGCTACCTCAGGCAATGCCTGGGAGAATCAGGCGTTGTTTGATTATGAAGGCCGGGCATTGCCAGCCATGGACTTATTTGGTAAGCCGTAAATGGCCGCGTGTGATTTACTTCAAAATTTATTGAAAGAAACGACAATAAAATTTTAAAAGGTATAGCATTGAGATGATATACAATAATCAGGTAGTTTATTTGTAAAGGAAGAGACATGTTTGATACGCCCCATAGAAGATTTAATCCGTTAACCCGTGAATGGGTGTTGGTTTCACCTCATCGGGCAAAGCGACCCTGGCAGGGACAGGTCAGTAAAGTTCCGGCTGATTTTCAACCAACCTATGACCCCTCCTGTTATTTATGCCCAGGGAATGAACGCGCCGGTGGAGTCAATAACCCTGATTATAAAGGAACTTTCACCTTTGATAATGATTTTGCTGCCTTATTGCCTGAGGTTGAACAGATAGCCCAGGAAGCCCATCCATTATTTGTAACTGAACCGGAAAGCGGTATTTGCCGGGTGATTTGTTTTTCACCACGCCACGACCTGACTTTGCCGCAGCTTTCATTGGATGAAGCCGAACAGGTGATTAACATCTGGAGCGATCAAACAGAAGAAATATTCAAAAACCCAAAAATCGCCTATGTACAGGTTTTTGAGAATAAGGGTGCTCAGATGGGCTGCTCAAACCCGCATCCACACAGCCAGATCTGGGCACAATCCAGAATTCCCAATGAGCCAGAAAAAGAATTGGCTGCTCAAAAAGCCTATTTTATGGAAAACCACCGCCCCCTTTTGTTGGATTATTTGGCAGAAGAACAGCAGCGTCAGGATCGCATTATTGCTTCAAATAAACATTTTACCGCTCTGGTTCCTTTTTGGGCGATCTGGCCGTTTGAAGTTATGGTTGTAGCCCATCGGGCGGTTTCTAGCTTGCCTGCTTTGTTACAAGTTGAACGCCGTGCTCTGGCGGAACTATTTCAACAAGTTACCATCGCTTATGACAATTTATTTGAGATTTCTTTCCCATATTCCATGGGATTTCACCAATCTCCAAATGATCAACAGGCACATCCTGAATGGGTATTACACGCTCATTTTTATCCGCCGTTGCTCCGTTCAGCAACAGTAAAAAAGTTTATGGTTGGCTATGAATTGCTAGCTATGCCTCAGCGCGATATTACGGCAGAGATTGCTGCGGTAAGGTTGCGTGATTTGCCAAAAATTCATTATACAAAGAGATAATTATGGACTCTCGCTCATTTGCAATAGAATCATTTACTCGGCGTTTTGGAAAAGCTCCAGCTTATATCGCTGTTGGTCCTGGTCGAGTGAATACCCTTGGTGAACATGTTGATTACAATGATGGCTTTGTGCTGCCCGCTGCCATTGATCGGGCGACCTGGTTGGCTTTTTCGCCTTCTAATGATGGACAAACAACGTTGCTGGCTGCCGATTTTAATGAAGAGGTGATTTTTACGGATGCAGGCATTGCCGGAAAATTCGCAATAGACGGCTCACCTTTAGCAGAGTGGGCTCGCTATCCAGCTGGTATGGCTTGGGCATTAAACCTGGATGGTCACGAAACACCTGCTATGCATGGGGCATTTTCATCGAATATTCCACGTGGTTCAGGGTTAAGTTCTTCGGCATCCATAGAAATGGTGTTTTCGGTGGCCTGGTCGGCTTTAGGGGGTTGGGAATTGCCAGCTATTAAGCGCGCGGTTTTGGGCCAAAAAGCTGAAAATCAATATGTGGGTGTAAGCTGCGGTATTATGGATCAGTTTGCATGCGCCTGTGGTGTGGAAGATCGATTATTATTGCTGGATTGTCGCTCCCTGGAATGGCAGTTGTTGCCTATTCCAGAGGATATCGCGATTGTGATTGCAGATACAGGCGTGCGCCGCAAGCTCACCACCAGTGGATATAATGAGCGCCGTCAGGCATGTGAGGATGCAGTAAAAATCCTGGCCGAGGATTTGCCCGGTATAAAAGCATTGCGGGATGTCAACGTTGAGGATTTCAATCGTTTGGCACATCGCTTGCCCGGATTGGTTGAGAAGCGCGCTCGCCATGTGGTTGAAGAAATTGAACGCTCGCAAAGAGCGATACCCTTGCTGCAAGCCGGACATATCGCTGAGTTTGGGCAGATCATGAATGATTGCCACCGTAGTTTGCGTGATTTATACGAAGTCTCAGTTGATGAACTGAATATCATGTCGGAGATTGCCCAATCGCTACCCGGTTGTATGGGGGCACGCCTGACCGGTGCTGGTTTTGGTGGTTGTACAGTAAACCTGGTCCAGATGGATGCTGTTGACGAATTTGCAGCTCAACTTGCACTGGGCTATGAAAGTAAAGCAAAACGGAAGGCAGAAATATATATTTGTCGGGCATCAGATGGTGCCAGCATCGTATCGGGGTAGCAGCCATATAATATAAAAACAAACCTCTTGAGTAAAATTCAAGAGGTTTTTATGTATGTATTTTGATTGACTAACTAAAAATAACTAAAAGCTTTCGCGGATAATCTCATCCAAAACCAGGGCAATGCTGCCCAGCAAAGCGTCATCGGAACCATTTAAGGATGGTTTAATGATCAGATTTTGGTTTAACTCTGCCAGGCTGGATTTTTCAATGCTGCGGGTAATACCTGGTAGCAGTAATTCATAAGCCTGTCCAAGAGACCAGCCCAGAATAACGCACTTTGGATTAAAGAGATTGACAATTGTACCAATACCCATACCTAATGACTCGCCAACTTCGCTGAAAATCATCTTGGCAACCGTATCCCCTTCCAGGCCGCGTTGAATAATTTTCTCCAAGGTCATATTTTCTTCCTGGGTTAAATCGCGATAACGTTGAACGATAACTCGTCGGCCAGCTTTGGTTTCCAAACAGCCGCGCCTACCGCAGGAACAGGTTTCACCATTTGGATCGATCACCATATGTCCAATTTCTCCTGCAAAACCAGAGGCACCACGGAATAATCGTCCTTTGGAGATAATACCACCGCCAATACCGATGTCCATACTCAAATAAACAAAATCCTCAACATTTTTTGCAGCACCAAAATAATACTCACCCAACGCGGAAGCGTTGGCATCATTTTCGATGTAAATGGGTACATTGAACAATTCGGTCCATTTAGATTCAAGTGGAATATTTCGCCATTGCAAGTTTGGCGCAAATTGGATCAGACCTTTAGTGTGATTGATCATACCCCAAATGGCCACGCCAATGCCCATTAAAGGCAATTCTTTGTCCTCAGCAATTTGTCGGGCAGTGTTGATCAACTGTTCGGCTTTGTTGATATAAGCTTCCCAGTTTTGCTCCTGATACAGATACACGCGATCACGCCAGATGGGTGTGGGAGAAAAATCTGTCAACAGGATAGAGATGAAATTAACGCCAATTTCTAGGCCAATGGCTGATCCGCCTTTTGGATTGAGAGAAAGAAGAATGCCGGGGCGCCCCCTTTCGTTTTGGGATGAGGTTGTCTCATGTACCAATTTTTCGGCAATGAGCCCATCAACGATACGGGAAATGGTTGAGCGAGTCAGACCAATTTGTTTTGCTAAATCAGCCCTTGAGACAGCGCCTTGTAATCGTAAACGATTCAGGATTTGGGCACGGTTGTATTTTCGGGCGATTGTTTGATCAGCACCTAGAGGTGGTGTAATGCGATTTTCCAATGATTGAATACTCCATAGTGTACTTGCGTATGGTTAATTATAAAACAAAATAATGTAAGATTTGTATATTTCCGCACCAAAATAATGAGTCAATAGAATTTATGCTGGGCTGTAGAAGAAATTAATCGCGATTTGAGTAAAAAACCCGATAACTATTTATATTGACAACAAAGAGAAATTTTTATATAATTATGTTGCATTAGTATACAATATATTTTTTCTTCATGCAAATCGTATTGAGAAGAGACTTTACGTATTGAAAATGCAATATAGATGCGTTACAAAAAGCGAATCAATCGACTATCTTCAAGTGGCAAAGGATAAACTTAATGAGCGAGCTATTTCCAAATATCAAGAAAATAAAATACGAAGGTCCAAAATCCAAAAGTAAAATGGCGTTTCGCTATTACAATCCAGATGAAGTGGTTTTGGGCAAGAAAATGAGCGAGTACATGAAATTCGCTATCTCGTACTGGCATACATTGAGCGCCAGTGGTGCGGATATGTTCGGTGTTGGTACCGCAGATAAAACCTTTGGCACAACTGAGGATATGCAGTTGGCTTATAAAAAGGTTGATGCTTGTTTCGAGATGATGGATAAATTATCCATTGATTATTTCTGCTTCCATGATCGTGATATTGCCCCGGAAGGGGACACGCTGGAAGAAAGTAATAAGAATCTTGATGAAATCTCCGACTATATTGTCAAAAAACAAAAAGAAAGTGGAAAGAAGTGTTTATGGGGAACAGCCAATTGCTTCAGTAATCCACGCTATATGCACGGTGCCGGTACGGCTCCCAATTTGGATGTGTTTGTTTTTGCTGCCGGGCAAATCAAGAAAAATATTGATATTTCTTTGAAATTAGGCGCTAGAGGTCTTGTTTTCTGGGGTGGACGTGAAGGTTATGAAACCCTATTAAACACAGAAATGGGTTTTGAATTGGATAATTTGGCCATGCTATTACATATGGCAGTGGATTATGCACATTCCAAGGGTTACGATGGTGATTTCTACATTGAACCAAAACCAAAGGAACCCACCAAACATCAATATGATTTTGATTGTGCCACTGTTATTGCTTTCCTGAAGAAATATGAACTTGATAAAGATTTTAAACTAAACGTAGAAGCAAATCATGCTACATTGGCTGGACACACCTTCCAGCATGAATTGCGTGTCGCCCGTGAAAATGGTTTCTTTGGTTCGATTGATGCCAATCAAGGCGATATGCTGCTAGGCTGGGACACCGATCAATTCCCAACCAATTTGTATGATGCAGCATTGTGTATGTATGAGGTGATTAAAGCGGGTGGTTTTGTAAATGGCGGATTGAATTTCGATGCAAAAACCCGTCGCAGCAGCTTTGAATTAGATGATCTCTTCTATGCCTACATTGCCGGTATGGATGCTTTTGCTCAAGGGTTAAAAGCAGCCATTGCCATTACTGATGATGGTCGTATCGAAGACTTTGTTGCAGAACGATACAGCAGTTGGAATGGTGAACTTGGCACTAAAATTCGTGCTGGCAAAGCTTCACTGCCGGAGTTATCAGCATTAGCCTTAGCGATGGGTGATGTTGAGACGAATATTAGTGGACGGCAGGAATATTTGGAAAATATACTAAACCAGATTCTTTTCTCCTGATGGGTGATTTTTTGTACTGAAAGTGGAAACATCTCCTTTGCCTGACGGGAGATGTTTTCATTTAAAGAAGAATAATGTAGAAAAACGCATTTATTTTGGGAATCATTGCGTTTATGCTATAATGAAAGTGCTTTCATGAAATAAAACTATGATGATAAAAAAGAAATTACCAACCATTTATGATGTGGCCAAAATGTCCGGTGTGAGTATCTCTACAATCTCACGGGTATTAAATGCACCCGAGAAGGTAAATACTGAAACACGGCAACGGGTCATTGATGCCATCGATCAACTTGGCTTTGTGCCTAAGGCGGATGCACGTGCTCGTGCAATGAAAAACATCGGACGGATTGGTGTATTAACCCCCTTTTTTACAGCTCCTTCATTTGTTCAACGCCTACGAGGGGTTGCATCAGCTTTATCCAAAGCAAATTATGAACTGGTGATCTACCCTGTGAATTCGATGGATCAATTGCAGGGACATTTATCTTCGATTCCTGTTATCGGCAATATCGATGGATTGGTAATCATTTCCTTATCCATCGGAGATGAAGATGCGAAAAGATTGAAAAAACATGGCGTTGAAACGGTTATCATAGAATATTGTCATCCGCTATTAAACAGTATCCTGATTGATGATAGAGATGGCGGCAGGAAAGCGGCGGAACATTTACTGAAGAAAGGTCATCGAAAGTTCGCCTTTTTAGGAGACATTGAATCGCCAGAGAAATTGGCGGTTCATCCAGTCAAATCACGTTTGCAAGGGTTTACGGAAACGCTGGCTGAAGCTGGTTTAAATTTACCTTCAAAATATATTTACCCGTCGCCGTTCAATCAAAAAGAATCCAAGCAAGCGGCTTATGAATTGTTAACCTTACCAAAGCCACCCACTGCAATATTCGCTGCCTCAGATATACAAGCATTGTGTATAATGAAAGTAGCACGCCAATTAAATATCAAGGTACCGGAAGATTTGGCAGTTGTTGGCTTTGATGATATTGATGTCGCTGAACACGTTGATCTAACAACGATTCGCCAGCACTTGGACGAATCCGGCAGGTTGGCAACCGAAATTCTGCTCTCACGAATAGGGGATTCAAAACGACCTTTACAGCAGATAAACCTCCCCCTGGAATTTATTGAACGAATGACGACATAACCAGGGTTCTTTACCGCAAAATCGCCATCCACACGAAAACCCATTGAAAACACTTGTTGATTTATTTTCAAGTTGTGCTATACTATGAATGAAAGTGCTTTCATGGAAAGGGCTTTCATAATGTCCTATCCTTGTCTGAATAACATTTATGTTTTAAGGAGGTGTGTGACAATTTGAACTTTCCCCCTATTTTAAATCACCTGTTTTCTATATATGATTCCCTAAGGAGAAGAGAATGAAAAAAACTATTTGGCAAGTCTTAACTTTGCTCATCGTGAGCGCAATGTTGTTAACTGCCTGCGGCCCACAAGCAGCCGCCCCGGCAGCAGAAGAACCAGCCGCAGAAGAAGTAATGGCTGAAGAACCGGCAG
>JAEKNU010000047.1 GCA_016838895.1 Chloroflexota bacterium
GCGCTTCTCAAATTAATTTGGGTTGGTCTTTTCCTAAATCTTAGCTCTACCCCGTTTTATTGAGATGATACAAAATTTGGCCTGTTTATTGCAACTATTGTGATAGTTGTTTTGCAATTTGTAGATGCGAAGAAGTTGCAATATGTACTATAATCATAAATACGAATAACGGAGAAATAATGATGAAGATAGGAAAATACTCAATCCCGGTTGGCATAACAATGATCATTGGCTTATTGCTTATCTCAGGTTGTTCATTACCTTTTACAACCACAGCACCTGAAGTAACGGAGGTAGCGCCAGAACCAATTTTTGTTACTCCGACCTCCCCCATTACAGGACCTACGGTTATTGTCGTAACACCTCAACCAATTGAAGAGGCTACCAGTACCGAAATGGTTGATGGCGTTGAAACAGCAACACCCACCATTGATCTTTCAATAACACCAACAGGAACAGTATCCCCATACTTAGGGGAACATACCGTTCAAGCCGGTGAAACCTTGTTTGCAATTGGACGTGCATACGTGGTTGATCCTAAAGGGATCGCGGCAGAAAATGGACTTGTCTCACCATATACGATTTATCGTGGAGATGTATTAAAAATTCCACCCTTAAAATGGACTGACGTCCCCGGTGGCACTGCAGCAGTACAACAATTCACTCCGGATTGGGAAGCTGTTGGCGAGTATGCACCACCTGCCGCTTATAATACGCTGATTGTAGTACCTTATTATCCTTCTTCGCACTAGATAAAAGCCCTGGCGAATACCAGGGCTTATTAATCTTTTTCATCAATAATTTAGGATAAATAGGTGTTTCCAGCACGAAGGGCTTCAATATTGGCTTGTAAAAATCCATGATGTCGAGCCGGCAGATGATCGTGTAGTGCTTTTTCAATCGCAGATAATGGAAGCACCTTGTGGTTTGCAAACATTGCACCCAACATAACCATGTTGAGTACCCGTTTATTGCCAATTTTTTCGGCAATTTCATTACCAGGTATGGAAACAATTTTTATATCTTCACGGTTGGGCAAGCGATTCACCATAGATGAGTTAATCACCATTAAACCGCCTGTTTGCAGGGTTTCTTCATATTTATCTAATGAGGGCAAATTCAATACAAGAGCAATTTCAGGATTGCGCACAACCGGAGCTCCGATCTCTTCATCGGAAACTACCACGGTGCAATTGGCAGTACCTCCACGCATTTCCGGACCATATGAAGGGATCCAGGTCACTTCCAGGTTGGAATCCATTGCTGCGTAGGAGATAAGCTGTCCGGCAAACAGAACGCCCTGTCCACCAAATCCTGAGATAATAATTTCAGTTTGCATGTTTTCCTCTTCCCTTTACAGTAATGATTCAACCGCAGAATGTACTTTGTAATCACCTAAAGGATAATAGGGGATCATTTTTTCCTCAATAACCTTCATTGACGCCACCGGATGTATTCCCCAATTTGTTGGACAGCTTGAGAGCAACTCAACCATCGAAAAACCTAAGCCGTGTGCTTGAACTTCAAAAGCTGTTCGTATGGCTTTTTTAGCCTGGCGAATGTGTTTGGCGTCATGCAAACTGCGTCGTACCACATAACTGGCACCATCCACCGCGCTTAATAGCTCAGCTGTACGTATGGGCATGCCCATGCTTTCAACATCACGTCCTCCAGGTGAAGAAGTGGTAATTTGTCCCGGCAGGGTTGTGGGAGCCATCTGACCGCCAGTCATACCGTAATTGGTGTTATTGATAAAAATAACAGTGATATTTTCACTCCGCGCCGCGGCATGAATAATCTCACCCATACCAATGCTGGCTAAATCGCCATCTCCCTGATAAGTAAAAACCAGTTTCTCTGGCAGCACACGTTTAATACCGGTTGCCATTGCTGGAGCTCGGCCGTGTGGTGCCTGGGCAAAATCAAAATCCAGGAATAAATAAGAAAATACAGAACAGCCCACGGATGCCACGCCGATGGTGCTTTCCCGCTGATTCATTTCATCAATCACTTCTGCCACCAGGCGATGCGCTATGCCATGTGTACAACCGGGGCAATAACTGGTTGAAACTTCGGTTAAGGATTCAGGTCGCTGATAAACAACTTGATCAATATCTGTCATTACTGCCATACCTACCTCCTAAAACCCGATCTTTGCCATTTGCTCCATCCAGCGATCTCTTGGATGCAGCGAATGATCTTCTTTACCTGCCACCATTCGTTGAATGGCTTCATCAATTTCATCCGGGAATGGAACAATACCTCCCACACGCGCATAAAAATGCAAAGGGGTTTGTTCATGGGTAATTCGCCGAATGTCTTCCAGCATTTGACCGGCATTCATCTCAACTACCAGAACGCCTTTCACTTTTGATGCCATCTCAGCTATTTCCTTTTCAGGGAATGGACGCAAAGTAATGGGACGTAGCAAACCAATTTTTAGTCCTTTTGCCCGGGCTGCACGCACCGCAGATAACGCTACCCTACCGGCAGAACCAAACCCAATAACAAGATACTCAGCATCTTCAGTGAAATATGTTTTATAGCGCACTTCATTTTCTTCAATTGTTTTCCAGCGTCGAATCATGCGCATATTAGCAACTTCTTCATCTGCCGGATTAATATAGAGCGAAGTCAGGAAATTCCGATCACGGCCTGATTCTCCATTCGCAGCCCATTCAGGTGCAATGCGATTTAATTTTCGCATCGGTGGTAATTCAGCCGGCTCCATCATCTGTCCAAGATATCCATCCAACAACAAAAAAGTCAATGAACTATATTTCTCTGCTAATTCAAATGACAAACCTGTTAAATCAATGGCCTCCTGTACATTGGCAGGTGCCAACACAATCGGGAACACGTCTCCATGTGGACCACCATGTACGATCTGATTGTAGTCCGATTGCGCAGGAGCAATGTTTCCCAGGCCAGGGCCGCCGCGCATGACATCAACAACAACAGCCGGAATTTCAGTGCCTGCAATATAGGAAAGTCCTTCCATCATTAAACTGATCCCGGGGCTGGATGAAGAGGTCATTACCCGTTTCCCTGCACAAGCTGCCCCATAAACCATATTGATAGCTGCCAATTCACTTTCAGCCTGAACAAAAGGTCGGTTTAGTTCAGGCATGCGTTTTGCCAGCCACTCCAGCAATTCTGTCTGTGGAGTAATCGGGTATCCAAAATAAGCTTCTAAGCCAAAACGGATTGCTGCCTCGGCAATTGCTGTATTTCCTTTTATTAATTCCTTTGCCATTGTATCTCCTATGCACTCACTTTTTGACCGCTCATACGAAACACATTAATGGCCGCTTCAGGGCACATTATGGCACAAACGCCACATCCGCTACATTCGCTAGTGGTCATTTCAGCCGGGTGATATCCTTTGCCATTAATACGATCAGGTGAAAGCTGGAGCACATGTTGCGGACATGCATCAACACACAATTCGCAACCCTTACAATAAAAGTCATTGACTTTGATATAACCCTTTGGGGGCATCTAGCACTCCTTCAAATAAACAGCAAACCGCTGATTAGTTTATCTATATCTATTATCCGCAATGTCAAAATCCAAAGAAAGTGTCACCTGTCATGTTAATATCTTACATAAGACCTGTGCACTATGCACATATTTTTGCATTTATTCAAATATCTACTGTTTTATTTCCCAAAACCAAGCTTTTTTCTCACATCAATGGAACCTCCCATTGTATAATGAGTTCAGGAGGATTTTTTACCCTATGAATCAAAATAATTTACCTGAAATTCCAGGCTCCCAGGGATTCTTTCATCAGGCTGCCTTGCGCGTCAAGCTGTTTTTCCGTATGATGCAAGATCCTCGTATCAATATATTCCTGAAAGCATTACCCGTAGCCAGCTTACTTTATCTGGTTTTTCCTTTTGATCTTGCACCATTAATGCCACTGGATGATGCCGCAATTGTATCTTTGGCCTTTTATTTGTTCGTGGAATTCAGCCCTAAAGAGGTAATTGATGAGCTGATGCAGGAATTGCGCAATATCGACAACAAAGATCCTAATATAAAAAACACTGTTGATATCATTGAGGGCATTATCTCAAACAAGGATGAAACAGAAACAGAAGAAGAAGAAAAATAATCAAAGTTAGGAAAACAATCCTATCAATCCAATTCAGAAGAACGATAGGCGAAGGCCATCGTTTTTTTTTACTCACCATATGAAAATGCGAATTATTAGAGCTTTGTAAGTTAACGGATAAATATTGTCATCTTTACTGGAAATTCAGACTATGATTGGCTATACTTATATTGATGCAACCTGTTTTTTTTATTGGAGGTATGATGGCTAAAAAAGAATGGAAAGTTGTAAAAGTCCGATACTGTGATCATAGTGGTTGCGAGGTATCGCTTGAAACCGAAATCGTACTGCCGGCAGAGTATTTGCCAGAGCAACTTCCCCGAGTATTAAATCATCGCTGCTCCCATGGTAGACAATGTATGATTGATAATAATCTAGCTTGCATGTATTCCGGAGGGAATCCAACCTACGATCCGTTTAAAGAATAAACACTGTTACAATTTTATCAAGATATGTTGATTAAACATTTTTTTCGAAATGAGGGAGTAGAAGATGAATAAAAAGTTTTTTTTGTTAATATCAATATTGTTGATTGTGTCTGTGGCGTGTAGTTTCACTGGTGGTAAAAACAATCCGGAAAAACAGGCCGAAGTTCAAAACGAGATCATCGAAGAACCAACCTCAATACCAGAACCAACCAATGCACCGGTAGAACCGCCCGCAGCAGAAGAAGTCGAGCCAACTGCAGAAGAACCAGTTGCAGAGGAACAGACTGGAGACCCTTATTATGTAGATGAGTTTGATGAGGATACTGCATCCTGGTATACCTGGGTGGTGGCTGGTGATGCCAGTAAGAACTTCACCCAAACAAAGCCGGGAACCATTCTCTTTTCACTGCCTTCTAGTGAGACATATGCATACATGGCAAACGAAAATTATGACTATGAGGATGTTATTGTAGAAGCCCAGATGACTGCAACAATCTATGGTGATAATGGCCTGGCAGTTGCCTGCCGAATTAGCGAAGATGGATGGTACGAAGCCCGTATTCATACAACTGGTCAATATGCTGGTTCCTTCCAAGTTTACCGATATGATCAGGCGCTGCGTGATGAAGGCAAAAATCCATACGTAAATATAATCGGCGGACTCGAACGAGTCAATTCAGTCGATATTCTCAATGGCAGTAAAACGAACATTGTTGCCCTGCGATGCGTTGGTGATTCGATCCAACCAATTATCAATGGGGTTCCCCAAACCTTACCGAAAGAAGTAGCAATTACAGATGATTATCTCTCATCCGGACAAGTTGGTGTTGCTGCAATGTCCTTTGGCAATGGCAAAGTGGAAGTAGAAGTCGATTACATATCAGTACAACAACCCTGATCAAATTGATCAATAACAATCCAGGCTGATCCGAAAGGGTCAGCCTTTTTTGTTTTTGCCCGTGTATTGGTATACTTAACCAAACAAATGTTCGAGCATCACAGGATAAAGCATGCCCATCAATTATCTAAAAATTCAAGAGCAAATCCCCGATTTTGTAAATCTACACCATCAGGCTCACCTGAAACGGGAGAATCTGAAAGATTTTGCCATAGAACTACTGCATCAAGTTGCTCAAGGAAAAGATAATATTGAAAAATACATCGAGGTGGAAAAACAAAGCAATCAGTATTTACAATGCGCCGGTCCGTCTGATGAGTTCATGTCTACAATTTTTCCTGATGAAATGAATGATGATACTACCTGGCAGATTTTAGGCATTGATGGCTCACAAATCACCCCGGACTCGCATAGTCCCTTATCCTATGGGCTAGTCAATATTGGCATTTTTGTTATACCTGTTGATAGTACAACACCTCCATATCAACAAATCCAATCTGAATTCATTTATCACGTGGAAGACGAAAATCAACTACAATTTCCAAATGAAGAACAAATTAACATCAAGCGGGATCTGGAAGAAAGGCGCGTACTTGTGCAATTATCATTGGAAACGCCGGATTCAATCATCGCGCTGACGGATGGTCCGTTGAGCATATTCCGCGAACCCAAAGAAAATACAGTTTTTTTCAGGCAATATGAAACACTGATAAAAGCATATGAAAAACTTCCTTCCCCTTCGAGAATTATTGCTGGTTATGTTGACCGACCTCGCTCCAACATGGTTGTTCAAATGCTCAATATATGGCTGAAAAACCAGGATTCATCAAAAGAACCCTTGACTGATTTTCGTGATAGCGATTTATTCAACACCCTGATTCCCTCCGGTTCCCGTTCAGCTGTATTTACGTTGCACAGTCGATCCGGCCGATTATTTCAGGGAGATATTGGCTTACATTTTTTCTATCTCAATGTCAGTCCTGATCAACATCCTGCTTTGGTTCGCGTTGAAATTCCCGCCTGGGTTGCAAAAGATTCAGCACTGATTAATCAATTGCACCAACAATTACTACAACAATGCCGCATATTGGGAACGCGCCCTTACCCGTATGTGTTACATCGAGCCCATGAAATTGCCGTGGTTCATCAGGATGAAAAACACAATCTGGAAACCATGATGATGAAACACTGGCTTGATAAAGGTTTACCGCTATCCGATTTTTCCTACAAACAGATACTAAAAAATATGGTTGGTTCACGAAGGAGAATGCCATGAGCAAAGTCATTCCCATTGGGAGAATTTTGCGTGCCAATGCAACCGGCTGCATGGTTGGTTGTCAAATCGATCAGGCAGATATACCCGCCATTGGGGATATGGTTTATATTCCTATTCCGCAGGATGAACGTGTTTATGGCATCATTTGCAATATATTGGTAGATGATGACGGTTTGGTACGCCAACTGGTCACCAGCGAGCAAATCGCTGAATCCGTGATTCAGGATAATCGCCTCAACCGAAATGTTCCACTGGAAATGGAAGTGCGCTTTATTGGTCATACCCGCCAACAAAAAGCAATGCATTTGCTGCCACCGCGTCCACCGTTCAGTCTGGACAGCATGATACGTTGTTCCGCTAATGACATGCGCAATTTTCTGACAGCGGGCAAGTACGGCTATTTCCGCCACTTATTACGCGATCAAAGTCCTTTTTTTGAGGAAATTCTCTCTGCCCATCTGCGTACAGTTCATCATAGCGCTGCCAGCCTGCTCCCTATAAACTGGCTGAATGATGCCATCAATGAAATCATTTTTCTGCTGCGTGATGACTATGAGTCTTTGATGAAGGTCTTATCTGCATTATCAGACGCAGACCTCATCTTACAATCCGAATCGGGAGGTCTCCATGTCAACTAAAAAACCTACTATGGAAGGCCGCACAAAAATCGGATACGTTATTGGCGGCAGCCTGAAAGATCAGCTAAAAGTGCGCCTGATCGTGCGTGCACATGAAATCCAGGAAGGCAGCTTTGTTGTCATACACAGCGGGAACTGGAATTTCTATGGATTGGTATCCAACATTCAATTAGGTGCCACTGATCCCCGTTTTGCTGAGGAGCAAGCCCAGGAACGCTACCCGGCTTCCATCGTACAGATGCTGCACGGGCAAACCCTGTACACCAATCTGGAAGTAATGCCCGTACTGATGCTTGAAAGTGGACCTGCGCTGGATGATCCGGCTTATCCAGAATGGATGCAATCCCAGGGGGATCAACTTCCTCACCCCATTCCGATCAAAACCGTACCGGAACATCAGGCCAGCGTCTGGCAGGCATCGGCAGGTGATATTGCCGAGATTTTTGGTGATCCCAAAGACAAAAGCAGAAAACATTTTGTACTGGGCACCACTCGTGAGCAGGATCATCCGGTGTGTATTGATCTGGAAAAATTTGTGCAGCGTTCCTCTGGCATATTTGGTGCCACCGGTACTGGTAAATCCTTCCTTACACGCATGATTCTGGCAGGGCTGATTCATAATGATGCTGCTTCTATTCTCATGTTTGATATGCATAACGAATATGGCTTTGATGATCTGGCATCCGACACGAAAGTAAGTGTGCCGGGTTTACGCAGTAAATTCCGATCCAAAGTACGTGTGGTGGGTTTGGGCGCTGACACCATGGTCAGAAATCAACCCGTCGATTTCACGCTGGAACTGGCCCAAAAAGATATCCTGCCATCGGATATTGATTTGCTGACCCGTGAACTGGACCTGAAAGACACCACCCCGGTCACCATGCAGGCGCTCATCAGCAGTTTTGGGCAGCATGGCTGGTTCAAGGCATTTCAAGCCATGCAGGTCGGCACCATGATAGAAGATGATAGCGGCAAAAAGATCCCTGCTCCAGGCAGCGTTGCTCATTGGGCGCGTGAAAACGGGGTTAATGAACAGGCTGCCGAAGGATTACGCCGAAAACTCAACCGCGTTTTCTCATTGCCGTATATCGTTGAAACTCCAGCTGCAGACAGCGTTACACAAATCATTGAAGCCCTGCAAAAAGGCCAGCACATTGTACTTTCCTTTGGCAAATACGAACGCGACCTGGATTATTTACTGGTTGCCAATGTGCTCACGCGCCGAATCCGCGATGCCTGGGAAAAACAAACCAATCAATACAAACAATCCTATCAAAATGAACCCAAACCCTTAATGATCGCCATTGAAGAAGCTCATAAATTACTCAATCGAGAGATGGCATCACAAACCATATTCAGTACTATTGCCAGGGAAATGCGCAAGTATTACGTCACCCTCCTGGTAATTGATCAACGTCCCTCCCAGATATATGATGAAGTGCTATCTCAATTGGGCACACGCATCTCGGGTTGGTTGGGGGATGACACGGATATTCAAGCGGTGCTATCCGGTATTTCCGGCAAAGAAGCACTACGCGGTATGCTTTCCCGCTTGCAGCCAAAAGAAGAAGTGTTGATTCTGGGCTGGGGTGTGCCTATGCCGATTCCCATTAAAACCTTGCGCTATGATAACAATTTCTGGAAACAATTATTGGGCACAAAGTCAGGTGCCGGTGAGAGCGAGGAAGAGATCATCAGGAGCCTCTTTGGCAAAAAAGATAATTAAACAAAAAACATCCCTGATAACTTCCATATCAGGGATGTTTCTATTATCAGTGGCTAGCGCCACATAAAATATGTGCTGATCGATACTGCAAAAGCTAAAATCGTACCACCCACCACTTCCAGCGGAGAATGCCCAATTACTTCTTTTAATTGAACATCTGATATTTGATGTCCGGCTAATAATTCCTTAATCAAATAATTTATGCGCTGCGCGTGAAAACCGGCTTGCCTGCGTACGCCTGCCGCATCATAGATGACGATCATTGAAATAGGTACTGCAATCGCAAAAGCTGCTGAATCAAATCCATCAAATAAACCAATTGACACGGTAGTCGCAACCATTAAGGATGAATGGGAACTGGGCATCCCGCCAGGGCTCAGCCAGAGCCCCCAATGCCAGTCTCGGTGAACCAGAAAATAAACAACTGGCTTCAAGGCTTGTGCTAATAACCAGGCGATCAACCCGGATAATAATGGATAATTATGTATTAATTGGTTCCAAATCATGTACCACTCCGCTCGCTTGGATTTTCTTCGTTACTCAGGATTTGCATTTTCAGATCTGCTTCCTTTAATAGTTTACTGCAATGTTGAATAAGCAATTGTCCGTTTTCACTTAACGAAATACTATCCGCTAAGGTTGCATCGCTTGTATCCAATACCTGAACAATGCGTTCAAGCTCAGCATATGCTTCCTCAAAAGACAAATTCGCAGTTTTGAGTTCAGGCGTTTTCATCTTCTTTTCCTCCTGATTCGGTAAATTGAATAATTTTTTCACTTTTGGCAATTACTGCGCCATCTGCCAGTGTAATACGCAGCATTTGCTCAGGGTTTACCTGTTTAATCGTGTGAATTCTTTCCCCGCTTTGCTCATCATTGAGTATCACATATCCACGTTTCAACATATTGTGAGGATTAGCCGATTGTAAATGTTTTGACAAATGTGATAATGCCAGTTGCCGATTTCCTTGTTGATATTTTATCACTCTCTGCAATGTCATCGCCATCTGATCCAACTGCTGTTCCAATTCATAAACCTTGCGCTGCGGTGCATAGCGCTGCACAATCGCATTTTGCATCACTAAATCATCTTTTAGATCTGCTATGCGCATTTCCATGCGACGTTGGATTTCATTTTCTATGGCTTGAATGTTTAAACGAATATCCATCATATCAGGTGTTGCAGCTACGGCTGCAGCGGTTGGCGTAGGTGCTCGAAAATCTGATGCAAAATCCGCCAGCGTAAAATCGGTTTCATGCCCAATACCCGTGATGACTGGTATCCTGCAATCAGCGATCGCACGCGCCACTTCTTCATCATTGAATGCCCATAAATCTTCAAGTGATCCCCCACCGCGTGCCACCAAAATAACATCGATATCATCGTACTGCTGCAATTTTTGTAATGCCTGCACAATTTGCTTTGGGGCTTCCTGTCCCTGAACTGAGGTCGGTGAGAGCAGCACCTCAGCTAACGGGAATCGATTGCGCAAGGTGTTCAACATATCCTGTAAAGCCGCCGCAGAAGGCGAGGTAACAATACCAATACGTTTCGGAAACACCGGCAGTGCCTGCTTACGATCAGCATCGAAAAGTCCTTCCGCTTCCAGTTGATTTTTTAGCGCGGCAAATTGTTGGAAGAGCAGTCCTTCTCCCACCGGACGAAGGGTTTGAATATAAAGTTGATACTGTCCATCCCGTTCGTAGACGCTGATACTACCCTGGGCTTCAATTGCCTGGCCATCTTGCAGGGTATGCTTCAAAAAAACTGGGGTGCTGCGCCAGATGACGCATTTCAATGAAGCACCGGCATCCTTCAGCGTAAAATAGACATGTCCTGATTTTGGTTGTGACAAATTGGATATTTCCCCACGCACCCAGACCTGCTGCAATATTTCATCACTATCCATCAATTGACGGATATAGCGATTGATATCAGAAACTGTTAAAACTGGCGGGGCAAATAATTCAAACTGAGCCATACGCATTCCTTATACAACTGAAAACTTGCCCTGATCAGGGTGAGATTGATAAAGTATACCATTTTCCATTATTCAAAATTATAAATTTGACGCTGCTCTATACATATTTTGCTAATTCGCATTACAATCAGTCGCATGGCATTAAATCCATTTTCCGCAACAACAAAAGGCAAGCATATATTACAATATGCTATCGCAGTATTTTTATTCTGGGTTTCCTTATATCTTTATTATCCAACGCTATCCGTTTATGTAGAATCCAAAACACATGACCTGGTTCAGGTAGGTACCGTACTGGCAATGTATGGTTTCTGGCAAATGGCAATTCGTATCCCATTAGGGGTCTTTTCGGATTGGGTGAACCGCCAAAAACCTTTGATTATTACCGGTTTTATTTTAGCGGGGGTTGGTGCCATCGTTATGGCCAAAGCCAATGGCTATGGGGGATTAATCATCGGACGTTCCATTACCTCGTTTTCAGCCAGCTTTTGGGTTATTTTAGTTGTCGTTTTTAGCCGACTGTTCCCACCAGAAGAAGCGGTAAAAGCTACGGCTATTTTATCGATGGTAAATTCACTGGGACGCATGGTCGGCACGCTGCTCACCGGTTGGTTGAATGATCTGGGCGGATATGAATTATCATTTTATGTCGCCAGTGCTGTTGCTCTTCTGGCTATCTTTATCATTATCCCCGGCAAGGAAAGCGAAGGTACTTATCTCACGCCATCTTTTAAAACGATGAAGAAACTGCTCAGCAATCGCTCCCTGATGGTGCCCTCCTGGTTGAGTGTGTTAACCCAATATGTTGTTTTTGCGACAACCTTTGGCTTCATTCCGATTCTGGCTGCAAATTTAGGCGCATCCAATATGATGCAAAGCCTTTTAATGAGTATGAACTTGCTAATTATCATAGGTGGGAATATACTGGTTACTCGTCTGGCAAATCGTTTCTCTACAGCAAACATGATTGCCGCAAGCTTCCTATTACTGACCCTTGGATTAATCCTGGCTGGATTTGCACAATCCTTAACCGTTATTTTTATTGCCCAGGCATTAATTGGTGTTGGTAACGGCATCAACTATCCGGCTTTAATGGGTTTGAGTATCGAATCCATTGAGGATCGGGAGCGTTCCACTGCGATGGGCATCCACCAGTCCGTGTATGCCATTGGTATGTTTATAGGACCCTGGTTGAGTGGCATTCTGGCAGAGAAAACCGGCATATCTATCATGTTCTTATTGACTGCCGGGATGTGTTTTCTGATCAGCATCGTCGGTGTTCGCATCCTGAAACGAAATTAATCTTCCCTAACGACCCAATATAGCATCGCCAGCAAGGACTTGATTTCATGAACGCTATTATTAACCAAATTAAGCAAGATCGCTCATTTTATTCAAAAATATTTACCATCGCCGTACCGATTATTATTCAAAGCTTTGTAATGTCATCCTTGAATCTTATCGATATCATTATGATCGGGCAGATTGGGGATGTAGCTGTTGCGTCAGTCGGTCTGGCAAATCAAGTCTATTTTCTATTGCGATTACTGCTTTTTGGTGTGTGCTCTGGTGCAGCCGTATTTGCCGCACAATACTGGGGACAGCGTGATATTCCAAATATTCGCAAAGTACTGGGACTCAGTCTGATTCTCTCGATAGCCTCTGGTGTCCTTTTTACCATTCTGAGTATCATCTTCCCTGAATGGGTGCTGGGGTTGTACACCACCGATCAGGAAGTCATCCGCCAGGGATCTATGTATTTAAGGATCGTAGGACTCAGTTATATCGTCACTGCAATAAGTTTTGCCTATTCCATGGTGCTGCGCAGCGTGGAACGTGTAAATTTACCTATGATGGTCAGCATTATCGCTCTGGTGATCAACACCATTCTAAATTATGGTCTCATTCTCGGTAAATTGGGCATGCCGGAAATGGGCATCGAAGGTGCCGCCATCGGCACGACCGTTGCCCGTGGCATTGAATTCATCGCCATTATTTTCTTCACCTATCGTCTCCGCACCCCGGCAGCCGCCCGTATTCGGGAAATGTGGGGCTACTCAACGGAGTTTTTCAAAACCTTCATGAAGACCACCGGACCGGTAATCATTAATGAAATACTCTGGTCATTAGGCAGCACGATGTATTTTGTGATTTACGCCAGAATGAACACCACTGCCCTGGCAGCCGCGAATATCTCCAGTACGGTGCAATCCATGGCACTGGTTTTTCTGATCGGTATTGCCAATGGTTGCGCCATCATCGTAGGGAACCAGATCGGTGCCGGACATGAGGATACTGCCTTTGAGTATTCTAAAAAATCCATCCAATTGAATATCGTTATTGGTGTGCTGCTGGGCATCGGATTAAACGTGCTAGCAGGACCCATTCTGGGATTGTATAAAGTCACCGAGGAAACTGCCTTTATTGCCACCCGCATGATTCAAATACAGGGCTATGCTTTCTGGCTCAAGGGCATTTGTATGTTGCTGATTGTGGGCATCATGCGCTCCGGCGGAGACACTCGCTACAGTGCCGTCATTGATGTAGGCGCCATCTGGTTGGTTGGCGTGCCGTTGGGTGCTATCGCAGCCTTTGTCTTCCATTTGCCTGCTTATCTGGTGGGATTGGTTTTCGTCAGCGAGGATGTCGTTAAAGCCATTTTCGGGATGAAACGCTTTATTTCCAAAAAGTGGATTAATAATCTGGCAACCACCGAAACAATTTCAGAATCCTGACTCAAATACCATTTTTATACCATCAGGGCGAGATTGTGATCTCGCCCTGATTTTTATTATTATGCAGCTACTTCCAGCACATCCGTCAGCGGCACCTGACGCGTTTCCCGATTAAGGAACAGCGCACTCACACCGGCCACCACATAGGCAATGGCAAATATGGTCAATGGAAAAGCCAGATTCGCACCGATTAATACCGCGCCCAATGTAGGTGCAATTGCGCCGGCAATACGCGTCATACCGCTGGCAGCGCCCATGCCTGTACCACGAATATTGGTCGGATAAGCTTCCGGGGTATAAGCATACAAAGCTCCCCAGGCACCCAATGCAAAGAATGACATCCAGATACCCATGGCAACCAGCACCTGAATAGAAGTGGCCGCAGCAAACAGGTAGGTAAAGAATCCCGAAGCCACCAGATAAAAGGCCAGCGTTTTCTTCCTGCCCCATTTTTCAACCAGATAGGCCGCCGAAAAATAGCCAGGCAATTGCGCCAATGCCAGAATGAACGTGTTCTGATAAACCGGCAGTAAGGTCATACCCGATGATCGGAAATATGAAGGCAGCCAGGAGAAAACGCCATAATATCCCAGCGAGATGCAAAACCAGATCACCCAAAGCAGCAAGGTCGTGCGCCGTAACTGCGGATTCCACAACTGGCTGACTTTGTTGCTAGCATCGGTACGTATCGGTGCCAGTTCAAATTCCGGCATGGTAACGCCATTTTCAGCTGCCACCTGATCTAGCACTTCTTTGGCTTCAGCCGTTCTGCCCTTGACCATCAAATAACGGGGTGATTCAGGTACATGTCGACGGAAGAAAAAGATGATCACCCCCGGCAATGCCGAGATAGCCAACAGCCAGCGCCAGCCAAAATTCGGCACAATTAGCCAGGCTAAACCGGCAGCAATAATGGTACCCACCGCCCAGAAACTTTCCAGAAGCACCAAATAGCGTCCACGTTTCTCAGTTGGTAGGTATTCTGCAAAAATCGAGTAATCTACTGGCAGGGTTCCACCCACACCAAAGCCGGTTAATCCACGTAAAATCATCAGCACAATGAAATTTGGTGAAAAGGCGGAAAGTAAACCAAACACCGAATCAATCGCAACCGTACTGATAAAGCCTGTTTTCCGGCCAATCAGATCGCTTAATCGCCCCCATACCCAGGCACCAGCTAACATCCCCAAAAAGATGGCTGTACCCAACAATCCTTTCTGTGTGGCAGAAAGTCCCCACTCTTCAGCAATCGCTGGAATAGCAAAGGCAATCAACAGTACTTCCATGGCATCTGCTGCCCATCCCATACCGCACAGGATTAACAATTTGCGTTGAAATCGCCCCATTCCAATTTGGTCAACAGCTTGATCTAAACTGATTGTTTTCATTTCACACTCCTCTTGATGATTTCCTTTTGTTGGGCCCTAACAATCAGAAAACCACCACTTACTTAGTGTATATCCTACACTATTGTAGTGAGTTAATTTATCCTGTCAAGTCCTATTTGTAATAAGTTAGCGTGAAAAAGGATTATGTCTAGACAATACCCCTTCCACAATTTACAAGAATGTGTATAATAGATTCAGAAGTGTTCAAAAAATCACATCCGTCCGTCTCCTTGCATTCATAGATGAATGTCGATAGGAGACAGGATGAATTTCAATTAGTTTCCCCCCACGAACATACTATTATTAGGTATAGATTATATTTTGTCATGATGTGTGTTTCATGTCTGATACATGAATCGTTTTATCTTGTCGTATTCATATTTTCCGACATTTTGCCGGAATGAAGATTTTTCAATGTTGCTGCCGGATGAAAACCCAAGCCATCCCATGCATTTTATGAGTATTGTTCCATATCAAATCTTTCGCGAGGATAAGGATTACCATGAAAAAACATAATTTCTACGCAGGCCCCTCAATTTTGCCCAAATACGCCATCGAAAAATCAGCCGAAGCTGTCCTGAATTTCAGCGGCAGCGGATTATCCATACTGGAGATCTCTCATCGCAGTAAGGAATTCCAGGCTGTCATGGATGAAGCACAGGCATTATTTAAAGAATTACTAGAGATACCCGCAGGCTATGAAGTCCTCTTTCTAGGGGGTGGTGCGAGTACCCAGTTTTATTCCGTACCAATGAACTTGATGAAAAAGAAAGCCGCTTATCTCAAAACAGGAAACTGGGCGAATCGAGCCATTGCTGAAGCAAAGTTACTTGGCGAAACTGATGTGGTCGCTTCCTCAGAGGATAAAAACTTCACTTACGTTCCCAAAGGGTATAAAGTTCCTACCGATGCAGATTATTTCCATATCACAACCAACAACACCATTTACGGTACCGAGATCAAAGAAGACCTCAATGTTGGTATTCCGATGGTGGCAGATATGTCATCAGACATTTTCAGCCGCCCGGTGGATGTCTCCAAATATGCTGTCATTTATGGCGGCGCACAGAAAAATCTGGCTCCTGCCGGCTTAACCTTTATCGTCGTCAATCCGGAATTGCTGGGTAAAACCGATCGCAGTATGCCTATCATGGTGGATTACCGAACGCATATCTCCAAAGGCTCCATGTATAATACCCCACCTGTTCTGCAAGTCTTTACTGCCCTGATGACCATGCAATGGCTGAAAGACCTGGGCGGTGTGCCAGCGATCATGGAACGCAATATCGAAAAATCAGACTTGCTTTACAATGAAATTGAACGCAACAAACTTTTCGTGGGTACCGTTGCAAAAGAAGATCGTTCCCGAATGAATGTATGTTTTGTAATAAGCGATGAATACAAAGACCTTGATGCAGATTTCCTGGCTTTAGCCACTCAAAAAGGCATTGTCGGTATTAAAGGTCATCGTTCCGTCGGTGGTTTCCGTGCTTCACTGTATAATGCACTGCCATTGGAAAGCGTCCAACTGCTTATCGAAACCATGCAGGAATTCGAAGCCAGCCATTAATATTCTGATTAATAAGAGGAAAGAATGACAAAAGTATTAGTTGCAACTGAAAAACCCTTCGCAGCCGAAGCTGTTACTGCGATCAAAGAAATCGTGGATCATGCCGGCTTTGAGTTTGCCTTATTGGAAAAATACACTGATACGGCCCAATTTCTGGATGCCGTAAAGGATGCAGACGCCATCATCATCCGCAGCGACCAGGTAACGCCGCAAGTTATTGATGCTGCCAAACAATTAAAAATCGTGGTTCGTGCCGGTGCCGGTTATGACAATGTCGACCTGGCAGCCGCTTCCGCCCATGATATCGTGGTGATGAACACCCCAGGCCAGAATGCCAACGCTGTCGCCGAATTAGCCCTGGGAATGATGATTTATCATGCCCGCGGTCTGTTCACTGGCAAACCAGGTAGTGAATTACGCGGTAAAACAATTGGATTGCATGCTTACGGCAATGTCAGCAAACAGGTCAGCCGTCTGGCTGAGGGCTTCGAGATGGAAGTTCTGGCATATGACCCCTATATTGAAAAAGAAAAACGTGGGCTATTTGATTGTGAATTTGTTGACACTGCGGAAGAATTATATAGCCGATGCAAGTATGTTTCTTTGCATATGCCAGCCAATGGAGAAACCAAAAGTTCAGTCAATTATGCCTTGCTCACAAAAATGCCCAAAAATGCTGTGGTAGTGAATACAGCCCGCAAGGAAGTGATTAACGAAACGGATTTATTGCGCATTTTTGAGGAACGTGACGATATCAATTATCTTTCCGATGTCGCCCCCGATTGTGCAGCTGAAATGCTTGAAAAATACCCCGGCCGCGTGTTTTTCACGCCCAAGAAAATGGGTGCACAAACCGGAGAAGCCAATGTTAACGCAGGTATCGCTGCTGCCAATCAGATTGAAGCCTTTCTCAAAGAAGGTGACCGTACCTTCCAGGTTAATAAATAAATTATTACTCAATCATCTGAAACCTCCGGTTTTCCCGGAGGTTTTTTCTTGTTAGATTGCGGTATACTTTGCAGCACAAGTACTTGTGCTGCCATCAATTCTCAATAAGGATATTTGAATGACTGCTTTAGATTTCCCGTATGATTTTATCGGTGAGTTGTTGATCTCTCAACATCAGATACAGGAACGTGTTGACTCCCTTGGTGAACAAATCACCAAAGATTATCTGCACTCTGAAAAACTATTATTATTGGGATTGTTACGCGGCAGTGTGGTCTTCATGACTGATCTGATGCGCCAGATTCGCCGTCCATTAACGCTCGATTTCATGTCAATCTCCTCATACAGCGGCAGTGAAAGCACAGGTTTTGTGCGCATTGATTCTGATCATAAATCCAATATCAGCGGTTGGGATGTCATTCTAATTGACGATATCATCGACAGTGGTTATACCATCCACACCATTCGCAAATTACTTATGGATCGCAATCCAAAAAGCCTTAAAGTTTGTACACTGTTGGATAAAGTTGAACGTCGCCAGGTAGATTTACAGATCGATTATTGCGGTTTCCAGATTCCGGATCATTTTGTGGTGGGGTACGGTTTGGATATTGACGAAAAGGGCAGAAATCTACCTTATATCGCCTCGGTTGATTTAGAGAAATATCGACAAAATAAGTAAACCTGACCTTTGTGAGCAGAGTGAGGTGGTTATGTCTACATCCGAATCAGTAATTATCAGTCCTCTGACATCTGATAATGCTGCAATCGTAAAGTTGATCGCTGAATCCCAATGGGGGGATAATCTGATCATTGTTCATAATACAACTTATCATCTGGATCAGCTGCCAGGTTATAAAGCCATGCATGGAAAAACCTGGCTGGGCCTACTCACTTATGATATTAGTGATCAGATTTGCGAAATTGTCTCTTTGGATAGCTTCATTCCGTGGATGGGTGTTGGCAGTAAATTAGTAGATACCGTCATTGAAAAAGCAAAACAATCAAATTGTAAAAAGGTAGTATTAATCACCACCAATGATAATTTGAATGCCATGGGGTTTTATCAGAAAATTGGCTTTCAGATGGTCTGGGTCGAACCGGATGCCGTTACCCGCAGCCGGGAAATCAAGCCCTCCATTCCCCTCACTGCCGAAAATGGTTTGCCCATCCGTGATGAAATTACCTTTGAAATGAATTTATAAGAACATGTAGTGGTTTAGCGTGCTAAACCACTACATATACAAACTTGTTCTGAGTAATCAAGAGAAACGATGAAAATTATTCCGGTTTGTTTTTTAATCATCTTTTTTTCCGCTGGCTGTTCGTATTTAAACAACAACACCAATTCATATACGAATGAATATGAAACCATGCGCGAATCTACCAGTACTGAGCACGAAACCTACGATGCGAATGAAACACCTTTTCCGGACATCAGTGACAGCGATGCTGATGGTGTAATTGACAATCTGGATTTATGCCCTGAGCAAGCTGCCAGCAGTGGATTAGCAGGCTGCCTACCCCTCATCGTTGCTGAACCAATCAGCGATTTGAGCCTTTGGTATCACTTACCAATTGATCCTGCCGGTCGTATCAATGTAGCAGGTGATCGTTTGCTGGTGTTGACCAACTATCAAGCAGGCACGATCAATATCCATGATCTGGCAGACGGCACGCTTTTGCGCAGCCTTACCATCCTTGACCTGCTAAATGATTCTCCTACACTCACACCGCAGGGCATTATCCTCAAAAATTATGATCAACAGCATTGGCGTTTGTTGGATTACAGCGGCAAAGAATTGTACGCAGCCAATGAAGAACTGGAAATCATTAATCAACAGGCAAATGTATTGGTATCGCGGGCAGAAAACACGATTTTTATTCGCAAATTGGATGATTTAGAAAAGATCATCAATCAACTCCCCGGCAAATATGTCACCCTGGTCAACAACGCCACCACCCTGGCAATTACTAATCCTGAACCTTGTACGATCACACGATACGCCCTCTCAGCCAGAGCATCCAGTGAAACGCTCATGTTCACACCTGGGAGTGCAATATGCTATCAAAGCGCCCAGTTTACTGCTGACAATGAGTATCTGTTTTTTGCCGATGAGGGGCACACAACCATTGTCGCAATTAACGATTTATCCGAGCAAAAACAATTCGCGGGAATCCCAATGATGACACTGTCCGATGGCTTGATTTTGCTTGAGGAAAATCAATTAAATCATCTTCAAATGCCGGAGGGTACGCAAAAAAGCATCATTGATCTGGGCAGCAATACACTACATGGGCTGATATATGGCCCAGACGATTCCTGGGTGGCAGCTCGCACTAACAATCCTCAACAATCTGCAACAAATCAGATTACGCTCATTCCGCTTGGCAATCCTTCTGAGCAAGTTATTTTTCAAGCAGATAATCTTCAATCCCATACAGACGGCATCTATACATGGTCATTTGGTCAAGAAGATATTACATTTTACTCAGGTGCCAACTATCTGGAAGAGAGTCGGCTCATCACCCCTCCAATCCTGGGCGTACAAACAGCGATAAACAATCAAGTATGGTTGATTAGCTCGCAGGATAGTAACATGTATATTTATGGATATTAAAGGATAACGCATGTCTAAATCGGATCAATATCAGCAGGAATTACAGCTCGCCCAAAATCAAGAGGAATATTTATTCTCCAAAAGCGGCTTACCAGGTCCACGCTCGAATCTGGAATTACTACATGTTGCCGCAGTAATATGTGATGAAAAAACATTGCGTGGCTGGTTGGATATGTCAGTCGAAGCGGCACCCGAAAATACACCGCGTGTCTATTTACAATGTATTGCTGTTGCCAGCCTGGGACGTTTCATTTTACAAGACGATCTACCCGCTGATAAAACAAAGCTGCGCCAATTCGCCAATGACAGCCGCTGGCGCATTCGCGAATGTACTGCAATGGCCCTGCAAACCATCGGAAAAGTGAATGCGATTAAATTGGCAGAGATTACCGAACCCTGGTTGGATGGCAGCCTGCATGAATTACGTGCTGTAGCCGCTGCCTGGGCTGAACCAGCCGTTTTAAAATCATCAGATTATAGCAAAGCAAAAGCGCTGACGTTCATGGATATCATCACATCCAGGTACCAGCAAGATATAAATCGCGATAAAGAAGCCAAACGTATTCTCAAAAAGGGGTTAGAATATTGCTGGAGTGTTGTGCTTGCTTACAATTTTGAAGCAGGAAAAGCGCTTTTTGAAAAATGGTTTTTCGCCGATGCAGACATACAAAAAATCATGCTGGTCAATTTGAAGAAAAACCGTCTGATCAGAAAAGATGCGCTTTGGGTTGCAAATTTACAAAATAAAAAAGGGCAATTTCATGCCTAGGAGCACCCATGATAAAAATGATTGCTTTTGATGCAGATGATACCTTGTGGGAAAACGAGGTGCTTTATATCAAGATTCAGGAACAATTCGTCGATATTCTTTCTCCTTATGGCAACAAGGAAGAGATTTTTGATCACTTGCTTGAGACAGAGACGAAAAATGTCCCGCTATATGGTTACGGCATTAAATCCTTCGGGTTATCCCTGATTGAAACAGCCATCACAACCAGCAAGCAGCAATTACCCAGTGCAAAGATTGCCGAAATTCTGGATATGATTCGTTATATGCTGACGTATAAATTAGCCGTTTATGAAGGGGTAGAAGAAACATTACAGCATTTATCCAAACAATATCCACTCCTTATGATCACCAAAGGAGACTTGTTGGATCAGGATCTGAAAGTGGAACGCTCAGGGTTGCGCAAGTATTTCAAAGGCATTGAAATCGTTGCGACAAAAGAAGAAAGCACTTATCAGGAAATCATGCAGCGCTATCAGGTGGCTCCTCAGCATTTCATGATGGTGGGTAACTCTTTGCGCTCGGATGTACTCCCGGTAATCGCCCTGGGCGGCACGGGAGTTTACTATGAAAATTCAGTATCTTGGGCACATGAACATGAAATCGATCCGGCCCATCAGGTATTAACCTATCAAAGTATTCATCATTTAACTGAAGTGGTTGCGCTTGTCGAGACGCTCAATAATCAATCCTGATCAGGGTAAAGCACATCACGAATCAATATTACAAAAGGAAATCCATCAAAGGAACGTATAAATTCCTGCTGGTATTCAAAACCATTTTTTAGCCAGGCTTTTTGGGCGCGCTGATTAAAAGCGGCAATCGTTGCCCTAAATTTAGTAAATTCAAAATGCGCTGCTGCGTAAGATAATACTTCAGCAATTAATTCTGGGCCTAAACCTTGTCCAGTCAGAGAGGGCCTCATCCCCAGCCCCACATCCAATGCCTCTTCAGCATAATCACCGCCCCCCACCTGGGCATCATTTCCAAAGGAACAAAACGCCAACATGGCCTGTTGATCATTATCAATGCGATAAATTTGATTCTTCGGATCAATCAAATACTCAACAACTTCTTTTACTGATGAAGAATCTTGCATATTATACATTTGATAAGGTGCCTGATATCGCCATTGAACAATGTCCCTGGCGCCAGCTTCATCCATTGCAGAAAAATGATGTTTCAATGTCATACTCCATGATTTAGATATTTGTACTATAACGCATTTTTCAGATAAAATGAGCATATTCGAGCGCCAATTTCTGGCTTTACATTTCGCAATTGGAGGGACTAATGCAACCCGATAAAGTAAAACCCATTCTGAATAATATTCTAAAAGATTCCAGGAAAGCTATTTACGATTTTTATGACAATCTATCAGATGAAGAGCGCCACAGAGCCAGTGAATTGAAAGCGTGGCAAGCCAGGGAAAATATCATCCACGGACTATCCTGGTGTGAAATGTTCAATCAGGCAATGATTGATATTCAACAAGGCAAAACACCTACAATCGAAAAAGATTATCTGGCATTCAATGATCAGAAATATCTGGACACACAAAACCAATCCTGGGAAGAAACTTTTACTGAGCTGGAAGCAGTTTATAAACAAGTCAGCGATATTGTTGAATCCTTAAGTATTGATGAATTATTGAATTCAAAATATCATGACATTTTCAAGGATCATACAGTAGCATCACAAATCATTGGTTATTACTATACTCACCAGATGTATCATATCGCTGATTATTATTATCAAAATCAACATGGAACATCTGCCATTGAACTGATGTTGAAAGTCGCAGAAAATAGCTCCCTGTTTGATGAAGCGCCGCGTGCTAAAGCTACATCCCTGTACAATGTGGCGTGCTTTTTTACCCTCATGGATCAATTCGATCAGGCATTGAATTATCTGGATCAGGCTTTACTTTTGGCTCCGGATTTAAAAACCTGGGCAGCTGAAGACCCTGATTTGAAAAAACTACGCGGCAATGAAAAATTTATTGCATTGACCAATCCTGATAACTAGTTATTCCGATTGTATCAATTTTGATCCATTGAGTTTTCGCAACATAAATGCGTAAATCGGCAGAACAGGCACCAACAAACCTGCTGATAACATCAAGCCGCATGGAATCCCCATGCGGTTTGCCACGCCCCCAACCAGCGGACCTCCACCAATTTGCCCGAAAGCATCCACCTGGCTGCTCATCGAAAGGACTGTTGCGCGCACAGAAGAATCCAGCTTACGATTCACCCAACCAGTATAAAACGGATAATGCACTTCTCTGAATACCTGAGTCAATGTAATCATCAGGATGGCCAGCATAAAATTCTTGCTCAACGCAAAGATTAACAATGCTGCAATGATCCCTATAGTCAATGAGGTCTGAATGCCTAAATTTGCAGATAGTTGCGCGACATCACGCCTTTTTTGAATAATCCATAAACTCAGACTGCCAATCAACATGGCAACCATCTGCACTAATCCAAACCAGATTACGGGTTTCAACCAGGGGAATGTAAAATCTGCCACCATTCTGGCTTCCCACATGCGGTCGACCCCTTCACTATAAAAACCAAAGATAAAACCCACTGCGAATATCCATAGTAAATTGCGGTTTCTCCGAGTGATGTTTATCCCGCCTTTCAAGGTTTGTAGAAGATCAGCATATGGATTTGTACCAACCTGCCTATGTGGCACATATCCTTTCTCTTGCATGGTTGCTGAAAGAAATATGGTTAATCCGATAAATCCTAAACCTGATACGATTATTGCCGCTGCATAACTATACAAACCAATCACCATACCAATGACAATACCAACAACAGCGCCTATCAAGGCTTGCTGCTCTGCTTTTACGAATAATACCGCCGCAGTATCCTCATCCGTTTCATCCGTTATCCAGGCTTCACTGGCACCACTGGTAAACGTATATCCGGCACCCCACAAAATCTGAGCCAGCAACACGCCGCCAAAAACCGGCCAGAGACCCTGCAACAGAAACCCCAACCCATTCAGAATTAACCCGATCAGAATTGATTTTCTTCTACCAAACACATCTGCCACCAAACCGGTGGGGACTTCCAGTAAAAATACACTGGCCTCCAATGTTGTGCCGGTTAATACAAGCTGTAATGGCGTCATGCCAACAACCTGAATATAGAATAAAGAACTTACGACAAAACACATCCAATGCAGTAATGACATCATAATTCTCAAACGTGTGTATGTTTTATCTGCAGAAATAATCATATTTAATTTTGAGCCTTATACTCTTGAAATAGATTGCTATTGTAGCATGAACATATTTATCAAAAAACTCTACAAAAGACCAGTATTGGCATCCCAGCAATTTCACTGTATGATATTCAATAAGTCTGGAATGCAAAATTCCACATAATAAAATCATAATCGAACCATAGACATATTCACTACACCCCCAACAAACGATTAGATATATTGATTTTATGACGTTTTTTTGACGTTGTTAATGTAAACATTTAACCATGGAACGTATTCGTATGAATCAATAACTGTTAAATTGGAGAATCAGGAATGAAGAAAGCTTTGATATCAGTCTTATTAATCACTGTACTATTTCTCAACATGTCTTGTGGATTAGGGAGCAATAAAAATAACACCACCAATGAGCCAGGTGGCCCCATTGGCGGTGTTTTAGATAATAATGACAACACAAACCAGGCAGGTGCATCTGCTGATAGCCTGGTGGAAGTCAGCCAATGGGCGTCCGCTGCAACCGCCAGTTCGGAATATGGTTCCAGTGACTGGGCTGCCTACCAGGCAGTAGGCCAACCGGATACCAGTGTCTGTGCGGATGAAGTCACGGCCTGGGCCTCTCAAGCCAGTGATGGTGTGGATTGGCTGGAAGTTACCTTCGATGTTCCTGTCAACCCAACTGAAATCCAAATTTTGCAAACCTACAGTCCTTCGCAAGTTACCGAAGTAGTTGTTTATGATATGGAGGGAGCAGAACACAATGTATACAAGGCAAAGCCAAGCAATGAATCTGAATGCCCATACACACTTTCCATCAAGATCAAAGAGGCGAAATATCAAACCCAACGCATTCGCATTACAGTAGATCAATCCGTTTTGGGCACTTCATGGAATGAAATTGATGCCGTCCAATTAACCGGCATGGCTTCCGCCCAAGCTGCCGCCCAGATTCAAAGTCAACCTGCGACCAATAACAATGCAAATAGCGGAAATACCACCAGTAGTACAGCACCACGTTTTTTCTATGATGAGTTGGATGGCGCATTGAACAATTTGTGGGCTGATGAAGTTTATTATTATGTTTCATCTGATACACCTGATGACGACGTAAATGCAGAGCCGGTATACAACATTGAGCAGGAGCGCGGCTCCCTGAAATTCTATCTACAAACACCCTGGCAATATGTTTACTATCTGTATACACCGCATACTTATCACAATGTACGCATTGATTATGAAGTAGAAAACAAGGGCGTAAATTCCAATAACATCGGCCTGGTTTGCAGATATGCCGATTATGGATATTACGAGTTTATTGCGACATCCGGTGGGTATTACAGCATCATGCGCTATTATGAAGATGGCAGCAAAGAATTAGCAAGGGGCGGTATTAAATCCATTCGCTTTGGTGTGGATAAGAAAAACACCTTCACAGCCATATGTGATGAGAATAATTTATATTTCATCGTCAATGATGTAGAAATTGCCAGCGTCTATGATGACGAAATCAGCGAGGGATTGGTCGGTTTGAATGTATCAGCCGAAGATATTGTTCCAGTTCAGGTTGAAATCAATTGGATCGAAATCAGCGAGCCGTAAACAGTCGCTGCTCAAAATTACTTTCACATATATAAACAATCAGGGATGCGCTTTGCATGAGCATCTCTGATTGTTGTTTAACCTCTTCACCTGAAATTACCCCTGGCCTTTGTGTTTTGATCAAAATACAATGCATCAATAGATTATTGAAAGATCGCAAAACAGGAAAACATTAATAATTTTTCTGTTTTACACTAGGGTATCAAGAATTTTAAGGAAGGGACAAAATGACAACAAATAATGGACAAAAACGTATCATCCATTCACTTTTGAGCAGTCTGAAAGGCACGCCCTATGAAATTGGGCAGCAAATTGGACAATGGGTTTTGGCGCATCCGATGGCAATTCATGCAATGAAGCTGAATACAGCACAAGAAATGATCCCGGAAAAAATGCCTGATTATCAAAAATATTTTCCACATGTTTATGAGGAAATGCAAGGTACAGCAGATACATTGAAAATCCCAATAAATCATTTGCGCTATAGCACAGCATCCTATTTGAAAAGTGGGTATTGCAGTCAATTTGCCCTACCGGCACAGAAAACAAGTTCAAATTCAGCCCTTATCGCCAGAAATTATGAATTTGCCGATCAGATGGACGATATGAATATTTGCCATCATCAGGGAACAAATTCTTATGCTCATATTGGCAGCATCATGCTCTGGTTCGGGCGCTACGATGGGCTCAATGATCAAGGTGTCGCAATCAGTATGTCGGCAGGAGGTTTACCCGTTGGGGAAAGGATGCTAAAACCACCCATCGATGGCTTCCAATTCTGGACAACCATGCGTGTGGTACTGGATCGATGTGCATCCGTGGAAGAAGCCATTGATTTGATTCGAGAAATTCCTCATTGTGGCAATCCGGTTTATTTACTGGCTGATTCATCCGGCACACTTGCCAGGGTAGAAGTATTCGGCAAAGAACAATCTGTAAAAAAGATGTCGCCTGAAAGCGCATCAGATTTCCTGATTGCCACAAATCATCTTCAGGATTTACAAAACGATAATTTCCAGATACCCGTATTCAAGAACTCACACATCAGATATAAACTTATCGAGAACTTCATTAATAACAATGAGACAATCGGTGAAACAGAACTGCAAACCTTTCTGGACCAGACCTATCCGCAAGGATTGTGTTGTAATTACTATCAGGAAGGCTTCGGTACTCTGCGTTCGATGATCTTCAACCCCGTAGCGAAAACCATCAGCGTGCGCTTTGGCAGTCCCATCCTGAATGAATGGAAGACCATCAGCATTGCCCAGCCCTTTGAAGAAGGTCTTGAAACCACCCTGTTGGATGAAATCGCTCCTGCAGTATTCTGGGAAAAAGTGTAAAGCAGATGCCGTCAAATAAAATAAATGCCCGATCATAAAGTAATCGGGCATTTATTAATTTTTATACAGAAAAACCTATGAGACCAATTTCATCCAACGGCTTTGATATGGCAACAAATTGACCTGCATCGTCTTTGAAGCAGGAAAAATCTCTTCCGATAGCAAATCTTTCCAGGTACCTTGTTTTGGTATGCCGGATCCATCGCAAGGTATCATAACCTTGATATCCTGATCCGTCACATTGATCAGACATAAGACAATTTCCCTGTTTTCTGCTATGCGCAACACAGCGAATACCTGCTCGCTGATTGACAGAATCTTTTGTTCGGCAGCCGGATGGAAAGCAGGTTGCTGCTTGCGTACGGCTAACAATTTTCGATACCCACTGAACACAGCAAACTTTAATGAATTTTCCTTCTTCAACTCAGCATTAATCTCTGCCAGAAGAAATTTTTCCCGATTAATGGATCGGTATCGACCTGTTTCTTCCACACATGGCAAACAGTTGCGTGAGCCAAAAAGACTATGTATATAAATCCCCGGCACGCCTGCCAGAGACAGCATAATTGTTTGCGATGCCAGAAATCGCGCTACGTCCACTTTGGGTTGCAGGTTCTGTATATTATTCAGTGCATCAAACCAGGTAATATTCAATTCATAAGCGCTCTGGGTACCATCAGAATTGTTTTTATAGGAAACCCTGCCACCGTGTCGCAAGGTTCGGGCTACCAAAGCCTGAATTTGTTGCGCACCCAATAAATTTTCCGCCGGCCGAATACCAATACCATCATGGGATGCCGTGAAGTTAAAAAAGGAAGTACCAGGGTTTAAATCTGGCAAATTATTTGCCCATTGAGTTAATATGCTGGCATTACCGGTCAGGAAAGTATGCAAAATCAATGGTGCCAAAGGGAACTGATACACCAATTGAGCCTCATCTGTACGATTTTGTTTATTTATATAATTCCCAAAATAACTGATATTTTCTTGATGAGGTACATTGGTTTCAGTAATTAACAACACATGCTCGGCAACTTCATCCAGTATCGCTCTGAATAATTTAACCACTGTGTGGGTTTGCTTCAGATGAATACAGGATGTGCCCGGAATTTTCCACAGATAAGCGATGGCATCCAAACGGATAAAATTGGCTCCTTTGGAAACGTAAAACAGCAATATATCGATCATTTCCAAAAGGACCTGCGGATTCTGATAATTCAAATCGATCTGATCCACGCCAAAGGTTGTCCAGGTATACTTCAATCCATCGACTGTCTCAAAAGGGGTCAGTATCGGAGTAGCTCGTGGGCGTACCACCGATGACAAATTGGTGGTCGGTTCCTGGACCATGAAATAATTAATATAAGGTTCCTTCGAATCTAAAAAGCCAATAAACCAATCGCTTTGTGATGATATGTGGTTTGCCACAAGATCGAACATTAATTTGAAATGGTCTTCCAGATCAGCGATATCCTGCCAGGTGCCTTTTTGGGGGTCTACTTCACTATAATCAATAACCGCAAATCCATCATCAGAAGAGTACGGGAAGAATGGTAGAATGTGTACACCACTTACAACATCTTGCAAGGATTTATTTAAAAAAACAGCTAACGATTCCAATGGGGTTTGATCAGGTGCAGAAAATTGATCCCCATAGGTGATCAAAAGTGCATCCTTTTCAGTCATATCAGTTGCTACCTGCATGTCAGCTTGAGCTTGTGCAAACTGATGCCGAAATTGATTCAGCTTTGTATAAATCTGGTCGAGAATTTCAAAAGCCTCGGATTGACCATATAATTTAGTTGTTAATTCGCTAATTCTATTCTTGTTTTCACTCATCAGGTATTCATCATCTACAGATTAAATTAATTTTTCTAATACATTCAATAATTTCGTTTCTAAAGTTTCCATTGAAAAATGTTTTCTGGCAATTTCAAAATTATTTTCAACAATATCCCGGGCAGCATTCATCGAATGGATCATTTGATTGGCGTCTTTGATTGCTGCATCATCCACATAACCTTCTAACTCTATAAAATTAAAGCCTAATGGGCGGATGTCGCTATTATAGACCGGATAACGGTTAACCACAACCGGACGTTTAAAATATACCGCTTCGATCAATGCATTACCAAAACCTTCGTAAAGGCTCGGATAGGTAACCAGATTGGCGTTCAGATATACATCAGCCAACGTAAAGCTATTCGGCCCTGCTGTATCCTTCACGAACTGATCCGCCAATATTAGTTCTACACCCATCATACGCGCTTCATGCTGAATCCAGTGCCAGTAATCCAACCCTTCATCCCCTGCTGCATGTGTAATAAATAATTTCGGATGTTTCATGTCCATGCCGCACAATAATTCAATAGCCAGCTCAATGCCCTTTCGTTGAATCACACGCGTGGGCTGTACAATCAAAGGTTCGCTAGTTGATAATTTTAATGCAGAGCGAAAAGATTGCCTCTTATCGGTTAATTCAGGGACAGGTTTTTCGAAATCAAAAACATTCGGTATCACAACCGAATCGATTCCCCTGCGTCGTTTGAGACGTTGTTGCGCAATTGAATTAATGCTTACATGTTTTACATTTGGCAGATCCGCCGGAAAATAAGTTTCCAAAAACGATGGCAACTGACTGATCTGATATCGTTCTCGCTCCCAATAATAATCATGGTTGTGCGCCACAACCGGGATATCGCTTTCTGCGGAAATCTCTGTAATACAATGTGCCAACGGCAAGTTCATAGGAATCGCCAGAACATTTTGTACGATCAAACAATCCAACTGATTTTCCCGGATAAATGACAGCAAAGGGGCTTTCATTTCAGCCGATAGCCTCAGTATTTCATCCAATAATTGTTCTGGCGATATTGTGTTTTTTTTTGCAAAGGCAGCTTGTGTCAGCGCATACACCTCACGATCCGTAAAATGCATTCGGGGAATCAATGTGCCTGTTGCTGCGTAGCCACCCAATTCACCTGCGCAATAGTATAGTTCATGCCCTGCATTGCGCAAAACCTGAACCCATTTGGCTACCTCTAATGAAACACCATCCGTACCTGATAATCGAGTCGCAATAATCCCAATGCGCATGCGCTATCCTTTTACGCCTCCTGCTGTTAATCCTTCTTCCAGGAATCGTTCCATTGCCAGGAATAATATCACAATCGGCAAGGTCATAATGGTGGATGCAGCCATAACCACATGCGGCCTGGGGCTGGGGTCATTAAAAATGGTGTTAATCTTAATCGGCATGGTAAACAGATCACGCGAATTAAGAAATACCAGGGCATACAGGAATTCATTCCAGGCGATCATGAAGGTGTAAATAAATACGGATACCAATGCTGGAATAGCCAATGGCAAGGTAATGCGCCAAATCACACTTAATCTGCTGCAGCCGTCTATCATGGCTGCTTGTTCAATGTCTTCAGGAATGGTCCTGAAGTAATTGGTCAACATGTACATGGCCACAGGCAGGGTTTGCGCCAGATAAGTAAAGATTAAAACGCCTAAATTATCTTGTACATTGAAACCAATCCTTGACCCAATATTTGCCAGCATGGAAAATAATGGAATAATCAGCAGCACACCTGGCAGCAAATAAACCAGCAAGACGCCATTCAGCATAACATTCTTTCCACGGAAGCGTAAACGGGCGATTGAATATGCGCCCAACACAGATAGCACGACTGCAATCAAGGCAGTTGGCAATGAGACTTTTAGACTATTGACGATATTTGAACCAAAATCCTGGAAATGTGAATTTTCAGGATCAAACAATTCCTTATATGCATCCAGTCGTAATGCAGAAGGTATGTAAACCGGTGCACGCCCGCCAATTTCTGCTTCTGTTTTAAATGATGAACTGATCATCCAGTAAAACGGGAACAATATGCTGACCAGGAAAAATGTCAGGACCATGAAGAACAACAATTGACGAAAAGAAAAGCGTTTCGCCATATGCTGTATGATATTCATTCGGCTTGAGTCACTCATTTGCTTTTCTCCTAATCACTATCAACATTACGCATGATCACTTTGGTATAGATCAGCATGAATACAACCAGAATGGACAACAAAATCATAGCTGCCGCGGCACCCCGTCCAAAGTTAAACAACCTGAAGCTGAATTCATACGTCAGCACTGGCAGCGTCTTGGTGCCAAAACCACCTCCTGTCAACAGGAAAATATCATCAAATTTATTGAAGGTCCACATCAAACGCAGCAGGAATACTGCCCCAATCACATAGCGTAATTCTGGCAGCGTGATATGGATGAATTTCTCCCAGGCATTAGCGCCATCCACTTCGGCTGCTTCATACAACATATTATTAATCGCCTGCAAACGTGCCAAAATCATCAACATGGCAAACGGGAAATAGCGCCAGGCATCCAGCAAAATTACCAGTAGCAGCGCCAGTCCTCGCGTAGAAAGATACGCCATTGGCGCATCAATCAAGTTTGCGCGCATGAGCAAATCATTGACCACACCCGATGGTCGTGGATCAAGAATCCATCGCCAAACAAATGCCACACTGACAATCGGTGCAACATAAGGGAACAAAAAAATGGCTCGTGTTATCCCTCTGCCCTTGAAAGGTCTGTTCAAAATGATTGCTGCCAGCAATCCAACCGATACGGTTAGCGTTGTGGCAGTGAAGGCGTACACAATGCTGGTAACTGCCGCCCCCATATTTTGAAGCCCCTGGAATTTGAATGAAAAATCATTGATAACACTGACGTAATTTTCCAGCCCAATGAATGGTGCATGAAATACATCATCCAGATTGTGCAATCCAACATCATGAAAACTGATCCAGATACTGAAAAAAGCTGGAAAAACGATCAGGCCAAAAACAATGATGATAGTCGGCAGCAACAAAAACCAGGCTAAACGAGCTTCACGCGATCTTAGCGTTTTTCTTCGAGGTAGAGTTAGTTGTTGATTCATCATCAAACCTCTTCATATTAAGCGGCGGAGGAAGCGCCCGCAAGGTGCCTCCTCCGCATAGTTGAGGATGATCGATTATTCTTGACGATCTGCCAAAAGGATTTCAACCTGTTCTTGCAGGAATTCAGCCCCTGTTTCCGGTGTCATGGAACCTTCCAGAATAATATTGCTGAGCACTTGCGGAATTAACAAGCGTCCTTCTATATCACCAACAACAGCCTGTTGAGTTGCATCATATCCTGGGCGGAATAACCAGCGCTGCATGCTGTCATAGCCATTGGCAATCTGGTCCAGGGTATCATCAGAGTAATTGGCAAAGTAGGGGCTCAAATCTTTCCAGCCGTCGACAGCACTCTTCAATACAGGAATTTTACCCATAGGAGCCAAAGCCAACACATCCGTGTAGTTTTCACCGGTCATGAAGTATTGAACAACATCCTGTGCAACCGGATCGGAATCAACGGTCAGACCTAAAGTAACCAATTGACCATAGGTCGCTGCACCATTGGGACCTTCCATGGAAGGTGCAAAACCTGATTTTTCTGCCAAACCATCAACCGCGATCTGGATATTGCCGTCATCCGTTCCGGAACCATCTACAAGGTCATCCATGATGTAGGTGCTGTAAAACAGCATACCGGATTGATCCAGCTCATACATTTCACGAGCACCACGCCAGTATTGTGGGCCGGGGGCGGCACAGCGAATTAATTCAGAGTAGAAGGTTAATGCTTCCACCATTTCAGGGGTATTCATGGAAACATTGCCATCTTCATCGAAAGGCCACGCATTATTGGAGATAGCAACTTGTTCAAACACTTGATGGGGGTAATTCTGACCAGGATCATCAGCCAGAACCATTGCATAAAGCAAATTACCTTCACCAGGCAGTGTATCGCAGGCGGCATCAATGTCATCCCAGCTAACCGGAGCATTTAAGCCCAAGTCGCTGAACATATCTTCGCGATACCAGATCGCCTGCAGCCAACCATCAAATGGGACAGCTGCATAATAACCTGTTTCAGGATTGGTAACCATTGCCAATGGACTGGTTCGGAAATCATCCACACCAATGCTCTCAATGGCTGCCATCGCTGAGGCTTCGTCCAAAATACCATCTGCTGCAAAGGTAGCAACCCGTTCAACACCCATACGGATAATATCGGGTAAACGATTGGCAGCTTTTGCTGTTGCAATTCGCTGGCTGATTGAGGCTTCATCAATCGGAACGATACGTAGATCAACTGCCGGATTTTCGGCCATATAGCGCGCAGCAATTTCTTCATACAAATTGACACGTGCTTCTTCGTTATCCGTTGTCCAAAATTCAACAACAGTTTTTTCGACTTCCTCTGCAGGGACTTCGACTTCAACTTCTACCGGGACTTCTTGGGTCACCACGACAGTTTTTTCGACAACTTGTGGCTGGCAGGCGCCTAGCAAAAGGCTAATCGCCATAACCAGAGCCAATACGAGATGAAACTTGTTTTTCATTCTTCCTCCTAAATAATCTATGGTTTTTGGGTCGTTGAAATTGCGTAGAGTCAATCTGATATTATTTTCAGTAATTTACGATACAGGTACAGGTCCGCTGGACTGACGCAGAATCAGTTCAGGCTTCATCAATACTTGGCGTTCTTCCGGTTGCTGCCCCTGCACACATTGAATTAACATTTCACACACCATGTTTCCAATCTGATAGATGGGTTGATGTACTGTTGTTAATGGTGGATGTGTGTGCGCCGACATCGGAGTATTATCAAAACCAATAATGGATATCTCTTTTCCAACCGTTAATCCACGATCTTGTATTGCGCTCATCGCTCCAAATGCCATCAAGTCATTACAGACCACGATCGCAGTAGGTCGATCCGTCAAATCCAATAAAGTATTTGCTTGTTCATATCCACTGCGCTGTGACATATCCCCTCTACGAATCAATGAATCCGGCAATGGACTACCCAACTCAGCTAAACGGGAGCATAAACCATCCATTCGATATTGCGAGAACATCAACTCTGGCGGAGAAGCAATACATGCAATTTTTCGATGGCCCAATCTAAAGAGGTGCTCAGCGACCAGGCGCATACCATGCGCGCCATCTTCGTCTACATAGGGGAAATCTAAATCATCCTCTGTGCGCCCAAACGATACAAAGGGGAAATCCACATTACAGAGGTAATCAATTCTTTCATCTTGTTGGCGGGTACGAACCACAACCAATCCATCCACGCGATGTCCCTGAACCATCTGGCGATATGCTAATAATTCGTCCTCGCCAGGTGGTCGGGTTGAAACCAGCAAATCATAGCCATGCGTAGCTGCCTTGTTTCCAATACCCGCTAATAATTCACTGAAGAATGGGTCAGAAAAACGCGGCCCAAAGGTAGGCAGGATCAAGCCAATTGTGTCAGTTTTTTTCTTTTGAAATCGTTGCGCAAGAGAATTCGGAATATAGCCCATATCTTTCGCGGTTTGACGAATCAGGGCTTTTGTTTCTATATTAACATCATCATAATCATTCAACGCACGAGAAACAGTTGTAACTGATAAACCCACTTTTTTGGCAATATCTTTAATCGTAACCGACATAATGATACTTGCTCCCTATACAATGTTTCCGAAACGTTTCGGATGTATGCCCATTGTACCCCGAAACGTTTCGGATTACAACATGCAATTATTTAATTTAAGGTATAAATTTGAGTTTTACTCATTTTCCTGATTACCAGCCCCCCATTTTCAGGAACCCTACCTAACAATAATCAAATAAAATCCATCAAATCATATCCTTTGATGGATTTCTTTTCGTTATTGAATAGCACTATTTACAGATCCATTCTTTTAAATTTCAGAAAAGTTGCCGAGAAAAACAACAAAGCAATGTGATGGTGGAGACCATTAATTGTGTACTGGAAATTGGCTCAACAAAATTTGTCAGCACGAAATTGATTGAAAATGGGTAAACAAAGATGAAGTCGGTTGTGTTGAATGCCACGATCTCTCCGACCAACGCAACAACCGATACTGCCAATATTGCCTAAAGCTTTCGCATCTAAAAATTCGACGACTTGCCCATTCACACGTACTTGCCCTTTATCCACTGAAAGTAATCCCAGAATAATTCGTGTCAGGGTCGTTTTACCTGCACCATTTCTTCCTAGCAGGCCATAAATTTTTGCTCTTGGTACATGCAAGCTGATTTCATCTACCGCTTTTGTTTTACGATAGGTTTTGGATACATTTTCAATATCCAGCATTTTGATACCCTCTATGATTTTAGGAGTCCATCTCAATAAGGCTCTCTTGATTCTTAATCACCATGACCAGCGAATGGATAAACACCATAATCAGGAAAACCAACATCAGCCAGGTATACGTTGGGAACCCGATCACCTCTAGCGCACTAAGCACAGCAAAGATGATAATAATCGGCATGCTGAAATAACTCATTGTTAGAGAACCAAATGCCATATCCGCAAACTGCTTTTCGTCCATCCACTCACGCATTGCAAAATCCGGCCCATGCCGCACAGTAATTCCGGAGTATGTCGCACAGTGATTCCGGGGCAAGCCGCACACTCA
>JAEKNU010000160.1 GCA_016838895.1 Chloroflexota bacterium
GGTATGTTGGCTGGCTCTGTGAAGGGCTAATGCTCATCTTCTCTCCTGGCTGCTGCTCTGCTGAGCGGCAGCTTTGGTTTAAGAGATGAGGCATGTTTATCAAATTGAGTAAGAATACTGATCCTATTGTGGAGTGTTATTATTAATCTTATGACATTAGAATATCTTCCCAATTATGAAGCTCAAATAACCTTGAGGCGAATTCTCCCACGTATGGAAGAAACGCTAAAAAGGGAAATCAAGCGTGATCCACAAGGCTGGGTTCAATTTACAAAGCGATTGGAAAATAATTTTCCATCACTTTTCGAATTGTATCTGACTGTTTATCGTAATCGATATGATTTTTTCTATTATATGGAAGATTTACTACTTAGTATTTCTCGCTCTTGGTTTAGACGTTCATCAGATTTGCGTGAATTGGATCAATCCCGTGAAAAAGACCCAAACTGGTTTCAATCCAATCAAATGTTAGGCGGTGTGATATATGTTGATCGTTTTGCGAACACATTAGATGGAGTAAAAGAACAAATCCCATATTTTAAGGAATTAGGTTTGACCTATCTGCATCTGATGCCATTCTTCCAGGCGCCTGAAGGTGAAAATGATGGCGGTTATGCGGTCAGCAGCTATCGTGATGTATATACTCCATTGGGCACAATGCAGCAGTTGGCGGAACTCTCAGCTGCCCTACGCGCGGAAGGCATCAGCCTGGTCGTAGATTTAATCTTCAACCACACTTCGCTTGAGCATGTTTGGGCACAAAGAGCCAGAAATGGAGACATAGAGCATCAGAATTTTTACTGGATATTTGAAGATCGTGAACAGCCCAATCAGTATGAGCAAAATTTGCGGGAAATCTTTCCGGAAGAACATGGCGGTGCTTTTACCTTCTTCCCTGATTTGTTCAAGAAAGGGGGCTGGGTATGGACCACTTTCCACAGTTATCAATGGGATTTAAATTATGCGAATCCGGCCGTGTTTAACCGCATGGTGGAAGAAATGTTGTTTTTGGCGAACCAGGGCGTTGAAGTATTACGTCTGGATGCTGTTGCATTTATCTGGAAACAGATGGGCACGAATTGTGAAAATTTACCTGAGGCACATCTGCTCATTCGGGCATTTAATGCGGTCGCACGGATTGCAGCTCCGGCTTTGATTTTTAAATCCGAGGCCATTGTGCATCCGGATGAAGTTGTTAAATATATTTCACCTTATGAATGCCAAATATCTTATAATCCGCTTCTGATGGCATTATTATGGAATTCGCTGGCAACCCGCAAAGTAGACTTATTATCACAGGCTTTGGCAACGCGCTTTGCGATTCATCCACAAACAGCCTGGGTAAATTATGTACGTGTACATGATGATATAGGCTGGACTTTTTCTGATGAGGATGCTGCTGTTCTGGGTATCAATGGTTTTGATCATCGCATGTTCCTGAACGATTTTTACCGAGGTAAATTCGAAGGCAGTTTTGCGCGGGGTTTACCTTTTCAGGAAAATATTTTGACCGGAGATTGCCGGATCAGCGGCAGTTGTGCCTCGCTAGCGGGTCTTGAAAAAGCTGTAGCGGAAGAAGGAGAAACTGAGGTTCGCTTAGCGATTCAGCGTATTCTTTTGATTCATGGAATTATTCTGTTCATTGGCGGTATTCCCTTGATTTATTTGGGTGATGAGATTGGCACGTTGAATGATTACAGTTATCGTGAGCATGCGCTGCACAAAAGCGATAGTCGTTGGGCAAATCGGCCAAAAACCGATTGGAAAAAAGTGGCTCGCCGAAAGAATAAGAAGACCATTGAAGGAAGGGTGTATCAAGGGTTGCAGAAACTTATTAAGTTGCGTAAAAATAATGAAGTGTTTAGTGGGGGAAATATGGAGGTTTTCTGGACAGGTAATGAGCATGTTCTCGGTTTTGTGCATCGCTATCAGGATCAGCAAGCCATTGTGTTGGCTAATTTCTCAGAGCAAACGCAAACATTGCCAAAGGAATACTTCCAAAAACACCCAGTTGAAGCTGCAGCGTGTATTTATGGTAACAAGCTTGAATCTGAGGATGGGTTGTATGAAATTGAGCCGCTAGGTTTGACTGTTTATTGCTGTTGAACTTTTTTGCGGGTTTATTATCCTTTGTCCAATTTGGATATACCAGATGAATAGAAAGATCGCTGATACAGATGGACCGATAAATTCCAGCTCTGGTAAAAAGAAATGGAAAGCATAGTATGA
>JAEKNU010000048.1 GCA_016838895.1 Chloroflexota bacterium
TTAACAGCCTATGATAAAAATTAATAGGCTTCAGTTCTTTTTCGTTTGCCCCGCTTTATTGAGATGATACAATTATTCTTTGGTATTAAGGTTTTTGAAGTAGAAACCAGTGAAAATCAATCCGATGAGACCCAGGGGAATGAAAACACTCAGCAAGCCTGTTTCTACTTCGATATTATTTAATGACCGAAATAATTGTCCCAGGGCGATGGCGATACAAAGTGAATCGAATTTGATCAGCAACATTCCAGACAGTAGATCACCAAAGGCTTGTGTGCGGAAAAGTTTAAGCGCCGCTATAGTAAAGGCAGGTAAAACAATCACCAAATCAAAGACAAAGATTAAATGACCGCTGTCTACAATTCCCGTTTCAATAGTATTCATTACCTGTCCGAGCCAGATCATGGCAAAAATGAGTGTGATAAGAATGAAAAAGCCGCCAATCCAGCGCCGGGGCATCTTTTCCCCGACGGATTCCTGGAACCATTTGGCATCAATACCAGTCAATAATCCAATGATGGAGTACATCGACAAACTGGCAACGGCTACATACCCAAGGAAGAAGGCGTTATACACCTCGCCAAAGGCATAAATGCTATAAACGTAAAGTTCATATGCCAGTACGCCCGTCCAGAGTGGGATTCCCCATATTCTTTCTTTTCGCACACCAGAAACAGCCACCACCAGCAAAGGGATACCCAAAATCAGGGTGATTAAATCTTGTGCACGCGATTCTTGCACATATTTGGCTGGCGCAAAATTATCATATGTATTTACTCCAAATAAGCCGGTTCCTGCAGTTACCAGTAGGAAGCCGATCAATATACTTGCCAGGGTGGTATATGTACGCATCCAGTTCTTTCTCTGGGAAGGAGTTTGAATTTCACGTAACATGTTCACATTTCTCTCCTGTACCGCTAGGCCTGACAGGTCTAGCAATTTGTTATGATTCATCGCTTTTTTGAGGTTGGAAGCTAATCAACTCAATACCCAGATTCTGCAGGCGATTGATCGTCCCGTACATTGCCGATTGATCAATAACTTGACCGGTCATCACCGTGATGGGCTGATCTTCAGGTGACATCGAATGATCAAAACTGAAACCAGGGAATATTTTCTCCCAGCGCGTATCCAGATGCCCTCGTAAAAATATTTTGTACTGTGTCATTTGGGCTCCTCTCTTTTTTTGCGACCCATTCCAAATGGTTCAAGATCATGGATGGAAAGCACCCTCCGTTTGGAGGGTGCTTTCCATAACTCAGATTATTTTTCTTTTACAGGTAATTCGATAGAAGAAGGGTAAACACTATTGCGCTGTACGGCCCATACAGGTGAACCCTGAGCTGGATATCGATCGAAAGTATCAACATCTGCACCAGCAATTGCGATACGAATACTATGACCTGCCTCAATCAAGACTGATGTAGCATACAGATTCAAACTGATTTCAGTTACTTCCCCCGGGACCAGAGGAGCAGCGTCTGCTTTATTGAAACTGTGATAGGGTCCAAGATGTACATAAGGCGCTGTTTGCTCTGAAACCTTATGATGTATCGCTCGCAAGATGCCTTCCGTAATGTAGGTTACCTTACCATCAGGGGCAACATCTTCCAGATAAATATGGAAGGCACAATCTTCAGTTGTTGAGGTCAGGTACAATTGGATCAATGGACTGCCCGCAATTTCTGTATCAACTGTCAATGGCTCACTAGTATAGGTTAGCAATTTGGTATCTTCTTCGGCACGGTCGGCCCTGTAATCAATGGTTGTGCCCATTTGTGCATGCCAACGATTTGCAAGCCCGGTCGTGGTAGTGAAATCAACCTCATATTTATCGGCAACAGATTCATCTTCAGGAGCATCTTTGGACAGAACACCATGCTCAGCAAAGTACAAACGCTTTGTTTCAAACCCTTTCGGCGGCCAAATCGATGTAGTCTGCCACTCCCCACTATTCAGGGTGTAATAGGTAATTTGGGATTCTGTCTCAGGACAGGATTCATCTTTCAGGTAGCAATCAAAGAAATCCAACACCTGTGCCATCTGAGGTTTTACTATCTCACGATCTACTAGCTTGGTAGCCACATCAACCACTTCAATGTGTTCAAAGTTGAAGGGATCAATACTTGCACTACCACCATGGTTCCAGGGGCCAATAATGACCTGTTGTGGATTGCTAAAGGTCAGGTAGCGACTCAAAGCACCATCCATGGTTGCTGCATCTAGCCAACTTACCCAAACCTGCATGGGTACTGCGTTTTGGTTAATACTGTCTTGCAAGGAATATGGGCTGGCATCAGCATAGGTCAAACCACTTTGCCCAAATTCATCATCCCGATATTCAATTTTTTTCATTGATTCAGCGATATTGGGATTATTATGTTCACTAATAGCCTGTTCAAGTAATTTACCACTTTTATCTTCATCTACAGATCTTGATAAATGGACATCATGATCAAGCATCGAATTAAATTCACTCCAATCATTTAGAAAACCCGTTGCCTGCAAACCGCCAGGTATACCTACACCTAACAATGGATCAAAATCATCAAAGCGCGGTGCAGTGGCCTGGAATGCTGGTTGCCCAGTACTTGCCATCAATTCAGCGGTATTCCCCGGATAAGATGTACCCCATGCGCCCACTTTTCCATTTGACCAGGGTTGATCTGCAATCCAGGCGATCACTTCCCCATAATCTGCTACTTCATCAGGTGACCACTCGATTGGACGATTGCCAAAGGAAGCACCACTGCCACGCGCATCCACCAGCACAACAATGTAACCAGCTTCATTTGCCCAGGATATTTCCGGTTCCAGTCCCACATCTGATAAAAGTTTTTCATCAACCTGTCCCAATCGGATTATCATTTTGGATTTAAAATCAAGTTGTTGGGCCAAGGAAAACCCTCGGCTATAGCGGGTTGCAACAATCAATGTTGGCAGCTTTTCATTTGTTTTGTAATTTGCTGGCAGCCAATATTCAATGGCAATCTTTACACCATCACGCATCACTAAATATTGTGATTGACTCCGTTCTAAACCACTTGGCGTTTTCACCTTACTCAGTTCAGGATAGCTCGCCACCCAAATCAGAAATGCACTAACGCCAACAACGATACAAACTGCAATAATCAGTAATATTCTTTTCACCATCTTACTCACCTCAATTTGTTTACTAGTATTTGATACTTGAACTATACAAATTGCATGGACGGTAAATCACCATCCAAAAGGATGGTGGCTTGGATGGTATAAAAAAGCTGCTGCATAGTAATCATGCAACAGCCGGATAATAAAAAAAACACTTACAAGATATTGAGTTCCCTAACTTGTGCCACAGCTTCGCCCCTGCTTTTTACCCCCAATTTCATATAGATTTGGCTGGCGTACCAGCGAATCGTATTTACTGATAGGTACAACACATCACTGATTTCACGGTTCGACTTGCCTGTCGCCATTAATTGTATAATTTCAATTTCCCGCTCATTTAAAGGTTCAATAAGAAGTGTATCCTGCTCAATTACGCTATATGTAATTTGATTCGAGCAGACCATTAATAATTCATCCCGAAATGTGGATTGCGGCACATTCGGTAAACAAGCTTCAATCAATGATCTTTCATCCAAAAACGGACGGATAAATCTTTCATCAGCGGCCATACAAACAGCCTCTGTTAATACTTCTATTGCATCATTCTTCTTATCCAGTAAATACAGACATACATATTTGAGCACTAGTAAATCCAGTAGACGGCCCATGCGGCCGCAGGATTTATCCCTTTTAATGAGTAGATCAATTCGTTCAAGCGCTTCTGTTGCTTTCCCCATTTTAACCAAAGTACGGAATAATCCCGGACATTCCGGAAAGCGCTCATAGCCAATATCACAGGATTCATCAATCAAATCAGAACGTGACACCCATTGTATTGCTTTATCAATCTCTCCCCGAGAGAGATATAATCGGCAATACATCCCCCCAACCAGATTCTCTGCCCAAGGAGAAATTTTTCCAGCTACTTCTTGAGCCTCTGCCAGAGTCGCTTCCGCTTTGGAATATTCCCCCCGTAAGCGGTAGGTTTCCGCCAATTCGAGTAGACCAATGCCCAATGCCTCCCCCTGAAACCATTCACGACATAATCGGACACCACGTTTGATTTGAGTTAATGCCGAATCCAACTCATTGCGCTCACGAGCGATGACCCCGGTTTCAAAGATAGCGAAACCAGTATATGGAAGTTCCTGTGTACCGGTAATTTCTTCAGCTAAATTCAGTAATGCCTGATACATCTCCAAGGCTTCAGTCAGATGGCCTTCATCTCGCAGGATTTCCCCCATACTGCAGAAACTAAATGTCGCCAAAGAAAGACTTTTGATTTCTTTTGAGAGGGCAATTGCTTTCTGTAATGTGATCTTGGCCAGTGCTAATTCCCCACTGTAATTTTGCGCATTACCCAAACAAATAATCGTTCGGGTTCTTAGTGTAATTTCTGTATCGGGTAAATATGCCAATGCCTGATTTGCATATTCAATGGTGGTTTGATAATTGCCTTGCAAAAACAAAATATAAGCACGATGTGCACAAATATGTCCCTGGATAATTTTCGAATCTTTTCCTGAAAGGGTTTTGTGTAATCTCTCTACCTGATCCAACAAAGTTGAAGCAATATCCATTTTGCCAGACAGCACATAAACCCAAATCAGGTAAACACACAAATAAGGTCGTTGATTAATGACGCTTTCAGGCAACTGATTTATCCATTGCATTAATCGCATATGGTTTTCATTTTCAAGTATATTCGGGGCAATTTGCTCAATTAAATCAGCTGCGTGTTCAAAATCCTGAAGTTTAATCGCATAATGCAACGCGTCCCCTGGGTATTGATTCGCCGTAAACCAATCTATCGCTTTTTTGTATAATGCTGGAATTATTTCAGGCTCATTCTCCTGCAAATAAAGAGATAAGAATTCAGAGAATAAATGATGATACCGGTACCAACGTCGTTCGTCATCCAGCGCAATGATAAATAGATTTTCTTGCTCAAGATGTCGCAATGTTTGTTGAGCATTGGATTCTTCAACTAGTTCATTGCATACCTCAGTGCAAAATCTTTCCAGAATACATGTGCGCCATAAGAAGCGTTGTATGGCTGCCGATTGCCTGGAAAGTATTTCCTCAACCAGATAATCAACCAGAAATCGATGACTCCCAGAAAACGCCTCAATAAATGTCGATTTATTTTGCGCATTTTTTAGTGACAATGAAGCGAGCTGTATTCCTGCTATCCAGCCCTCGGTTCGTTTTGCTAATAATTCAATATCATGATCGTTCAGAGCATATGCCAAATCATGGCTGAAAAAATTTACTATTTCGTTTTTAGTAAACCGTAAAGATTCAGCCCTTATTTCGGTTATTTGCCCCCGTACACGCAGCCGAGGGATTGAAATTGGAGGATCTACCCGCGTAACTATAACAAGATGACAATTGTGAGGCAGCCGATCAATAAAAAATGCCAATGATTCATGAATGACTTCACTCTGTATCTCGTGATAATCATCTAAAACAAGACATAGAAAACCCGAATATGTGCATAAATCATTGATCAGGGATATCAGAATGGTTTCAATCGGAGCCGATGTGCTAGCCTGTAACCCTGCCTGACAGGATATACCCAGCGATGGGACAATATTTTGAATTGCCCCAACAACGTAAATCCAAAACTGGTGTAGCGAATTATCCCCATCATCCAAAGACAGCCAGGCAACATTTCGATGATCCTCTTTCTGCACCTGTTCGTTGATCCATTCAGCTACCAGTGTTGTTTTGCCAAAACCGGCTGGTGCAGTGACAAGGGTTAATTTACCTGAGCGTCCACTGTTCAATTCGTCTATTAATTGAGTTCGTAAAACCATTCCGGATTGGATTTTCGGAATATGGAATTTCGTATTTAGGAGTGTTGACATCCTAAATATTATACAAGCAAAGAAACCTCAATAATAACAATCAAAGCATTTAACTAGTTTCAATCCCAACTTTGAACAATAGAGCAGTTTATCAACAGCATTAAGTGTGTGCGGACGAAATCTCCTGTCTCCTTTCGGAAAACCACGTAACCTTTAGAAATTCATTTGAGATATGATCGGATCGATATTGAGAAAATATCTTGAGAGTATTGATAAGCTTTTTCTTTCGGATCAAATTGTTGATCAAATTTTTCAACTGCTTCCTGATCAAAGATGTATACATCACTCATCTGATATTTCCATTGATGTCCTTCAAACGCTTTTTCTTCCAACGCAAGTGCGAGCATTCCGTATGGATATTCCCCGTTCATATCACTAATATTCAGATCTTTTCCATTCTTAAACCCATGTGTGCAGTAATTATGCGGATCACCAAAGATCACCATCCCCTTAATACCATTTTCAATAAGCAATTTTTTTGTATAGTTAATCAATTGGGTGCCAATGCCTTGGCGTTGAACCTCAGGATGCACACACAGCGGACCAAAAGTTACAATATCCATTTCTTGTTCATTTTCATTAACCAATTTGGCTTTTGTATACATGATGTTACCAACAATTTTTCCATTGGTTACAGCAACAAAATCAAGTTCCTTTATAAAGTCCGCATGAGTTCTCATGCGGTTCACTAAATAATGCTCATCACATCCTGGAAAATATAAATTCCAAAAGGCTTCCCTGGTTAATTCCTCAACTTCGCGAAAATCTTTTTCAGTTTCATTTCGAATTTCGATATTCAATCTGATTCTCCATATTCTTGTATTTTTACCCTGAAAGGATCACTCTTTCTATTGGATATTCTTCTTTTCATTCGGATTTATTGTGTCAATTATACCCAGTCATACGTTGAAATCCATTTGATTCAGATAAGCATTACTTTCTCGCAGTGTATTGCTCTTTGCTATTCTTTATTATTTTATATCTGCTCACCTGAGGAATTTATAACTCATAAAAAAACAAAGAGTCATTATTTAATAGCTTTCCTGTAGGCACGGACGAAGCTCGCATGTGCCCTGCAGGATAAACCCACGACCTTTTCATCCCCTTCCGCGGACAAAGATGTATTAATTACTACTTGAACATAACGGATGTGACCCGTGAAAACTTAATTGCTATAAATTATTGTCTGTTGGTGAAGGGATGTTGTACCTATATCAATCTTGATTTCTCTTTCATGCCGGAATGGTTTCCAGAATGTGGGTTTCTGATTTGGGAGCCGGTTGGCGGTATCCCCTCATTGGTTAGTTCGTTGTGGCATTCCGATTGGGGTGTATATGCCCGCACTTACAGCAATGGTCTGGTGCTAGTCAATCCATCTAATGAGACACTGAAAGTGGATTTGGGACAAAGGTATCATCAGGCATTCCCAACCGGGAGCGGGATTGCTTCGGTTGACGTGGATGTCTCCGGGTGTGCAGTGGATTATTTACCGGTAACAGGCCTGAATTTGGGTGTGAATCGGGTGGTCATCCTGCTCAATCAACTACCAGAATAACAAAATCCGGTACTGTTGTACCGGATTTTTCATTTCCAAGTCAGTACTGAAATGGTACTGCGCCCCGATGACAGCAGCACGAGTTTTAGCTATGCTCTAAGTATGAAAAGCATCCTGATTGTAGATGACCAGCCCTCTTTCCGCCATCAAGTGCGCCATTTATTGACCCTCGCCGGGATGGATGTCGTTGCCGATGCAGCGAACATCCCTGAAGCCAAAGAGATGGTGCAGCGTTTCCAACCCGATCTTTCTATGAACGATTTGATGCGCGGCTGGCTTTTCGATCAGGAGGAAAATTACATTACTGGAGGTTGAAGATGAAAAAGAATTTTTTTCTTATGATTATATCGATGATCTTTATTTTGGCTTGTGGTCTGCCCATGATGGGAGGGGCAACGCCCCCTCCACCTATGGAAGAGGTGCAACCAATTTCCCCGATTCAGATTGAAGAATTGCCCACAACCGCTATTTCTGAAATAGACCCAGTGCCAATCGAAAGCACGGAGAATCCGGTACAGCATATCGCCCAGCCTGGAGAGCCCAATCGCATCCGTACCTGGGTGACAGATCGGTCTTCTGCTCAATATGCTTCCGAGCATCGTTCTGTGGCTGATGGGTTTGATCTAAACATATTTGAGCGTCCCTTTACTGCCGGTGAAATGCAATATCAGCCTTATCTTGATCTCACCAAAGTAGAGGTGGGTGAAGGTGGAGAATGGATCTATGTTGTTTTTCATCTTGAGGGGAATCCGCCTGCGGGAGTTGAAGCATTTTATGCCATCGAAATTGATACCGATAGAGACGGACGTGGCGATTGGCTGATCGGTGCTATGGCACCTCCTTCCACGACATGGACGACCGATGGGGTCAAAGTGTGGCACGATTCAAATAACGATGTCGGCGGCACGATGCCCATGCTTTCTGAAGCTCCACTTGCTGGAATAAACAGATATGACGAATTGATATTTGATAACGGGCATGGAAATGATCCTGATACGGCTTGGGGGCGCATTGATCCGGCTTCTACACAGCGGATCCAAGTGGCTTTCAAGCATAGTGTGATTGGTTCCGCCGATACTTTTCTGTTTGGAGGCTGGAGCGACGAAGGAGTCAAGGAAGCAGGCTGGTTTGACTATAACGATCATTTTACGCTAGCGGAGGCTGGTTCCCCATTAATTAATAGCAACGACTATCCTCTGGCAGCTCTTTTCTCTGTAGATAACACTTGCCGGTGGAGCTATGGTTTTGAGCCAACGACCGCTTATCCGGGATTATGTCCCTTGCCAGAACCGACAGCCATCCCACCAACATCCCCGCCACCAGATGAATCGCCAGCCATCCCAGAAATATCGCCCAGTTGCGATCCACCCCCTCAGGGTTGTGGTGAGAACTCTTCCTGGGTCGGGTACCCGGACTGCTACTGTGCACCTTATTAGATACGTTTTCGGGAAATTCTCCCCCCGCAAGCGGGGGGAGTCAAAGGGCTGGCAATGCTAGGTTTATATCAAGAAACACCTGGAAAGGTAATATAAAAAATTTCGGTCACACAAAACCGCTGGGGTTATGGAAATGCAAATCCAATACGCTTTACAGATCCGAGCGAACATCGTTCTTGCTGCTATGACCCGTATTATGCCACTGAATTTGTAAATAAGAACTTCAAGCAATTGGTAAATACTTACACTGCTGCTAGTATTGCAGTCCAATGTTGGGGTATGGGCATGGATCCATCAAAAGGTGAAGAGATCGACAAGTATGATGTAATAGGCCCAGGACAATTGACAAACAAGCAAACTGGAACAGAGTATCAAATAAAAAAAGACACTGTAATTAGCAATGTCTTTCCTTTGTGGGCGCGGACGAAGCTCGCCTGTGCCCTTCAGGGTAAACCCACGACCTTGTCATCCCTTTTCGGGGGTACTGATATGTATCCCAAATATACTAAAACAAAAAAGCCACTGAATAAGTGGCCTTTTCAGTGGGCGCGGAGAGACTCGAACTCACGACCTCACGGATGTGAACCGTGCACTCTAACCAGCTGAGCTACGCGCCCTGATGCCGTGATTATAGCAAAGGTCACACCCTTTGACAAGGAAAACACCTTCTTTGCTATATCACAACCGGGTCAGCCAAGCAGCCTGTGATGCGGTATAATTAAGCCTGATATTAAGGCATAAAGGAAGCAGATTGTATGGATATAGGCACCGTTCAAACCACCGATATTGATCAGGAAATGCGCACCGCTTACCTCGATTACGCCATGAGCGTAATCGTTTCACGAGCGCTGCCCGATGCCCGAGACGGATTGAAACCCGTTCATCGACGTATCCTGTATGCAATGCATGATATGGGCATTCGTGCGAATGGCTCATTTAAAAAATCCGCCCGTATTGTAGGCGAAGTGCTGGGTAAATATCACCCGCATGGTGATTCGGCAGTTTACGAATCCATGGCTCGTATGGCGCAAGATTTTTCAATGCGTTATATGCTGGTTGACGGTCAGGGTAACTTTGGTTCTGTGGATGGCGATTCCCCTGCTGCCATGCGTTATACCGAAGCACGCTTCGCACGTATCGCCGAAGAAATGCTGACCGATATTGATAAAGACACGGTCAATTTTACAGCGAACTTTGACGACTCCCTCATGGAACCGGATGTTCTCCCCTCCCAATTGCCCAACTTGTTACTTAATGGGGCAACCGGTATTGCTGTAGGTATGGCGACCAATATTCCTCCCCATAATCTGGGTGAGGTTACTCAGGCTGTCGCATATGTTATTGATCATTACGACGATTTAGATTCAGTTTCCATGGAAGATCTGATGCAGTACGTCAAGGGGCCCGATTTCCCAACCGGCGGTACCATTGTTGGTCAGGAAGGCATTCGTCAGGCTTACAGTACCGGACGCGGACGTATTGTTATCCGCGCAAAATCTGAAATAAAAGAAATCAAGAATGGGCGTTTTGCCATTATGATTACCGAGATTCCCTATCAGGTTAATAAATCAACGTTGATCGAACGTATCGCTGAACTGGTCCGCTCCGGTAAAATCGATATGATATCTGATCTGCGTGATGAATCTGACCGTAATGGCATGAGTATTTATATTGAATTAAAGAAAAATGCTCAACCCAAACGCGTATTGAACAAACTACTCAAATTCACTGCTTTGCAATCCACTTTTGGTGTAAATTTATTAGCCCTGGTAGACGGAGAACCACGAACATTAACCCTCAAACGCTGTTTGAAAATCTTTGTCGATCATCGCAGCGAAGTCATTACACGCCGCTCTCAATTCGAGCTCGAAAAAGCCCGTCAGCGTGCGCATATTTTGGACGGTTTACTCATCGCTTTGGCAAATCTTGACGACGTGATTGCCACAATTCGCCAATCACCGGATACTGAAACAGCCAAAGAACGTTTGATGTCTCGCTTCAAATTATCAGATGTTCAGGCTCAGGCTATCCTGGATATGCAATTACGTCGTTTATCAGCGCTTGAACGTCAAAAAATTGAAGACGAGTACAAACAAATCATGGATCGCATTGCTTTCCTGGAAGATTTACTGGCTCATCCAAAGAAGATTTTGGCAATGATCAAGGATAGTCTTCTTGAACTAACCAAAAAGTATGATGATGACCGCCGCACCATGATTGCGATTGACGCTCATGAAAATTTCAATGAAGAAGATCTGGTACAGGATGAACCCACACTGATCAGTATTACCCATCGTGGCTATATCAAACGTGTGGCACCCAATACGTACCGAACCACCGGGCGAGGGAGGAGAGGTGTTTCCGGTCAGGGTATGCGGGATGAAGATGAAGTACTCAATATGATTCACGCACGTACTTTGCAGACAATCCTGTTTTTCACCAATAAAGGTAAGGTGTATTCCGAAAAGGTTTACCAAATCCCTCTGGCTGGTCGCACAGATCGCGGTGTCCCGATTGTAAATGTGATTTCCATCAGTCCTGATGAAGTCATTACCGCCATGGTAGCAGTCAAGGATTTTACAACGGATGGATTCTGCATCATGACCACGGCCAAAGGACTCATCAAGCGCGTGGAGTTATCTCAATTCAGCAGTGTACGTCCCTCAGGGTTAATCGCAATTAGCCTTGAAAAGGATGATACGCTCGGCTGGGTCAGAGTTACCAATGGATCAAATGACATTATCATGGTTACACATGAGGGGAAAGCATTACGAATGTCAGAGGCTTTGGTACGCCCCATGGGCCGACAAGCCCGTGGTGTACGTGCCATGAAATTAAGCAAAACTGACCAAATGCAGGCTGTTGAAGTTGTGGAAGAAGGTGGATTCCTTTTGGTTGTTACAGAAAAAGGATACGGGAAGCGCACACCTTTAAGTGCCTACATGGCAAAAGGCCGTGGTACAAAAGGTATGTTTACCATTGACACCAAAGCCGTTGATAAAATTGGTAGAATTGCCGCAGCCTGTGTGATCCAAGATGGTGAGGAAATCACACTCATGTCCAGCAATGGTATTGTCTTGCGATTAAAAGCGAATGGAATTTCAATTACCGGACGCGCAACACGTGGCGTCCGTATGATGGATATTCATGAAGGAGACCATGTTGCTTCATTGGCACGTATCCGAAAAGGTGATACAACAGTGGAAAAAACTGAAGGTTCTGCTGATGATGAAGCTGAAGTAGAAGAGAATGCTGAAATTGGCGAAGAGAATCTAGATCATCCTCTTGAAAACAATGAAGATGACGATTCTTCTTCTGAACTAGAAGAATAAAAAAAACAAAACGAAAGTAGTGCTGCTAAAAAAATGGCAGCACTACTTTTTCAGTTAAGATTAAACCAAAGCTACCCAATATACATGTCAACACAAATAAAAGTATTACGATAACAAAACGTTGCCCCGCTGACATGCCTAAGAAATTGCCACCAGCTTCTGAATCAGAGGAAGCGTTCACAATTTCTTCCGCCTGAGGAAATGGATCGTTTGGATCCTCTGGATTTTTTTTAGTGGTTCTTAAGTCATCTATCATTGTTGTTCCCTCTTATTCAAGATTGTCTGAAACCGGTCGGAGATGAACATCACCAGCCAGAAAAGACTGCGTAACACCTGCGGTATCCCGAATGAGTATTGCACCAAACGGATTTATCCCTACCAGTGTACCAATGACTGGAACACCAGCCACAGGTTGAATTTTCACTTGCTCTCCTTTGAATGCCAGGCAACGATTCCATTCATCAAAAAAAGTTGGTGAATTAATCGAAAGCCGCCAGGAATCCAATTGAGCCAGTGTATCCGCCAGAAATTGCATTCTGTCAATAATTTTACCCGTTTCTGCAGCTACGCTGCTAGCGGGAAACAAAACAGAATCTTTATCCGGTATTGATTCTGTTGCAATATTCACACCAATACCAATCACAATGGCTTCAATCGTATCATTTATCCATACGATTTCTGAAAGGATGCCGGCTACTTTTTTTCTATTGAGCAGTACATCATTCGGCCATTTGATTTCTGCCTGCAAATCATAAGTCATGATTACTTCACAAACCGCCAATGCACCTAATGGAGAAAAAAAGGAAGTATAAGGAATTTCTCGTGGATTCGGTTTCAGTATGTAACTGAAAGCCAGGGAAGCATCAGCAGTAGTTTGCCATGATCTGCCCATGCGGCCGCGTCCTTGGGTTTGCCGATCTGCGATAACCAATGAGCGATCTTCAGCGCCATTATGTACCCACTCCATGGCAACATCATTCGTTGATCCCACTTCATCAAAGGCTTCAAATGCGGCTATTGGTAAACTGTTCAGGAAATGCTTCCAATCAGACATACTTTCTCCTGCTTGTATTTTACCGCGATTCGGACCGATTCATGTATACAAAAAAGAGCCGGAGTTTATCCGGCTCTTCATCGTGTACTGCTCTACTTATTTTGCTTTGATTTTAATGGAACGCGGTAAGGCTTCCTTTGCTTTAGGTACGCGCAAGGTTAAGATCCCATCTTTCATTTCTGCCTGAGCATTTTCTGCATCCAGGGCGATTTTCAAATTCAATGTTCGTTTGAAGTCACCAAAGGGGCGCTCTGTCAGTAAATAGGTCTCATTTTCATCGCGTGTGTTGTTGAATTCACCACTAATACTCACAACTTCGTTTTCAACGGTAATGTTAATGTCTTCATGATTTACGCCGGGCAATACTGCACTAATTTCAAATGTAGCATCATCCATTTTGATATCAACAGGGAAATAAACATTGTGTTCTTGCTCCACTGTGTCATCAAACAATTGTTTCAGCATTCGCTGTGAAATTCTTGGAACCGGGTTTGAGATATAATATGCCATTTTTTCCTCCAATACACCTTTCATGTACGTAATGTTTGTTCACATAGCTTTAATGATCTATTTATTGTGCTTTTCTCTTTACTATAGTAATCTTGTACTATAAGAGCGAAACAAACAAAATATCGGTCTTTTATCAGAAGATTGCAAGCAAAACATTAACGCAAGTTGGCATTGTAAGAAATTTCTAAGAACTCTCAACGCAGCCACAAAAATGACGATAATATGGTATGATTCGCTGTTTGAAGAGGTAACAATGGACGATAGAATAACAATCATAGAAGGTCCCCCACCTACATTTGAAGTTGTCATGGACGGCTGGGCAATGGGTTTAAATGAAAGCCCATATTTATATGATTTAATGATGACCCGACTGCGCACATTCAATGGTGAGGCATTAGTTGAACGCTGTCATCGCGCCTGGCGAAACCGGGCTCCAATCTATTTACACTACCGAAATGATAGTGGTTTAGAAGAGAAAGTACCCATCCTTGCTGCTCGATCCATCGACGGTCAGGAAGGTCAGGTATTACAACTCTGGATTCGTAAAGAACCTGATCACAGCACTTTGGAATTGGAAATTGATGTCGATTCAGAAGATGATTTTGACGACGACGATAGTGATTTCCTCGATTAATCAATAGATTGCCCTTATTCAATTCATCTGAGAGGTAACTTTCAGGTGAATTGTGTTATATATATAGCTTGCTTACAAAAAGGCAACGGATTACAATTAGGAAATATAACAATCATATTCAAGGCTTCTAGCCAGGGAAAAGTAATTTTTCAAAATGGAAGATAGCGATAGTAGTGACAGTAGTCCTATAGAAGATAGAATGAAGGCTTGGGGGCAAAGCCAAAAACGAAGCAATATTGTTACCCAAAATAAATTAACTTATTCACCAGATCTTCTGGTGCAATTTCGCATATGGGGTGAAAAATGAACCAGAAAAACCGCATTGGTATCATCGTTGTAGCTGTTGTAATATTTGGGCTGTTGTTCAGCTTTCTAATTCCTGGCATTCGTGAAAGAATTCTTTGGCGTGTTGACCGATTGTGGATAAAAGTACTTTATGCGATTAACCCACCGGAAGAAGATATCTTCATACCCAATCAGGAAGCCGCAGAGTTTACGACACCTGAGGGCGGCGTTGCCAGTTTGCCTACACCTACGGCTTTGTTTGGGAATCTGACTGCCACTGTTTCGGAAAATCAATCTGATACAGTAGAAGCAACACCTCAAGCAACCAGTATTCCTGACAGTTATTATGCTTCAGGCTTTAAATACGTTGACCAGCACGGCGCATGGAATTATTGCGCCCCTGCCAATCTGGCGATGGCACTCACTTTTTGGGGCTGGGAAGGGGATCGTCTGGATGTGGGTCATTCAGTTAAGCCGAACGATAATGATATGAATGTTATGCCATATGAACTTGAATCTTATGTCAATAACGAAACACCCTATCAGGCAATTGCACGGGTCGGCGGAGATATTGACCTTCTGAAACAACTCGTTGCAGCCGATTTCCCTGTCGTTGTTGAAAAAGGCACCGTTATCCGGGAAACCTCTACCGGACAGGATACCTGGATGGGCCATTATAGCTATGTGACTGGCTACGATGACGCCACCCAGATGTTTATGACCCAGGATTCATTTTACACACCTGACTATGAAGTGCCCTATTCCCTGCTGGAAGATGAATGGCAGGGATTTAACTATGTATTTCTGGTTGTTTATCCTCCGGAAAAAAGCGCCCAATTAATGACCATTTTGGGTGAACTTGAAAATGAAGCACGCAGCTATCAAATCGCGTTGGAAAATGCCAGCAGCGAGGTTTATTCAAAAAATGGCATTCAAACCTTTTTTGCCTGGTATAACCGCGGCAGCAGCCTGAGCCGTTTGCAGGATTATGGCGGCGCAGCAGAAGCCTTTGATAAAGCTTTCCAGACACTAGCCGCAATGCCGGAAGGCGAAGCGCCCAAAAAGGTCATGCGTATTGTATGGTACGAAACAACCCCTTATTTTGCCTACTACTATACCGGTCGTTACAACGACGTGATTAATCTGGCAACCCAGGTCATGGATATGGCGACCAATGTCCCCTATCTTGAAGAGAGTTTTTACTGGCGCGCATTAGCGCGCTTTGCTGTGGGGCAAGATGAAGAAGCTGCAAAAGATTTGTGTACAAGCCTTGAATATCACCCGGGGTTTGCACCCAGTGAAGCGGCTATGAATTCCTTTGGAGTATATACCTGTCCATGATCAAAGTACTGCATTTTGCCGACACCCACATTGATATTGCTGCCCACGGCAAAAGAGATCCTGAAAGTGGTTTACCCTATCGCGTACTGGATTTTCTGAAAGCTTTGGACACAATCATTGATACCGCCATCTCAGAAAAGGTTAATCTGGTGCTATTTGCGGGCGACGCATACAAGGATCGCACACCTGTGCCCACCTATCAGCGCGAATGGGGCAAACGCATCATGCGCCTTTCCCAGGCCGGGATTCCTACCTTATTACTGGTTGGTAACCATGATCTCTCTCCATCACAGGGTCGTGCAAATGCATTAGAGGAGTTTCGTACACTGGATGTGCCGAATATTCGTGTGATTGATCGTCCGGTATTAATCAAAGCCAATGAATTTGAGAACCTGCCTGTGCAAATTATGGCTGTTCCCTGGGTGTCCCGTTCGACTTCGATGGCGGATGACCAGGAAAGTAATGAAAAAGAAACGAAAACAAATGCTGTAGAACAGGCGAATGAAAGCATTCAGGATAAATTAATAAAATTAATTGAGCTTTGGTTTCAGCGCCTAGATCCGCAAACGCCAACCATTTTCCTTGCCCACGCTTCCGTTCAGGGTGCCGTTTACGGCAATGAACGGTCCATCATGTTGGGACATGATTACTTGTTGCCCACCAGTTTATTAAAAAATCAGGGTATTGACTATGTCGCATTGGGACACATTCATAAAGCGCAAAATCTGAATAAAAAAGCCCACCCACCCATCATTTACCCAGGCTCCATTGAACGAGTGGATTTTGGTGAAATAAATGATGAAAAGTATTTTGTCATCGCAAAAATTGACAAAGGAAACACAAAGGTTGCATGGCATAAACTCAAGGGAAGAAAATTTATCGATTGTGAAATTACCCTGGAATCTGAAAAGGAGTTCAGCCAACAGATACTTAATGCCGTTCCAGATCCTGATGAAGCAGAGGATGCCATTATCCGTGTCCGTATACGTTATCCAAAACATATTGAAAATATAATTGACGAAAACCTGATTCGGGAATTCCTGCCAAATGCTTTTTCCTTGCACATCATTCGCCGGCCCGAGATTGAATCACGCATCCGCCTCAATACCGATAGCGGCATGGAATCATATACTACACTTGAATTATTGAATTTGTATTGGGAAACCAAACACATCAAAGACGATCGCGAAATGTTAAACAGCCTGGCCCAAAAAGTTATGGCTGCTGATCTACCCTTGCAGAAGGAATAAAGGTTAACCAGATTTATTCATGAGCAATTTGTTTGTTCAGTTCATAATCATTATTTTTTTAGTAGCTATAAATGGCGTTTTTGCCATGTCCGAAATAGCCCTTGTCTCCGTACGTAAAGCGCGCTTGCAGCGTAAAGCGCGTAACGGGGATCCGGCAGCCATCGCAGCCTTGGAACTCTCCGAAACCCCCAACCGCTTCCTCTCCACTGTACAAGTCGGAATTACTCTGATCGGGATTCTCTCTGGTGCATTAGGTGGAGCAACGATTGCCGAGGCACTGGCAAAATTGATCAACAATGTACCTATGCTGGCAGAGTACAGTGATGGCATTTCATTGACCCTTGTTGTGGCAATGATCACGTATCTGCAGCTTGTTTTTGGAGAATTAATACCCAAACGCATTGGATTAAACACCCCTGAGCGAATTTCTATCATGGTTAGCCGACCGATGAAGGTCCTCTCGAAAATTGTTGCGCCTATTGTGAATTTACTCAGTGCCTCCACCGAATTAGGTTTACGTATGTTGGGATATAAAACGGATGATTCTCCCATGGTTACCGAAGAAGAAGTAAAATTACTGCTTCATCAAGGCACGCAGATTGGTATATTTGAGGAAGTCGAACAAGATCTCGTAGAAAGCATCTTCCGTCTGGCTGACCGCCGGGTTGATGCGATCATGACCCCTCATACTGAAATCGAATGGCTCAATCTGGATGATCCGTTTGAAGAAATCCAGCAAAAAATAATCGATAGTCCTTATAGCCATTTTCCTATTGCACAGGGAAATCTGGATAATATTGTCGGCATATTATTATTAAAGGATTTCTTACTGGCCACGCGCAACGGCAGCCAACCGGATTTAAAGCGTCTGGTTATTCCGCCTGTTTTTGTGCCGGAGAGCATGCCCGCCCTGAAAGTACTTGAATCCTTCAAATCATCGCGCAATCAATTGGCTTTGGTCATTGACGAATACGGCGGTATGCTGGGCATCGTCACCATGTTTGATATTCTGAAATCCATTGTGGGGAATATCTCACAAAGCGGCGAAAAGGAAAGCGAAATGGCTGTTGAGCGCAGCGATGGCAGCTGGCTGCTGGACGGCAAACTCCCTATTGATGAACTGAAAGAAATGTTCTCCATTGAAGAATTACCTGACGAAGATCGCATGGGATACCAGACCCTGGGTGGTTTCATCATGAGCCAACTTGGAAAAATTCCTTCAGAGGGAAACACATATCAGTGGAAAAAATATCTCTTCGAAGTAATTGATATGGATGCGAATCGGGTTGATAAAGTCATGCTTGCATTCAATGAAGAAATAATTGAACAAACTGGTTATATCCATCCCAATGAGAATGAATAAGCATGATTCCTGTTAAGTTAAGCATTTCCGGATTCTTGTCCTATAAAGAACCTGCCGAACTGGATTTCTCAGATTTTCAGATTGCCTGTGTATCTGGCTCAAATGGTGCCGGAAAATCTACAATCTTTGATGCCATCACCTGGGCCTTATTTGGCATTGCTCGCAGCCGAGATGATTCAATCATCAATCACGCCAGCGATCAGGCTGAAGTGGTTTTCGATTTTCAATATGAAAATCAGGATTACCGCATACAACGCATCAAAACGCGCGATAAAACTGCTTTACTTGAATTCTATATTAAGAAAGAGGATCAAGACTACGCCATCCTCACCGAACATGCCCTGCGAGAAACGCAAAAACGGATTGAATCCACGCTTAAGTTGGATTACGAGACTTTTATTAATGCAGCTTTCTTTTTACAAGGGAAAGCTGATCTATTCACCCAGCAAACACCCGGCGATCGCAAACGAATTCTCAGCACTATCTTGGGTCTGGATCAATGGGAAGTTTACCGCGCCAACGCAGCAGAAATGCGCCGCTCCATTGAAATGGAAATTGGTAGTCTGAGCGGACGAGTGGAAAACATAAAGGCTGAATTGGCCGATGAAGATAACCGCATTGCTCAATTGAAAGAATATCAACAGGAAAAAGAAGAAATCAGCAAACAACGTCAAGAAAAGGAAACCACTTTTGAACAGGCACGTACTTTGGCTGATTCAATCAAAAGTCAACAAGAGATGCAAACGCTTCTGACGACCCAGCAAGAGAATACCAATAAAAAAATTGAACAGTTAATAAATCGAATTGAAACCCGTAAAAATGAAATTGAACATTTTCAGCAAATACTGCATAGTCAAACCCAGATTGAAGATGGCTATTCACAAAGTAAGCAAGCCGCACAGCATTTGTCCAATGAGCAAAAGAAAGCTACGGTATACCATGCGCTGCTAGGCGAGATAAAAGCAGCCCAACTCGAAATTGAAAACACCCAGAAACAATTATCCGATGAAGCAGAACAATTGCGAAATCGCGCTTCTGAAATAAAAGATATAGAAGAACAAATCAGTAAACAAGAAAAAGAACTAGCTACAATACAGCAAGAGATAACAGACCTTAGTGCTGAAATCGCCTCACAAGAGGTTTTTGAAACTGAATCGGCTGATAAACAGGAAAACATTCAGCAAGTAATTGCTAAAAACAATCACCTCAAACAACTCATGCAGGAATTGAAAGAAAAAATTGATTTGATTAATCATCAGGAAAATGATCAGTGTCCCCTTTGCACCCAACCCCTGGATGAGGAACATCGTCAACAAATTCTGAATGCGTACGCAGATGAAGGAAAACAATTCGGGGATAGCTTCCGCAACAATCAGGAAGTATTAAAAAAACTGAATGCTGAAGAACAGGTATTAGAAAACAAATTAGCTGAAATCAAAAAACTGGTCAATTCGTTACAAACAAAACAAAGAACAAAGGATCAATTACAATTTCAGATCGATGAATCTGGGAAATCTATTGAAAAATGGCAAACCGATCAGGCACCACATCTGGAAACCGTGCAGACGGTTTTATCCAATCAGGATTTTGCACAAGAAGCGCGCAATACGCAAACAAACAAAAAAGCTGAACTTGAAAAATTAGCCTACGAACCTGAAGCGCTGGTGCAGCTTGAAGATATCGTAAATGAATTAAAGCCATATGAAGATCAATATAATGAATTGCAAAAAGCACTCTCTGCCATTGAGCCCTTACAAAGAGAAATCAATGAGAACCAGACAGAGGTTGAACAAACACAAAAAGAATTGACTGATATTGAGCATAATTTAGGTGAACTATCAAAAAATCTTGAAAATGTCAGCAGCCAAATCCCTGATATTGATTTGTTACAGAATGAATTGAATGAAATCCGTGCCGCCGAAAACCGTGTTCAAATGGCGGTTGGCGGTGCCATGCAAAAAGTAGAAGTATTGGCTTCTCTTAAAACGCAGCAAAAAGCATTGGATAAAGAAATCAGTCAACAGAATAAACAAATCAGCGCATTAAAACGCCTTGAGCAGGCATTCAGCAAAGACGGTGTTCCGGCGCTGTTGATTGAACAGGCTTTGCCGGATATCGAAGAAGAAGCCAACAAAATACTGGAACGGCTTTCCGATGGCATGATGTCTGTGCAATTTAATACACAGTCGGCTTATAAAGATAAAAAACGAACCGACAAAAAAGAAACCCTGGATATTCTGATCAGCGACAGCGCCGGACCGCGACCGTATGAAATGTACAGCGGTGGAGAGGCCTTTCGGGTAAATTTCGCAATTCGTCTGGCACTATCCAAAGTACTGGCACGTCGTGCCGGGGCTCGCTTGCAAACATTGGTCATTGATGAAGGCTTTGGCAGCCAGGATGCGATTGGTCGTCAACGTTTGGTTGAGGTGATCAATTTGATACGCAGTGATTTTGAGAAAATATTAATCATCACCCACCTGGAAGAATTAAAAGATTCATTCTCAGCCCGTATCGAAGTTGAGAAATCGGATAAGGGATCAATGATAGAGGTAATCGCGAATATATGAACATGAATCCTTTGCGAATTGGCATACAGCAACGCGTCTTGCCGGCATACCGTGCCGATTTCTTTGATCTACTGGCTGAAACATACAATGGCTCCGTGAGTGTCTTCTCTGGCGAGACCCGCCAGGATGAAGCACTTGGTGAACTGGCAAAGCTAAAAATCGCTGAACAATATGAAGCGGATAATTTGCATTTCTTCCAGAAAAATGCTTACTTGTGCTATCAACGCGGGATACTAAAATGGCTGAAAACATGGGATCCAAATGTATTGATTATGGAAGCCAATCCACGCTACCTGAGCGCTTTACCCGCCATAAGCTGGATGCACTCGCGAAAAAGACCTGTTATCGGTTGGGGATTGGGCGCGCCTAAACAAAGCGCTTCCAAATTTACTTTCGCCGATACCTTCCGCCGCACATTTGTAAACCAGTTTGATTATCTGATTACGTATTCGGAACAGGGCAAAATGGAATATCAGACATTGGGTACTTCACCCTCACGAGTCTTTGTTGCATCAAATTCCGTTGCCCGCAAACCAATGTATCCATTACCTTCACGTACAGCTGACCATTTCAAAGATGGGAAAGCGATCATTTTATTTGTTGGTCGGTTACAGGCACGCAAAAAACTGGAAACCCTCTTTCAGGCTTGCGCGGCTTTGCCCGAAGAGATTCAACCCAAAATCTGGATTGTAGGTGATGGTCCGGAACGCGAGTACTTTGAAGTACTTGCCGCTGCCATGTACCCTGATGTCACCTTTCTGGGTGCCTTATTCGGCATTGACCTGGAACCAATCTATAAACAAGCCGATTTATTTGTCCTGCCCGGTACAGGTGGCTTGGCTGTTCAACAAGCCATGTCATTTGGTTTGCCGGTCATTGTGGGTGAAGCCGATGGCACACAATCGGTATTGGTTCGCGAAGAAAACGGTTGGATAATCCCTGCGGATGCTGATTATACTGCCTTTACCCAAATTCTTGAGAAAGCATTGCGCTCTCCTGAACTGCTCCGCCAAATGGGGCAAGCCTCATTCAGCATCGTTTCTGAAGAAGTAAATCTGGAGCATATGGTGTCTGTTTTCCAGAATGTCATTACAAATGCACTAGGAGAGACAAAATGAGGGTCTTACTGGTTGCAGATGGTCGCAGCCCCATCACAATGCGTTTTGCCCAGGGATTACGCTCACAGGGCCTTATTTTAGGTTTGGTTTCTACTTACAATTGCCAACCCGATGAATCATTATTCGAAGAGGTATATATACTGCCTGTTGCGTATGGACAAATATCCGGCAGTCAGGTGCAAACAAAAAATGAAAATCCAACCCAACCTGCCGCAGCAATCTCCACCCGCACACGGTTGATAAGTCGCTTCCGAAACACATTACAAACCATTCGATACATTTTTGGCCCTCTCACCATTCCGGCAACGGCTAAACCCTTTCGTGCTATTGTGGAGCATTTTCAGCCTGATCTGGTTCATGCCCTGCGCATTCCATTTGAAGGCATGCTGGCCAGTAACACACCATCTCATATCCCATTGATTGCTTCCATATGGGGAAATGATATTACCCTGCATGCACATGGTTCTGCTGCCATGCGTAAATGGACGCAACGTGTCATTCAACGGGCGGATGGAATCGCCGCTGATGCTCATCGGGACATTCGTCTGGCACAGATTTGGGGATACCCTGAAAAATATCCGCAGGCTGTTTATCCTGGCAATGGCGGCCTTGATCTGGCACTTTTGCAGAACAGCACCCCAACCCTGGCAAATCAATATTTACAAGGTTGGTTAAAACTTAATGAAACATTGATCATCAATCCACGTGGCTTTCGTCCCGGCAGTGTACGCAATGATGTTTTTTTTGCTGCGCTGCATCTATTAAGTAGTCGTTTGGAAAACATGAAGGTTGTCTGTCCGGCGATGGCCAATCAGGTTGAAGCGCAGGAATGGGTCACAAAGTATGGTTTGCAGGATAAAGTTCGCCTGTTACCCTATCTATCGCAGGACATGCTTTGGTCTTTATTCGCTCGTTCAGCCGTCTCCGTTTCGATCAGTCAACATGATGGCACACCCAATTCCTTGCTGGAAGCCATGGCAATCGGTTGTTTACCAATCGCTGGGGATATTGAATCGATCCGGGAATGGGTTATCCCAGGCGTCAATGGCTTACTCGTTGAACCCCATCAAGCAGACTCACTGGCAGATGCCATCGCTTTCGCCGTAGAACATCCTGAAGTGCGTGAAAAAGGGAAAACATACAATCACGAGATGAGCCAATTACGGGTCAGCCGTGAAGTTGTTCTTCCACAAATTCTTGAATTTTATACAAAAGTGATTAAAGAAAAACACCGGCGGGAGAATCCGCCAGCGCAATTTTGATAATCCATTTCACTTACCACCAAATGCGGAACCAGGTTGATGCATCGGATTGAAAACCTTTATAAGCAACTTCGACCTCAACCTGAACAACCTCATTGACAGGCAAATCCCCAACTTCAAATTTCAATGTACTGATACCATTTTCATTGCTGATACCCGGCCGATAACTTTCAACCCGATCATTCGGGAAAATAATTTTTACATTAACCATTGCACCCGAAATTGGATTTAAGTTCTGATCCTGCACAGTGATAAACAGTTCCTGATGACTATTGGCTGGCAATAGCGAATTAGCTACAAAGGCATGAGTCTGAATCTGAACCACATCAACTGGCAAATCTGCGTTGTTGTTTGAATTAAGGATATTCAGATCGCCCAATCGTGTATCAAAATATTGTTTTCCCAACCGGCTCAAAGCCACCCGGTTGCCACTTGAGAGCTCGGGACGCCATTCCAAGCGACAGTTTTCAAAATATTGAACGTAACGGCCATCAACATATTCCAGATTCGAAATCGGTTCTCCGAAATAATATTCTCCATTGTGTGTTTCATAAAAATCTTCAAATGCATAACAGACATATCGATTCGTTGAAGCAAAATATCGGCATGCCTGCGAACTGGTAGGCAGGCGAACCTTATCATTGCCCTCGGTATACATTAAATCTCCGAGCGGGGCAATCTCGATGTAAGTTCCACTATCTGTGTTATTCAGATCAAAACGGACTTTTTCAAAATACTGCGTTTGTTGCCCGTCTATCGGGTCAATAATTTCATCGGTAATGGGATAGCCAAACAGCAGCAAAGGATCATCAGCACTCTGATACATGCGCAAATATTCGCCGCGTATCCAATGTCCGGTTTCAGGAATATAAATTCCCCCTTCAGCACTTTGCGCAGCATTAGTTTCATAATACGAGCTGCCCAGAAAAATGATGGATATTAATATAATGCGTGTAATCGACTTCAACATACTGAAATTATACTCAACACAGCAGCCGGCGACAATAGAATAACCTCTGTGAATCAGTTTTGAAAAAAAGCTGACCATTTTCATGATCAGCTTCTGTGACTTATTCTGCTTTATGTTCGGGTATGACTGTTTGTAATACGGTTTCTCGCAACAGAGAACGCAAGCGGCTGCTGCGCCGTTTGACCATCATTACGCTTACCTCGGCTTTCTCGATAATGTCAGCCACAATATTGCCAACTAGTAAATTCTTGAATATGGATTCCTCACTTGCACCAATCACAATTAAATCCGCGGCTTCATTATCCATTTTACCTGCGGCATAATCCAGTATCGCCTGTTCGACGTTTTCTGATTCCAATACGGTTTCATCAACAGACACATAGACCGTACCTTCACAAGCCTGGTGCATCACCTGTTGTGCCCGAATATGATCACTTTCTGTTACACGAGGTCTGGTAACATGCAGTAATTCAATATATGGCAATGCATCCGGCGACATTGTAGAGGTCATCTTCACAGCCAATTTTACAGCCAGACGGCTGTTAATTCCGCCACCAATGGGAATCAAAATTCTCTTTAATTCCCTTTCCTGACGATAACGTACAACAGCCACATCACAGGGTGGATTATCAATGATCGGATCAATCACCGATCCGAAATAAGTACCCTTGGATTCGGTATAACCAGGCCAGCCAAGCAGTAAGAGATCAGAGGCATTCTCGACCACTGTTCTGCGAATTGATTCAGACACTTTACGTCCCAGACGGATAATCGTATGCACCGGGACTTCAATCTGCTTCGCTTGCTTAATGACCGTATCCAGATACGGACGGCCTTCTTTCAACAACAAACGACCTTCACTAATAGACAATTGCGGTGGCACACGCAGAACATGCAAGGCGATCACTTCTCCTTCATATCCACGCGCCATATATGCACCAATTTTGCCCATAATGGTTGCCTGTTGCTGATTAACCACCGGAACAACGACTGAGTATTGGCGGCTGACCAGCACCTCTTCATGCAAAATTTCTTTGGGTTTTTCCATGGCTTCAATCTTGGAGAAATGTCCCAAATAAGAGATGATTCCGATCACCAGCCAACCGATTACAAAATACCAACCTACCGCACTAAAGGTGAACAAAAATATGGCTAATCCGGCATTTAAAACTATCGCAAGCACCGGGATAAAAGGCACCCAGGGAACCCGGAACCCACGATCCAGCTCCGGCATTTTCTTGCGCAATGTCATCAAAGTAACATTTACCTGTAAAAACAACAGCAGGAACATAATATCTGCGGCGGCAGCTACATCATCAATTGGGAGTGCCAAACCCATAATAATCATCAATATACTGGAAGAGACAATCGCCCATATAGGCGTATGATTTTTCCCATCAATGAATGAGAAAAATGAGGGCAAGTTATGATCACGTCCCATTGCAAAAGAAACGCGTGAGGAGGAATAGGTCGTGGCATTCAGCGCCGACATCGTGGATACAATACCACTGATCAACAACACAATTCGCCCAATACCCCAGGGAAAAGTTTGCCCGGCCACTTCAATGACCGCAATTTCCTTTTGTTCACCCAGATACAAATACGCGGGTTGACCAGCAGGAGGGTTTACTGCGCCAATGGCCGTTATACCTACCAGAATGTAAATAGCCACAGCGATACCAATTGCCCAAAATATCGCGCGCGGAATGTTGCGTTTGGGATCAATAGCTTCTTCTCCGGATTGTGAAATAATTTCATAGCCTTCAAATGCCACAAACGTCAAACCCATCGCTGTAAATACACCCATGATGCCATTTGGCATAAAATCAGTTGTGAAACGCATTTCCCAATTTGGTGTACCCAACATGGCTGCCACACCAAACAAAACAAATAACAACAAAATTACAATTTTTGTCACCGTAATAATATTGCCAATGGAACCTGTTTCTGAAACACCCTGAAAATTGATGTACGTAAATAATATGACGATTAATACCATAAAAATCAGAGAGAGTTGATGAATTGTCAATCCAAAGGTTGGCAAACCCAGCATGACGATAAATTCCGTCATAAATCGTCCGAAGGCCAGGGCATATAACGAACCCGCCACAGCATGTGCAAACCAGCTCATCCAACCTGCCAAAAAGCCATTTGTTCCCCCTAGACCTTCTTTGACCCAGAGATAACCACCACCGGCTTCCGGAAAAGCTGAACCAAGTTCAGCGTACGCTAGTGCAGTGAATAAAGTTACAATGCCATTTAACAAAAAAGTTAGAATTACAGCCGGACCCGCTACATTGGCTGCTGTACCTGTGAGCACGAAGATGCCGGCTCCGATCATGCCCCCTACACCAATCATGGTAATGGAAAACATACTCAGATTGCGGCTCAGTGTTACTTTTTCGCTTCCGTTATTAAATGAGTTTTCTGACATAATTTTTTCCTCAATGATAAGGCCAGCCAAATTGCATCGCTATTCAAACGACGCACGGGATATCAGAACAATACCTATTCTTTTTCGGGTATCGTGGGAGATAGTATGATGTTGGACGAGCAGGCAAAAAACAACTCAGGGTAAAAACCACTTTAAAAATAAAAACCGAAATTATTGTACCATCCCCTCAAGCGAAACATAAAACAAAAAAGCCTGGGGAAACCCAGACTTTGTGATTAATTGTGAAATTAATTTATGATTTCTTTTCTGTTGTGGCAGTTTCAGATTTTGTACTGCTGCTGGTTTCTGTGGATTTTGTCTCAGCTTCTTTGGAGGTAGCGCCAGTGCTGCTCTCTGATTCCGTTGATTCCGTTTTTTTACTCTCAGCGCGCCCGGCACCTGATGATGAACGATTATCAGTAGCATAAAACCCTGAGCCTTTGAATACGATACCTACTGGAGTGTACACTTTCCGTAAGGATTTTTTGCTGCATTCAGGGCAGCGAGTTAATGGCGCATCACTGAATTTTTGGGTGCGTTCAAATTGAATTCCACAACTGTCACAATGATACGTATAAATCGGCATAACTATTTTTATCCTCATTAAAAACTAAATACAACTCATAATTATATACCCGCGAGATAGGAAAATCAAGGTTAATATCGCGTAAACAGACAATTGCGATGTAATTTGCCGTATATAAAATGTCTCTACCTTAAAATACTTGATCAAAATTTTTCAACAGGTATGCCTTATGCTATAATGGCATATCACACATTACTTCTCAAAAAAACGGTTCTTTCTATGTCATTTGTACATTTGCATGTCCATTCTGAATACAGTTTATTGGATGGTTTTAGTAATTTAGATCAATTGGTAAATCGGGTAAAAGAGTTAGATATGCCCGCCGTTGCCCTGACGGATCACGGCACCATGTTTGGTGTCGTTGAATTTTTTAACGCTGCCAGAAAAGCGGAAATTAAACCCATCATTGGTCTGGAAACCTATATTGCTGCTCGCGGTATGCAGGACAAAGAATATACCTATGATAAGAAATCCAATCATTTATTACTTTTAGCTGAAAATCAAACAGGATATCAAAACCTGTTACAAATCGCCAGTGCTGCTCAATTAGAAGGGTTTTATTATCATCCCCGCATTGACCATGATTTTCTGGCAGCCCACTCAGAAGGCTTAATCGCTTCTTCAGCCTGTCTGGCTGGCGAAATTGCCCAATCTATATTGCATAAAGACGACGAAACGGTTGAGCAGAAACTGAAATGGTATTACGATATTTTTGGAAAAGACCGTTTCTATCTGGAATTAATGGATCACAATATTGCTGACTTGCGTACAGTTAATGATGCACTTCTTAAATTGGGCAAGAAATTCAATTCAAAATTCATTGCCACCAATGACGTTCATTATGTAAATCAGGAAGATGCAAGATATCAGGATATTTTGTTAGCCATCCAGACGGGTTCATTGATCACTGACCCATCTCGTATGCGCATGGAAGGCAATACTTATTATCTGCGCTCTCCTGAAGAAATGAAACGTCTTTTTGGTCATGTGCCAGGTGCCATTGAAAACACGCTGGCCATCGCCGAACGTTGCGATCTTGATCTCAGTCCGACTGGTTATCATCTGCCTCGTTTTGAGGTTCCACAGGGCTATACAACAGAATCTTACCTGCGTGAATTATGTGAGACAGGATTAAAAACGCGATATGGCAATCATGCAACCGACGCAGTTATCTGCGAACGCCTCGATTACGAACTTGATATTATTCACAATATGGGCTTTGATGCCTATTTCCTGATCGTCTGGGATTTATGCCGCCATGCCAATTCATTGGGTATCTGGTACAACGCCCGCGGTTCTGCGGCAGGTTCTCTGGTGGCCTATACACTGGATATTACCCTGGTGGAGCCAATACAACACGGTTTGATCTTTGAACGTTTTCTAAATCCCAGCCGCGTCAACATGCCCGATATTGATCTTGACTTTCAGGATGATAAGCGTTCCATGATTATGGAATATTGTGCCAACAAATACGGCGCTGATAAAGTTGCCCAGATTATCACATTCGGTACCCTGGGTGCCCGTGGTGCAATCCGCGATGTAGGCCGCGTAATGGATATTCCTTTGAATGAGGTAAATCGCGTTACCAAGCTGATCCCTTCTGCCCCAGCAAAAGCAGGCAGCATTCCGGATGCAATTCAGGGGAACGAAGAATTAAAGCAGCTCTATCAATCTACACCTTACATCAAGGATTTATTGGATACCGCCACTCATATGGAGGGTGTTGTCAGGAATGCAGGGACACATGCCTGCGGTGTAATCATCACCGACGAGGCCATCACCAATTATGCGCCATTGCATCGTCCCACCAGCAACTCCGATGATAATCCCATTCAATCAGTTGCCCAGTTCGAAATGTCCATTGTCGATTCACTTGGTTTACTCAAGGTGGATTTCCTCGGGCTGCAAACCCTGACCGTGATGCAGCGTGCCTGTGATCTCATTCGTGAACGCCATCAGGTCACCCTTAATTTGAATAATATTCCACTGGATGATCCTGAAACATTTAAATTCCTGGGTGAAGGTCATACAGCAGGTGTTTTCCAATTGGAAGGCACAGGCATGACACGCTATCTGACACAGATGAAACCCCACAATTTATCAAATATTATTGCCATGGTGGCACTTTATCGTCCGGGACCATTGGAATTCATTCCATCTTATATTTTACGTATGCATGGTAAAGAAGAAGTCAGTTACCGGCATGCAAAAATGGAAAAAATATTTAAAGAAACCTATGGCATTCCAATTTACCAGGAACAAATTATGTCCGCCGCAATGGAGCTGGCCGGTTATACCGCATCGGAAGCCGATGATTTACGCAAGACAATCGCAAAAAAAATTGCAGCCAAACTGGAAAAGCACCGTGAAAAATTTGTTAAAGGTGCCAGTACAAATGGTATTGACAATGAAATTGCCAAGGCTATTTTCATTGATTGGGAAAATTTCGCCCGTTATGGCTTCAATAAAAGCCACGCCGCCGACTATGGTGTAATCGCGGTAGAAACAGCCTATCTCAAATGCCATTATCCTATTGAATACATGACAGCCCTGCTTTCTGCCTGGAAAAGCGACGCTGATAAAATCGCCCTGTATGTTGCTGATTGCCGCAGTATGGATATTCAAATCCTGCCGCCAGACAGTAATGTTAGTGGTTGGGATTTCACCATCGCCGATAGTGCCGATACACCAGCAATCCGTTTTGGCCTGGGCGCCATTAAAAATGTCGGTCAGGGACCTGTTGAAACCATCTTATGTGCTCGAAAAGATGGCCCATTCAATGATTTGAATGATTTTGCTCGTCGCGTGGATTTGCGAACCGTTGGCAAAAGAGCTTTAGAGAGTTTGATTCGCGTTGGTGCACTCGATCAGTTTGGTGAACGCAACGGACTATTAAATTCCATGGACCGCATCATCACCGTCAGCGGCAGCCACTTTAAAGCTGCCCAATCCGGACAATTAACCTTCTTCGGTGCTGCAAATGGCATTGAGGACAGTATCGAATTAATGCCAACTATGCCCCTGGATGCCAGAGAGCAATTAGAATGGGAACGCGACTTATTAGGTCTATACGTTTCAGACCATCCGCTTTCTTCATATCAGGGTTTTCTATCCAAAAAAATAAGCCATTACTCTGCCCAATTAGGCGAAGCGAACTCAAAGTCCAAGGTTGTTGTGGCTGGCATCATCAGCCGTTTCCGCTCCCACCTAACCAAAACCGGAAAAGCGATGGCTTTTGGTACCATTGAAGATATCCAGGGTGAAATAGAACTAGTTATTTTTCCAAAAATCTGGAAAAATTATCAACTTGATTTCACTGCAGGACGCGTGGTTCTTATCGAAGGCAAAGTGGATAATGAGTATCAGGATTCAAAAATATTGGTAGATAGTATCAGCTTTGTGGATGATGCAGACATGGATAGCGTGGATGAATGGGACCAACCTATTGATACAATCCCGGATTTTGATGAAGGTCTGCCGGATATGCAAGCCATCATCGAAGACGACGGATATACCATCCCGGATGACTTTGTCCCACCTGGTATAGATGATGCCATAGCAATTTCTGCAGATGAAATAAAAACTGATGATCCGCCCTACCCAGGCACAAATACGAATACCGAACCCCGCATGGATTCCTTACAATCTAAACTTGATATGCGGATAAAAACGATTAGTCATGAAACACGCGAGAAGCCTGTTCAACAGCACAAACCGCTTGCCAATCATTCCTCGTCAACACTGGAATCTGTGCTGGATCAAATGCCGATAATAGCCTTGATGGAAGAGGAGAATACTACTGAAGAACAACAAGAAACAACGAAAACATTCACCTATATCACGCCGATTAAGAATAATGGTGATTTTTCCACTCAAGATCATAGCGAGACCAAAATTATTACCTTGGCAATGCATTCAACAGGCGATAAAAGAAGAGATATCCGCCGCATCAATCGAGCCCATGGTTTATTAAAATCATTCCCGGGCAATGACCGCTTTGTATTTATGCTTTTCGAAAATGGGCATCAATATCTGGTAGAATTCCCTAATGAAACAACGGGACTAGGTAACGAGCTAGTCGAAAAGTTAGGCGCATTGATTGGAGAGGAAAATCTTCAAATCGCAACAATTCATTAAACGTCAAAGGTATAATTTTTATGGAAAGCACATCTCAAATTAAAAAAATTGCTATATTAACCTCGGGTGGCGACGCTCCGGGGATGAACCCCTGCATTCGTGCTGTGGTTCGGTACGGAATTGCCAATGGATTAACTGTTATTGGTGTAGATGGTGGCTATAGCGGCCTGATTCATGGTGATTTCCATGAAATGAACTTGCGCGACGTGGGCGGCATTATGCAGCGCGGCGGTACGATATTGCAAACCGCACGCAGTGAAGAATTCCGCACACAGAATGGTCAGCGCAAAGCAATTCGCCAAATGAGTTCAGAAGGGATTGATGCCCTGGTGGTTATTGGTGGTGATGGCTCACTTCAAGGTGCCATGAAAATGCATGCACAAGGTGTAAAGGTAATCGGTGTTCCCGCCAGTATCGATAATGATATTTACGGTACCGATATGGCCATTGGGGTGGATACTGCATTGAACACCATTGTCGACGCCATTGATAAAATTCGGGATACCGCTTCTTCTCATTCCCGGGCTTTCCTGGTAGAAACAATGGGACGAGAATCCGGATATCTCGCAATTCAGGCAGGCATCGTAACTGGTGCCGAAATGGTATTGATTCCTGAAGTAGAAACCGACGTTGAAAAATTGGCTAAAGCCATGGATGAAGCCTATCGTCATGGCAAATCACACTGTATCATCGTCTGTGCTGAAGGTGCCACACCGCATACTACAGAGTTGGGTCAAATAATCGATGGCATGGATCTGGGTTTCACCACCCGCATCAGTATTTTGGGACATATGCAGCGTGGTGGAAAACCGACTGCATTTGACCGCTTGCTAGCTTCACGATTTGGTGCAAGAGCTGTTGAGTTTCTTATAGCGGGGCAATCCGGCGTCATGGTTGGATTGGATGGCAACAAAATCACAACCACCCCCATCGAAGATGTAACAACATTGAAAAGAGTTGTATCCATGGAAGTGTACGAGATGGCCAACATCCTGGCCCGATAATCACTCATATTAACAATGAATCCCAGCAGTGAACTGCTGGGATTTTTTATTTAAAAGTATTATCATAAAAACCATCCTGGTGGACGGTTTTTATTGCTCACAAATTAGGTGTTCGTTCTTTCGCGCAAATGTGGAAAGAGGATCACCTCGCGGATGGTTGGTTGATCAGCCAGGAGCATAACCAAACGGTCAATTCCCATGCCAAATCCACCGGTTGGTGGCATACCGTAGGACAATGCCTGTAAGTAGTCATCATCCATCGGATGCTGTTCATCATCTCCATCCTCATAATCACGTCCCATTTCCAGGAAGCGTGCTTCCTGATCCTGAGGATCATTTAATTCAGAGAAAGCATTACACAATTCCATACCGCCCACAAAGCCTTCAAATCGTTCAACAATTTGTGGATTTTCCGCTTTGGATTTCGCCAATGGTGAAATTTCACGCGGGTAGTTATACAGGAAAGTAGGTTGAATAAAACTTGGCTCCAGATAATCACCAATCAAAGAATCAATTAATTTACCGCGCGGCAAAGTTGGTGCGACAGAAATTCCTTTCTCCTGCATTGCAGCATACAATGTTTCTTTGGTGGGGAAGGCTTCGATATCAATACCAACAGTATCAATCAAACCTTGACGTAACTCAACCCGTTTCCAGGGAAGTTCCATGCTGATTTCATTTCCGTTAAACATAAATTTGCGTGAGCCTAATACTTCATCACAAACATAAGCCAACATATTTTCAGTAAATTCCATGACCTGTAAATAATCAGCGTAAGCCATATAGAACTCAAGCTGGGTAAATTCAGGATTATGTTTATATGACACGCCTTCGTTGCGAAAATCACGTCCAATTTCATAAACACGATCCATCATCCCTACAATCAATCGTTTCAAATATAACTCAAAAGAAATACGCAGATATAGATCCTGCTTTAATTGATTGTGATGAGTAACAAAGGGTTGGGCAGCAGCACCACCATAGATGGGTTGCAAAATAGGTGTTTCTACCTCTAAAAATGCATTGTCATCCAGAAAATTCCGTAATGCTTTTACTGTTTTCGCGCGTTTTCGAAAAACTTCACGAACTTCCGGATTAACAATCAGATCAGCGTACCGTTGACGAAAGCGCATTTCAGGATCTGACAAGGAAGCATGTCGAATCGTTTCTCCATCCACGACTTCATCCTTTGCTGCGGGTAATGGCGTAATGGCTTTTGCCAGCATACGAAACTCATGGACATGCAAAGTTGCTTCACCAGTCTTGGTACGCATCATTACCCCACTGGCTTCTACATAATCACCGATATCATATATATCGCGGAAATTTGCAACAAAATCCTTTCCAAGTTCATTTACCCTGAAAAAAAGTTGTAGTCGCCCATGCGAATCTTCTAAATGAGAAAATATAATCTTTCCCATCACACGCAATGAACGCAAGCGTCCTGCCAGGCAGACTTTCACTGCTGAGGCATCTTCCTTTTTTTCTTCAGTATCAAATTCTTCTCGAGCAGAGATTGTTGTATGGGTTGGGTTTGCTGATGTCGGATATGGATTTATACCACTCGCAACAATATTTTTTATTTTATCTACTCGAATTTGTTCTAGATCCGAAAATTTCATATATATACATTTTCCTTCGACAATACATTTGATTTCAAAAATCAAATGTATTGTGATGATTATTCAATTTTTAAGATTTTCACTTTCATTTTACCATCCGGGGCATCGACCTCTACAACAGTATTGACTGTCTGATCAATGATTGCTCGCCCTAATGGAGACTCATTTGAAATCTTTCCCTCAATGGGGTTTGCTTCAGCAGCACCCACGACAACATATTGCTCAGGAGAATCTTTATCAATTTTTAGCTTGACTTTTGAACCAAGCTGAACAGTATTTTTACCATTGGGCGATTTATCCGGCTCAATAATACGAGCATTGGCTAAGATGATTTCCAATTCTTTAATGCGGCCTTCAACAAATGCCTGTTCATTCTTGGCTGCTTCAAACTCTGCATTCTCAGTGATATCGCCACCTTCTATAGCTTCTCGAAGGCGCAGCGCAATTTCCTGGCGTCGATCTTGACGCAGGTCATCTAATTCATCCTGCATCTTCTTGTAACCCTCTTCAGTTAAAAATGATGGTGTCATGTTGATCCCTTTTTTCTTTTTGGTTTATTTTTTATTGATCAACGATATTTTCGGTGATTAAACGAAATAAAACCACTCCACCTGGAGCGATTTGCATATCAGTTATTATTGCGAAAGATTTTCCTTCTTTTCCCTATAATCCGCCTATCTTATCACAGTTAATTTTCAAACGCAAGCAAAATTATCCCTACAAATTGGTAATGAATATACATGCAAATTATTTTATACAAAATTTGGTATCATCTCAATAAAGCGGGGCAAACGAAAAAGAACTGAAGCCTATTAATTTTTATCATAGGCTGTTAAAA
>JAEKNU010000049.1 GCA_016838895.1 Chloroflexota bacterium
CGCGCTTCTCAAATTAATTTGGGTTGGTCTTTTCCTAAATCTTAGCTCTACCCCGTTTTATTGAGATGATACAAATATTGGATGACAAACAATTTGCGATTATCGCTATCCATGATTCAACCAAATCATTAGGTGCTGAATATTCATTGCAGCGCAAGAACAATGAATTATTGACGATAAATCGTGTGAGTCAGGCGGTAAGTTCCTCTTTATCCTTGGGTGAAGTGCTATCTTCTATTCTTGAGGAAACCAAAACAATATTTGAAACACGTTTTTCTTCTATCTGGTTGCTAGATGATGCAAAAAATGAATTTGTATGTGTTAACGCCAGTGGCACGAATGCCTCATTAAAAATTGGGATGCGTAATAATGAAAGCTGCAAAATATTCAAGAAAATTCTTAATGAAAAAGTGCCTGTCATTATAGAAGATATCAGAAATGCACCGGATGAAAATCAAATTGAAAATATCGATCATGGTTTTGAAGTTCGCACTTTGCTGGCTTTACCGATCCTTTTCCAGGGACAAACGATTGGCGTGATGCAATTTCTTGATGATCGAGAGAATTTTCTTAATAAGGGTGATATAGAAATATTAATGTCGATAGCGGCAAACTCAGCAGTGGCAATTACACACGCCAGACAATTTGAAAGAATGGCTGGTGATCAACAACGTTGGCGAACTTTACAGTTGATTAGCCAAAAGATAAACGCATGTTTGCAATCAAAGGAGATTTTCAGAGCTATTGCTACGAATATTATTGATATTTTAACTTTTGATTATTTTGTGGTCGGCTTGCTTGATGAGAACCTGGTAGATTATGAAATTGTGCATTTGGTTGATCATTTTGAAGAACAGCAAACTGATAACACAATGATTGGTGAAGGATTATTCCGAAATGTGATTAATAGTGGACGAACTTTGTTGATTGATAACTATACTTCTGCTCACCATGGAAAAATTGATATTGAAGAATTATCAACAGCCTCCCATGAAACACATTCAATCATGGCGGTACCTGTAGTTCGGAATGGGAAAATTATTGGAATACTATCCATGATAAATGAGGAATCTAGTATGTATGGGGCAGCGGATATTCAAATGCTTGAATTAATCGCTGCGCATACAGTCGTTGCTCTGGATAATGCCCATCATTATCAGGAGGTCCTTGAATCTGCTCGGTTGCGGGATACAATTTATTTGATGGGACAAGAAATCAATACTCGTCTGAACCCTGATCAGGTATATGAAACGCTATTCAGAACCATTGAAAAAGTAATTCCATTTGATTTAATGTTTATTTCTACTGTTGAACAAAATCAGGCAACTCACGTGCTTCAATACATGCATGATAAGTCGCAGGATAAATTATTTTCCCCACTTTCAATTCCTAGCGATGAAGGTCTCTCGGCACGTGTTATCAAATCCGGGAAAACATTTCGCTGTAATGACGCTAAACTAAGACAGGAATAACTGAATGTGGAAGAGCATAAGGACGCATTTGGGGATTCAATGATATTTGTTCCGATGATCCGTGATCAACAGGTTACCGGATTATTATCAGTGCAAGCAAAAAACTCAAACCAATTTACTACCTATCATCAAACGGTGCTGGAATTGATAGCTCCATATGCTGCATCAGCATTGGAGAATGCTTCGCTATTTAGCAAAATTGAAACTTTGGCTATAACAGATGAGTTGTCCGGTGTCTATAATCGGCATCATTTCAATCGTACGTTGAAACATGAATTTGAACGCAATCAGCGATATCATAGATCACTATCATTAATTATTATGGATATCGATAATTTCAAGGAAATTAATGATCAGTATGGCCATATTTGCGGCGATGCTGTGATAAATCAATACGGGACATTATTCAAAGCCAATGTTCGTAAAAGTGATATCATTGCCAGATTCGGCGGGGACGAGTTTGTTGTCATCATGCCGGAAACTACTGCTGAACAAGCAAAGATTGTTGCAGAAAAATTTAAATCGCTCAGCAATGACTATCAATTCGAATTTCAAGGGAAAGAGATTCAGATCACGGTGAGTATTGGTCTAGCAGAAGTAGATCAAACAAGTGATCTAAAACCTGAAGATTTAATTCATAAAGCAGATTTTGCAATGTATCAGGCAAAGAAACGGGGGAGAAACCAGGTTTATTCATATTAGTTTACAAAAGATGTACCCCCCGACCTGAGGGGGGCAGGCCGAGGAGCACAACTTAATTATACATAATTTTAGATTAAAATGATATGAGAATTTGCACAAATGATTCTCATTTCGTCTTATTGTGTTTTCATTCTTCGATTATAATAAGTTCTTATGAAGATCAAACAAATCCATCTTCTTTTAATTATTGTACTGCTATGTACAGCCTGCCAACCTAGAAATTCATCTCAAGGTTCATCAAGTTCTGATTCCAGGGAAGTTGCCTATATTGAAAATAAAGGTTCTGATACGATGGTTAATCTTGCGTTAGCCTGGGCAGAACGTTATCAGGAATTGTACAGTGAAATAAGGGTGTCTGTAACAGGTGGTGGATCCGGAACCGGATTAGCGTCCCTGACAAATGGAACTGTTGATATTGCTAATGCTTCACGTTCCATTAAAACTGAAGAAATTGAATTAGCAGAGAAAAATGGATTTACGCCATTTGAACAGGCTGTTGCACGTGATGCTATTGCGGTTATTGTTAATCCGCAAAATCCGGTAAATGAATTAACCCTTCACCAAATATCACAAATCTATTTAGGTGAAATCACCAATTGGCAAGAAGTTGGTGGTGAAGATCGTCCGATTGTGCGATTATCCCGTGAAACCAATTCCGGCACTCACGTCTATTTTTTGGAAGCTGTTGTTCGTATGGGTGACAAAAATGATACAAGAATTTTTAATGCTGAAACGTTATTGCTGCCGTCTTCTGAAGGTATTATTTCAGAAGTTCGTGATAATCCGAATGCGATTGGGTATGATGGTTTAGGTTATGTGATTCCGGAAGTAAAAACCATTGGGATCTCAATAGGGGAAGGTGAGCCATATGTTCAACCATCGGCTGAAACCGTATCGGATGGTTCATACCCCATTTCACGAGAGCTTTTTATGTATTTGCATGATGAGCCTTATGGCATTTATAAAGATTATCTGGATTGGATCTTATCTGCTGAAGGGCAGTCCATTGTCACTGAATTAGGATTTGTACCTGTTCTGGCAGGTGAATAATCATAGAAATGCAGGTGAATTAGTTGGAACAGGAAAAATTTAGCGAAAAGCTTATTACTCGTATTATTCAGGTGGCCGGATATTTAAGTATTCTTTATATCGGGCTGATTTGTATCTTTTTACTTCGTGAAGGACTGCCTGCCTTATACAATGTATCTTTGTCCGATTTGATAGAAACGCGTTGGTACCCGATTGAATCTTATTACGGTATCGTGCCGCTGCTATTAGGTTCTATCACCATTACGATTGGCGCAATTTTAATAGCCGTACCCCTTGGTGTGGGTACGGCTATTTATATCTCTGAAATTGCTCCAAAATGGATGCGTGAGGTTCTTAAACCTTTAGTCGAAATATTGGCTGGTTTTCCATCTGTTGTGATGGGTTTTATCGGTATTCTTGTGCTTTCACCCTTCCTGAGGGAATACTTGAATTTGCCAACAGGGTTAACGGCTTTGGCAGGTTCTATTTTATTAGGGTGGGCTGCCATACCTACGATTGTTTCCATTTCCGAGGATGCTATCAACAGTGTACCTCGCTCTTATCGTGAAGCTGCGTTGGCATTGGGTGCAACGAAATGGGAAACTATTTGGGGTGTAACCGTTCCGGCAGCTCGTTCGGGTGTGATCACTGCTGTTATGCTGGGGATTGGCCGCGTGATTGGGGAAACAATGACTGTGATGATGGTTACAGGAAATGCGCCAACAATGCCGCTGGGGCTGGATGCTTTTTTCAAACCTGTTAGAACCATGACAGCAACGATTGCCTCTGAAATGGGCGAAGTAGCCAATGGCAGTGAGCATTATCAGGTGCTGTTTTTTATAGGCATTGTACTGTTTGTATTCTCTTTAATTATTAATATCCTGGCTTTCAGGTTTAGTTCACGTCGCCTAAAGCGTTCTGAAAGGTTACTCTCATGAAAGGCCAAGTTATGCAGCGAGAGGACTCTCTTGCACATCTTTCAAAAAACCGTTTGGCAGGTTTGCGTAAGCAACGTGTGGGTGTCATAGTGCTGACGATGGTCAGCGTGATCACAGTGATTCCAATTATTGCTTTGATCATTTTTATATTAAAAAATGGTCTTGCGGCAATTAGTTGGGAGTTTGTCAGTGCATATCCCAGCAATGGAATGCGTGATGGGGGTATCTTGCCGGCTATTGTGGGAACATTGTATCTCACATTGGGTACTGCGCTTTTCTCAGTGCCACCAGGGATTGCTGCTGCAATTTATTTATCTGAGTATGCCAAGGATACCAAATTAACACGTGCAATTCGTATCGCAATGGTTAATCTGGCCGGTATTCCATCAGTGGTTTATGGTTTGTTTGGCCTGGGACTATTTGTGCTCTTCCTGAAATTTGGCACCAGTATTTTGGCTGCTTCATTAACCTTATCTATCATGACCTTGCCAATTATTGTCAGTACCACGGAAGAAGCACTACGCACTGTACCTAATTCTTTCCGTGTTGTCAGTATTTCATTAGGGGCTTCACGCTGGCAAACGATCTGGAAAATTGTGTTGCCACAAAGTTTACCTGGTATATTGACAGGCATTATTCTGGGATTGGAAAGAGCTGCCGGTGAAACAGCTCCAATTTTATTTACCGGTGCAACATTCTTTCTGCCCCAACTACCTCATTCGCCATTTGATGCAACCATGGCGCTGCCCTATCACCTGTATGTGATTTCAACCCAAATACCCGGTATGCCGATCCAGATTCAATACGGTACAGTGCTGGTATTACTTGGCTTTGTTTTAACAATGAACCTGATCGCAACCTTTATTCGTTCGCGGGCACGCTCAAAACGACATTGGTAATGGATGAAATGATGGAAAAAATTCGTATTGATAACCTAAGTGTTCGTTATTCTGATGGCAATGAAAGCCTGCGGAAGATTAATCTAAGTATCAAGGCCAATGAAATTACTGTTTTATTCGGACCAGCCGGTGGTGGAAAATCAACATTGCTGCGAACGATGAACCGTTTGAACGACCTGGCAGATGTAGATAAGTTGACGGGCGCAATATATTTGAATGATGAGAATATATTGCTGGACACAGTAAATGTGACGGAACTTCGCCGTAGGGTTGGTATGGTGTTTTCGCGTCCCGTACCTTTGCCCTTAACCATTTACGACAATGTAGCCTATGGACTGGTATCCGCCGGTGAAAAGAATCGCTCAGTATTGGATGATGTCGTTGAGCAAGCGCTCAAGCAGGCATATGTTTGGGATGAAGTCTATGATCGTTTGCAGGATCCTGCCCATGCATTGTCAGGTGGCCAGCAGCAACGGGTTTGTCTGGCGCGTGTATTGGCGTTGGAGCCAGAAGTGATTTTGCTGGACGAACCAACCTCAGCGCTGGATCCGGTTTCGACTGCGAAAATTGAACAAACCTTGCAGGAATTAAAAAAGGAATTTACCATTATTCTAGTTCCCCATAACACACAACAAGCTGCACGTGTAGCCGATTTTGCAGCTTTCTTTTTACAAGGTGAACTGATTGAATCGAATATTGGCGAGCAGCTTTTTTCCTTCCCACAGGATAACCGTACAGTAGAGTATGTGGAAGGACGTTTTGGATAATTCGTATATCAGGATTATGGTAAAATTTTTCTGATTTATATGGAATCATCTGCTAGGCGCGAAGCTTAGCAGTTTTCTTAATCTGTTGCACAATCTTGTAAAAAGAAGGTCATTAGTATGCCTATATTCACACCCGGGAGAAGATGGCAGCCGCCCTATTCCCCATTTAAACGCGTATCTCCGGGGAAGAGTTTTCTGGCTTCCATTGAAAAAATAGTCAAAGGACCTCTTTTTGGCTGTCGTATGTGCGGCAACTGCTTATTGCAGGAAACTGCTCTGATTTGTCCAATGGAATGTTCCAAGGGGATCAGAAACGGCCCTTGTGGTGGCTCAACCGCTGAACATTGTTATGTTGATCCCTCTCGACCATGTATCTGGTACCGCATTTATGAACGTGCATTCCAATTGAAAAGGGAACATATCTTGCTGGAAGTGCTGCCTCCCCTGGATTGGAACAAAACGGGTACAGAAACCTGGGGAGACGTAATACGTGAAATACGCAAATATGGCACGATTAAGTGGTTCAAGGAATTATTATCGAAGGATGTGGTCAACCGTGCCACTGCCTGGGATGCTGTTTTCCGAGGGGTACGTCAACCGGAATGGTGGCAGGGTGACGCAGTATATCATGCTCCGAAATATGCAGAACCCCAATCTGATTTGGAAAGCCAGTTGAAATCAGGAAAATTTGTAGTTACCTGTGAGGTTGCCCCACCTTTGACGGTTGCCACAGGTAAATTCTACCGAAATCTGGATTTGGTCAAAGGCAAAGTAGCGGCAGTGAACTTTACTGATAATCCATCTGCTGCACCGCGTATGTCCAGCCAGGCATGCAGCAAACTGGCTTTTGATCATGGTGTTGAGCCTGTCATGCAGATTGCAGCACGCGATCAAACCCGCAATAGTTTACAATCATTGGTCATTGGTGCCTCTGCATTGGGTGTGCGCAATATTTTATGTGTTTCGGGTGATAGTGCTTCTTTAGGCAGTACCCCTCAAGCACGTATGGATATCCTGGATATTGATGCGATTCAAATGTTATGGATTTTACGGCGTATGCGCGATGATGGTCATTATCTGGACGGCAAAAAGATGAAATTCCCGCCGCAATATTTTTTGGGCGCGGCCGCCTCGCCAAATGCTTCCGAGCCCAAGTTTCAGGCATTGCGGGAAGAGAAAAAGATTAATGCCGGAGCACAATTCCTGCAAACGAATCTGGTTTATGATTTGGATCGCTTTGATGCCTGGTTGGAAGCATTGGATAAACGCAATGTTTTAGGAAAAGCCTATATATTAGTGGGTATCGCACCCATAAAAAACAAGGCTATCGCACATCATTTGCAGCATGAGGTGCCGGGTGTTGCAATTCCGCAGGCAATCATGGATCGCATTGAAAACTCGAAAGATGTGGAGGAAGAAGGTGTGCAGATCACGCTGGAACTCATTGAGCACATCAGGAAAGCCCAGGGGATAAACGGTATTCATCTGATGCCGCTGAATTGGGAAGAAGTCATTCCTCGCATTGTTGAAGAGGCTTCATTATAAAAAAATAGTTGCCGCTTTATGGAAGATGCCATAAGGCGGCAATTTTGTTAATGCTATTAGTATTGAAATGAAAACAGCGTAATTGATTCAAATCTGTTGGGGAGGCGATGGCGCCTACACAATCATCAGATAGATCAAAATTACGTGTCATCCAATCTGGGGGATAAAGGGGAATCGTACTGATGACTTTGCCATGTTCCTGATCCTGATAGTTGATAAAAAAGTGATGCAAAGGGAATTGAAAACCGCTGCCCACACCTTTCATAAAGGCTTCTTTCGCGGTCCATAATTGGTAGAAAGCATGCTGTGGCACAGTCGCATTGTTTATTTTTTCATTTTCAGCCGGAGAAAAGTATCGTTTGGCAATCATTGGCCAATCAATGTTAGATTGGGTAAATTCCATATCTACACCAATTGGACCCAAACGGGAAAAACCAATCAGAATTTGTTCATTGGTATGTGACACATTGAAATTTAATTCATACGCATCACTTAATAACGGTTTCTGAAATTCGTTTTTTTGCAAAATAATTTCAGCAGGATGTTCGTTGATATAAAGTGACAACAATAACCGCAGCGCCGTTCGTGATGCTACGGACAAATGATGGCGGTGTTCCTGCATATAGGCATTTGCTACTTGTAATTCGGTTTCCTGTAATATATTGTGAAATCGTTGATGTAAACCGGTATCTGGCATATTGATAAGATACAGGTCAATCGTTGAAAAATGATTTGGGTCGTCTGGCAATGTCTCATTCCAGAGAAGTTTACTCATTTGTCTGTACACCTAATTTGTCAAGATATGCCTGTAATTCAGCACCTAAATAACGGATTTCATTCCCTTGTACCATACTATAGTGAGAACCCGGAATAGGCAATACATCAATTATCCTTTTGCTGAATCGATGCCAACCAAATGCAGACGGATAGGCATGAAAAACTGAAGAAGGTTGCATTGCGCGGAACAAGGTAATTTTTGACTGGATAACAGGTGGCTGGTAATTATCCGCGAGCCGCTTAAACAGGTTGTTTACATCGATACTGTTTTGATCTTGTTTTCCATTTTCTCCTAATAACTGATCCGGGTCAACTGGCATACGATGTACTTTTTTCATAACTCTGAAACGAATATATTCAATTTTTTCCAGAAAAGGAAGGTGATTTAATTGCCGGATATGGAACTCACTATTCCGCAATGCTTTCTTGACTTTAAACTCAAACTTTTGCATTGGAGATAAAGATAGATTGAACCCATCGTATTTTTCCAACCAGGTGTCAATGATACCTAAAAAAGCAACTTGTTTACCGATTAATTCTAATTGATGGGCTATTTCAAGGGCTATTAAACCAGCAAACGAGTAGCCACATAAATAATACGGACCATGCGGGTCAAATGCCAGGAGTGCTTCAACATGCATTTTTGCGGCATCTTCAATGTTGGTGATTGTTGATATGGTTTTTTTATCATCTACATAGATAGATAAGCCATATAATGGTTGATCAATGGATAAATATGGAATTAATAACCGGTATATTGATGCTGATCCATTACGCATGTTGGCGCAAAATAGCGCTGGTTTTTCTCCAAATGTCTGTAAGGGCAATATTGGATTGTTTATATCCGAAGTTGGATTCTGAAAGTACTCACTCAATTGGGATATTGAGGGGAAGCGGAAAAATGTTGCAAGAGAAATTTTCTTCTGCATGGATTCGCTGATATCAACACAAACATTCATAGCCAATAATGAATGACCTCCGAGCTGAAAGAAATTATCATCAATACTGATGTTCTGTCTGGGTAAATGTTTTTGCCATATAGACAATAACTTTGCTTCGGTTTCATTGCGTGGTTTTTTGAATATTCTTGATACAGGTGCATTTGAGTTTGGATCAAACCCAGGTAAAGCGTTTGAATCAACCTTTCCATTTCTGTTTACAGGTATAGATGAAAGAAAATGAAAATGCTGTGGAATGGAGACACTGCCAACATATTGTTGTAAATAATCACGCACTTGTTCAACCGAGATGCCATTTTTCTGGATGGGAACAATATAGGCTACCAGGACAGGCCAGGTGTTTTCATCAATGATATGTGTTTTTATATAGATGTTTTTAATATGCGGGTGTCGCATTAAAACGGCGTGTACTTCCTCAGGTTCAACACGATTGCCAAGTATTTTAATTTGTTGATCCATGCGACCTAGAAACAAAACACTACCATCAGGCATGAATCGACCCATATCCCCGCTTTGGTAAAGTAAATCTTTTGGATCATCAGTAAATGGATTGGGAATAAACGTATGTTTTTCTTGCCGATGTAAATACCCGGCAGTACGATATGAACTACGAATAACAATTTGTCCTGGCTCACCAATTCCGGCAAGCTGCATGGCATTGTTGAGGATTAACAGCTGACTTCCTGGTATTGGTTTGCCAATGGGTTGAACATCCTCAATTTTGTCTACAATGTGATAGCTTGTTGCCAGAGTTGTTTCAGATGGTCCATAAAGGTTGACAATCCTGCCTGAAAAATATTTTTGCCAATTAATGCAATCGGATCTGGTCAATTTTTCACCTGCAAAAAATGTTAGCTTCATGGGCATGGGGGAAATTTGAGGTTCATTATTCTCTAGCCAATATCTTGCAAGGCTTGGAACGGTATGTAATACGTTAATTTTTTGTTTGCGAAACCAATCAAATAATTCTCTTGAGGCAATCATGCTGCTTTGCGGAGGGCAATGCAATGTAGCTCCACTGATTAAAGGCAATAAAATATCACGGAAAATGACGTCGAAACCAATATTTGTCATCTGCGCAAAATGATGAGATGAATCAATTTTAAAAGTATCTTTTTGCCAAAGCAGAAAATGACTCAATCCGTTATGTATACCCAATACCCCTTTTGGTACGCCGCTTGTCCCGGATGTGAAAGTGATGTAGGCCGGAGATAATGGATTGATTTCAGGTTGTTTGCAAATGTTCAAGTACTGCTCATCCGGGTTAACCAATTGTCCGTTATGTGGATTGTAGGGTTCTTTTTGTAGTGGGTTGTATGCTACGACAGAATCACTATCTTCATCAGAATAGAATAGCAGTTTTGCATTGCTCTGATTCAACATGACACGTTTTCGCTGCTCTGGCAGAGTTGGGTCCAGTAGCAATATTGTACAACCTGACTGGAGAATACCCAGTAGTGTGCTGATCAATCCATAGGAACTGGAACCACTTAAGGCGATTACATCATTTTCTGCATAGCCCTGATTGAGCACAAAACATGAAATTTGAGTGCTATCCTGAAGGAGTTGTTGATAAGTATAAGATTTTCCTCGCCAACAAACGGCAATATGATCTGCAAATCTGTCTGCGCTTTGATGAAAAAGTTCAATTATTGTTGGATAAATCTTTATTGGCAAAGGGTATGTTGGGTCAGGGAGCAAATTCTCCGGTTCAGGTAAAATTAATGAATACTGCAAAATATTGAAATTCGGATGCTGAGGAACCACTTCACAAAGGGAAATCAGTTGATTGATAAATACGTGTAACAAGGTATCTGACAAAACATCCGGGTTATATGAAAACTCAATCTCATAAATATCGCCTGAATCCTGGAAATATGCTGTAAGGTCAAAATTTGATCCTCGTGTGGGCGGTGTAAGGATTTCTATTTGCAAATCGGATGTCAATTTGTAAGAACGTTTTGGAGCACGTGTATTCAGAAAAAACTGGAATAAAGGGTTACGAGTTGTATCTCTATCTGGATGCAACATCTCAACGGTTTTTTCAAATGGGTAGCTATTGTGATCATAGGCTTCGATTGAATTTTTGCGTACCTGTTCAAGCAGCTCAGAAAATGTCATCTGATCGTTTATCTGACAACGTAACAAGAATGTATTTACAAAGAATCCGGCAGTATTTAAAAATCTCAACTGATTGCGGTTGGCGGTTGGCATCCCCAGCACAAAATCGTCCTGGGCAGTATAGCGATAGACGAGTAAAGCAAATACACTGCTAAAAAAGATGAATGGGGTGATATTTCTACTTTTGCAAAAAGTCTTGATTATCTGATGGGTGCCTGGATTTGTTTTTGCATAATGATTGGCCCCGTGAAAGGTTTGCTGTATTGGACGGTTCAGTGTTGGGAACGCTAATCTGGTGGGGATGTTTTCCAATTTTTGACGCCAGTATTCTTGGTCGCCTTCATACTCTGCTTCAGTGCGATTGCTTTCCCAAACGGTATATTCGCCATAACCAGTCGTTTCTTTTGAAAAATGAGTAGGCTGATTGTTTGCCAGATTTTGATAAGCCTCAATGATATCTCTGGTAAGAATGGTTAACGTGACCCCATCGGAATTGATATGATCCAATACCCATGCAAAATAATACTCATTTTCAGGGAGTTCATAGAGATGTGTAAAAAATAACGGACATTTTTGCAGGTCAAATGATTGCATGGATTCAACATGGATGGAGGAAAATAACCGTTCGTTATTGGCAAGGTGATTCCCTTCGTTAATTTTTGTGTAGCGAAAATTAATCTCGGTTATATCTTCAAATATTTGGTTTATATCACCATTAATATTAACGATATGTGTTCGCAAAGCCTGATGTCGATCTACAACGACTCGAATACTGGCTTTGAAAATATCAATATCCAGTTTTCCGCTGATTCGCAACCATAATACTGTATTGTTAATACCAGATTTATGATATTGATGCAAAAACCATAATCGCTTTTGTGCTATTGATAGTGGATATGTTTGTTTGTCAGTGACCATATTTTATAGGTTCAGATTATGAGGAGCGATTCCTTTTTACGTATTGCTTGTGATAATGATGTCATATTAAAGTAATAATTCATTCCATAGCGGATGATATCGTCTGCCTTTCATTTCACTGTGAAATTGCAGACAGACATAAATGATATTTCAAAAATAGGGCAAATAATCCAATATTCTCACCCCATTGCTTAATTATATCATCTGATGATATGTCGTTTAAAACAATATTTTTATCGAAAATCTTTAAGTTAAATGGACAATGGTAGGTCGTAATTGAATGTCATCAATTACCTGGTTAAGTTCATCACGCGTGAGGGGACGCTTTTTCCCAGCGATGGCAGTTAGTACACCTTCTATGACATTGGTGCCGAAGGAGCGTCCATCAAAACGCGGGCTCATCGTGATTACTGTTTTTACCCCTTTTTGTTTGAGTAATTCGATGTTTTCTTCTGTCGTGGTGTTGGTGATAATCAATTTGCCTTGCAGAGAATTTGGGGAATATTTCCGTATATACAGCATATCGCCGGCTATACAATCGGCGGATTGCCAGATTTTGCTGTGTTTAGGTTTGCAGGCTTCGTCCTTACTGCCGGGTGGGTTAATTGCGGAAAGTGGCAGCCAACCAATGAAAGGCATTAATATATGCGCCAGGCGCTTGAGATTTTGTAGACCATAAACCGGGATTGGAATACCCAGTGTGAGCATCAGATCACCGATGATGAGTTTGTCACATTTGGGTGTTAGCGCTTCTGCTAGCCCGATACGATCAATACCAGTGGGAATAAACACTGTGCCAAAGTGAGGAAAAGGGCCAAACTCAGGCTCTGATAATTCTAGTACGCGGCGTTCCAGAACATATTTTAAATCATGTCCATCTACAATGGGTGTTGTTTTAACATCCCTTACTAGTTTTTTCGCAGCCCGAATTGGATAAGATTTCCCGTCTACATCAACTGAAAGATCCATGCCTCCCAATGTTAATACATCCACATGGCCATCCAGATCCTTAAAAAGAGCGCGTGCATGCTCTTCATTTCCGCCGGTTCCTATACGTTCAATGCTGATTTCATATCCATGTATATTGACTTCAACTTTTTTATTGCGCGTTGGGCTTCCCAGGCTGATACTGACGACTTTAAGCATGCTGCTGACTCCGATTTATAGGGATACTATATTATACTGAATAATGCTACAAAATAAATCAGCAGCCAGATGATTACTCACCTGGCTGCCTATTCGATCTACAGCATCCTATACGCCCATAGTACTGTAGATACTCCCTAGATAATGACTGGGGGGCTAGAAGAAGAGCCCTCCCAGTAAAGAAAATATACCGCCGATAATCGTTATAACGAGTGCAATGACTCCGATCACGACGCCGATCGTGAGGAGCAGCGTGAAACCGACGGTTAATCCAACAATGACGAGTATCACACCTACTAATAATCCAATAATTCCTAATATCAGTTCCATTTTGTTTACTCCAGAAATTGATTTTCACCTTAATATACGCAAAAGGAATCGTAAGGTTTCAGTTTTCTTATACGTGGAATATCCATCAGGTATAATTGGGTAATATTCTAATCAGGAAAAGAATGCATGAATGAAGATAAATTGCTCAGGCTATTAGAAGAATATCGGGCTGGTCAGATTGAAACAGACCAGATGTTGGATCAATTAAAAACAATGCCTTATGAGAAAGTTGAAGGATTTGCTCATGTGGACCATCACCGCGCATTGAGATGCGGCTTTCCGGAAGTCATTTTTGGTGAAGGGAAAACGGGGCATCAAATAGTGGCGATCAGTGAACGCCTGTTAAAAAATGCGGATCAAGTTTTGATTACCCGATTAAAACCAGAAATTTTTGAACAAATACAGGATCAGCTGCCGGATGGAAAGTACAATGCTCAGGCAAAAGTGTTTCATTATGCCAATCAGCAGACAGAAGAAAAAAAACCGGGAGTCGTGGTGATCAGTGCAGGTACGACGGATATCCCTGTTGCTGAAGAAGCTGCCATCACTGCTGAAGCCATGGGAAGCCAGGTTGAACGTATATTTGATGTAGGTGTTGCAGGGCTTCACCGGTTATTAGGATACACAGACGCATTAAACAAGGCTAATGTGATCGTAGTGGCTGCCGGAATGGAAGGTGCCTTGCCAAGCGTGGTAGGGGGGTTGGTACAGGTGCCGGTGATTGCTTTGCCAACCAGTGTAGGATACGGGGCCAGTTTTCATGGCCTGAGCGCATTGTTAGGCATGCTGAATAGCTGTGCAAATGGCATATCCGTTGTCAACATTGATAATGGTTTTGGCGCTGGATATTTGGCAGGTATGATCAATCGTCAAAGTGGGCCTGTTTCTTGAACACGATAACATTAAGCGGTTTATCAGAAGATGACCAACATGCCTGGCAGCGATTGATTGACTTATTATCAGACAAGCCAAACGCTTTGGTCGCTTTTTCTGGTGGTGTTGACAGCGCATTGCTGGCTTTTGCGCTGCATCAAGCAGTTGGAGATCAAATGCGCGCTGTTATGGTGGATTCTGCAGTGCATACTGAAGCAGATCGACAGGCGGCCAGGCAGGTTGCGAAACAAGCAGGACTGCCCTTTGAAATCATTCAATTTGATGATTTGAAAAGCGAAAAATTTTGTAGTAATCCGTCTGATCGTTGTTATTTCTGCAAATACAACCGCTTTGAATTTTTACTGGCGTATGCCAACAAAAACGGCTATACAAGTGTTATGGAAGGGTCAAATCTGGATGATGCCGCTGATTACAGGCCTGGTATGAGAGCCGTAAAAGAGTTAGGTGTATTGAGCCCCCTTGAGCAATGCCATATCACGAAAGAACAAATTCGCCGATTTGCCAAAGCATTTGATTTGCCAGTTTGGAATCGACCATCGGCGCCTTGTCTGGCAACGCGCTTTACTTTTGGTACAACAGTAACTATAAACGGATTGGAAATGATTCGTCAGGCGGAAGCATACCTGGATAGACTTGGATTTACTTCTGTTAGGCTGCGCTATGATGGACGCTCAGCCAGAATTGAAGTTGACCTTCTGCAATTGGAACAGATACTCGCCAAGCGAGAGGAAATTGTAAAATATTTTAGGCAGCTTGGATTTGTCAATATATCCCTTGATCTGGAAGGGTATCGTATGGGCAGTAACAATGAAGGATGGGTGAAATGAGCATTTTGTATGTGGATTGTTTTTCCGGTATTGCCGGGGATATGTTTTTAGCGGCATTGATTGACGCCGGGTTGCCAGTGGAAATTTTGAATGATGCGTTCGAAAAATTTCCTATAGACGAAAAAATCCGGCTGGCTACAAGGCGGGTTCGCAAAGGCGCATTGGATGCGAATCAATTGATTATTGAAATCAATGGTAAAGAACAGCATGATATTCCTGCACATACGCATAATCATGAAAATCATGAACATGCTCATGATCAGCAGCATACACATGAGCATGCTCATGTTCACGACGAACCTGAACCAGATCATGAACACACGCATCAACATCGAAACCTGGCGGATATTCTGAAAATTATCGATCAGTCGGCTATGACGGAACGAGCTGTGTCCATGGCAAAAGCCGTCTTTAATCAATTGGCACAGGCCGAGGCGAAAGTTCATGGTGAAAGTATTGAAACGGTGCATTTTCATGAGGTGGGTGCCATTGATTCTATTGTTGATATTCTGGGTGCCTGTATTGGCCTGGATTATTTGAATGTACAAAAAGTATATTCTTCTGCATTGCCATTTTCAACCGGTCAGGTCAGATCAGATCACGGTGTTATGCCGGTGCCAGCACCAGCAACTTTGGCATTGATGGAAGCGGCACACATGCCGTTGCGATCCGCGCCGGATGCCGGTGAATTAATTACGCCAACAGGTGCAGCCATTTTGGCTGCGCTGGCTGTTTTTCAAAGACCGCCTATGCGTATACAACACGTTGGTGTTGGCGCAGGAAATAAAGATTTCAATTGGCCAAATATATTACGTGTAATAATCGGGGACCTGGATGCATCGCCATCTCAGCCGATGGTGCAAATATCATGCAATATTGATGATATGAACCCTGAATTATACGCGCCAATTATGGAGCATTTGTTTGCCGCCGGTGCAGTTGATGTGTTCCTGACTGCGATTCAAATGAAGAAGAATAGACCTGGTACAAAGATTACCCTGATTGCACATGCCTGGTTGGAAAAAGAGTTGGCAGAAATTCTATTGAAAGAATCAACTACTTTTGGTGTGCGCGTTGAAGTAGTGAATCGATATGAAGCACAAAGAACATTCAGGACCATTGAAACAAAATATGGCAAAGTACAGCTTAAACAAAAATGGGTAAATGGGGATCTAATCGGGGAATATCCTGAATTCGATGATGTGCGCAAGCTGGCTGACAAAGAAAACATACCGGTAGAAAATCTCTATCGGTTGATTCTTGGAGGAAAGCACTCAGATTAAGATTAGTCTACATCCTCAAATTTTATACCCAATTTTTGGGCGTATAGAGCTGCCTGAGTACGGTTTTCGAGATTTAACTTTGTGAGAATATTAGCAACATGTCCTGAAACTGTTCGTTCACTGATTGTAAGGGTAGCAGCCATCTCTTTATTACTGAGTCCTTTTGCCAGGAGCTCCAGAATATTATATTCTCGTCGGGTAAGTGTTGGCGTATAGTGCTCATTAGGATATGCAGGTTTTTGTATGCCGTGAATTACCTGCCGGGCGATCGCGGGTGGTAAATAAGAATTGCCTTGATATACTTGATGAATGGCTTCAAGTAATTCATCAGCTGATGTAGCTTTTAATAAATATCCCAAAGCGCCAGCTTGAATAGCTGAAAAGATCTTTGTTTCATCTGAATAACTGGTCAGCACCAGAATTTTTGCCGTTGAGTCATTGGCTATGATTCTTCTGATGGCTTCCAATCCATCCATAACAGGCATATACAAATCCATCAGGATAATATCAGGATGAACTGAATTATACAGTTCAATGGCTTCCTCTCCATTTGCAGCCTGAGCAACAACCTCAATATTCTCTTCTTCTTCAATGAGTGCGGATAACCCCTCTCTCATTACGATATGATCATCGGCGATTAATAATCTAATCATAGAACTTCCCCTTCATTGCAGTGATATCACATTGAAAATTACTTTGTCCAATTTCTACGATAACGCATGTAAAATTATCATAGGCTGATTGAATATTAAAACTACCACCTATTCTTTCTGCGCGTTCGCGCATACTTATGATACCCAATCCATTGCGTTTACTGGCTGTTTTTATATCAAATCCAATACCATTATCACATATTTCGAGTCGAAAATACTCTTCAGAGCTGACCATATTGATGATAATTTTTGAAGCATTGGCATGTTTTAAGCCATTATTTAACGCCTCCGTAATAATTGAAAATAATTCGCTTTCTTCTTCTCTGGATAAATCCAGTTCTCCCTCAATATTGATTTCATAATCGACGCCGACTCTTTTTTCGACAAAATTCAGGCGTTGGGTAATGGCACCAATAAAACCTTCACTTTCCAATGGATCAGGCCGTAGCTCATGAATTAAGATGCGCATTTCACGTAAGGCTAATTGTGCATTCTGGTCTATTTTATCAAGATGCTGTATTACTTTTTCCTCATTCGCATTGTGATATGCTTTTTTCCCTGCTGATGAATAGAGAATTAAACTATAAAGCCTTTGATTGACAGAATCATGTAAATCTCTCGCCAGGCGTTGACGTTCCTCAATAATGGCGACTTTCTCAGCTTTTTGTTGTAAATTATGATTCTCGATAACGACACCCAGGTGCTCACTAATTGTTGTTAATAATGCGATTTGTTCTACGGGAAAGTGTTTTGAGGAAGGTTGGAAAACACTTAGCACACCAATATTTTTCCCTTTTGCTCTCATTAAATTCCCTGTAAATGACATGCTTTCTTGTTCTTGTGTCACAGGATAGGGTATTGTTTTGTTTTTCTCATTGGATAAATCAGCATTGATAATTGTGTTGCCTTTTTGTATCACATCACCAAATATATTGTTTTCTGCTGGAATTTTTTGTATGAGCTGTAAAAAATCCTTGTCAAGATTTTGGAAGGCGATCAGGTTGAGAATATTATTTTCCTCATCATATATATGTATCGTACCACTTGAAGCTGAAATGGTCTCCAAAATCAAAATTAACGCATTGTTCAGCATATCTTCCAGATTGAGGTTTTGATTGGCTGATGCACTGACAAAATAGAGAACTGATAAATCTTTTGTTCGATCCTGGATACGTTTTTCCAGTGTGTTCATTAAATCTTCCAAATCTGCTGTGCGTTCTTTTATCTCATTCTCAAGAATTGTATTCGCCTCTTGCAGAATGATTCTGGCTTCAACTTGATCTGTAATATCATGGCAACTAAAACAAATGTAATACCCATTGCCTGCTTTGATTGGATAAACAATAAATTCTGCAAAACGTTGTGACTTGTTTTTAGATTGTAAACTGATTTCCACAGGTAAATCGAATAATGAGGAATTGCCGGAAGAGAGGCCTTTTTTGATTTCTTCTTCTATTGTGTGTAAATTTTCCGAAGAAATATTGTGTCGAAATGTAAAGATTGGAATAACATCCCAGACGTTACGTCCAATTAACTCGGATCGCTTTACTGTTAATAAATTTTCCATTGCCTGATTCCAGATAATGATTTTACCTGTATCATCAATAATAACAATGCCGTCATGGGAATGCATGATGACCTTGTTAAAGCGACGTTCAATATCCTTATAGGCCATTTCAACCAGTGCTATTTCTGTAATATCGCGGAGAAGGATGAGCCAGCCTGAAATTTGTCCTTGTCTTTGGATCGGTGAGGTGATGACCTCAAATCGTTTTATTTCATTGCCGATATGAGGTTCAATTTCATATATTTCCCGTTCATTGATATCTGGAATATTTATAAATGGATATAGTTTTATCAGGTTTTTTCCAATTGTTTGAAGATGGCTGGTGTGTAAAAAACGGAGCGCGGCATAGTTGATATCCAGAATTTCATGATTTTGATCGATCATGAGCATACCATCACGCATATATTCAATAAGTTTTTCTTTTTCAATTGGAGCCAATTTCCCAAAGTGGAGGGAAGAGATATTTAGAATTATGGCAATACCGGAAACAGTGAATGCAATTGGCGTGAGATCAAGATAGATTGGTATAAGATTAAAAGTGTGCCCCATGGTAATGAGCAGTGGGAATATTGCACTGGTAATGAGTAAAATAGCCTGACCACGGTATACCTGTAAGAATCTTGCTGCGGCATGAATAATCAATATCATACCGATCAACATTAAAGTATAAGAATAAGCTGCGTGCACCCAAAAGAATATACCCCAATGCCATGAAGTAATGATATAAAATGAGCCATAGTATCCAGATTGAGCATTATTAATAAATAAGTAGTGTAAGGGGTTTGTCCAAACCAGTACCTGCGTTATAGAGGGAACAAGCGCCAATAAAACAACCAGTTTGCGGGATAAACGAGGGGATTGTAAATAAAATTGTAGCGCAAATAAGAACCATAGATAAGGAACAAATGCCAAGGGCAAAAAACGTATATTTGTCCAAAACATTAGCCACGCCTCACTTACATACGGTAAACTCAACAATTGTGCAAGAATCCAGAGTGTAATAAACATGTATGTAATTGAGAATGGCGTGCTTCCAACAGCTTTTGTTCTTCTGAACAGGTATACAGCAAGACCAGTACAGATTACAGCAGATAGTATCGATACTACCAGATAAAAAATTTCGAAAATCGTCATTAGTTCCTTTAGCGTGAGAAGTTTTGTATATATTATAGATGATTGTAGGGATATATATAAAAAAAGAAAATCAGGGCTTTTCAGCCCCGATTTCATTGATGCATACGTTTAAACCATAGTTTCTGTAGCAGGATGATCAATAATATTTGAATCAACATCCCTGCAAACCAGATTATCCAACGTGATGGTTTTTGTTCAATTGTCAACCAATAGAATTGTCCAGACCAGAAAGTAGGAATAATGGCGATGATTGCTTTCCATATACCTGGCAAGAAATACGCCACGATGGGTAAAAGTAAAATACCGCCAGAGCCTTTCATCAGGACTAACCCTTGGATTTTATTCTCGGCAAAAATCGCAAATGTCAATGCAAAAAGTGGTGCTAGAGGCATAGCCAGTAAGGCGCCGAAAAATAATGACCAAAACCCAATGGGTTGCAATCCGCTTAGCGGATAGACCAGCAGCGTCATACCCAGGCTTAGTAACATGGGTGTTGCCAAGCGGTAGCTCAGGTAATCAATCATTTTTACCGGTGAAACCTGCAATCCTAACATACTGCGGTCATCTTTCTGGTCCAGTAAAATTAAGCCGGTAATCATGCCGATGAAAAGAGGCATCAGGATAATAATTACATATCCCATGATTGGGGTTAGATAGGGCAGCAAGTTAAAATCGACTAATGTGCCGATACCTTCCAATAGGTAGGGCAGTAACCAGCGTACAGCCAGTGCCAATAAAAATGGAGCGATGATTAACATCAAGTTGATATCATCGCGGCGGATGTATTTTGAATCTATGGGTCCAAATGTTTTAAACTGCTTTACGAGATTCATGATGTTTTTCTTTCTCCTTCACTGCGTACCACATAGCGAGTGAATCCGTTCAGGCTGAACCTGCAGAGAACGAATATTGTTGCTAGTGATATAAGTGTGGCATAAAGCTGATTCCAAAAACCGATTGCAGCAAACCCGTTTTGCATCATTTTATAAGCGCCAAAAATTGGGTGAAGATACCAGATGAAGGAATTCTGCAGCCAAAATGCTGATAAAATCGGAATGGTAATGGCAAACATATAAAGGATTGAAGGTACTAAAAATTCATTGATCGAATCATAGCGAATGACACTGATAAAACCTGCTAAACAAAAAATGAATCCGGCAACAAACGTTCCCAAAATGAGTGGAATATAGCTAAAATGCCAACCCGCTAACGCTATTGTGATAATCAGATTTTCCAGGGTGGCTAACAATGATAAGCTAATGGCTTTAGCAGAGATGTATTCCCAATTTCTGATGGGCGTCGTCACCTGGGCTGCTAATGACCCTTCGCCTTTTTCAAAGAGCATAATACCCGCCATGAAATAAAAAGTCGTTAAGCCCAGATTCCCCAGAATAATTAATGGAATGATATTATCCATGGAAACGGTTTTAATCAGGCCAAATAACAATACCCAGAGGACCAGAACAATCAGGCTGACATAATAAATGCCATTTTTGAACTGTCGAATGACCTCCCATTTCAGGATAGAGAGAAAGCGCTTCATGAGAGACTCCTTCCCGTGATCTTGATAAATATATCCTCGAGCGACGCATCCATGGTATGCATAGCAATCAGGTGGTTTTGTTTGAGAATCTCCTGGAATTCCTGATTTGTATGAAGCCCTTTCATAGGGAATTCCTTTGTTTGATTGGCATCATTTTTGCGATATTCCACTTGTAAAAGCGGCTGCTGATAAGCAATTTTTAATTTATGAGGTGAATCAATCAGACGGATATTGCCATCCACAATGAAAGCGACCCGGTCACATAATTGATCGGCAACCTGCATGTCGTGGGTGGTAAGGAATACTGTTTTGCCAGCACTTTTCTGCTCCAGAATAATGTCTTTTATGTTTCTGGCATTGACAGGATCCAGACCGGCGGTCGGTTCATCGAAAAAGATAAGCTGTGGATTATGCAACAGCGCCCGCGCCACACTAAGACGGTTTTTCATGCCTTTTGAATATTGTGAAACCAGTGTATCTCCATCATCCTCTAAACCAACCCAGGTGAGAATTTCCTGCGGGTTATGGGTTTTTCCGGCATAAAGTGAGCGATAATAACGCAGATTTTCATTGGCAGTTAATTTTAGAAAATGATTGGGCAACTCAAATGATACGCCAACTTGTTCATAATAACTGTTATCCCATTGTTTTAAATCTTTTCCAAAAACGGATATTTCACCGGAATAGTCTTTTAAAAGTGAGATGAGAATTTTCTGTGTGGTTGATTTTCCTGCGCCGCTGGGTCCTAAAAATCCAAAGATTTCTCCTGGTTGAACCTCAAATGAGAGATCGGCAACGGCTTGTTTATGACTGTTGGCATATCGATATGCCATGTTCTTTACGGTGATCATTGATTTATACTCCTTATAAAAAAAGACTGCCATGCGGCAGCCTCTAACGAACAACATCAGGCTGCTTTATTGGATGAGGATATGGTCAGCGAACATATCCACAAAAACTTGCAACATCTTTTCGTAATTCATAAAATGATCTAGTTCACTGTGTAAACTTAATAAGTACATAGCTGTTGAAAAGATGGTCATGGTATCCGGATCAACTTCACGAAAAATTCCTTTTTCCTGTAACGCTAGATGCAAGGTGCGAAAATAGGCAGCATCATTAGCGACATGTTCAGATACGATGGCGGGATCTATCTTACGAATGAGATACTCGTACTCATCACTCTTAAAAAGGCTAAGTATGGGATCATTTTTCAATTGGGCAAACATCTCTATCGTTACCCGTTTAAACTCATCTTTATTGAAACCTTCTAAATCTGAGAAAGCTTCTGTAATTTGAGCTTTGCTTTGATGATCGGAAATTTCCAGCAAGTCCATAAATAAATGTTCCTTGCTTTCATAAAACAGATAAAATGCACCTTTTGAGATACCGCAAGCACGAGTGATATCTTCGACATTGGTTTTTTTTAAGCCGAAGGTACTGAATAACTGAAAACCAACTTGAATCATCTTTTCGCGAATTTGTGTTTTTTCCTGCTCAGTGAATCCTTTTGGCATAACCATCCTTGTGACTGTGTGACTAAATAAATAATATAGTCATATTATACACGGATTTTTCACTGTGTAAAGGAAATTTTGATTGAATTTAGGAGGAATTTTGGATAGAAATATTCCCACTCAACAACTTAAGTAGGGTATGCTGGGGTAAATATGGGAGTTTGACAAGGATTGGTTCCTTAGCACACCATTCCTCGGTGCGCTCTCAGAAAACTAAGGTTTCCGATATAGTGGTTAAGGTTTGATACGCACTATTGGAGGGATGCGTAATATAAAAATAAATTCATTTGGATGGGTAGGGGCAAAGCATCCCAACCAACGAGTCTACGACCAAGATTTTTGTTAGGTTGCTTTTCCCTTACAATTGTGATTGAAAGTGATGTGGATGATAAAGCAGGATACGCACCAATTTTCTTGCCAGATCTATTATTCAAAATACAGTGAAGATATTAATTTAATCCCAAACGTCTATGATCACTTTGGATTTATTATTACATTGGTTCAATATAAACTTGCCCATCCACGATGCTCCATTCCTGATTAGGAAAGGAGTTAATGAAATAAGGATCATGTTCCACAACCAAAATGGTGCCATAAAATTGTTGAAGAGCACTCTGAATTTGTTCGCGTGAGGGGATATCCAGATGGTTGAGCGGCTCGTCCAAAAACAAAACATTGCATCCGCTATAAACCAGACCTGCCAAAGAGAGGCGTTTTTTCTCACCATTGGATAGTGAGATAATGGGCTGGAAAACTTTGTCGGCAGTGAAAAGATAGCGTGCCAGGAAATTGCGCACACTCGTTTCATCCTTGGGCAAAATACTTTGGATATACGTTACGGCATTTAGATCATCCGGCATATCACTTTGTTCCTGAGTGAGATAACCGCGTTTAATTTCATGTCCGGTGATGATACTTCCCTCTATTGGTAAAATATTGCCCATTAAAGTCTGCATAATGGTGGTTTTTCCGCTGCCGTTCTCACCGGTTAGAACAATGCGATCCCCATAACGCATTTGGAGTCCGCTGCTGCGAACGACTTCCTGAACTCCATACCCAAAAACAATATGTTGTGTTTCAATCACGCGTTCACTGCTGCGTTCTGCTTCCTGAAATTTGATGGAAAGTAACCAGTCTTTGTTGTCCAGGGTTTCCAGATTATCTTGCAGTTCATGCATTCGTTTTTCTAAATTCTTGGCTTTTTTTATCATGGTAGTCGTGCGGTCACTAAAATAACCTTTGGCGAATTTATCGCCGCTATCCCCTTTTCCACCTTTCTTTTTTACAGCTTGTGATCTGGCAACTCTGGCGGCATGTTTTAACTGGACAATTTCATCCAATTGCTGCTGCTGAGTTTTTACTTGCTTTTCCTGTTGATTGCGTTGAAAAGCTTTGAAATTGGAATAATTTCCTTCGTATTGTGTTAGTTCCTGCTTTGTTTTATCCATGTACCAGATGCGATTGGCTACCTGATCAATGAAATCACGGTCATGGGAGATAAGCAAAAAAGCAGAATCGGATTGCAATATCCATTGGATTAACCAGCTGCGGCCATTCTGATCCAGATGGTTGGTGGGTTCATCCAACAAGATTAATGGTGCTTTATCCAGTGCGATTTTCAGCAAACCAAAGCGTGTTTTTTGTCCGCTGCTTAAATGGGCAAAGGGTTGAAACAGAGGAATCTCCTTCATACCCAAAGCGGTTTGCACGGGCTGGACCATTTCCAGCATTGACTCAGTTGATTGAATGTTTTCCAATAATGTCTGATAGGCTTCGGTCTGGTTGAGAATATCCGCTGAGAGCAGCTCTAATTCCTGATAGGCAGCGGCTAACTGACGGATCGGAAGACCTAAATACGAAGCGATGGTTTCTTGCTCGGGGGGATTTACTTGTTGCGGCAAATATGCAATTTGCAGATTGGGTACTGTGATATGTACAAAACCCTGATCTGGTTTTAGAATGCCGGCAATGCATTGCATAAGCGTTGTCTTGCCGCATCCGTTAGGACCGATTAAGCCAATTTTTTCATTGTCATTGATATTGAGATTGAGCTGATGGAAGATGTTTTCAGCACCGAATACTTTGGAACAGTTTCGTATTTGTATCATTATTTCTGCCTTTAACTAAAAAAACCAAGGGCAACTTCCTTGGTTAAATAACAACAGGTTGTACATACAAGGGTCTTGCCAAACGTGTTAGTTATTAGCAGATATCTGTCATCGGGGCTCCTTTACAAACTTAATTTTATTTTACTTGCTACCTTACAAGATCGTCAAGCTTTTTTATTTGTTGTATACCCAAAAATTTTGACAATGGTCATATGATTAGATGACCACAGTCATGTATGTAGGTTACCGCCTGTATCTGCCCGGCCAGTTGGCGTAAAGGTATGATTAGGGTAGATAAATGTAGAAAAAGGAAAAAAATGAGCCAACCGTTTATTCAGGTGAAAGATCTTAATAAAGTATACAAAACCCCTGCCGGAGATTTCCCCGCACTGAAAAATATTAATTTTGAGGTGCAAGCTGGTGGTTTTACCCTGGTGGTTGGTAAATCCGGAGCTGGTAAATCCACATTGATCAATATGGTCACCGGTGTGGATTCAGCCACATCCGGCGAAATTTGGATTGACGGCCAGGCGATTCATACGCTAAGTGAGAATGAAATGGCATTATGGCGAGGCATGAATGTAGGTGTGATTTATCAATCATTTCAATTGCTGCCAAAATTAACCATCATGGACAACATCTTGATTCCCATGGATTTTTGCGATCTTTACAAACCGGTAAAAAGTCAGGAATGGGCCATGTCTATTTTGGATAAGGTTGAATTGGCTGACCAGGCGCATAAACTACCATCTACTTTATCAGGTGGGCAGCAGCAACGGGCGGCCATTGCCCGCGCATTAGCTAATGATCCGCCGTTAATTGTCGCAGATGAACCAACTGGAAATCTGGATACCAATACAGCAGAAGTGATTTTTGAGCTTTTTCGAAAATTGGTGGACGAAGGTAAAACAATTTTTATGGTCACTCACGATGAATCACTGATTCAGCGGTCTGATCATGTGTACCATATCTATGACGGTGAATTAGCTGTCGCAGAGCCAGCATAATGAACATTAAGGAACGTTTAATGAATCAGACTCAAACATCATTCCAGGAAATATCCGGAAATCATACAGGAAATCAGGAACGGGTTATTTCTTTACATCAAGTAAAAAAAGTGTTTGAAACGGACGCAGGTCCGTTTACCGCGCTGAAAAATATTAGTATTGACTTTAATCGGGGTGAATTTATTGGTGTGACCGGGAAATCCGGTAGTGGAAAATCAACGCTAATTAATATGATTACCGGTATTGATCACCCCAGTGACGGTGAAATTCGAGTGGGTGATATTGTACTAAATCAATTATCAGAAAGTGATATGGCACGCTGGCGTGGCAAGAATCTGGGCATTGTATTCCAGTTTTATCAATTATTGCCCATGCTTTCCTTGTTTGAAAATATATTATTACCCATGGATTTAAGTGATGTTATTCCATTTGAAGAACGCGAAGAGCGTGCGATGTGGCTGCTGGAACGGGTAGGATTGGAAGCCTATGCTGACAAGATGCCTTCGGAAATTTCCGGTGGTCAACAGCAAACTGTGGCTGTAGCTCGTTCCATGGCAAACGATCCATCTATCGTAATTGCGGATGAACCCACCGGTAATTTGGACTCCAAAACCGCTGAGCGTGTTTTTTCGCTGTTTGAACAGATGAAAGAAGAGGGTAAAACCATCATCATGATTACCCATGATCCGGCATTAGCGAATCGCACTTCACGGCAGGTCGTCATCTCGGATGGAGAAATTATTCATCCTTTGCTGCATCAGCATATGCGCTCTTTGGCTCATCCATTGTTATTGCAGGCCACCCATGCATTGCAATCCGTGTCCATTGAGCCTGGTCAGCCTCTTTTCCAGAGTGGCGAATCTATTGATGATGTGTATTTCGTTGAAAACGGTATGGTGTCCGTTTGGGTAGAGAATAATAAAGGCCAACGAGAGGAAGTTGCTCGCCTGGATGAAGGTAACGTTTTAGGTGAAATTGAAATGCTACGTAACTTGCCAGCACAAGCAACGATTATCCCGACCAATGGTACCAGCGTTCAATTGCAGAAATTGAGCAGATCAATGTTTTCAGAATTATTGGAATATGATGCTGTGGTAAAAACGAGTTTCAGTAAATTAGCTCAGGATCGGTTTACAGAAAATCAAAGAGTGCGTGCAACCCTTTAATGAAATTATTTCGATTAATTAGACCACGTTGGAAAAAAGTACTGGCGGACCTCTGGGAAGATAAGGTCCGCACTTTATTGGTCATTGCGTCCATTTCGATTGGCGTCTTTGCTGTTGGTATGATTGCAGGCTCCCATTCCATTATTTCTTCTGACATGACTATTGGTTATATTAGTGCCATGCCGTCAAATATTGAATTAACCATCTCTCCTTTTGATAAGAATTTTGTGGATTCTTTCCGGCAAATGGATAGTATTCATATTGCTGAAGGTACCCGTAAAGTATCTGTTCGATTTCGAAATGACAAAGGTGAAAGTGTCATACTCGACCTTATCACCTTTATGGATGAAACACCTCAAATTAAAGTACCGGGTTGGGTTAGTGGGGCAGAAATTCCCGCAAAACGGCAAATTGTGTTGGAAGAGAAGTTCCTCGAAGAACGCAATATTGCCATTGGGGAGACCTTACAAATCGAGCTGGAAGACGGCACAATTAAAGATCTTGAAGTGGTTGGTATCAACAAGGATATGACCGATCCAATTGGGGGCATGATTGGCAATGTAAAAGGTTATATCTCTTTGGATTCTCTGGAATATCTGCATGAAGTGCCATTAATGTCGACGCTGATGTTTGTGGTAAATGGGGATGTGGATGATAAGGCGCACATTCAGGATGTCACCAATCAGGTTATTGATAAAGTTGAAAAAAGCGGCCGCCAAGTATATAACGTAAAACAGCGTGAACAAAGTAAACATCCTCTGGGTGCGATTATTGCGGCAGTATTGGGTATTTTATTGTTGTTAGGCGTTCTGATTGTTTTCCTGAGCGGCTCATTGATTACCAATACCCTCTCCTCTTTGATCAATCAACAGTTTCGCCAAATTGGGGTGATGAAACTGGTGGGTGCACGTAATCAACAGATTATTGCCATGTACATGGTTCTGATCATCAGTTTCAGTGTTATTGCACTAATGATCGCGATTCCTCTGGGAGGACGAGCTGCATACGCACTTTCAAACATGGCAGCCGGTATGATGAACTTTGAATTAACCGGTTACCGTATCGTGCCTTTTGCAATTATTCTGCAAATTGTGGTTGGTTTAGGTATTCCGATACTGGCTGGTTTGTCCCCGGTGCTAAAAGGTGCTCGCATAACCGTGCATAAGGCGATTCAACCGAGCGGCATTCAATCATCATCAGTAAAAAGGGGTGCAAAGAAAAAGAAACGCTCGGCATTGCTGAAGAAAATTCCGCGACCTTTAATTATCTCTTTGCGGAATACTTTCCGACAAAAGCGACGTTTGTTACTGACGATTTTCAATCTGACATTGGGTGGGGCGATCTTTATTTCAGTTTTTAATGTTCGTGAAGCTTTGAACTATAAAATGATTGATATTGCACAATATTTTTCTGCAGATGTAAATATCAGTTTTGATCGAACTTATCGCGTGGATGAAATTGATATGCTTGCGCACATGGTTCCTGGTGTTGACATGGTTGAACCCTGGTTGATTACCAATGCGGAAATGCTGAATGATATTGATGAAGTGGTCAATAATCTTGTGATTTTAGCGCCGCCAATTCATACCGAAATGGTGACACCAATTATGATGGAAGGGCGTTGGATTGTACCAGAAGATCAAAATGCATTGGTGGTTAATGAAGCTTTTCTCAAGGAATTCCCTGATTTTCAAGTAGGTGAAACGTATAATTTGCGCGTATATGGTCAGGATGAAACCTGGAAAATTGTTGGCATGTTCCAATTTACGGGCATGGAAGATTTATATGCTTACTCTTCCTTTGAATACTTGTCTGCGTATCAGGAAAAGCCTGGGAAAGCATCCGTGTATCGAATTTCTACGATAGATCATAGCCGGAATGGTCAGGATGCCGTAGTCAGACAAATAGATAGCTATTTTTCAGATCGGGGATATATCCTGACAGAAATTGATGCGGGTGGTAAAACGGTTGAAAATACCTTGAAGTATATTGGTGTATTGATCACGATCCTTTTGATTTTGGCGGTGCTAACGGCCACGGTTGGCAGTATTGGCTTGACCGGTATGCTGAGTATGAACGTATTGGAGCGTACCAAGGAGATTGGAGTACTGCGTGCAATTGGCGCATATAATCAGGTTGTGATGCAACTGGTTATCGTGGAAGGGGTTTTAATCAGTACGATCAGCTATGGATTTAGTATATTGCTTTCCTTCCCAATTACTAACGTTTTATCGAGTGTGGTAAGTCAGGCGATATTCAGTTCACCTGTGGCTTTCCGATATACACCGATGGGTTATTACATTTGGTTTGGAATTATCATCATTCTTTCTATTGTAGCAAGTATCTTGCCTGCTAAAAATGCCTCACAAATGACTATCCGTGAAGTGCTGGCATATGAATAAATTTATGCTATAGTGGTTTTGTGGAAACGGATTATATGATAATTGAGCCGGGTTTACTTCGGTTATTTAAAATATTTGTTTTTGTGCAGATCGTGCTATTTGTTTCCCTAGTAGCAATGGATGTATTGATATTTGAATTTTTTACACCCATTATCCGAGCAAGAAACATCGTCAGTGTATTTGTATGGGGGGGATTATTTGCTTATTTATCTGTTCCCAGGCTGCACAAAATATTGAAACAGTATTATCTGCCTATTGCATTAATAGTCACTTCTGTATTCCCGATGATTAGTAATCAGCCAGTCTTAAAACTTACCATTGAGCGAAATATGCCGGCGATTGTATTTAGTGTCTGGCAGTTGCTACCTGCATTATTTGTTCCATTGGTATTGATTTCGTGGCAATATCCATTTAAGGTGGTTGCACTCTTTTGTATTTACACTGGCTTATTTGATTTCTACCTGCTGACAACCGTATCAGGTACAGTTTATATTCCACTCTGGATCGTATTAGGTTTGGTTTCAAGCAGAACATTGTCTTTTGGTGTCGTTGGATACATGATTTCAAAGCTTATGTCGAATCAAAGGCAGCAAAGAGCAGAATTACATCTCGCAAATTTGCAATTGGTTAAGCAAGCCGAGGCATTGGAACATCTCACTGTAACCCGAGAACGTAATCGATTGGCGCGTGAATTACATGATACATTGGCACATACATTAAGTGGCATGGCAGTCAATCTTGAGGCAATTAAAACGGTTGTTCCTGCAAGAAAGAAAGAAGTACAGAAGATGTTGGATCATTCGTTGACAGCCGCCCGAAAAGGACTGAATGATACACGACGGGCTTTACGAGATCTGCGTCCAACGCAACTTGAGGATTTAGGTCTTTGCGGAGCATTACAGAATTTATTACAGCTCTCTACTGAGCGGGGTGAGTTGAAACTTATCAGCCATTTTCCTGACCATATGCCTGCATTAATGCCGGAAGTTGAACAAGCCATTTATCGTATAACACAAGAGGCGCTTGAAAATATCATTCGGCATGCTAATGCTACTCAAATTGAATTTTCCCTGGAATCCAGAGCCAATAGTGGCTATTTGATGCGAATTTGTGATGATGGTAAAGGTATTTCAAACGAGGAATATACACCGGAAGAGCATTTTGGTATTCGAGGCATGCGCGAAAGAGCAGAATCGATTGGTGCCGTATTATTAATTTCAGCAGGCAGTGATGGAAAAGGCACACTGGTACAATTATTAAAAGAGGGTACTGCATGATTCGGGTATTGATTTGTGATGATCAGGAAATTGTTTGTGAGGGTTTATCAAAGATTTTAAGTTCTGATGAGAGTATCAGTGTTGTTGGTACAGCAGGGGATGGGGCAGAAGCGCTTGAGCAAGTCGAAAAATTACAACCTGATCTGGTACTCATGGATTTAAAAATGCCAGGCGTAAACGGCATCCATGCCACTCGTCAAATTCGAAATTCATATCCAGATACCGCTGTATTGATTTTAACGACTTATGATGACGATGAATGGCTATTTGACGCGATCCGCAGTGGTGCTTCCGGATATTTATTGAAAGATACACCGCGTGCAGATTTAATTGATGCGATTAAGGGGACGGTCATAGGGAAAACTTTTGTGGACCCATCAGTGGCTGGCAAGTTAATGTCTGATATTGCCTTGCGCAGCACACCAAAAAAATCTACCTTGACAGCATTATTAACAGATCGTGAGTTAGAAATTTTGATATTGATTGCCAAGGGCTATAATAATGCGGATATCGCACAGCGTTTGTTTTTATCAGAGGGGACAGTAAAGAATTACAGCAGCACAATATTTTCCAAATTAAATGTAACAGACCGCACCCAGGCTGCGATTCTTGCCTATCGATACGGTCTGATTGATATTCCGTAATATTTATTAATTAAAATTTTTGCGAATTTCCTGTTTGATTTGTACTAATTCAGGATAACTTTCATAAAATGCGATCTTCTGATCTGCAATGCTACCGCCTTCGGGAGTTAGGTCAAAAACGTAATATAACCAGGTTTCTGCAAAGTCTTCTTCTGGGTGAGTAGCTGCATAATCATTTACAAATTGATCGCTGTATTTTGCAAAAAAATCCTCAATCTGTGAATCAAAATCTTCCTGCGTGGTGGTGTTGTATTCAATATCCTGCCATTCACTCATGTTACCCATCCAAAACTGATTGATGAAATCTGTCACATAACTGTTGCTTGAAAAACAGCCATAATCGGTTTCAAATGTACTGCATGAGCCAGAGGAGCCGGAAAATTGATCTGATTTCAATGTGATGAGATGGCCTAATTCATGGGTCAGGGTATGGGTGTATTCTGTAGTATCTTTGCCATCTAGCACGTCAATATACAGCGTCCATCGACTTGTATCGAGCTCCTGAACAGGTTCCACGCTAGCCAGATCATTATCCACGCCGTCTGTACAGAAAACCACCTGATTGACTTTCTTTTCATAGGCATCCGGGAAAACCAGTTTTGCAGTATTCCATAATTCAATATGCAAGGAAGTATTACTTTGCTCAGCACTATAGGTGGAATCGGTAAGATCATAGTATTCAGGTTGATTCAAGGTGCTGTTTTCAATTTCATAGCGCACTAAATTAACCGTATCGCCATCTTCAGCAGAGGAAGCATCAGAATATTGATCATCGTAGGCCGTATCATTTTCTGACGCATCATCATAATTTTCGTCATCGGTATACTCGTCGTCATAATATTCATCATCAACATATTCATCGTTGTAGGCTTCATTATTAAAGAAACCGGTATCGTATAGCAATTGATTAAGGTTGTTGGCATTAAAACAGGCCACCAGTATTAGCCAACTAGCCAGTAAGAACAGTACTTTCAGGTAATTGTTTTTCATAGCGTCTCCAAGGTAGACTATAAAGGTTTACAAGTGATTTTACAGTATAATCTACATGAAAAACATCAGCGATTAATTTCACATTAAACCTGATATGCAGGAGTACTTTTTATATGTCAGAGCCAGAAATAAAAGACACTACGGATTTTATTCGAGAAATTGTTAATGAAGATATTGCTAGCGGTAAGTTCAAGGGACGGGTTCATACTCGATTTCCACCGGAACCGAATGGATATCTGCATATTGGGCATGCAAAAGCAATTTGTATCAGTTTTGGTATTGCAGAAGATTATCCAGGCGGTTTATATAATTTGCGTTTTGATGATACAAACCCCAGTAAAGAGGAAGTGGAATACGTAGATTCCATTCAGGAAGATATTCGTTGGTTGGGATTTGACTGGCAGGATCGCCTATTTTTTGCATCGGATTATTTCCAGCAAATGTATGATTACGCTGTTGATCTGATCAAGAAAGGCAAAGCTTTCGTATGTGATTTAAACGCTGAAGAAATGCGTGAGTATCGCGGTACATTGAAAGAAGGTGGAAAAGAGAGTCCTTATCGAGAACGCAGTGTTGAGGAAAATTTGGATCTTTTCGAGCGTATGAAAAAAGGCGAATTTGCGGATGGATCAAAAACATTGCGCGCCAAAATTGATATGTCCTCACCCAACATCAATATGCGTGATCCAGTCATTTATCGCATTCTCAACGAAACTCATCATCGTACAGGAGATGCCTGGTGTATTTACCCAATGTATGATTATGCTCATTGTATTGAAGATTCCATTGAAGGTATTACGCATTCCCTTTGTTCGTTAGAATTTGAAGATCACCGTCCTTTGTATGATTGGTTCCTGGACACATTAGACATATATCATCCGCAACAAATTGAGTTTGCGCGCTTGAACCTGACCAACACGGTCATGAGCAAACGCAAATTACTGCAATTGGTAAAAGAAAATCATGTACGCGGTTGGGATGATCCACGTATGCCGACCATTTCTGGTATGCGGCGGCGCGGATATCGGGCGCAGGCCATCCGAAAATTTGCTGAACTGGTGGGGATTGCCAAGAACAACAGTGTTATTGATATGGCTTTTCTTGAACACGTTATCCGCGAGGATCTGAATGAGTCTTCTGCCAGAATGATGGCTGTATTAGATCCCCTGAAAGTAATCATTGATAATTATCCTGAAGATCAGGTGGAAATGTTTGCTGTGCCTAATCATCCGCAGGACCCGGAAGATGAGAGCACTCGTCAGGTACCTTTTACGAAAGAAATATATATTGAACGCTCCGATTTCATGGAAGAGCCTCCCAAGAAGTATTTCCGCCTGGCACCTGGTAAGGAAGTACGCTTGTTTAAGGCATATTATTTGACATATCAGAGTTTTGAGAAAAACGCGGATGGTGAGATAATTGCAATTCATTGTACGTATGATCCTGAATCCAAAGGTGGGCAGACGCCTGATGGGCGTAAAGTACGCGGTACTATACACTGGGTTTCAGCATCTCACGGCGTAAAAGCAGAGATTCGTTTGTATGATTTGTTGTTCACCAGTGAAAATCCCAATGATGTGGAAGAAGACCAGCATTTCACTGATCTGATCAATCCTGAGTCACTGAAAATAGTTGAAGGTGTGGTCGAACCGGCATTACTGCAGCTCACTGCGCAGGATCGGGTACAGTTTATGCGTCAGGGATTCTTCTGTATCGATAGCCAGGATTTTACGAAAGAGACACCAGTATACAATCGCATTATCTCTTTGAAAGATTCCTGGGGAAAACAACAAAATAAAGCATAGGTTGGGATCATAAGGAGATCATGGGATGGGTATTCTTAATCGGTTCAGAGTTGAAGAACCTCAAGATTTAGACGCCATCTACAAAGTGCAGGTAGCCGCATTTGAACGTGAAACAGAAGCGGATCTGGTTAATGATTTGCGTGGTTCAGAGGATTGTCTGTGCTCGGTTGTTGCGGAAAGCAATGGTGAAATCGTAGGGCACTGCCTGTATACCAAAGTCAATGTTGTCTCAGAAAAAGGCTCATTTTCTGCGGCTGCATTAGGTCCGGTAGCTGTGATTCCGGATTTACAGGGTGAAAAACTTGGCACCATGTTGATTATTACGGCAACGAATATGGTTATTCAAAAAGGATATCCAATTTTATTTGTCTTGGGTGATAAGGAGTATTATCACCGTTTTGGTTATTCGGATGCATCTTTGTTTGGTTTCTCTTTACCCTACGTAACACCCCCGGGTGCATTTATGGTGGCTGCATTGAACCCCAAAAATTTGAAAGGCAAAAGTGGCGTGGTTCATTATGTAAAAGCATTTGATGTATTTAAGTAATATGGTTTAGTAACGAATATAGAGGAAAAATCTGGAATAGCATAAATTACATTTATAAACATTCCCCTGCATTTTTACAATGCCGGGGAATATTTATGGTATTTCAATAATTCCTTAACACTTTTCTAATAACTTGATTGATAAAATCTTCAAAAACGTACTAAAATTACATGGGAATTTTATCCAAAAAAACATTGAGGGAAAAAGGAGGCGAAGCGTGATTCAGATCAAGGATCTATCAAAATCATATGGAAATGTCA
>JAEKNU010000161.1 GCA_016838895.1 Chloroflexota bacterium
AAATTTTAACAGCCTATGATAAAAATTAATAGGCTTCAGTTCTTTTTCGTTTGCCCCGCTTTATTGAGATGATACCCGCAGCGAAGAATAAAATACTTATATATTACAAAACAGGCTGATCCTTTGATCAGCCTGTTTTTATATTAATGATGTAGAGGTAAAATGCGAATCCCTGTATGCACGCACATATTCAACGATCAAGCGGTGCATTTATAACGCAGCTTGCTCGTTATCCTTACCCCAATGATAACCAGATGAAAATCCATATCAAAATCAATACAATCCCCCCAGTAACAGCAGCAAAAATGATAATCCGTTGTCGAGTAAAAAATGGTGTCTGTTCTTCAATCAACTCGGGTTCTTGATATTCAGGAATATCATCCGCATCCGGACGCAACAAATCAATTGGATCAAATACTTTGGCAGGTCCTGCTGGTTTCTGCTCTTCTTTTAGTGCATCATCCTCAAAGGGTTCCGCGTCCAAAAATTCCACAGGTTCAAACGGATTGCCTACTTGTTCAGGAAAGACAGGATTTTCATCCAGCAAATCTGTTTCAATTAATGCCATAGGATCAAATGGTTTTTCAACCTTGTCAGGAAAGACAGGATCATCATCCAGTAAATCCGTTTCTATCAACGCCATTGGATCAAATGGATTTTCCACCTTATCCGGAAATACAGGATCATTATCCAGTAAATCCGTTTCAATCAATGCCATCGCATCAAACTCTTCTTCTGCAACAGGTTCCTGGATTAAACGCTCTTTGAGCGGCCGAACATCAGTCTCATCAATCGCTACAGGGTCAAAGAGTTCTTCATCTTCAGCGAGTAAGGGAAGCTCTTCCGTGAATGGTGACAAAACGCCTTCCGATTCTGCTTCAACTTTTGGCTGCCTGGCTTCTTGTACTCGTTCCTGAACAAAAGCACCTACGAATTGGGTTGCTTTTCCGATCAGCGCAAGTGCAGCCAAGGGGGTTCTGATTTTCGGTTGCAAATTAATCGTTCCCCCGCAGAAAAAACAGAAATCCACAATCTGGTCCCGGCGTACACCAAATTTCTTTTTACAATACGGACACTGTACAAATCGGATTGGATTTTCTGCCATAATTACCTCAAGGGTTAAACATGCTCGTTACAATTCGTATCGAATACTTTCCATTCATTATTGCTCACAAATCTTCACATCAGCTAAAAATGACATATATGCCAAAGATTGGTAAGACTTAATCACAGCCGTCTGGTAGACGCAGGCGCCCCAAACATCAGGCGCTTCAAGCTCATCTACATCGGTCATCACCATTCTAAAGGTGTCTTTTTCATCACTGAAGCGGATATTAAACTGCCCTGGTTCACCCATATAGGCATCATACACCAGACCATACACACACATAACTTTACCAGTATCTTCTACCGTTATATCGGACCACATCACACAACCATCTACCGGTGGGTTGGGATATACCCGGTTTACTTCAAGCTGTGGGGGAGAATCTGCTGGGCTGGTAATGGTTTCGGATCGTTGGGTGGGATTAAAGATTGCACTAAAATCACCGGACAGAACCTCAGGACGGGTAATGGCAGTAAGCTTTCCAACAACAACCAGGATAATCACCAGAACACAAATCAGGAATACCGTGACAACCAGCCATCCACGAACACCAGTTTTTCGCTTTTTCTTTTTTACGCGCGGTTCTTCACAAGCAATACAACGTTTCTGTTTGCTTTCGTTTTCTTCCCCACAGTGTGAACAGATCCAATCTTGTTCATCCATCTCCCCGGGTACCGGCTTGATCTTCTCCGGTTTCAGGGATACGGTTTTCAGCGGAATATAATATTCTGGCATATGACTGCATTTTCTGCAGGTCACATCCACATTGGTGGTTTCACATTGAGGACATTTCCATTTGAATGTTTTCATACGCATTCACTCTTAGGTATGCTCCATCTTTTTGCAACAGCGCAGATGATTATTTCTTTCAACGATTTATTACCTGCTCAAATTGTTTTGCTTTCCCTGATGATAGTGTTGGGTCGATGGCACGGAATGCAAACAACTCATATTTAAATATGACTTCACTGAAAAAACGACAGGACAAAAACAACCCAAATTGTACCCTTCACGAATGGAGAGAACTTTAATAT